>JAJYZA010000019.1 GCA_021800365.1 Nanobdellota archaeon
TTTTTACCATACAAATCCAATTATGTTCCAGATTTAAAAATAAAGAATTATCGTTTAGAGGATTATAAAATTAGTTACATAAGCAATAAATTTAAATCGCATATCGAATTGAATATAAAAAATATAACTATAACAGATCTAAAATTAGAGAATCTAATCTATACTTTAGATAATTTTATTTCTATATTTTAATGCTAAATTTAATAGTTAATCCGTAGCTGACTTTATGCTTCTAAATATTTTAAGAAGCACGTCATTTTTAGCAGAATTACTGTTGCTACTAATTCTGCCATAATGGGAAATAATTAAACTTATATCAGTTTCCTTTCCGTCCACGTCTTTTATTCTGTACGAAACATCATAACTAGTTATTTGTTCACCTCTGCCCTCTTTCACTTTATGCAAATTTGTTCCAAAATAAGCCTTCTTTAATATTTGACCCCTACTGTCAAGCCACATCCCCCATTCGTCTACGATATTCGGAATATTACTTACTTTTGATAAATTCAAGCGACAATTTCTTACTTCAAGAAACCCATTATTTTTTAGTCTGTGGACAAGAAGTTCTGCTTGGCCTTTATCTGAGAATATGTATAACAAATTTTGACCGCAATCTACTACGATTTCAAATTTGTAAATCAATTGATATCCGTGAGTAGTTACTATACTCGGATTCCCAGCGCTATTATCCGGGTTCTCAAACAAATCCCATTTATATACTTTAATTGGCTCAAATGATGTTTCGCCTTCTTGTTTTGCTTCAAAATAGAATAAGCTATCTTTTTCTTCTTTTAATTTTAATGTTGTAGTTGGTTGACTCGGTTCTGGGGCGCCAATACCTAAATCTTTAAGTTCCAGTTGTTTTTTAGCTACTGAAAGTAAACATATCTCCTTTTTAGAAGTTAATTTAGCTGTCTCATTAGAATTTGATAGTATCTCAAATACACACACTGTTGCCATATTACATTTAAAATAGACATGCAGTCCTTTTAAGATTTTAAATACTTGAGTTTACAGATAAAACCTATATTACGAAAGCAAGAATAAGGCATTTCAGCCATTATTTGTTTATATTTACAATGGTCTAGTCAGTGAATCAT
Source organism: Nanobdellota archaeon (assembly GCA_021800365.1). Taxonomy (GTDB): domain Archaea; phylum Nanobdellota; class Nanobdellia; order Parvarchaeales; family Parvarchaeaceae; genus Parvarchaeum. Next base: position 1,101 of record JAJYZA010000019.1, read on the forward strand.
GTATGCGTTTTTGTGCGATTCTCTGTTCGGTATTTCGCATCTGTTCTATTCTGAGAGTAGCGTGATATGATTCTTTACTTATCTTACATGCGTCATCTTTCCAATTATACTTACCATTCTTTGAACCACACCACTCTTTAAAATTATCTTCAACCATAGTTAGATTAGGCTGCTATGACTTAAATATATTAAAGGAGACGATTAAATATTTGTTTCTAAAGCGTACTGCCAAATAAGAAGTAACTTTAACCAGTCTAAATATTTAATACTTTGATATAACTATAAATTCCATTTTTCTTGCCTTACACCACTCGGCTGCAGCATCCATTTTATGTCTAAATATCGGCAATAAATGTTTACCTTTTATTTCTATAATTGCCTTTGAACCATTAACTCTCTCAATTAAAAAGTCAGGTTTGAAGCCACGCAATTTTCCGTCTTCATCCCAATAAGGGATTATTATCCCGTGGTTTTTTGTCCATTTTTTAATCGCTTCATCTTTCTCTAAGTCCTTCATTTCTTCTAGTTCCCAGGAAGAATCATAATACTCAAAGCTGTACGGACTTTTTGAGTTTTCTTCGAATTCACCATGTTCGCTAGTCGGCATGTTTACCTCCTAAGATTCCTTGTACGATTGGTTGCGTAAAATTCTTTTTTATTTCTGCTATATTATCCAAAACTATTTCTACCTCTTCTTTTGTCGCCTCGGATAACTGTTTTCCATCGAAAAGTTTTAGTTTTATGTGATCCATAATAACGTTGTAAAGCTCGCCTTTTTTTAGACCGCCGAATCCATATTCAAGTAACAAATCAGAAGCCATTTCAACGATTGCTTCTTTCAACATCTCTTCCAGGCCCTCTCTTGTTAGCTCTTTCTCTTCGCCTTCTAAGTTTTTTACATCTATGTCCTCTCCCGGCAGGATCTCCATTCTCCTTTCTTTACTGACGTATAATTTTCTCATTTGTTCTATTCTTGTCTTGCTTATTATCCATTTGTCTTTTTCGTATCGTATGGAATCAAGTATTTGTTTCCAGTTTTTTGCTATCTCCTTTTTTGGGATTTTCTTGAGTATTGCATCGAAATCTATCTTCGTTTCATATTCAGGGGATGGAAGTTCTATAAGGTTTTCTAGTCTAACCAGCTTTTGGATTTTTGGAGTTACTGGAATATCTTCATCCTGCAAAACCGTCTCTGTGTCTACTGCTCTAATTCCACTAGCACCAACCTTTCGCCATAACCAATCATGTTGCAACTTTGGGTGGTCAACAACAGCAAGTATCTGTCTGTCATCTCCCTCTTTGATCTTTCGTAAACCCCTGCCTATTACTTGCTGGCCATAAACCTGAGAGCAGAATTTTCTTAGTAATAAGATAACCGAAACTGGCGGAACATCCCACCCCTCACGTAACATCATTACACTAATAACTGCCTCAAATGGACTACCTAGCTTTCCGAGATTAGTCGCAGCTTCCCTTGCAGTTAGCGGGTCGCCATTTGATTTCCAACCAACATGTTCATCGGCAGTGTCTTCTGTTACTAGTAAAACTTTATCTCGCCCAAGGTCAAACTCTTTGTTTAATACATCCCTCACACGTTTTCCCTCTTCTATGCTCATTGTTACTATAAACAATATTGGTTTGTACCTGTCCTTCGCTCTTCTTTTTTGTTCCTCAAATCTATTTAATGCAATAGAAATCTGTTTTTTCATTGGTTCAGCGTCTATAATCCATTGGAATGGCTTAACGTTTTTCTCAGCTTCTTCAAATTCCTTATCTAGTTCCGTTACGTTTCGCTTTTCTCCAGTTAATTTGTTTGTGTAAGTTAATTCCACTATTTTTGCTTCTGGCTGGTAAACTACTACGGATTTTATTATTCCATCGTCTAACGCTTCAGCTATCCCGTATTCCATTATCATCTCTGAGTCTAATGGCTTTCCGTCTGCTCTTTCGGGAGTAGCGGTTGTATCCAGTCTAAAAGCGGTTTTAGGTCCAAGCAGGCGTAAAACCTTAGTATATTCTGCGGCTGGCGTGTTATGCGCCTCGTCATTAAAATTAGAAAGGGTTCCTATCTTATTCATAAACCAATCAAGGTTTCTCTTTCCAGCGATGTTGCTTTCGTACAGTTGCTGTATATTCCCTAAAATTATACCAGATTCTAATATCCCTTGAGGATTTGCACCCTCTTGTAATACATGTGCATTTAACTCGTTTTCTAGGCTCTTGAATTCTGTAGGAAATAAATCAAACTTCTGGAAAACTGATTTTTCACCGCTCTCAACAAGAAAATCTTTCTCTAATCTGTCTCTAACGATTAGATTTGGTACTAAAATTAGAAATTTATCTACTTTATTAGAAAGTTTTAGCCAAGCTATGCATGCCCCAATTATGGCCGTTTTTCCTCCGCCAGTTACGATGTTTAAAAGTAAATTGTCTTTTTTTAGTATTTCGTTGGCATAAATAACTCTGAGTACCGCTTCCGTTTGGTGTTTCCATAGTGGTGTCGGATTTTTAGCGTCTGTTAAACGTTCAAGAAATCTTCTGGTATTTTCATTTACCCCGTGGAAGTCACTTTTCCAGAGTTTAAAGTCATCACCTAAGTCGATAAGTTTCATTTTACATCAACCCGTATTATCCGGATCTTTTCACCGCCTTCATCATCCTGAACCCTGCATGCGATAGTTTTTCCCCCAGCAGATTGAAATTTATATACAACCTTTAAATTTGGTTTTTCATTCTTCATGCCTATGAAAGAATATCCACTAGTAGAAACAAATTGTTTTCCATTATAATCGAAATCCCACTGTACATTAATTATTTTGCTTCCAGAATTAAGAGATACAGATTCGGACACGTCAAACTCGTACTCTAAATTATCAGCTCTTTTTATTATAACTCGTATTTCTGGTGGAAGCACAAATTTTAAAAGGTTTTTGTATTCGGGGTGTTTGGAAACTATGTGTTCTTTAAACTGTTCAGACTCTATTGGAATCAGTTCTATTTTTACAAAATCTATTGCAAGGTGTTGCGCTCTTAATTGCTCTGCTACGTTTTTTGCTTCAGGAGTAAATCCCCATGCAATCATCTCTCCCTGATGCAGGCCCCTCTTTTTTACTATATATTCTGCAAACTTTATAACCTGTTTCTCCGTTATAGGTTCATCTTGCGAAGGGTTCCCGACAAAAATCGGGGTGGCTTGTTTATAACCATGTATTAAACCTTCAGAACTTGATAGTCTACCGTTGTATGCCTCAATTATAAATTCTCTAAATTCTCCCTCTTTCATCTTAACAATTTCAGGCACTTCGTAAACTCCCCAATGCTCTATTAAAAAATCAGCGGTATTTCTAAGTTGATTTAGATGAAGTAATCTGTCACGCATCACCGAAATTGCTATTTTAGAAATATCGCAGGTAATCCATCTACGTCCTAACCTTTGTGCAACTGCAGCAGTAGTCCCACCGCCACAAAAGAAATCTGCTACAATATCACCTTCGTTTGATGAAGATTTAATTATTTTTTCAAGAAGTTCCTCTGGTTTTTGAGTTGGGTAACCTATTCGTTCCTTAGCCATTGAGTTTATAGCGGGTATTCTCCATACATCGGTCGGGTGTCTATATTCTCCTTCAGACCTGGTTGCTCCCTTTATACCAGTAGCTAATCGTCGTAGGACTTCATCGCTTCGTTTTTCCATTACTCTTTCACCGTGAAAAGTTTTTTCTTTTCCTTTTGAATACCAAAAAATTACATCATGTTTTCTTGAAAACCTATCTTTGCTTAAACCACCAGTCTCGTAAAACCAGATTATTTCGTTTTGAAAATTTTCATATCCAAATATCTTATCTAATTCTACCTTTACATAGTGCGAAGCATGCCAATCTAAGTGAACGTATATTGAGCCAGTTGGTTTGAGTAATCTCTTCATCTCTAAAAGTCTGGCATTTAACCATGTAAGGTACCCCGGCATTCCGCCTTCCCATATATCTGTAAAACTTCTTACTTCATTTTGATCGCCAAAAACAACATTGTAATTTCTACCAGAAAAAAATGGTGGATCCATATATATCAAATCAATTGAGTTTGATGGCAGAGCACGCATTACGTGGAGATTGTCCCCAAAAATTAACTGATTTGGTTCTAAATCCGAGTGTCCAAAGGATACTCTCTCTACAACTTGAAAAGGCAGAGAAATTTTTGGATATATTTTTCTGTACTGTTCTTTTGGATCGCATCCGAGCGGCAGTTCATCTACAGGTATATTGCCGAATCTAGTCGGAGTTTTAAAAAATTCCGTTTGTTTAGGTAAGCTTACTTCCATGTTTTCTTCTTTTTGCTCTGTCTCCTTGTTAAGTTCTCTGAATACTTCTCCTTCACTTCTTGAGTTATGCGGTTTACTTTTTTTAATCATTTTCTAGCCTCTTCTTATCACTTCTCGCTTTTCTTACTTTTTGGTTCTATGTTAGACTGAACATTCGTATCCCTTTCACTTGTTATTTTTCCCATGTTTATGCTGACCTTTTGTGTAGTCTGTTCATTTTCTGATTTAAACACATTAAGTGCTTTTTCAGCTGTTTTATTCATGACTTCTTCCAGCGACCTTAATTTGTAAAGTCTTTTTCTTGCGTCTTCAGGATCTAATTCAAGAGTAAGCCAATCTTCCTTCTTCATTTCGGATAAGACTACGCTCAGGAATTTATTATCTTCCTTTAAAGTGTTTTTTGCTTCTTCAAATGAGAAAGTCTTGTCTTTGAACTTGTTCCAAAGTCTCATGTACCTTTTCACTAACCAAGCCGGTGCGGTTTCCTTTGACATATCAATTCGTATATTTAATATGTTATCTAACATAGTATATAAACCTTAAAGCTTATATACTATAGAATATCATATATGTCTTATAACTAATCAGATAAATAAAACCGTATGGCTAAATATAACAAAATCGAGAAGTGGATAAGGGTCGCGCTAAAGAATAGTAAAGACGGCAAGGTCGATACGATTAAACTCTTAAGCAGCTTAGATTTAGACTTGACAATCAACCCCCGAGATACTTACAGAAAGGAAGCGATAATTAAAGCGCTGATACTCCGAGATTTGAAAGGACTGAAATTTGAGACGAGTCTTGAGAAGTTCCTAAAAGAAAACAAAGAAACTGCGTTGGAGTTAGGCTTCCTAAAAGGCGCAAATAACGAAGTAGAAATACCAGACAGAAGGACTTTCAGTCATTTCTTGAAGCACGGGATAACGGACGAAGACAGGGAACTGATAAACTTCGTAAAAGAAACCGTACTCACCATCTCAGACAAGTTTTCTATTCCGTTGGATTCGAACACAAAATCCGTAGTCGAAAAAGGAGAAAAAACGAGGATAACCGAAGAAGACAAGATAAAGAACATAAAATATCTAAGAAACAAGCTGTATCCTCTTATAACTCTGCCAGTAAACAGGAACGCCAAATGGACAAAGGAAGAACTATTGGACGTGCTGGTGCATATCGCCTCGGTAGGAAAGTATACGAACGGTGGCGCGGAAGGATTTACGATAAAAAAGCAGAAACAAGTAAAAGGCTACACGATATTAAGGCACGTAAAACGAAACAAAATAAAAGAATTGACGGAGACCATAGATAAAATAATAGGAAAACAGTTCAATGAAGCAAACAAAGCACTCAGGATCAAGTATGCCACTATAGCGATAGACGAGACGCTTATACCGTTTTATGACAGGGGCAACTCGAGAGACGGAAAGAGCGTATACAATTTCGTGGTCGGCGGCCCAGAAAAGGCAAGCACGTTCAATTTCGTAAAGTATCTCACTGCGGATATAGTCCACCCCAAGCTAAAACTTACTTTAGCCACAGTTCCAAGAAGGGCAGGCATACCATTAGTTGAAGACGTTAAGCTGTTGATAAATAAAGTAAGAAAAATGGTCGACATAAAGCTGTTGCTAGCGGATAGGGGTTTTAACGGCTCAGAGATGTTCCAGATGTTAGACAAAGAGAAAGTAAGATATCTAATGCCATTATCAGAAAGTGGCGGCATAAAGAAACTGATCAAAATACTGCCGATGGATTCCGTCTACAAAGACTTAGAATATGGTAGTTTCGGCTACAAGATCCCGTATTTCGTCTACACAGAAGGCAAGAAAGGGCCTATTAAGATAGCGACAAGCATAGAAATAAAGAAAGACGACATAGCTTTCATAAAGAACCTACCTGTGATATACTCTCAGAGGTGGACTATTGAGACTGGTTACAGAGACAAGAAAAGGAACGCCTTTCCCAGGACCACAAGCACTGACTACGTAGTAAGGCTCTTCTATTTCTCTTTCTCTATTTTATTGTACAACGCATGGAGCATTCTTAATCTTCTTTTGATGGTCTGCGCAGGTTTAGAGGTTTTGAAGAGAAAGGCTATGACCTTATTTTCCTTTCTAAAGAAGCTTTATAGCGTAGAGAGTGGATAGCTAAATTCCTTAGGGTTTTACGTTTTAGATATACTCCGAATTACGGCGATTTAACGGCTTTCAGTCGATTCTGGTTAAAGAATCATCAGCAAGTGCAAAAATCTGATTTTCTTAGATTAAAATTGTGTAAGATTTTATAAAGTCTTTGCGTCAAGATTCAATAGCAGCTACGTTTGTAAGTTCACTTGTCGAACTACTGGGCTGCAATGAAAGCTTTTAAAGCATTATTGCTAATTTATGATGATAGCGCCCATAGGCCGGTGGCAAATCCCGTTCCCATTTCGAACACGGAAGATAATCGCCGGTGCGTCTTATCTGTATTCCGTAAAAGGGAGAAAGTAAGTTGGTGCTATCACTTTTTTTATTCTGATAAAAGGATTTTTCAAAGCTTTAGGTACCTTTTAAGTTTTCTTACCGCCATGCCACGATGGCCGATTAGATTCTTTTCTTTTATACGCATTTCAGAAAAGCGCCTGCTGGATCCATTTGGGACAAATATCTCATCCCACGATTTTTTGCTTATTTTATCGGCCTTTACTATATGGCCAGACACGACCCCCCTTATTATTTTCGTACGTCCGCATCTTTCCGCATAACAAAGAGTGCAAACTGCTTTGGCACCGTATAATCCGAACTTTTTAGCTAGCGTATATATGCCATTATTTGTTATGGATGAAAGAAACCATTTTATTAGTGGCCCCGGTAGTTTGTCATCTAAGCATTCTAAATACAACGACACGTCGTCTACTACTAAGCGTTTTACTCGAGTCACTTTAAGAGCCTCTTTCGCCTTTTCTTCCGCAATTTTATCAGGATCCAGCGATTGTATTTCTTTTAGGCCGATTGACAGCATTTTAAGCTGCGGCAAGATGAGCTTTGCTTCAGAGAATTTCTTTTCATTTCCGGTTATGTAATATATTTGATTATTTACTGCGCCCATAATAGTTAATAATACCTGCTTATTTTAAGCATGCGGCTTTGTAGTCAATGGAACATATTCAATGTCGAGCGTGCCTTTATCAAAATCCGCGTTTACTTGGACTTTGTATAGTCTCCCCTCGCGAAGTAGTCTTATCTCGCCACCTTCTTCTAATGTTACAAGATTAGAACCATGTTTTTTCTCTAAGTGCCGTCTCTCGATTTCATTTATTACTTTACCGTATAATTTTAAGTTTTTTGCAGTGGATTTATTCAAGAAGAAAATACTACTAGCCACGCAATCGGTAGTATACTTTGTCTCTGCACTGGAATTCTCGGCCAGGCGCATCGCAGATGCAAGGGACCTATAACGACTGTAATGTTCCCCACATGCTATCGAAGAAATATACATATCCGGCGGCTCGCCGTCCATTAATCTAAGTATATATACCCAAAGTTCGCCGTGCTGGTGTATCGGCTTGTTTTTTATTTTTAGATGAGATAATTGTCTATGCGCTTCTTCGTGTTTTATAGTGTTTTTTACGTCTTCCGGCGCGGAACTTAGTAAATAGAGTGGATCCAGCTCAATATAGTCAGTTTCAGCAACGTATCTTGCATTTTTAACTCCACCAAAAAGGCCGAGCGGTTTTACATCGTAATGTGCTATATCAAAAGCACCGTTATTCTTGAATC
>JAJYZA010000008.1 GCA_021800365.1 Nanobdellota archaeon
TACTATTTATGTCTGGCATAAATTATACTTAATTTAGATAGTATTTATAACTGAATTACTAGCAGTAAATATTTACTTACGCTTTCTTACTGAATTCTTGCCAATTTTTGGGGATCGTGGTATTAATTTATTCCTCTTTAGGATCCTAAACAGCTTATACTCATATATCACACCGGCTATAACCGCTCCGATAGCGATTCCGAGGATGATGTCCTTAAGGTCCTGAAGCGTAAATACTGTAGCTGCCGGTACTTGAAGTGGCTGAAATGTTAAGCTGTACGGAAGCGACGACGAATTTATTAAATCCTTCTCGAAGTCAGTATATACTCTCGCGAATGATTCGTATTGTACGTAGAGATACGCAGAGTAGTTTACGTAGCTCTCGCCGAGTTGATAATAACTTATTCCGAGAAATGGCGTTACTCCGGCATTTTCTGCACTATTTATTAGTCTAAGCGCAGAATCTGCAATCTGATTTTCGACCTGCGTTTCCGAACCGTTAATTACTATGCTATTCTCCTCTATTATAAGTTCGGCTGTAGCCGTTGCCTCGAGAGAATCAAAGATTGAAGAAACGTAGTGGCCACTATTCTGATAAGTTTGGGCCTTACTAAAGTACGAATTCATTAAGTTTATATCCGATAAATAGGGCGCTCCTAATAAAATTGCGTAATTAACGAGGGACGCTGCGCGATATAGATAATAATTGCTCATATTATAATATGAAGATTCTGAGAAATTGGAATTACCCTCGGGTAATATTGATACCCAAAATAGCGCTGATGCACGTTTTACCTCTGCAAGAGAATAATTTGAGACCGCATTGAAAGAATTTACATTTGCTTCCGATTTTGAGATATTGAGATAAAACGAGGCCTGATTTAAACGGTCTATCGCTATGAGTTTAAGCTCAAGCGTTGAAGAATTTGTCAAATAGCTCCCCGTTATTTTATTGTAGGTATTCTGTATCGATCCATTCTCGGCTGAAATCAGGTTGGATATAAAACTAGACGGATCACTAGCCGTAGACAATTGTTCGAGGGTATCTGCGTAGACCAGGTCTAATGCGGAGGCCACTACGTCACTTGCCGCGACATAATATTTTCCCGAAGCAGTTAGATTTTTCTCCTGCTGCATTAAGCTAAGAGCAGCGCTTATAGAGCCATTTATTGTAGAATTTGAGCTCGTTTTTGATGGCAAAGAGTTATAGATATTCTGTTGATAGGCATTAAACTGCTGATACGTATGTTCCATCAAAGAGTTATATAGTGGTGTATAAATGCTATAATTTAACGGTGGCGTGGCATTGTAACCTCCTGTAAAATAATTAAAAGCCTGGTATATCGAATTTACTGCTATAGGGATCATCCCTAGGTTTTCATCGTATGATAGTGCGGCGAAGGTTATATTGTCCTGAGTAGGTTCATTCGAGGGATATAAGAAGATCTTTATACCTTGATTAGCGGCCGCCTCACTTTTTGCGGCAACGCCTCCGACAATACCAATGCTCCCGTCTGGATTAGCGGTTCCGGTCATCGCAACTTGAGAGTCCAATGGCTTATGTGCCAGAACCGACATAGCAGCAATAGTAAAGGCTGCTCCGGCGCTAGGTCCGCTTATGTTGGCCGAAGACGAGGAGATATAGTAATAAAAGTTATAGTCATTGCAATTTAAATTTAGTAACTCGCAAGCTACCGAAACTGATACTACGGCTTGTGCCTGAGTATCGGCGCCTGCCAGGGGGGTCGAACCAAGAAAAACCCGCCCAGTGCCATTTGTAACGGTTAAAGATAACTGCGCCGGTACACCGACTTCCGTGCCATTTTGAATTGTTACCCCAAAGATGTATAAACTCGTTTGCCCGATTTCCGGTATCTGAGCGGATGACCCTGTTGCAAATACAAAATATACTGACGATAAAAATAGTAAAGCGATTAACGGGATAACCAAGTAGCTTAATCTCATAGGTATTAGTAATAAGGTCGGATTTATAAACATTTCTTTGAATTTTCAGACTTATTACAAATAAAGTCTCGATTACTCGAAGTCTTTGGCTTCGAGTTTTTTCCTAAATGACTGCAGGGCTTCTATTAATAAGGGCAACTCATCGAAGTTTACGACTAGATTTGTTTTTATTCGCTCTTCCGGTTTTCCGTCTTTGTTCGTAGTATAACCTTTTTTTATACTTATGAAGGTTATTTCTTTTTCACCTTCTTTACCACGAGTAAGATTTATCTGTAAAAAATTATTTGAACCTTCGCGCCTTATCTTTTCGGACGGCTCCGCTAAATCTTTAAACTCCATGAGAAGAGGACACATGGATTGTTTAAATACATTATTTCTTTTCTAGTGACATGCGTGCCTTTTCTACATCGTCCTTTGATTTTACATGGACCCAATTCCCGTTATAAAGATAGCCATAAAGCAATCCCTCACGCGCGAGCAGCGGTAGAAGATCTTTCCTTATGTCCCACGCCATCTCCCCGGGCGGTATATACTTAAATACTTCTTTATCAAAAATAAAAATTGATGTTGGAACGAACTTTGATTTAATCAGGGTCGATAGGCGCTCATACGCGACAACGCGATTGCCTTTTATAACTAGCTTGTCTTTTACTTCTTCCGTATGTTCACCGAGAGTTGAAATCGCAATAGACGCTACGCTATTATGTGACGCGTGAAATCGTAACATATCCTTCAAATCTAGATCAAAAATGGCATCGCCAGGAACAAAAAGGGTCGTAGATCCGACGTATTGTTTAACTCGTTCAAGGGCCTTTGCGCTGCCATTCAGGCTGTTATCATCGACGTACTTTATGTCGACGCCGTACCCTTCTCCGTTTTTTAGAAGTTTAAATGTATCTTTAAGGAGGTCTGTTTGCCCGGATATAAAGATATTCCTAAAACCGCTTAGTCTTAGATTATTTATGGTGTTTTCTATGATAGAAGAGCCGTTTATTTTTAGTAAAGATCTATACGTATTGATACCATCCAACATAAAGTTTCCACCGCACAGTATTATCGCAGTGTGTTGTCTCTCAAAGAATTTTCTAAGTATATCTTCAACGGCTTCACTTTTTGATCTATAAGTTATGTTATCGACTACTGAGTCCAATTTGGATAATACGTCTGCTTCTATCGTGAAGGATGCCCTAGTTTTCATACAGTAAATATAAGAGCGGTTTTATATTTAACTTTATTAACGCGAACTAAAGCTTTTTATACCGATACTTATTTATAATTAATAGATTCTATTGAAATTTATGGATGAAATAAAAACCGGCACCACGACACTCGGATTAATTTATAAAGATGGCGTTGTACTTGCCGCAGATAAGAGAGTTACGGCGGGAAATCTCGTCTTCAGCCATTTCGAAAAAATCGACAGGTTGAGCAATAGCATTGGAGTAACAATAGCTGGTTCGGTTGCGGACGTACAGGCCCTTGTGAAGATAATGAAGTCTGAAATCGCTTTGTATGAAGTACGTTCGGGAACTAAAATGAATACGCAAGCCGCGGCTGGTCTATTTGCGACGATACTTTTTAATAATAGATTCTCACTTGTACCAAGCGGATTCATAATCGGCGGTTACGATGTCGCTCCAGAAATTTATAGTCTTGACACTGCCGGATCAAAAATACCAAGTAAATATACTTCCAGTGGTAGCGGTAGCGTAATAACTCTTGGCGTATTAGAATCGGAATACCAGGACAATCTAGATTTTAATAGTGCCGTCAAACTTGCACATAGAGCAATTTCGACATCTATAAAAAGAGACGTGTATACTGGTGACGGAATCGACATAGTCATTATAGATAAACTTGGTTATAGAAAACTTACGGAACAAGAAATAACCAAAATCTTGGCACAGAAATAACACTAAGCTAAGATAACGCCTTAATAAGCTTACCGAGAATTCCCTTTTTTGCGAGGAAAATATTTTATGGATATAAAAAAAGAAGTAATTGAACTTATTGGAGACCCTTCACTAGTGGAGGAAATAAACTTTGAGGTCTCTAATATAATAATTTATACAAAAAATAGAAATTTCTTCCTTAATAGTTCCGAGCTAATAAAATCGATGGTCGCCAAAGAAAAAAAACGCATAGAGGTAAGACTCGATCCATCTCTTCTGATGGATGAAAAAGATGCAGAAAAAGAAATAAATAAACTTGTATCAAAGGAAGCCGATCTAAAGGAAAGCTGGTTTGATCGCGAGAGAAGTATAGTGTCGCTCGAAGCAGTCAGACCTGAGATAATAACCGCAAATAACAAAAAAATAATAAACGGTATCAGGGAAAAGACCGGTTGGTCTGTCATACTAAGCCGTTATCCGTTGATAAAATCAGATATAGTACGAGCGATAAGAGAAATGTTATATGCGAATTCAAAATTCAGAAGGAAGTTGCTAAATTCGATAGGCGAAAAGATTTACAATTCTAAATTTGAAGTTAATGAGAAGTATTGGGTTAGGTTGAGCGCTCTTGGTGGATTCAGGCATGTTGGACGATCTTCAATGTTAGTGCAAACGCCATTAAGCACAATAATGTTAGACGCGGGAGTAGACGTCGCAAATACAAAAGAGCCGGTGCCAAGAATAGACGCGCCGGAATTTGATGTGTCCAAATTAGATGCAGTAGTAATAACCCATAGCCATTTGGACCATTGTGGATTCTTACCTGCATTATATAAGTACGGATACCGCGGACCCGTATACTCAACATTACCGACGAGAGACGTAATGACTTTGCTGCATTTAGATTATATCTCCCTTGGCAATAGGACCAATTCAAAAATGTTATTTGACGTCGCAGATATAAAGGAAATGCTTAAATATTCTATCCCATTGGCTTATCATGAAGTCACTGATATAGCACCGGATATACGAGTTACATTACATAACGCAGGCCACATCCTAGGCTCAGCAATGATCCATCTTAACATAGGGGACGGATTTTATAACCTGTTATATACGGGCGATTTTAAATATGCAAATTCAAAGACCCTTAATCGGGCCGATAACCTATTCGATCGAGTTGAAGCACTTATAATGGAAAGCACTTACGGTGGTGATCAAAACAGAGAACCGTCCCGCGAGGAAGCAGAGCAGTTTTTCTTGGATATAATAACCAAAACAACTGAGAAAAATGGTAAGGTACTTGTACCAGTTCTCGGGGTCGGCAGGGCACAGGAACTTATGCTACTGATTGAGGAATGGGAGCGCTATGGCCTGATGCCGGATATCCCGGTAATAATAGATGGAATGCTGTGGGATGTAACTGCGATTTATACTGCATATCCAGAATTTATGAACACAGAAACTAGAAGGAGGATTATTGAACATAATAACAATCCATTTATGTCCCCCAACTTCAAGCATATTGTGAGTGAAGAAGAAAGAAAACAGATACTCTCTGGCGGGCCTGCAGTAATACTAGCAACGTCTGGTATGCTTAATGGTGGACCTGCGGTAAGCTACTTTGCAAATTTATGTGAAGAGGAGAGAAACTCAGTGGTCCTAGTTTCTTATCAGGGGCCAGGTACCCTCGGCAGAAATATTAAGAACGGTGCCAGAGAGGTCGATATGGAACTAAATGGGAAGATAAGGCACTTCAACATAAATGCATTAGTTTACTCCATAGAAGGATTTAGTGGACACTCTGATAGGACGCAACTTGAGCGCTACGTAAATGACATAAAGCCGAGACCGAAAAAAATAATCTTAGATCACGGTGAAGAGAGTAAGATAATTGAACTTGCTAATTTTATACGAAGGCGCTATAGGATAGAAACGCTTGCACCACACATACTCGACGCAATACGACTGAAGTAAACTAAATCTTTTCAGATTAGTGTACAACGAAATAAAATCTTTATATAGAAAAGAGACGACTAGCTCTTATGTCGATGCACAAGAAAAAGTATCTTATAGTCGGATTAAGTTCTTTTCCGGGGGGCGGAAAAGATTTTATCGCTGATATATTAATTGATAAGTATGATTTCTATAAAGTTTCTCCCGGTGACATAACGCGTGAAGCGTTAAAACGCGCTGGCAGAGGACATACCCTCACGAGGGAGATGCAAGAAGAAATATCAAAGCGGATGATTAGAAAACATGGCCAAAATTATATTATGGAGCTATGTTACAGACAGATTTTAAAGTCTAAAAAACCGCGAATAGTTATACCGGGTATACGTTACCCATCAGACTTTGAATTTTATAAAGAAAAATTCGATGATTCTTTCATAAATATATTCGTGTCAGCCTCAAGAAAAACACGTTATGACCGCATTATCTTTAGAAAAAGGGAAGCCAAGATATCGTATGCCAAATTTATTAAAGAAGATGCGGAACAGGAGCATAGATACCATCTGCAGCAAACTAAGGAGTTATCTGATTATAAAATAAACAATGACAAGAGTAATTTGCGCTCGCTTAAAAAAACATTATCTAGCATAATCGAACGCCATATCTAGCGATTAACGCCGCGCAGGGATCATTAAAATGGATCTTAAGGATATTCCACGCTAATGTTTTTCTGCAGAAGTTAGTGTAGATTGAAAGATACACCATGCTTTGGTAAAGAAACTATCTGCTTAATTTCGAGATACCCTATCCTTTCCTTATCATTCCAAACCGTACTAGAGTTTACTATTTTTAATTCTTTCGAAAAGATTGGGCAGTCTATTACTAAGCTCTCATATTCTCCTCCTTCGCCGGCCACATTTATACCGTATTTTTTTCTATAGACAATTAGTTCATCAATAGATTTTTCATCGAGTACACGTCCTAGCCATTCTTTGCCCAGACCTTCCGCAGATACTTTGATGATAATGATTTTAAATCCGGAATTAACTAGGGTTTTCAGATATTCTTCTTGGTTTATGCCCCATAGAGGCGCGATGCTTGAAAGTTTTAATTTTGAACAGATTTTATCGACTCTGGATTTTTGGTAACTGCTCGCAATGGCACCGCTTACTATTCCATCTAAGTTATACTTGTCCTTAACTTTAGCCAAAAAATCCTCCAAGTCCAAAAGCTCTTTCTCTTTTTCTCCGTGCGTGTGAAACCGTTCTAAAGGCAGCCCTAATGCTTCAGCTTGGTCACTTAACAAATTTGACCCTATCGTATGAAACATATAAGAATCTTTATTTTCTGAGTCGGCGTTGATGACGCAAACTACCTCGCCGAGCATTCTTGCTAATAGGATAGAATAAGTAGAATCCTTTCCACCGGTAAACAGTGCACCAAATCTTCGCATTGCCGCGTTTTTACTTTCCATTGTATTGTATATGACAAAGAAATACATATATAGCTTATTATCTGCTATACTTAGTATGGACACGGGTTTAATCTCCCCAAATGAAAAAATCCTAGGCAGCCGTAAGCCATCGATATTGTCTGAAAATGCTTTTTGGGGGGGAATAATTTCTATTGCGCTTTCCACCTCGATATTTGGTTTTTTGTCTGTTTTGTATCCAACATATGACTTCTCTTTGAAGTCGATACTTAATTTTTTTAAAATAGCCGGCATTGGATTTTTTGGGGATATCCCACTAGTCCCGGCATTTCTACTGGTAATCGGTTTACTTTACATAGTATACGCGGAATTTGCAGTGTATTTCAAAGAATTCATAGTTACTAATGAAAGAATAATAGCAAAACGAGGCATAATAAGCAAAGACGCAAACAGTGTTCTGCCAGATAAGATAGCTGATGTGTCGGTAGATATAAGTGTAATTGATCGCGTTTTGGGCCTGGGGAAAATCGTACTTAGACCGCAGGAATCAAGCAGACCTCAAATAACGCTGGAGGGCATACGAGACCCCTATAAATTTCAGGATGAAATAATGCATATGATTTCAAAAGAGACTTACAAAAATGTAGACCACTCGGTTAATGATGGTGATAAAAGCTTGGATGGAAACGTCAAGAGTCCTTGATTCACTAGGATTTTTTCTTTCTGTGTTAGTTACGTTGAGCCTGGCGGTGCTCTCTATAGATTTATTACAATTAAACGCTGCCCAATTACCGACATTCGTATTAATCCTGCCGGTATTTACAGGAAGTATAATATTAAGGACACTGACGTGGAAGAAGGTCTACTCTGCTTCCCATAAAACATTGCATCTTTTTACCGCGATATTTGTTCTTGTATTTGGCCTGTCTTTACTGGTAGGATTTATTTACTACGCGTCTTCGCAGTTGGCTCTGGCTTCGCTTGAAAATTACTCGGGGTTGGCCTCAATATCTACGCTGCCGATAATAATTTTGTCGCTATTGTGGCTGACTTATTCTTTATTCGAATTTAGCTCGTTGTATAGCCTATTTAAAAATAAAATCTTGAGGCTTGTCCGATTCTCTATAGTGCCGATCGCGCTAACAGAATCAGCCATAGTATTTTTTGACGGTTATTCCGGTTATCTTCTTCCCATTGGATTGGTATTATTAAGCATTACAACGTTTATTGCGGCACTGGGATTCTTATTTGACTAACCCACTCAAATAAAAACTGAAAGCATATATACCAGATGTACTCTAACAATAATAAAAAAGAGAGAAACAGACGTGTATGTTAAACGATACAAAAATTTATGACAAAAAATGCCTTTCAGATCTAGAAACGAAGTTGTTTTGTCAAGCGCTTACGTTAGCTAGAAAAATCGATGACAGTCCGAGTATTACACGCAGCGTATTTTCTGATACCTTTTACAGTCTACAGGCAATAATAGATGACGAAGTCTACATCCAGTACGATTTACGATCGGAGGGGAGGGCGGGGAATCCGCGCCTTCAAACCAGCTTATACGTAAAATCTTATACGCGGATACGAGAAGGCTGGATGCAAACTGACATAGACACGGTCGAGATAACACGGAAACTCACAAAAGAGGATATGCACGGTAGCTACAAGATCGAGACTGAAGGGGACCTCGACAAGATCGTTTCAAAAGTAAGTAAACTCTTTTATAAGTACTGCAAGCCTCAGTAGATTTGAACTTAAACCTGTGGATACCCAAAAAAGAAAATAGTCTATAAAATACCTAAACTGCATCAAAACAGTTATCTGATATGAAAGATTAAGCTTTTTATACTGTTTTAATCATTTTACTGTATGCAATCTAATTATGCCGCGATTATCTATACATATAAGGATATCCCAATAAGTGAGCTTGACAGGTACAGGCTGAGCGGCGATGTCATGATTGAGAACGGCAAGGCTCTTGGCATAGCACCTGAATTTTTTATACTTAATACGTGCAACAGAAGTGAGCTCTATGTTTGCTCCAGTAATATAGACCATACTCTGCACACTTTACTTGAATACATCGGACGAGAGGCCGAAGAGAAGGCACGAATCCTAAAAGGGACTGAAGCCGTAAAACACCTTTTCTGTGTTGCGTCTGGCCTTGAATCAATAATAGTCGGAGAAACTGAAGTAATGCATCAGCTGAAATCCGCTTATCGCGTACATAAAACTGCGAATTATTTTGGGGACAAGCTTGATTTGCTCCTTACAGACGCTATAAATTTTAGTAAGAGATTACGAAGAGATACAAATATATCAAAAGGTCGTACGAGTGCGCCGTACATCGCACTGTCCTTGCTACCGAAGTATCTAGCAAATGGACAGAAAATTGCTGTAGTCGGCGCCGGCTATATGGCTGGCAGGATCTTAGAGTCGCTGATGAGCCGATACGACAACGATTGTATAACTATTTTTGATAGGAATGAGGACAATGGGAACAGATTAGCTGCGTTATTTTATGCCAAATCCGCACTACTTGACTTTAAGCGATTAGACACATATGATTTCATAGTGAGTGCGATATATTATAATGGCGAGCCGGTACGATTGACCGGTCCCAAGAAAATCGTGGACTTATCTTCTCCCAGCTTATTCGTTGGTGAAAATGTCGTCGGGATAAACGAGATAAATGCATTAGCGCTTAACAATATAAAAATACGATTAGATGCTGCCGAGGAGTGCCGACGTATTATAGATAGGTATGTGAAAAGTCATTACGACTAAATAATCCATGCTTACATCATACCGTAAAGGTGTGTCTTATGCGTTTCAATTTGTATAAAACATTATAATAAAGCAATAATATTTTATATTTAATGTATTCTTGCTGTAAAAATCAGTTTTATGCCTTGTGCAGTATAGTGCGTTGCTAGCTTATTTCCTGAAAGATTTTGTGGTGCGGACGACCTTCCAGTATAGAAGCACCCTTTTGCGTTGTCGAGCGGAACGCATCGCTCGATATGAACTTCCTAAACGCATCAAGGTCTTTCCATTCACTGTATACCATATAATCCTGTTCCGACCCCACATTTTTGTATAATCTCGCATCCAGAAATCCTTCCACGTTTGCTTTAAGATATTCGATCACGTCTTTAAACATTTCCTCAAATTCATTTTTATGACCACTTTTTACCCTGTAATAAAGACCAACGTTTATCATGTTGAAGAAAAAGGCAGCCCAGTTTTAAATGCTTTGACTATCTTATGCGGATAGCCATTCAAAGCCACCAATATACCCCACGAGGACCGGTTTCTCTTCCACCACCCATTTATGCGCTTTTGCGCCCCTTAGTTCCTCCGTAAGCTTTACCCAATCGTGAATTTTTGGGAGCTCATATGCGACCACAAAATCGGCGTCGCAGATACCGAATGATCTTGTCGTGTATGACTTTACAGAATCATTATTTTTACTATTTGTTGCCA
The DNA here is from genome assembly GCA_021800365.1 of Nanobdellota archaeon. Lineage (GTDB taxonomy): Archaea > Nanobdellota > Nanobdellia > Parvarchaeales > Parvarchaeaceae > Parvarchaeum. The sequence goes on from JAJYZA010000008.1 coordinate 10,735, forward strand.
TAGCAATATGTTCCGCCATCACTCTTTTCCTCTCATTCTCATCTAATAGATACCAATCGCTGTCCTTTTTAACCGGGTAGGCTACAAAAAAATCTAAATTATCATTTTTTGATTTGTCCTCATTTTTATTCGCTGAGTATACTGACACGAAACCGTATTTTATATCGTTGTATCCGCCTAATGCCTTGTTAATTTCGGCACGGCACTGCAATAGCCCTTCCACGCTTGTTGAAACAAAAAAGCATATGAGATCTATATCTGGACACAGAGACGTGTACAATTCCACTCTTAAAAACACGTCATTCTTTGATAGCCCTTTTAGCTTGGACCTCAGCCTAGCTATAGTTTCCGACCTGTACTTGGAAGTTTTTTTCCACCACGGCGCACATAATTTAATACCAAAAATGTTCATTAAGTATTGTTCCATGCAATCCGTACAAGTATGTTTATATAACTGCCTTTATTAAATAATTATCTTTATCTGCTCATCGAATCAAAGCGGATATTGAGCGCAATATAGCTAGCTTAGTCTATTAATGTTCGAGGTGCCAGCGATATCCTGATTAGAAGACGAAATATTCGAAAAGAAGGTTATTTTTATAGTTATTAAACTATTAATATGAATTCGATTCTATTCGCTTTTAGATTTATATGGAAATAGCTAAAAATCGCGCGTCGGCTCTGCTTAATGCTCTTGGGCTTAAATCAGGTATAGATTATATGGCTGGACCGGAACCGAGATTTAAAGATAGAATGTATAAGTTAACCCTCGAAGGCTACGTAAAAATAAAAGAACTTGGCGAGGAAAAACTACGTAAGTTTGGGCTTCTGTTAAAAGACAAAATGCTTTACCCTGAGCAATTGGCGGTCGAAGGCGTAAAAGCTTACTATATGCATAATGCATTGGGCCAATATTCACCTAAGGTCTTCGCATTACTAGATGAATGTCGCTCCAAGGGGTATCTTATGGAGTTTACAAGCGGGTATCATATAGCTGAGCTCTTTAGATACAAACCGCGTGATGGCAGCCTAAAATTAAGAATCAACGAAAAAGGAGATGAACGACTTATAATACTTACAAAGCGCGAAATTCTTGGAATAAAAGAACAGCTAGATGATATTCAAAATCTCCTGTATAAAAATAAGATAGTGCATGGTGATATATACGAAGGAAATATTCTATTAAGTTATGATGGGAAAAAAATCACCCTCATCGATCCATGGTGGGAAACATATGACCCTGAGAGACTAGATAAGTGTGTAAGAAACGATGCTAGTGAAATAGCCAGGATAAAAGGCAGACTTGATAAATTGATAAGCGGATTTTAATACGAAGATTCATATATTTTGCGGACCGATTTTAAGAAATTGGCACTAGTAGCCCACTGCAAGTATTCCGTGGTCTAGGTTTGTCAAAATCTACTTTCGGAACTACTGAATCTGCAGAGAGAGGGATTTGAACCCTCGAAGGCCTGAGCCACTAGCCCCTGAAGCTAGCACGTTTGACCGAGCTTCGCTATCTCTGCTATTACTGCTCTAGTGAACTATCCTTCCCTTGCATTTTATACTTTACTTGTCTCCTTTTAGCCCAGTCGCATGAAGAAAGCATTATAGGCGAAGTTATTAAATTATTTTCAATAAAATTTGTAAAATTTACAAAAATATCACGAAATGCTAGTATTTATTCTAGTTGTAGTCTTATACTATTAATCTTTAGAAGGCATGGGAACAAAGAATGATACTGGAGGTAAGACAGTGGTTTCAAAGCAACTTAAAACACTGAGAGAAAATATCATTGGATTAATAGACACGGAAAAAGAAAATGACCCAAAATTAAGGGGGCGCTTTCCGGATTTGCCGACATTAAAACAGCCAAGATTAGATAAACTACTTTCTCCCAGTATAACCTACAATAAAAGAAACGGAGATACTTGGCTAAATATTTACTTCGAATGCGATGCCGCCGTTGGTGATGAAGCCGCGTTATTTGACGATGTTAGTTACTGTGCAATCCAATACAACAGGGAATTAGCGCATTCATTCAAGGATCCGGAAACTAGACTTGAAGTAAAAGGCGATGTATTAAAGACATTGGAACGAATTTTTATTACTGCTGCCTACGCTGGAAATAAAAGAATAGACCTATTCACCGTAAATTATGCGTATAATTTGGATGGAGGAGGCACACTTAAAATTGGTATAAATGAGCGACTTGCACGAACCACTCCTGATATCCCTTTATCACTTTTTTCTAGTCTATGGGAAGGAATAATCCTAAATCACTTTCGTATTGAGGGATTGGAAGGGTCTATTTTTGGGTATGGACAAGATATTCCTGAGAACACTGCCTCTGATAAAAGGCAGATTCCTAGCCATAGTGACTCCCACAATGAGCACTTAGACGACTTGATAGACGAAAACGAGGCCGCACAATTGTGCGATGATTTTGGACTTAAGGTCTGTAGGGGAAATGAATCGTTTAAAAACATCGGAGGCTATGAAAATCTTAAGGAGGAAATAAAGCGCGAGGCATTATATCCACTCCTGTACCCAGAGATTTATAATGAGATAGAAAAAAATATGAATGGAAACGAATCTTCTTCGACTTCAAATGCCATATTATTCTACGGCAAACCTGGCACGGGAAAGACACTAATGGGAAAGGCTATAGCAAGCGAACAAAAAATAAATTTTATATACCTTCCGCTACAAAAAATGTTCTCGAAGTGGCTTGGTGAAGCAGTAGAAAGACTAAGTGCTGCTTATGATGCCGCTGAAGCATACAGTGAAAGACACGGAAAGACGATTTTGTTCATAGACGAAATCGATGCACTGAGCAGTAGAAGCGAGGGCAACCAAGCTGGAGACGTAGACAATGCAAGACTAATAACCACTCTGCTCACGAAACTCGAGGGATTTGATACGAAAAAACCTTCAAATCTAATAGTAATAGGTGCTACTAATTATCCGGGATTGATTGATCCCGCTTTGCGTTCTAGATTTGGATACGAAATCGAATTTCCATTGCCTACGACAGAGGACAGGATTAAAATAACCGCACTTTACGCTCCATATCTGTCAGAAAACGATCTTAAAATTATAGCTAACTCTACGGATCAGTTTAGCGGAAGGGATCTTAGAGACCTGAAAAGTATGGCGGTTAAGAGGTTGGGAAAAGAGCGCGTGGAAAAAACAAGTGCTTATAGCGTACCACCATTGACATATTTCTTAGAGGCCATAAAGAAATTAGAGCCTAAGATAAGACAACAAAAACAAAAGGTTTTAGGGTATTCTTAAATTATAATCGACTACAAAAAGCCAGCTGCAATTTAAAGTGGGTATATAGGTACTTATTGAACATATCGCGATTGCACTTCCAGAGTTAAAAGAAGCTATAGTGTTAACCTTATAAATAATGTTTGTAATAAACAGAAATGCCAGAAAAGGAGTCTTTGACAGATAAGGTTGTAAGATTAATGCCTCAGCAGGGCAGGATAAGAAATGTCGGTGTTATCGCGCACATAGACCACGGAAAGACTACTACTTCCGATAGCCTTCTTGCGGGATGCGGAATGCTTTCTGAAGAAAAGGCAGGCAAGCAGCTGTACCTCGATTCAGAAAAAATCGAACAGGAACGCCAGATGACTGTAAAGTCTTCGAATGTAAATATGGTCTATGAGAGAACGCCGGGCGACGAATATCTTATAAACTTAATAGATACTCCGGGGCACGTCGACTTCGGCGGGCACGTGACACGCGCAGTGAGAGCAATAGACGGCGCGATAGTCGTTATGGACTCGGTAGAAGGCGTGATGCCGCAGACCGAGATGGTATTGAAACAGGCACTTAAAGATAAAGTTAAACCGATTCTTTATATAAACAAGATAGACAGGCTTATATCCGAACTTAGATTTTCACCGGATGAGATGCAAAAGCACCTTATCAAACTTATAATCCAAATAAATTCTTTCATAAAAGATCTTGCACCACCAGAAATGAGGGAGAAATGGCAGGTAAATGTACAAGATAACACTGTGGCGTTTGGGGCTTCGAGAGAGAATTGGGCGCTTTCTTTTAAAAGAATGAAAGAGACCGGTCTATCTTTTAAAGACATATATGATGCTTATACGTCAAATGACAAGGAAAAAATAAAAGAGTTAGCGAGAAAGACACCGGTCCATAAAGTATTGCTTGACATGGTGATAGAGCATTTGCCGAGCCCTCTAGAAGCACAGAAATATCGCATCCCTATAATCTGGCATGGCGAACTTGATACGAACACAGGAAAATCGCTGCTCGATTGCGATATGAATGGACCCTTGATGATTTCCGTCACAAATATAGAGATAGATCCTCAGGCAGGAGAGATTGCCGTAGGCAGAATCTTCTCCGGTAAGATTACTAAAGGACAGGACGTTTTCCTGATAAATAACAAACAGGTAAACAAAGTCCAGCAGATATATATCTGGAAAGGACCACACAAATTCCAAGTAGACGATGCAATCGCAGGCAACCAGATAGGGATGGCGGGATTAAAGAATATCATGGCCGGTGAGACACTGTCTTCCCTTCAGGATGTTACACCGTTTGAGCCTGTCAAACACATTCTTCAGCCGGTAATGGTAAAGGCCATAGAGCCCAAGAACCCTAAGGATCTTCCTAAACTCGTACAGGCGCTTAGAGAACTGGAGATATACGACATAACCCTTAAAGTTTCAATAAACCACGAGACTGGAGAAAACTTAATCGCTGGTTTAGGGACGCTTCATCTAGAAATAGTAGAGGATAAATTAAAGAGAACTTATGGGCTGGACTTAGTCAGCTCGCAGCCGATAGTCGTATATAAAGAGAGCATCTCTGCAAGGAGCCCGGTAATGGAAGGCAAATCGCCCAACAAACACAATAGATTTTATGTCTATGCGGAACCACTTACACCGGAGCTAATGAAGGCGGTGGAGGAAGCTGAGATACCTACTGGAAAGGTAAAATCACTTACCCCTACACAATTAGATGCACTTATCAACGCCGGCATGACTAGAGAAGAAGCAAAAAAAATAGTTGCGTTTAATGGTGATAGTATGTTCATAGACGCTACGAGAGGCGTTATCCATATCGGAGAAGTGATAGAGATGTGCATCGAAGCATTCAACGATGTGATAAAAAACGGTCCACAGGCAAAGGAAGAAATGCATGGTGTAAAAGTGGTTCTTACAGATACTGTTTTGCATGAAGACGCGATTCACCGCGGACCCGCGCAAGTAATCCCTGCAGTAAGGGATGCGATAAAGGACGCAGTAATGGCAGCCAGCCCTACTTTACTGGAACCAATACAACTAATAAGGATAGATATGCCGATGGCTTTCTTGAGCAATATAAGCGCCCTTATCCAATCAAAACGCGGCATAATAAATGACATAAAAGAAGAGCAGGACAAGGTAATCATACTTGCGGATCTCCCAGTCGCGTCTTCATTCGATTTTACTAATGAACTTAGGTCAAGCACTGAAGGGCGCGGATCATGGTCTTTGTCTGGTGAAAAGTTCAGGCGCCTTCCAAAGGAGTTATACCCACAGGTATTAAAACAAATACGCGAGAGAAAAGGCTTACCTCCACTGTAAACTTACGGTAGTTCCGGCCGAATCCGCGATTTGTCATGTTCTGTTTCGGTAGGGATTTAAATTATAATGGATATAAGTCTTTATGGACTGTGCATTTTGTGACAAGATAAATCTGGATTTCCGCAAGTTTTACGAAAATGACCTTTTCGTCGCTATGTATAACCTGCGTCCTTTTGTCGAAGGACACTCCATAATTTTTCCGAAGAGACACGTAGATAGCTTATTAAAGCTAGATGAAAAAGAAAAGACGAGTCTTGTATCTTTTTTGGATCGCACTATCTTCATTGCTCTAAAATATGCCGAAGCATATCAATTTGACTTGATACTACAGGAAGGCGAAATGGCGGGACAAAGCGTACCACATGTACATTTTCATGTAATGCCGAGAAAAGCGGGGGACGATGTTGCAAAAAGCAAAAGTGAGTGGCTGCAAAGCTTCCAAAAGACGGAAAATGATATCAGAAAGAACCTGTCGAAGGAGGAAACTCAACGCGCAGTCGATAAGCTCCGCTTCATAGCCAAAGAATACGCACTTCAGTTAGAAACGCTTTAGGTTTTATTGGATTAGACGATTGCCCGGTTCTGCCTCGAATCTTATAATTTTTCTTTTATTCCTTTTAATTTCCACATCCTGTTGCTATTTTTGATTAGGCCTGCGAGAGGTACTTGCATATATATCTCATCATAATATCTTCCTGAGCACTTACTGAAAATTGTCTTCTTGAATTTACCAACTTCGATACCGCCACAGTGCTTAAAGAAATAAACGGATGCTTTGTTTTGGGGCAGAATTGCTGCCAGAACTGTTTTTATACTCCTCTTTGCGTGCTTTGCTGCGGCGTAAATCAGAAAATATGCTAGTCCTGTTCCCCTAAATTCCTTTGCAACTACGTATCCGCAGTAAGCTACATGTCTGCTTAATTCTCCACCCATAGAGTTTATGTCCGCGACGCCAACTACCTCTCCATTGGATATAGCTATATAAGGAGAATGGTGATTTTTCATTTGCCGTTTTATCAACTTTATTTCCATTTTTAAAGTATATCGTTTATGAATAAGGCCATGGCTGTCGTAAGGCGCTTCGGATCTCATTTTATTTCCGAATTTTACTAGCATACCGGCATGATTCAAGCCAATCTTTTCTACTCTTATCACTTTCTCATCATTAAGTCGTATCAACATGCTACACTGATTGTTTTGGCGTATTTAAGTTTTGCCAAAATCTGCCGATTTTTTTTCGCCCCAAACAAACAATGATGCCGAGGCATAATTAAAGACGAATGCGAGCGCTATCGCAATCAGGTTTGCTAAAAGATAGTATACTCCGACGAAATAAAGTGCAAAAAATGACACATAATTTACGATAAACCCTATCGCGAACATCGCATTTGCTTTCACCAGTCTACTCAATATGCCGTGTAGTCTTTTGTCCAATTTTCTACGTTTGAACGTCCATGTTTCGTTAAAAATGAAATTTGTTATCAGGCTGACCTCCACAGCGATAAATTCCGCCGCATAAATATTATATGCATGAAGCAAAAACAAAAAACCCTCATTTACAAGAATTCCCGACAGCCCGACGATAATGTATTTAAGAAGATTTCCGATTGCCAGCATAAAGACGAGAAAATGGGTCAAGTCCCTTATCCTTAATTTGCTTTTGCCTTCTTTTCTCGGTATAAAATCTATCGGAAACTCCGAACATTTGAATGAATTGTCGATAAGCCTTCTTACTATGTCTACTTCTCCTGCCCACCCCTCTTCTAAATTTTTTTGTTTCGTCAAAAAAAGGTACGCCTTCTTTGAGTATACCCTGAAACCCGAGGTGGCGTCCTTTATATTAGAGTAAAAAGCGAGCCTAAACAGAAGATTCGCTGTCTTGCTCATTAACTTTCTTTTTGATGAATCCCGTGTGTTTCCACCGGACACATACCGCGAGCCTAAAACTAAGTCAGATGAAGTCGCTGAGGCGAACTTTATTAGCCTTTTTATGTATTTCGGGTCGTGTGAAAGATCTGCATCCATCGTTACGGCATAGTCTGTCTTGCAGTGTCTAAAACCTTCAATGTGCGCAGATACGAGGCCGGATCTGCTTTTTCGCCTTATTAAAGTCACATTTTTGTATTCGGATGCGATGGCTTCAGACCGGTTTGATGGGGAATCATCTACTATTATCACTTTATGGGTTTTAAGCAATGGCAACAGCCGCGGTAGGCTTTTCTCTTCGTTGTATACCGGTATTATTACGGTAAAGTTCTCTGCCATCATATTCTAAGTACCACTTATTTTATAAGTAAATGCCAACAAACCAAATAAATACTAAAAACCATTAATAAATTGATGGGCCGACTAAAAGCAGGTTTCAAAAAGGTGGTGCGCAAATTTGAACGTGTAAATGATTTCTTATACAAATATCGAAAATATCTAGTTGTTGCTTATTTGATCCTATCAATCATCTTCTTCATCATTCAATTCAATCTCATAAATAACTGGGATATGCTTGTTAGGATCCTAAATGGAAATTATCTCTTCCATAACGGTCAATACTTTGAGTACCAGCGAGCGCTGCTTGAAAGCACCGTGATCGGGTTACTGGCCTTTGCATTCGGCAGTTATGCGGTTTATGCCTTTATAGCGCTTTTTTCCGTGATATTTTTTATAGCATTGTTGATTTTTTCTAGGGCTTTTAAAGTAGAGTACGTGCTACTTTTGGGGATCGTTTTAAATCCATTTCTCCTGTATTATGGAATAAAAAACGGTTCTGAGATACCACTCTACGCCTTTCTGATACTTTTTGTCTCAATGATAAAGTTAAAAAGACCGATCGCTGGGATGTTTTTTGCGCTTGCCTTTGTTTCAAAATATGATGCTGTAATGTTTCTTCCGCTTGCACTTTTTCTTATAGACAAAAGGATATTGGAGTCATTGAAGAGGATTGGCTTATTCATAGGGATTCTCCTGGTCTCTCTGCTTCCTTTTTTCGCGTACAATTTAATCCTTTACCATAATCCCTTATTTACGTTCGAGTTCGCGTTCTCTCAAAGCTCTGCACAGAATTTAATCTTAGGTCCTGGTATGACCAATATAGCTAATGTATACGGTGGCTTCTTGGAGCTGGTAGTTTTTGTACCGATAGTCGCATTTATATTGTTATTTAACAGAGACGTCCTAAAAGAAATAAAACAAAGAAAAAGAGAATTGGCATTGCTTGCGGCGGCGGCTGCGATAGCACTCGTGATATACTTGATGGCCAGTGGTCTTTATGTTGGAGGTTTGGGTTACTTTAGATTCTTTTTAGGACCTACGCTATTTCTAAGTCTGCTTTCGGCGCTGTTTCTAAAGCGTGGTGCATTATTATTCACGCTGATTTTCTTTGCGATCTCCATTCTATTGGCTTATAACATCCTTTACGCCCAACAATTTGGTACGCCTACCATGCAGATCGAAGTTTCGTCGGCTAGGTCGCTTCTTTATGCGACGTATAATACGACAAACTGCACCGTACAATCCAATAATTGGGTGTATCTTGACTATCATGGTATAAGCGCAACGTATATTTGGGGAGTAAATTATTCACAATATCCCATAATAAGTTTCGGAGCGCTGGCAGGCAACTATTCACTTCTCGGGCAAAGCAACGGGATTTATCTGTATGGCTATGGGGCCTCTAAAAGATACTGTTCTTATACGCCGGTCATAGATTTCAAATACGGGGTAAACTTTGCTATAAACGCATCGAGAGCGAACAATACTGTGGGTTGTTATTTAGCGTATAATAGGTTAAGCTCGACGCTGCTATTAGATGCTTGCAAATTTCTTGCGTCCATAACGCGCTAAGATTGAGAGCTGGGAGAGCCTGTAAAGTCACTGAATTTTAAGACCCGGAGAATGGATTCACACTAAAATCGCTAAAGAAAAGAGGCGAACGTAATCTATCTTATCAGAAAAAGAACGTTTTAACCGTTTAATATCATAACTATCGTTACAGGCATAAAAACTATAATTTTGTGCACATTCTCCTTTATCGCGCTTTTGAACTCATATGTTCCCAGTATCTGCCAAATACGGTGAATGATAGACAAACGCGCCAAACCGAGGCCATTTCGATCTGAAATGTATTTAATAGAATAGAGTCAATAACTATTTTATCGATACAAACTATGACATATACACAAATTTTACTAGAAGTATTAAGCGCATTTGTACTTTTGTTGGTGTTTTTTTGGCTCATGGTATACTTTGAGATATCGGATACTCGCCGAGAAAGATTGAAAAAAAATAAGCTCCCGCTTATTGCAGTAATAATACCGACACTTTTCGAAGGAAAGGATCTTGCGCTTTCTATAAAAAGCGTACTTAAAAGCGATTTTCCAAAAAACAAGATAAGGATATACGTCGCACTAAACAAGGCTACGGACGGCATTACCAGAGACTTCGCTTACTCTTTTAAAGATCGCGGCGTGCGTGTGGTTGAGACTCATTTAAATGGAAAGGCGGCGGTAATGAATTATGTCTTAAAGCACGTGATAAAAAAAGAAAGATTCTTTCTAACGCTCGATGCAGACTCGGTAGCTGATAAAAACCTGATAAAAAGGTTACTAAGCGGTTTTAAAGACGAAAAAACGGGAGTAGTAACGCCATCGGTAGCAGTCTATAAACCAAAAAAAGCTGTCGAATTAATACAAAAGTACGACTATCTCTTTTCTATAGTACTGAGAAAAGCGTTTAGCCATGTAGGGAATCTCCTGGTCGCACCTGGCCCGGGTTCGATGTTCAGAACTTCCGCAGTGAGGGAAGTCGGCTATTTTGATGAAAATAATGTTACGGAAGACATGGAGATTGCGATACGTCTTCTTCTTCACGGATATAATGTAGAAAACCGAATCGATGCATTTTCGTATACGATCGTCCCGACTTCGGTATCCTCGCTGCTTAAACAAAGGGTCCGCTGGTATTCTGGGTTTTTCTTCAATATGTTCAAATACAGAAAAAGGATAACAAACGATAAAAGGAACGGACTTATAGACAAGAACATAATGCTGCTGATATTCGCGTCGGTATTCCTTTCTATGCTCGCTTTGCCGCTCGTGGCATACTATATATATATTGGGATTACTTATGCTTACACCCTCATAGCAAATGTCGGTATCGTTTTTCTATCCTCCCAGATATACTCAGAGATGCTAAGCATAATGTTCAGCGTCGATACGCTATCGTTTTTGAGCATAATGTTGCTGATATTTGGCGCATACTCCATGTTCTATGCCATAAAACTGGTCAATAAAAGGCTCAACGCCGTCAAAGACACGTTGGGAGTAGCTATTTATGTCGCGCTGTTCTCATATTTCCTTGGGCTAACGTGGATGTATGGGTTCATAAATGCAACTGTTTTCAGGCGTAGCATGATGTGGAAAATAAAAAACAGAAATTGAAACGAAATAAGTCGAGGATTCTTATCGCCATACTAGCGGTCGCATTAGCGGTGTCTTTGGCTTTCGCCCTTGGTTTTGTAGCAGCAAACTTAAAGATCCCGTCGCTGTTAAATAGCCTAAACCAGGATCAGCAAACACTGGAAGCCCTGTCTACTGCTACGTATGTCGGTTCGTCTAATTCTACTCTATCATGTTCCATACTCGAGAGCGGTCTTGGTTATCTAAATCAGCAGCTTCAAACGCTTAGTACGGAGATAACCGCTGCACAGACCGATGTCGCATATTCTTCGGATTACCAAGACATTCTAAACCAATTTGAATATACGCGAGTGGATTATTGGTTGCTCGCACAAAGGATAGAGGACCAATGCGGCCATAAAATAGCGAATGTTTTGATGCTTTATCCGCAAAATGGCTGCACAAACTGCGTATATGAAGGGACGGAATTGACTTATTTGGAAGAAAAATCAAATTACAGTATAATCGCAACGGTTATAAATGCCAATACCGGCATAACTCCGATCGAGGCCATAGACAGCGTATACAACGTCAGTTCTTTTCCCATGTTAATAATAAACGGCAACGCAACTTATGTCGGCTACGAAGATACAAGTCAGCTTCTTTCGACTATTTGCCAGTATTCTCCCAGATTAGAAATTTGTGCTTAGATGAAGCGTAATGAGTTCAATTTAAATGTTTTAGCAACTCCAATAAGACTATGGTCGCATATGCCCCTTTTTTAAGATCAAAAGACAGTATCACATCGTTGCCGTCGATCAGATACGAGAAGTTCTCGGGGTAAATTAAAGCGTTTCTTAAGAATGTCTTCATGCTCGCTTCCGGCATTTCGTTTATTTTAAATTTGGATAGGTTCGTAAAATTTTCTTGCTCCAATACTGACGCAATAGTTTCCTTTATGCTAGGTTCCATGGCATCGATATCGAGATCATAACCTATCGTTGGGATTGTTTGTGGCACGTTGCCGCCAGCTATAAGTTTACTTAAAGTCAGATTAAAGAGATATGCCTGCAATGCCTGGATTATCAGTAGCCTAAAATACTTCGGTACAAGCCTCAATGCGCCTATGTAATCGTGCCTGTTGGTTAGCAGGTACCTTAATATTTCTCTTTCGGTGCTAAAAAAACCGGGCAATCCCTCTATAACTTCATTTTCTCCCGCTTGATTCGGCTCACTTTCATCGGAAAACTTGCCTGAAAAGCTTTCGCGCATCACTTTACGCGCCTGCTTAGCCGTTTCGCTTTCATCTCTGTCTTCAAATAAAAACATATAGACTGCCTGCTTAAAATCCCGGTTTATTATGCTTCTTGAGATTTTAAGATTCGTGGCCGAAGTACCGAAATGCTGTGGCCCGTAGAAATTTGGTATGCCATTCATGGCCTCCTTCAAAAAGTTATCTAATATCTCTGCGTTACTAACGTCTCTTATGCGTACAGTAAATCTGTTACCATAAAGGTTTCCGATTTTGCAGCCACTTTCTGAGTATTCAAGATCTTTTAAATAAAAGCTATTATACTGCGTTTTAATGCGCTGCGGATCGCCTTTGAATATACTTATCCTCTGGGCGGTGACGGCATTCCTGTCTTTGTTCCCTAAGTAACCAAGGCGCTTGATGCTCAGATGGTTCTCGCGCGAGATTATTTTCAGTGCGTCCTGTGTAGTGGTCCCTTTTTTTACCAGCGTAAATACAAGAAAATCTTTTTTATCTACTTGGTTTAATGGTTGTTGTTCCTTTCCTATTGTTAATACGGAATTATCGATCTCTATCTCCTGGACAAGAAAATCCTCTTTTTCTCTGAATATATTGCCATTCAATGGCGGCGTTTTTGTCTTAAACGCAGTTATCCCTATTTTCTGTGTATCGTACATAATTTTTCTAAGGAGTTCAAAATCAGGCTTGTATGACAATGCAGCTGTTACTTACCACCACCGCATTAGATTGCAATACGTCGCATGTGCAGCCAGTCGCGGTGCTTTGTATCGATTCCGCCTTTTTGGCACAAGCAAAAGAATAATAACAATAAAAGATCGTGCCATTCGTAGTCGGACTTGCTGAAAGTCCGCTTGTCTGGTGCGCGCCGTAAGCCTCACAGTATTGAGTCAAGCTGTTTATCTGTTGATTTGATTGCGTCGATGCTATGGATTCAGAGACGAAGTAGGCTAAACCTATACTAAGCGCAAAGACTAGGACGATGACGATCACCCATTTATTCAACTTTCTTCTTTCTTTTTGCTGCCTTTTGATATTTACATGCATAATTTAGTACGACCTCAGCATGAGAATAGTACATCTTAAGATTAAATAATTTACTAAAGACCTATTTTAACTGCGAGAAAAATCTAAAAAATAATAAAAACAAAAAATGAGGCCCCAAAAAGGGGACCTCTTTAATCAATTATTGGTTTTATTTACGATGAACTTACTACTGTCACACCAGTATAACTACTGGATGATGTACTTAGTATCATCTTGGTTCCGTTAAGTGCTACTCCACTTACTGGCGTGCCAAGCAGTGCTTCTGCGACTACTTCAGCTGCGTTTAAGGTATCACCTGCATTGTAACCTGCAACTAAAAGTGCATTTTGGTGTCCCAATCCTGATACATTGGTGAACCATTCTACAAGTGCTTGTCCAGAGCCTACGCCCGTAAGGTTAGTAAACTGCGATCCGAATACTGGACCCGAAAGGCCAAGTACAGTCTGTGCTAGTTTGTTGGCCGCTGGACCACCAACTATCACAACTGGAACGCTGTTTGTCGAACTGCTGAAGGACGTATCAAGTTCTGCAAGAGGGAATACTCCCGATCCGAATAGTCCAGATGCTGATACCGAAGATACACCAGTTATATTAAGCAGTTTACCCGATGAAACAGATCCGCCTAATGAAACAGTCTGCTTTCCAGTAATTGTTTGTGTACCATTAAGAGCCAAAGTGTAGTTCTGCGAAGGTATTACAAATGTTGCACCATCTTTCGTTGCTGCAGTCACATATGCGCCCCAACTATCAGCTGAGCCGTTTGTCGGAGATACAAGGTAAGTATAGTCTGACTTATTCTCAGTTACAGTGACACTCGTCGTCTTTCCGCCTAATGTAGGTTCAGTGTAAGTTAGTACCGTACCGCTAAATGATAGCGCACCGAGCTGATTAGGTAAGGTGTAAGAACTCAATACAGTACCATTGCTTTGATACAACCCTGCATAGCCGGGAACAAAACTGCCACCAGTACTAAGTGACGCGACTGGACCTGAAAGGTTAAACTCTGTAACATTTCTGTAAACTGGCTTGGCGGTAGTATTAATATTAACCTCCTTAAGTTTAGTCGTTAAATTGTAACCTCCAAACGAGTAAGTCATATTTTCTTTTATGGTTTGTTGCGAAGAATAACTGCCGTTATATAATGTAGTAGCATTCATAGTATCATTTGCAGCATAAGTTCCTGTACCTGCTAATTCCTTGAACTGCAATGCAAATGACTTTCCATTTGGCAATTGTACTAACAAGGCTACAGGCACATTTTTAGAGTTATTAACAACGTAACTGTAGTCGGCAGAAGCACCGATGACAGTAGTGTTAAGCACATAGCTGTGATTCTTTGTCAGAGGAAATATATTCTCTGAAGGTGCAGTAATATTCAGCCTATTACCTGTCGTATTAAAGTACCACTGATAAGGTTCCAAGCTAAAGTCTGGACCGGAGTAGTTAGCATACGCCTCTGCCGCTGTCGCAAGTGGACCTCTAAAGTCCGCACCTACTGCAACGTTAGGCAAACCGTGACTCAAATTAAAGTTTACATTCTTTGAAGCAACCAATCCGCTGAGTGGCAAGAATCTATCCACGCCTGGGTTACCAGCAGTGACTGTTATATTCTGTGCATTCTTTGCACCTACATAGCTATGTGTTAAAGCTTCCAAGGATATCGCCGAAACCGGCAGCGCCAAATTAGCGGCCGTGCTCAAAGATGCATCCAACATCGCAGCCTTTGACAGAGAGAAATTAAAGTAATCCCAGTCCTTTGTCGAAGTATTGTAGTTGCCTAAACCAAACACATTCGCTGAAGACCAGTTCTGTACCTTGCTTATAGCCGAAAGCGTAATGCTAGGCAAGTAATATACGTTAGTCGCATTGCTCCTCAATGGGCCAGTAGCCTTAAGAGTCACGCCTGAAACCGTAGTGGAAACTGATAGGTTGACGTATTGCGTTGCGCCGCCGTTTACATTAAATTCAAGCTGGCTGTAAGAACCAGAACCTGGCAGTACTGTCTCTACCCCTAAAAGGTTGACTGTATCACTACCTATGGTAAGCGAGCCTGGCACCTTGACGTTGTCCGTAACGCTTGAAGAACCAGTCGTATAATTCACGCTTGTCCTATTAAGCACCGTCAGAAATGAACTGCCGACTAAGTACTTCAATGGAACAGTGCTTGTGTGCGTCGTATTTACGACTGCCTTTGAATTTGACAGGTTTATGTCGTATGATACGAATTTAAACGACCCAACTGGAAATTCCACGTTAAGACCATTCAACTCTGGCTTTGCCGTCGCAGAGAACGTTACGTTCTCTATTGCCGTATAATTAGACGATTTAAGATTGCCGGGCACTGCAGACCAGTTCTCTTTCAACACAGTCGCAGACAATGGAGACCAGTTGTTGACGAAAGCCGTCCCATTCGCTGATGAATAAGTTGAAGCTTTAGCTGTCGAAGAAAGCGAGTAAGTTCCTATGACTACGCTTCCGCTGGCTGTCGTAGACAAAGATGCTGCCTGTGCGGTCAATGCTGCCGCTATGTCTATGGATCCAAGAATGTCCTGCGCAGCTGCGTTTGATCCTACTACAACCACTGAACTTACTGCATTGTTGTGCAATAATGGATTGGTAGACGCCGAAGATAATGTACTCAGGCCACTACCGAAGACTGCTGCGGCACCAAGAGTGGCTCCTAAGAATAGAGCACCCGTAGCTACTGCTGCTGCCTTTTTTATACTTCTTATTACTTTCATTTTCATAACACCTCACTTTTTTACACTTCCGACTTCTCGGATTAAATTCTCGGATTAGGCATTAAAGCCTAACAATTCGATAAATTCGGTATATTTAAAGCTTTCGCTTAAGACTAATTCACGATTTATCAGTAGGTACTTGTGGATTTTCCTGACCGAGCTTCTTTTTTAGCTGCGCGTTCTCATTTGTAAGTATCACGTTTTGCGCGGAGAATATCTTTATATTTTGATCCATCTGGTTTAGCCTGCCGGAAATGTCGTTTAATATCGCCTGCAAATCGGTTATCGAAAGTTTTATGTCCTTTGCATTATGGACCTCTACGCTAGATGGCGCATAATCCAATACAAAACCGAACGCCGCTACTGGGTCAGCCTTTATCTTGAACGTGGCAAAGGCAGAATAGAAATCCTGCTCGACTTTTTTTGGCTCGCTATAAGTCGCATCAGAGACTTCTAGTTTGGAGCCTTCCTCTTCTATGTTAGCGAGTATCTTTTTTAGGGCATCTACTGCCATCTCTTTGGGCTTAGCAAGAAGCTCTAATATGCACCTCAATTCAATCTGGTTTCCTTCCATCCTACAATTCACGGACCACGTAGTTATTAACTTTGCGCCGACCGGGATTCGAACCCGGATTAGCAACTTTTACCATATCTATGGGAAGCTGCTGTCATAACCATTGGACCATCGGCGCGCAAGGCTGTTTTTATCCATGACTCTAATATTTACCGTATGCAATGCTATAATTACGTTGTTATTTTATTTTCTCTTTTATTTAAGAGTTTTGCGGCCCGTATTTATCTTTTTTGTGGATGGTTTTTGCGGGTGAAAATCGGTGTGACAAATGGAAAGAGATAGTCATGTTTGCTGCAGCCGATGGTATAAACACAATGAAAAAATCTTAAATAAGTATTTAAAAGTTAGAAGTGTTAATCTATATTATGTTATTCGGAAAAAAGAAAGCCACGCCAGCAAACCCATATTATTCGAACGGTGCAAAGACTGCCGCTCCTGCGACAGGTGCGCAGCAACAAACCGCTGCACAGACCCAACAACCGGTACAGAATATTGAGACCCCGCAGTTTCCAGTGCCTTTGCTTCCTATGCCGGAACCGATATCAATACCGAATATAAGATCTGAACCGTTCAAGACCGGCAGCGTAAGCGCACTAGATATGATAAGGATGGGCGGCGAAACCAAATCATTTGCATTCGTAAAGCTAAGCGACTTCAAGAGGATATTGGACGATATAAAAGCGCTTGAAAGCAAGATAAGTGAATCGCAGGAAGACCTGGATGAATTTTCTAAAGTCTTGAAACAACAGGAAGAGTATCTGGCAAGATATTCTACGGTTATAAGGGATTTAAGAAGGACTATAGATGAGATAGCCGCCTCTCTGTCACACGTAGAAGACTAGGTCATTATGCCGGAAGCTGGCGATAACGAAATTGTTGATATAGACTATTTCAAAAAGATTAAACTTGTCGTGGGCAAGGTGGTATCTGCAGAGAACGTGGAAAAAAGTAATAAGTTGTTGAAATTAACTGTCTCCTTCGGTTCACGACAAAAAACCATATTGTCTGGAATAAAAAAATATTATAAAACGGAAGACCTCGTCGGCAAAAAAGTCATAGTGATAGATAATCTTAAACCAGCAAATCTTATGGGCATGCAATCCGAAGGCATGCTTCTGGCCGCCGATGACAAAAACGGCAATCTATCTTTACTTACCGTTGACAGGGATCTTGCTGATGGTAGTGAGATCAGCTGAACCTTTTCCCTATAGAATTCCCGAGTTACAATCCAATGGTTAGCGATATATTATTATGAATCACCGCAAACTTCCGCACTGAGCTTCTTGAAGCCAGTGAATTTCTTTACGAGAGGCGCGCATAGGCCGATTTTTCGATCGGGACACCGTTTATACTTTACTTTGGTTATTTGAAATGCCGCGGATATGACGATATCAACCGAACCCTTCCTGTCTTATTGTATCCATCGCACCCCCCTCGATTATTTTTATTCCCTCGGGAAGATACTTTGTAAATGCACTCGATCTAAAGCGCGAATCCATCAGGAGAACTATAGCCCTGTCTTCTGCTGACCTGATCCCTCTTCCAGCGGCCTGCATCGTCTTTACCATTGATGGAAGTATCTGTGCATATTCGAAGCCTTTCGAGAATTTCTTCTCATAATATGCCTGCAGTGCCTTGAGTCTTATCGATGGTGGTTCGAATGGCACGCCCACTATCACAATCAATCTCACTATATTGTTCTTCACGCCGATGCTTTCTGAAAAATTTCCACCGATTACTGCAAAAAGACATTTACCTGGCTTTGACAGGGTTGAAATGATCCTTTGCTTTTCTTCCCGGTCGAGTTTCGGCGATTCCTTTATTACTCCATCCTTATGCTGCAGCAGATCGAAAATCGATCCCATAAAACTGTAGGACGGAAAGAAGACTATGGAATTATGCTTAAATCCGTTCAATAGTTCATCAATGCGCTCGGCTATAAGACCAAACTGTAGAGCCCGGCTGGTGAATTTAGTCGTTATGTCCGTCTCATTTATTATGACCCTGTTGTTTTTTAACGTCTCATCTTCGATGACGACCTTCTTCGCGTCTGGTATTCCCAAAAGATCTGCAAACGTGTCCATAGGCTTGAAAGTCCCGCTTATAAGAATCGACGAATAAAAGGAATTTATTGCGCTGCCAGCATATGCGGACGGGTCGAGCGAAGAGATATTGATCTTTATTCTGCCGCCTTCGTTTGACGCATACTTTACATATGATTCGTCTGCTTTCAAAAGAAGCGTTACGAATTTACCCAAAGTGAAAGAAGCAGGGACATTGTACCCTTTTTCATTCGCTTCTACGATAGAAGAAATTGTCTCCATATCCTGCTGCCTAAATATGCCATCCAGCTCAAGAAGCGCTTCTGTTGTTACAGACCGCGCTTTTGAAATCAGGACGTCTATCTTGCTTGCCAATGCCAGTTCTTTTGCTGCTAATGCCTCTTCATATGCTTTCTCTAATGTTCGCTCTGATATGGAAAATGAGTTCATGTCTATTATTCTGCTGTGAAGATTGTGCGCTTCGTCGATTACCATGATAGTTTTCTCCGGGGCGATGCCGACCTTTGACATGAAGCTGCCTGAAATCCCGGAATCGAACACGTGCATGTAATTTGCGATGATTACGTCTGAATTTCTCGCGTTTAAAATAGATAATTCATATGGGCATACCTCAAATTTCCTGCCGGCGGCCATTACGGATTCCGGATCCGATATCCCTTCGCTTAAAGCTTCTAATGCTCTCGGCTTTATTTCCTTCGTCTTCGAAAGCGTATTCCTGTAAAAATCGCACATGCCCTGCTCTCTGACCGCGCGGCAAAATTCCGTAAACAACTGCGGCTCTACATTGTTCTCGAACAGGCACATCGACCTTTTCCCGTTTATCCCTGTAAAGGTTATTTTTTCGTTGGACGCATTATTCATTTTCCTTAAGGTGTCGTATACTATACTCTGGTGCGTATGTTTAGCTGTTAGGAAAATGATCCTTAAACCGGATTCTTTTGCCGCCAAAAGTGCGGCGTACAAGACCGGCGCGGTCTTTCCCATCCCGGTTGAGGCATGCAGCATCAGTTTTTCGCGATTGGCTACCGCGCCTTGTATCGCATTTATTATCTTATCCTGGCCGGGCCTAAGTCCCGAAAAAGGAAAGGAAACCATAATCTATTTCTTTGGCGGCGGTATAGAACGGGGCGTTTCTCCACCATGCCACGTCAATCTCGGCTTTATTTGAACGGGGTAGATGCGCTCAGAGTTGTCGTCTAATATTATACATGCACCCGGCATGCGTGGAAGGTCCATAAGATACTTCCTTATGTCAGATGCCATGTAAATCTGCATGACCGTATTCAGCGCTTCTATATCGAGTTTCGCCGTTACGTGCTGAGAGATTATCAGATCTGATTGCGTTATTATATCCGTATCTAATTTACCTGGTTGTTGCGTGGCTATAACAAGCCCGATACCGGGCTGTCTTCCTTCTTTTATAACGCGTGAAAGAGCGGCGCTTGCTGCGGTCCTGCCATTTGCCGGCAGGAATTCATGAACTTCGTCTATGAATAGCCAAACAATCGGGATCTCCTTCTTGGAGTTCTCTTCCTTCACCATAACGGTCGCATTAATCTCTTTTAATTCTTCGGAACGGCGCTCTATCGTACGCATTTCTAGGATCTTTTGTGAGATTAGCCCTATGACGAGAGCGCGCAGATTGAATTCGCCAAGAGAGTGCGCATAAAGACTTATATCCAGAATGTTTATGTATCCCGGCGCCAAAAGGTCCGATATCGGCGTGCCGTATTTCTCGAATATCCCCCAGCCTTTGGCCGTTTCAAATCGCTGTTTACAAGCTTCCTTTACAGTATCGGTCGCTATCTGCCTGTCTATTTCGTTTATTATGTCTGGAATGCCATACTTGCTATTTGTTTCCGATAGCTGTTCTATAACCTTGTTTATCAGCACTCCAAATTCATCGTTTATTGAAAAATTAAACATGTCGGACCAGTCGCTCGCTGATAAATCTGAAACTGTAATAGAAAACGCACCGTCCGCCATCCCGGGATTTTGTTCTTTTATGGCGTCGAAAGAACCTCTCGGTACGAATACCTTCACATTGCTGAATGCTTTTGGTTCTTCGCCCCAGTCTTTCAGGATATTCACTTCCTTGTAATTTGGACTTTTCATAGTCCAGTATATCCCCATCGTGTCTATTATAAGAGAAGTTACGTTCTGTGAAACTTCCTGTGGCAGGGAAGCCAAGCCCTCGGCTATTACTCCCATAGTATAACTTTTTCCGGAGCCTCTCTTTCCGGCGATAAGTACGACGTGCGGCCTTAGTGCATCTAGAAGAATCTGGTTGCCTAAGCTTACGACATTGCCCATCGTTATATATTGTTTTCCAATAAAGGTGGTAGCGAGATCACCATAAGTTCCAAGGTCTTTCTCGTTCCTCCCGATTATAACATTATAAGACATAATAGTGATTCACAAGATGAGAATTTATCTCTTTAGACCGGGTTTTAAATCAACGGTATAACCCTTCTGGCGTCTTAACCGGTTTTTTATTAGTATATTCTTCAAGTGCCCGGACATATGTAGAAAATGGCGGCACTGAAGCCGTTTTTATACCGTGTTCTATTAAATATTTTACGTGTTCGGTCGTAGCTATAGTTGCTATGTTATCGATATCGCGGCCGGTCGATCCTTCATTCATCCTTTTTGCAAGATCTTCTATGCATTGTAGCGTAAGACCTGGTGCGTGGATCTTCCATATCTCTATCCTATCCTCTAAAGAAGGGGGCGGAAATAAAATCTTGTCTTTAAACCGCTGAAATATAGCGTCATCTAATTCGTCTGTGCGATTGGTGGCACCTATCAAAAGAAGATTATGATTTTTCTTGTCCGTTTTAAGTCCCTCAATTTTTGTCAGAAGTGTGAGTATGACCCGGTTATCCTCCTTGTCTGAACCGGTATCCTCCGTAGTTCTTTTTCCAAAATAATCCATCTCATCTATAAAAAGAATTGCTTTCTTTTCTTTGCTGTAATCTTCTATGTAGCTGAGCGCTTCTCCCAGTTTCCTCTGCGTTTCACTATACCATTTTGTAAATACTTTCTGCAAATTGATGTAAAAAAAAGTTATTCCCTGTTCTTTTGCTATCGCTTTCGCCATCAGGGTCTTACCCGTGCCTGGCGGACCATAAAACAATACGGCGTTCATTGAACTCTCATAGCCTTTTGTTCTGCTAAGTTTGATCACTTCGTCAAACAACTCCCTGTTTAAAAATGGATAGAATACGTCTCTCTTGATCTTCTCTTTTACATCCTTGTAACCGCCCACATTCTCAACGCCTATTTCGCTCGTATAGATTTCCAGGCCAAGGTCTCCCGTGGTATCCGTTATTTTTTCATTGGATAACAATGCCTCTAGTCTTACTGAATCGGCCACCGTATATTTCCACAAGAATAAAAACGCGTCGACCGGCTTTCCTTTTGTAGCATAATCGCTCCCGAATCTGAAACTAAGTGTCCCGGTTTCCTGCCCAAATCTTTTTGTATAATCGAATCTAAATAGCTCTGAATCATCAAAAAATGATTTGCCTATGAATGACGAAACTGTCTGTTTTTCCTGTGCGTCTATCTGAACGTCGATATAATGTGTAAAAGAGTTCCCTGACAATAGCATTTCTTTCAAGCCGATCGTCAATATATAGTTGATAGCAACTGAAATGCGCTCATATTCGTTTTGAGTGGTATCGCATAATGTAGTAACGAGGAGCATGTCCTTGTCCTCTCCCCTCAGTTTATAGCACTGCGGCGTAATCAGCGCCTCTAGCTTAGATGCCCCATATTTGCTTTTAAGACCAGATAGATATGGGTTGGAATCTAATTCAAAGGCTATCCTCTTTTTAATCTCTTCTCTTGTCTTATCAAGAACATCTACTTCAGTCGGAACAAGCGCAGTACTAGTATCCTCCTTATCTTTTTCCATTTAACCCAGTTAATTTATAGATGCGATGCACTATTAATAGTTACTAGCGCGGCGTTTTTACTCTTTCGAAGGTATTTTTCTTGGATCGCCGTACACCTTTTTCTTATCATATCTTTTATCCAGTTCTTTCATCTTCGATACAAAAGCTTCCTCTAAATCAAAACCTGCTTGATCAGCGATGGAAAGACAGGCAAGGAATACGTCGGCAGTCTCGTTCTTTATCTTTTTAAGGAAAACGGTATCTTCTTTATTTAATATTTTCTTGTCTAAAGCCCTTTCGTTTTGCCACAGGAAAAGTTCAAGAAGCTCATTCGCCTCGACTGATGCGTTCATGGCAAGTTCCTTTGTAGTCTGGAACCGGCGCCAGTCCCTTTCATCGATAAATCTTTTTACTAGTTTCTGTAATTTCCGTAAGTCGGTCATGCATCATCAAAGTATCTAGAAGATAAAAGGTTTCTTGTCAGTACACAAACGCCGGGAGCAGGATTTGAACCTGCGAATCCTTGCGGAAATCGGTTCTCGAGACCGACGCGGTAACCAGGCTGCGCCACCCCGGCATCTACAAGCTAGTAGGATCTATGTAAATAAAGCTATATCTATTAAAATAATAAAAATAAATCCCCTATATGTCCAGTCAAAGGCGCTTCTTAAGTAGTTGAATTAAAAATGCGGCCACCGGGATTCGGACCCGGGCTATCGGCTTGGAAGGCCAATGTTCTACCACTAGACTATAGCCGCAATAATAATACTATTTTTATCTTGCTTATTAAATGTATTATATACGCTTACGCGGTGTTTTGATTACTTTTATGACTATCCTAAAAATAAGATTAGGCCGCTTAACCGCTTATGCCTGTGATTGTTTTATTTATTTTTAACATGCCCGTATAACCTGGTGAATAGGTGTAATTATACCAGATATTTACATTTGCGGTATATCTTGAGTTCGGGGTGCAAATCCCGCCGAAACCCAATGTAATAGACTTTCCAGCGGTGAGTACCGCCCCAGAAGCGTTGCCTTTGCCTGCGCCAGTAATGCCAGTAGATTTGATTATAGTCTCATTTATAAAAGTTACATTGGCCGTAGACAGCGTATTAGTCGGACCGCTGAAAATGACGCTGTTGTCATAACTGTCAGTTAGATTGAGCTGGAGTCCCTGCGGAGGACTACATGACTGTCCGACCAGTGTAAATTCACCAAACGGCTCCCGCAGCACGGTACTGCCAAAAACTCCTTGCGGAAGTGAGGTGATGCTCGCAGCCGTAGGTTCATTTCCTGGAAGAGATGTGAAAAGCGTGGCAATCTTTACGCCCGGTCCCAGGTAACTATCATTTACGAAGGAACTATTTAAAAACACGGTTAGACCCGAACTATCTGACATGCAGAGGTATGCGACAATGGCACTGGAGTATGTTTCCTTAAACATTGTGCACTGCTGACCATTAATAGTGGTCGTTCCTAGATTACTCATTCTCCAGCTGGAGTTTATGCCATTTAGATCTCCTTCAGTCGCCAAACTTAGTATCGACGTACTTCCGTTAACAGTCAAGACCGAGTGGCTAAGCGGCGCGGAGGGAACATAAGTACAGTTAACCGCTTCTTTATTCGCCACGCTCTGATTGAACTTCAAACTACTTAATACCCAGGAATTTGAGCACGTTATGTTAGCAGTGCCATTTTGAAGCGCTATAAATCTTATAGTAAACTGCTTATAGGCGGGGGGAAGACTAGTACTGAGACCAAGAGCCAAAAACAGCGGTGATGCTTGAAGAACTCCCTTAAACATACCACCATACAGCGAAAAGGAAACGTTATCGAGTGAAATTGATTCTACCGGATTTGAGCCATTTTTCAGCAGAATAGAAAAATAGCTGCTGGTGTTTAACGTGTTGACCCTTGATAAGAGCGCATTCGCGGTTGCGTAAACCTGGGTTATGTTAGTTTCACCGGAATACGCATTGCTTTGGCCCGACTGAGAAATGTTTGGGAAGGGGACATTAAAGACTTCGATGGCGACCACTACTATGATGGCGACGGCGATAACCGCGCCAATGACTGCCACTACAGTTTTATCCATATATTACTCTCGCCGGAAGGATATAAAAAGGTATGTCTATGCCAGTTTAAGATTACGCTTAATCCGGAATTTGCGGCGTGGCCTACGGCATTTGTGTGTTTACGTAAAGTCGGGCAGAAAGTCCGTGATTTTGGTCTCGGGAGATGTCGGGTTTGATTCGCCCGCCTTAAATTGTCGTTAAAAAGTTTATATACCGAAACTACGCAATTAATTGCATGGTCAATGCACTTGTACTTGTTAACATAGAACCGCAGAGCACGGAAACGGTGTTCAGGGAAATAAAGAAGATGCCGGGTGTAACGCAGGCAATGATGGTATATGGCGAGTATGACGCCGTGTTCCTTGTAACGGAGGAGCATACTACAGGGATACAGGATTTTGTAAAGGCCGTTAGAAAATTCCATGGCATAACAAGAACGGTCACGCTTTTAGAACTAGTATGATACCTATACGCTGTTACAGTTGCGGAAAACCTATTGCGCACTTGTGGGAGAAATATAAAGAGATAACAAAGATAGAAAGTCCGAAAGACGCCCTCGATGAGCTTGGAGTAAAAAGATATTGTTGCCGTGCAATTTTCCTTGGAACTATAGACGAAGACAATATTATAAATTTCTCCAACCTTGACTAGACAGTTTCCTAAGCCGAGGAGATAAGAAATAACTTAAAATAGACGCGTGTTTATTTATATTTTGCTGGGGTGGTGATCTAACTTGGTTATGATGCCAGACTTGGGTGCATCGTTGCCAAGATCTCTGGCTGTTCCGGGTTCAAATCCCGGCCGCCCCATGTAGTTTATGGGCACTGTCTAATGTAGAAGAGGAGTATTTTGTTAAAATCTGCGAAGTGCTCAGAACAGATGCTAACCTGTACAAGAAAATTAAAGACAAGCCTGATGAGATTATTGATTTGATTAAACAAATTAATAAAGGTTATAATCCTAAAAATTTATCGGAAATGATTGGCGATGATCATATACTTTATGCTAGATGTTGCATGAAAACAAAGAGTAAAGCGACGGTATAAAGTATCTTATAAGCTATTTACAGGCTTAAATTCAATAAGTTTTCTCTAAACATAATATGATAATGCACTTAGTAACTATTAGAACAGAGGATAGATTAACTTTAGATGGGGCGATATACTTACCAAAGCAAAAAACTAAAAAAATCGTGATTAATATACACGGTGTAGCGCATAACTTTTATTCACCTAAGTTTATACAAGAGATATCAAAGAGTTATACTAACTCGGGGTGGGCATTCTTAACCATGAACAATAGGGGACATGATTACATAAATGAAACGAAGCTGAACATTTCAAAAGAAAAATACAAGATATTAGGTTCAGCTTATGAAAACTTTAAGGATTG
>JAJYZA010000009.1 GCA_021800365.1 Nanobdellota archaeon
GGTAAGATACGATATCGGAGGCAAGACACTAGGAAGCGCGATATGCTACATGGAGGATGGGACTTTTCTGGTCGATTCCGTCGAGGGACACAGGACCTTTAGGAAGCCTAAGATATTCGATGCGGTCCGCAGGGACTTGGTGGAAAGGGCGAAAGAGAAAGGAGCAAAAAGGATATTGTTCAGCAAAGGCGGCACAAACGAGACTCCTAAGAAGTTCATGGATTACCTTGGAAAACTCGGGTTGAAGAAGGGAAAGATAAAGATGAAACTGGACACCAAAGGATATCTTGAAGCCGATAAAAATGGAGCTTCTGGATACGTCTCGGAGATATAACTAAGCTCTTATTTAGCTTACAGGAATAGATTATTTTAAATCACAAACGACTAAGTATTAAATGAATAAGCTGATAATTGGTCTGTCGCTCGCCGCATTCTCTTCAGCCGCATATGCACTGTGGTCAATATTCAGTGACATAGTAGTATCCTTAAACCCTATAAGCTATCTCGATTATTTGGTTATATTTGAGGCTTCTCTCTTTTTAATCAATATTCTGCTTATCCTTCTTTTCAAGGAGTATAGAAAAATCGGCCGCCGCAAACCAAAGAAGTCGTTATTTTTCTACTCGCTGCTCTCCGGTATATTTTTTGGGCTGGGCAGTATAATATTCTACAGTCTTATCGGGAACCAGAACTATCCCTTCGTGGCGTCCGCATCCTATATAACGATAATTCCATTTATTTTCATTTTGGCAAGTGCAAAGAAACAAGACCCGAAGACGCTGGCAATAATCGGAACTGTAATAGTATTTGCTGGCTTGGTGCTGCAGGTGGTGGCGCTGTACGGCTCCAATTTTGGCGCGGCGACACGGATAATATCCCTTACAGCACTTATGTCAGTATCTTGGATGCTAGGATCTTATTTCCTGCTTATCTCAATGGTGTATAAAGGTTACAATATAATAAAAGCCGATGCACTTACTGCCTTCTTCGAGTTTATTACTGTAGGGGTCTTTGGTCTTTCAATAGGAGCTTTTAACGGGTTCTTTAAAATAACGCCGCTTGAACTCGCGCTTTCTGTAGCGGTGGCCGGTTTTCTCGTATTGGGTGGCCTGTCGGAAGAATTTTCCCTGCACATTCTTAAGCGATTTAAGCAGAAAATACTTGATTTATGGAATGTACTAGTTGATTTAGAAATCGTCGGAATAGCGTTATTCTCGATTTTTTTCCTCACGCTATATTATCCTTTTCTTATAATCGGATTGGCCTTGACGATTTTGGGAAGCATACTGATTGCATTGTCATAGACATTTTAATGTTTTAAAACGTTTGTAAATGATTTAAGAGCAGTTATGCACCACATATTCGCCACAACATGGCGTTTGACAGCGTATCTTTTAGAGTAAATCTCTTTTGGTACGCTAATTTTATCAATAAAGTTAATAAAATTACTATAGGGTAGTAAAGCTTTAAATACTAGTTATCTTCATTTATTGATATATGAAAAGCAAAAATAGGCTGCTTGAGTTATTAAAAGAAAAGTTCGCAACGGCGAAGGCAAAAAAGACAGAAGAACGACGCTCGGCGCGGTTTTTTCTGGGTGACCCTTCTGGAAGCCTCTTACAAGACATATTATTTGCAACTTTTTCCGATGTGGGATCGATAACCGCTTCTAAGAAAATGGCGGGTACATCGAGTGCTGACGCGAAAATCGTCGATTTTTACAACGTACTTAATGATAGATTACAGAAGTATGGGGGCTCAAGGTATTGTTTTTGTAGCACATCTCCTTTTAAGCACCTAAGTAAAAAGAAAGCTATGTACTACTTAAATCTTTTGCCAAAACTAACTTCGAATGCAAAAAACCTTTACCAGCTTTCTAACATCTCAAACATCGTTAGCGGCTACAAAGACGCCGTTGAAATTAACAAGGAAATAATGAATGGATTAGCTATAAGTGCATTTATAAACAATTCAGATAATTTAAGGAAAGTCGTATATGGAGACACCATGAAACTAGATTATTTAGGTGCGTTTTTAAGGCGCGGCAAAACACTGATCGTCAGAGGTGAAACTGGAAATCATTTTGGTTATTGCCGTGAACCTGGCAGTTTCGTTTCTGCTAGAAAGCTTATTGACGTATCAAAACCAAAAAAGTTTGCATCAATATTCTATAAAGCAATGGCGACTGAGGTGAAAGAATTGTTTTTGCTGGATTTCGAATTTCTTGCAGGTATCGAAGCTGCTCTAATTGGATTATACGAGATCAGTGGATATGTAGATAGACTAATAAATCTGCCACCGCCAAGTATACTTTTAAATAGCGCAGCTGCGATTACGATTGCTCTGATGGGAGGTTATGCGCCATTTTCTGGGATTGCCAGAGCTTACAAGGATTATAAAAATCAGAAAGCGAGGTTCCCGGAGTATTATGAAAAGAAAGCGTATGATCGCTCTAAGCTACATACGTCTAGGTTGTCAAAAAATACAAGATCTGCGGAGAAGATATATTAAAAGAGAATTATCATGTAAAGGTTGCTTGCTTCTTTGAATCACGGCTCGTAGACCCATTTATATTCCTCTTTCTGCTTTAGTTCTTTCAGCAATCTTCCGGTGTCATAGTAATTCAATCCTTTCTTTTGCTTATCGCTTTTATGCTCTTTGTAGTAATTTTCTCTCAATTCTAAAGCCTTGTTCCAAACTACCCTGCTTCAGCCGAAGTATCCTGAATAAGCGGTTAGATTTGTACAAATGGACTTATAACAAGCTTTTGGAAGAAGCTATAAAATACAGTAATTATTATATACAATGGACATATGAATAACAAAGCAAATTCAAAGAAAGAAAAAAAGGACAGACGCGGATATGCAGTACCGGTTACTATTATAATAATCATTATAATAGTTTTGATTTTTCTTTTCTCGCCCGGCTTGTTCAAGTCATTGATCGGCAGCGTGCTTAAAAGCGGCGCGCCTTCCGTTGGTAATAATTCCTTAAGCCATGCTGGTGCCAACGTTTATGCATATGTTACAAATTACGGCAATTCGACTACGATCATAAATACTTCTGATAATAAGGTCATAGCCAATATTAATGCGGGGAGCCGGCCAATAGCTGTAGCGATATCGCCAAATGGAAAGTATGTGTATTTTGCGGATTCGAACGGCATGGTATCCATTATAAATGCAACGGATAATGCAATAATCAATAGTATAAACGTTGGAGGAATTCCCTTAGATTTAGCAATAACTCCCAATGGCCAATATGTGTATGTAGTTAATTCTGCTAATGACCTGGTCTCTGTGATAAATACCAATACAGACACCGTCTCATCCACTATAAACGTTAGTTCTGAGCAATCAAGCGTAGCGATAGCCCCAAATGGCAAATTTGTCTATGTGGCAGACTATGCTAATAACATCGTAGTAATAAATGCTTCGTCTAATGCCATAATTACCCAGATATATACGGGTAGATTAAATTACGGGATCGCAATAACGCCTAGTGGAAATTTACTTTATGCAGCAACCGGAAACGGTTATCAGGTTATCAACACCTCTAATAATTTAGACATTAGTACCGTATCTATACCGGATGGAACGGTAGGCGTTGCTATATCCCCTAATGGGAAGTATGCGTTTTTCACAGACATTGTTCACGATATGGTAATAGTCCTTGTAAATGCTTCATATGGTACACAAGGGTTATATTATGTAAATGTGGCCCCCGAGCCATACGGAGTAGCGGTATTTCCAAATAGTCAGGTGGCTTATGTTACAAGTAATTTAGTTAATTCGTTGGCTGTCATTAACGTGGCCAGTGGAATACCATTTGAATCGACAACTATTACTATGGATTCTGGGGCGGGCATAGCAATAGCGGAAACGTCATTAAAGTAACGTGCAAATTTTTATAAAGCGTATAAGTTTAATTCATTTACTTCGATAAAATTATCTTATCATATTGATTGCACTAAGAGAAATTTTGATTTTGCACTAAACCTTGACGTGTTTAGGTTTCCAGCTACCCGTGCCGTCCGGTAACGATGTCCTTTCTAAATCCTGATAAATCAATGGGTATCGCGTTTTCATCTGGCTTGCGACTTCATCGAAAACTTTCCTTATTTCTACTTCGGCGTATTCGGAAGTCCTCATAGTTATAACGTGTCTTATTGTCCTGTGGTTCGCGGTCCAGATCATATTAGTTGCCATGCCATCCGGCAAGATTCTTCGCAACGCCGATGTGAGCGTCTTCTTCAGAGTAAAGTCCATCTTATCCCAGTCGTATTTTTTCTCTAGGTTCTTATATTTGGTTTCTATGGTCTCGATTAGCTCGACGAATTCTTTCTCGTCTTTCATTTCCGGGGGCAACCAGAGTGAAAGCTCCTTCGGTCTGACATACCTTAGTGATTCCTGGCTTATCGCAGTTCCTGCGCGGTGCCTCACTAACTCGTGTGTAAATACTCTAGAAACGTTAATGAACGCAAAAGTGCACGTTGCGTGCTCTAAAATTGAGCCGTCGCCTTTTTTAAGTATGTTTTCTAGATATTCCTTTGAGGCACCTCTTATTTTGGTAACGTTTGGATTGAGGCCCACACCATAGCTCTCATAGCACATCCTCCCTGCTACTTCGATAAGGTACTCTCCCTGGCTAGAAGCGGTTGGCAACGTCGAATCATACCAATCTTTGCCGATTTTATCCGCGTGGTCCGAAAGCATTCTTTCTAAGTTTTCTTTTATCAGAGATGTTTCAGCTATCAAATAGACTTTCGGTTCGACTTTTTTCATACGATTTATTTTTATTGATGAGACGCCGATTGTTTAAATACTTTCTTTAGTAATGATTCTACTGACCAGATACAACCTAAATTTGTATGCCGTCAGCATATTGTTATCTATTTCTTTCTGCTATTTATGTTTCCCATTTTTAAGTTCGCTCTAATCCCACCGCTAAAGCATGTGGGTTTTCCCGCTCACCTTTGATAAATTTGTAAAGTCCGGGTCCCTTCCGGCCTTCAAATATCTGGCGATTCACTATGGTATCATGGAATATTTCCTCCGATTTACGAGCAAGGTCAGACAAATATTCACTTAGCTCTTCGGTTCTAAGGCTTTGTGTAT
Organism: Nanobdellota archaeon; assembly: GCA_021800365.1. Taxonomy (GTDB): domain Archaea; phylum Nanobdellota; class Nanobdellia; order Parvarchaeales; family Parvarchaeaceae; genus Parvarchaeum. The sequence continues at coordinate 5,118 of JAJYZA010000009.1, forward strand.
ATGCAGCTCCAAAGTATAGTTCTTTTGGTTTAAGTTTTTCTATCCAATGAGTAATCTTGGACATAGAGCACCCCGTGTCTATATCATCGTCTATAATCAATATTGATTTATTTTCTATGGAAGCGTAGAATTCAGATAATGACATGCAGTTTGGGATATTCGGGGAGTTGTCTCTTAGCCTATACTGTGAATATCTAAGTGGAATTAATTTCGCCGCCGGTTTTACCATTTTTACTAAAAGCGCCGCTTCCAGTCCCCCATTTGCAATATAGATTATAGTATCTATGTTTATATCGTTTAATTTTTCTCTTAGATTCTTGTATAGCACGCGCATACAATAAGCATTTAGGACGGGGGTATCTTCTTCTAAATAACGCGACTGTGGATTGAGCTGCGCTATAAAACCCGTCTCGCGATTTAGACTATACGAAATTTTCGCCAGATCCACCCAGAATTTCTTTATGTCCATAGGCCTCCCCGCTCTAAACGCAGCAACGACAGTTTCGTCTAAAGAAAGCAGTTTTTCGAGAGTTTTCTGTCCGGCCGCCGGATTTTTAACTTCTTTGCGGGATTCCGATAATACCGGCACCATTATCTGATTTAAGTATAGCTGGGTTATGTCGAGCATCTGACCGACTAAATATGCCCCTCTTTTTTCTTGTAAGGCACAAGTTAATATGCCGTCAAAGGACCTACCGTAATTATCGCGGCGGTATTTTATCGTTCCTTTCATATTTTTAGCTTTGACTACTAGCGATATTTGAAAAGGCCCGGGCCTTTAAAGTAGACCTGTTTAAATGCACTGGGTAGCAGTATATCGTCTGGTATTTCCGTTTTTATCGGGACGTGGAATATCTCAGTTGAAGCGTGTGATATCGAGAAAAGCCAGCGGCTTAGCTCCCCGCCCCTCATTTTATTTAAACCATATGTGTATGCCGCGCCGAAATAAAGTTCTTTAGGTTCAAATCTACGCATCTCCGTGATTATCATTGCCATAGATCTACCTGTGTCTATGTCATCATCTATTATTAACACGGATTTTCCTTTTACGGCGCGCTGTAAATCCTCTAAGGACATGTAAGACGGTATGCGTGGAGCGGCATCGTGTTTTCTGTAATGTGAATATCTTACTGGGATAAGCTCTGCGCTTGTTTTTACAGCTTTCGCAATGCATGCTGCCTCTAAGGCTCCGTTGGCTAAATATATTATGGTGTCGACGTTTGTGTCCTTCAATTTTTCTTTTAAATTGGTATAGAAGACTTTCATACAGCTCGTGTTCAGTATGCCCCCGGGGTTGTTACCTGCGTCACGGCCGACAAATTCTAGGTAACGCACTTGAATAGGGTTATTGCCTGTGGCATCCAGATTCGACTGGGCGGTGATTCTTACACAGACATCCCGCAGACCTTTTTTGAATTTACCCGTGTCCATCTTCTTGCCGAGCCTAAAATCTGCTATTAGTGCTTCGTCAAGGGATAGTAATTCTTCTAGGGTCGACTTTTCTGGCGCCGGCGGTGTATTATTGCGTGTTGGCTTGCCTATTTCCCGGTTTTTGCAGGGATCTTTCATTAATTTATTAGAATAAGCCTGAGTTAGTTCTAACATTATACCTACAAGATAACTTTCATCTTTTTCATTTAATGCGTCAATCAGCAAATCATTAAGAGATCTTTTACTCTCATATATGGTCGTATCAATGTTACGGTATTTTATTTCGCCTTCCACTTATGAATTATGAATAACTATTGTATTTAAAGGTTACTACTTCGTAATAAAGCTATTGAAGCAAAGGCATTTTTAATAACCTTAAATGAAATTTCTAAGCAGCGGCTAAAAATCTTGATGAATGGCCGGGCGGGAACGGTCCGGGAATTGCTAAAATTATATAAATGTTTTCTAAGAACAGTGCGGCTTTATTATGGAATATGCGATAGCTTATCAAAATTGATTGGGTTTTAAAGCCAGAAAAGGAGCGATACTTGAGCAAACGCCCCATCGGTTTTCGGTTATCCTTTCTTGTACGAAAAAACGAAGAACGCCGCGCCAAGTGCAAGTATCGAGAACAGAAAAGTCGTTACATATCCCGACATTGCAGATAAAAGCCCGGACAAGAATGCTCCAAGCACGCCCGAGAACCCGAGCACGGCCGCCCAAACGCCGACATAATGGCCAGGTCCCTGTCTTCTTATTTTTTCATAGAGCATGACCGAGGAAGTTATGTTCCAGATTGCATAAGCTATTCCAGCGACGAAATATGCCAATATATTCCACCCGAAGACAAAACCGGGCATTACCGCCAATGGAAGAAAGGCCAGCGCCGGCGCCGCGCTTCTAAGTAGAGTCGAAACCTTGTAATAGCGCTCTAAATTTATATTGCTCAATAATGAAAGCACTACTACGTATACTATGAGCTGCGCGATTGCATTCCCCATGTTTACAATGAAGATCTGGGAATACGTGAGCGAATGCGCATACAAGAACGGAATGTAAGACGTGTTAAACAAATACAAAGCCAAGTTGAACAAAGATATCGAAGCGAGAAGAAGGTATATGTGCCGTATCACCTTCCTTTTTAACCCCTTTCGTATGCGGTCTATAAGAAAATGTCCCGTTAAAACGTACGGCGTTACGCTAAGCATGTTCAGTACCCCAAAGCTTTTCTTTACGACCTTCTTGTGCTTGGGTTCTATGTTTGTTTTGTCCGCGCTTATCAGCCTAAACGCGAGGACTAGAGAGATTACATTGACGACAAGAAGCAGCAAAAGATAGTCCTTTGCGAAGCTGCCATCGATGAACAGTCCGGGGACCATACCCAATGCGTCCCCTATTATTAGCATAGTACTGTACCTGCTGAAATACTTTGGAAGGCTCTTTCTCATTCTGCTTGACATTACCATTATATTCAAAGCCGGTGCCGATGCCGTCGCTATAAAAGCGTATAAGCCGTATACCGATTCTACCGCTGCGACCTGAGTCAGGAAATAAAGTATCAACAGCACCGGAAAAAGCCCGATCACGGAAATTAGCACGAAAAGTTTTATCCTATTCAATCTGTCTGTAAGGTCTCCCCAAAATATCGAAGCAGGGATGGAAATAAGGGCATACAGCGCTGTCGCGATGCCTACGTCATATACCGAACCGCCAAGTGATAAAATATATAGTGGAAGAAGCACGCCAAGCCCACCAGAAACCGCGGCAATCGGCAGTATAGAATACATCCAAACAGAAGAGGTCTTCATAGCAAAAACTCATATCTCAATAAGTTAATTAATCTATTGGCGGTTATAAAAATAATCATACAATAGAAAGTGCTGTCCGTACGCAGTTCCTTGTGCTTGGATTTTTATCACTAAATTACGCTGCGGACCAGGTCATTGATTTTCATCAACCGTATTTAGTGAAAAGACTATAATAAAGGCATAAATATACAAACACTCCACTATAAATTAATATGGAATCCCCTACACGGCATTTGGAATTAACGCTTGGCAGGCCATTACAGCGAGCTGACCTAGAAAGCCTCATAATAGACGCAGCAGCTGGCGTAGGTTATGGCGTACCTGCAGCAACTTATATTACCAAACAATCTGACAGCGCCATTAGCACATGCGCGCTGAAAAGGGACTATAAAAACCACAAGTTTGTAAATGCGTCTCGCCTCGGTATCGAGTACCGGTTACAGCGTAGCGCGCCGCTCGGACCTGGCCCAATAATCAGTATGTTTTTTTATGAGGACTACCATGACATAGATGAAAATATGGTTAGCGACATCGCAATCAGTGATTATAATTATGATAGCCCATTGGAGGACATGGCAAACGCAAAGATTTTAAACGCAATTATTGACAAAATTAGCCGCAAATATCGTCATTGTAAGCATATCCCTGAAGATTCAATATAGATATGGGAGGAATGGAGGACGTCGGCTCTAATCTTGAAGACTTAGTTAAAAACGCAAAAGAAACGACCGAGCTAGATTCAATCTATGAAAAAGCGTACGACTTGATTAAAAACTACGGACGTAATACCTATAAGCATACGCGGTTGTATGAGGAAAGAGAACCGAATGGGAAATTTCTTGGAGTATTCAAAAGAAGCAGGCGCACATTCGCCGTAGAGTACGATGAATATTCAGCGTACTGTTACTGTTTTTTATATAGGCACATGAAAATATATGATGGGGAAAAACTCGTCTTTGAGACCTTTGCTTCAGATCTTTATTTCGGCGCCGCTCTTTTTGGGTATAGTAAACCAAAGATAATCAAATACAGTCCAGGCAAATGGGAAGATAAACTTAATAAAAGTTGAGAAAACTATTAAGTGCCATCAAATAATGATTTTATGAGAGTCTTATTCGACTGTGATGATATATCCATCTAGAATTTATTTTAGTTTTTCGTTTTCTTGATTATTGCCATTAGTCAATCTCTTGATCTTTTATTTTTAGATAATGCGGTGAGAAGCACATAAATAAAAACCGATTTTGTTAGTACCTAGCGACATTCGGTTCGCTATTCGCGTAATAAAATAGATCCGGTCTCGCTGCAAACGATTCGCTTGCGTTATCTTCCATCTTTGGTGGATTTTTCTCTAAATAAGAAATCGGCTCCGGCATAGTTGTGTATGTACCGTATTCTTGAGCCGGTATAATTTGGATCATATGAAAAGACTTTTTTGAAGGCTGGGTCCAGAATGTAAACATGTGAATCTATTCCCTCTTCAGGATGTATGTCCTTAAAATCAAGCCTGACCCAGGCGTGGTGGACTCCCTTACTCCTGTTGAAATATCCTCTTTCAAAACGCATACCGCCTGTCAAGTGTGCTTTTCCACCGAGTCTTTTTATATCTTCGTCCTCGGAAAGCAAGCATGCCAATGCCAGAGCCTGCTCAAAACACACTGGTGGCACATATCCGGTTATAGAATCTTCCAAAGACATTTTTTTAAAATGCAACAGATAGTTTTTCGCCGAAGAAAGCGCATTATAAGTTTTTGCGCTATAAAATCCAATGACACCAAAAGCGTGCGGCATATCTCTGGATATTCCGATAGTATACGAGATGATTTTGTTTATGCCTCTTTTTTTGCGCGTTTCTTCAATCCTCGTGTTAAATATAGCGCTTACCTTACCCGCTGGGGGAACTTTCACTCCGTAATCTGAATTGACGCAAATGTCACCTTCCTTTAAATCCGTAGATTCGGTGGGCAGATACTCGTATTTTTCTGAAGAAAATTCCACTAGATCCTCGAGTCTACTTTGCATATCTGGATAACGTTGATTTATCTTTTGGATATAGCTGTCTAAAAGCTTTTCTGCCTTTTTGGTTTTCGGTTCGATTTGGTTAAAGCTTAGGTTTTTTACTAATTCTAATTCTTCTGGAGACAGTGATCCGCCTACTTTAACATTTTTAAGCAGGCTAGTTATTCCACGCATATCATATTAGAGAAGCATTTGTACTTAAAGTTAAAAAAGTATGTCGATATCTTTCGACGAAAAATGGATACCTAAAAGTGTATTACCAGTCGCTAATAAGATTCCTAATTCAAATTCCATTAATGTTATTTATTGTTCCACAACGGATAAATATAAAGTCAGTAAAAATTTTGCTGTAATTCAAACATTTTTATCTTTTTATAGGTACTTGTCTATGTACCATCCGTAAAGACTTTGTAGTTTAATCAGTAATAAAACTACATAAAAAGCCCTGTAGACTTTGTTTATAAAATAATCAAATAAGCTTACTTTGTAAACAGTTTTAAGACTTTATAAACAACGCCCCAGCCGCAGAATCTTTATATACTCAAAGTCATCTTATACTCTAAAATAGTGATTAAAACAAGTGGGTCAAAAGACTATGAAAGAAAGGATTAGAAGACTATTGGGGATATTATTCGAAAAGCAAAAGGATTCACAGACAGAAACGACTCAGAAACCGTCAATAAAGGGCTATAAATTCGTATCCAAAGACCTTAGAAGCCTTTTAGGAGACGCGCCGCAATGGACTCCAGGGGTCATGCTCACATATAACGGTGAAGTCGAGCCGGGATATAGAGGTTTCCATGCATCATCTGATTTACGTTCGGCTTTCGATAATGAGCCGGGCGATCGTTTATTCGAGGTGGAAGCCCGCGGCGTGGTCTACGGCGATGGAGGTCTGTTCGCAGCCAAAGAGATGAAGCTTACAAACGAGATAGACCTGAAACCTCTGTTGGTGGAATATGCAATCGACTGTGCGAGACACGTGCTTCCGAACTATGAGAAGAAATATCCAGGCGACGCTCGACCCAGAAAAGCCATCGAAGCTGCGGAGAAATGGCTGAAAGCGCCTACTGAAGAAAACAGGATTTCTGCTGAGTATGCTGCAGATTTTGCTTGGTATGCCGCCGTTTCTGCTCTCTATGCCAATCATGATTCTCAGTCTGTCGAGTTTGCTGCTCGGTCTGCTGAGTCTGCCGCCGAATCTGCTTCTTGGTATGTTGATAGGTCCACTGCTAAATCTGCTGCTTGGTTCGCTGTTTGGTCTGCTGCTGATTCTGCAATGGAAGAAAAATGGCAGACGAATCTGCTCGAAGAGCTGGTAAAGAAGCATTACTTATAAACATTAAATCCAGGCAAAGTGATCTATTTTAGACACATAGGAAACAAATTAAAATCGAGATAACCGCCGCGAGCTTTGTTTGTAAGTTATAGAACAATAGCGACTTAATAAACAAAATGGACTTATAAATATAGCCAGACTTATTTCACAACTTTAGGACTTTTTGCACAGAATTTGACTTATTGCACAAAGCCAGCCCTATAGGCTTTGCACATAAATTCATAAAAGCCTAAGCCCGCACACAAATTAGGCTTCCTGCACATAAATTAAATACTTGAGTGCGTAACTTTAATAGGTGAACTAATGTGACAGCCAATGAGCAGGATATAGATGCGCTATTATCTTTTGTGTACTCAGGTAAAATCCGAGAAGCGCTAGTAGACCGGCTAGCAAAACTAACACCTAAAGGGGTACCACTATTCAGGCTGAAAAGCAATATGGGGAAGGGATATTCATATTCCGTTTGGAGAGCGGCAAAGGCTTTAGAAAAAAAAGGGATAATAAAATCCGTCAAAGCGCCTGGTTCAAAGTCACCGGTTTACTTTATTACAGATTTGGGTTTAAAGGTGTATGGAAGAATGTAAGTTAGGTGCATAAATTCGTATATTCCGATTTTATCCTTTTCATGCAACCTGCCAGGTTATTATTTATATCATGCTCCCATAGTCTAATTACCATCCAACCGCCGACTCTCATAAAGTTATTGAACTTATTATCTCTTTTTCTATTATCTCCGATTTTTTTAATCCAATAACGTTTATTCGATTTTGGCATCTTGAAGTGCCTTGGACATGCATGCCAGAAACAGCCATCTACCATTATAGCGAGTTTTGCTCTTGGAAAGGCTACGTCGATTCTATATGGTCCACTTTTATAATCTTTCTTGTATCTATACCCAATACGCCAAAGTTCTTTGCGTAGACGAAGCTCTGGGCTTGTATCTTTCCCTTTTATTTTTGACATTATCCTGCTTCTGATCTCCTTAGAAACGGTATCTGTCATACATAATTCAGGGATCCAAAGGTATAAAAGATCCATCTGACCATATAAATCATGGACCAAAATTTAAAGGTAGCCGATTTCTTTTGTGGGGCCGGCGGATTTTCAGAGGGATTTAGGCAAGCTGGATTCGATATCGCATTCGCTCTTGATCTATGGGGGCCCGCTATCGAAACCCACCAGCTAAACCATCCGATGTGCAAATCGATGCAGATGGATATATTAGAACTCAGTTCGCCCGAAATTATAGATAAAATAATCCCAAATGTAGATATAATAATCGGTTCCCCTCCCTGCGTTTCTTTTTCATACGCAAATCGTGGGGGTAACGTAGACAAAAGTGAAGGTAAAATGCTGGTGAAGGCATTTCTGCGAATAATCGCATGGAAGAAAAAGAAAGGGGCATTAAGATATTGGGCTCTTGAAAACGTTCCTGCGCTCCGCGCATACATCAAACAGAGATATACATTTGATGAGCTCGATTTGCCCGGTGGGAACAAAACTGCGTTGGAAGTCAATGGAGATCTATACGATGCTTCGGAATACGGCGCACCACAAAGGCGAATTAGATTTATATGCGGAGACTTCCCTAAACCAAAAAAGGCTGAGAGACAAATTACATTGGGTGATGTGATATCCGCTCTGAACACGAAAAAACCCGTAGTATCTGATCCAGTATATGACCTCAAGATACTGCGAGACCATTTGACTGATCATTATTATGATACTTCTATCCCAAAATTTAGATGGCAAGAAGCAAAGAGATTAAAATTAGACTCTGGGTTTTATGGCAGAATGAGTTTTCCGGACGAGTTGAACCGACCCAGTAGAACGGTAATGGCGCTCAAAACCGTTCCATCAAGAGAATCCATAATATTGGAGGTCAGCAAATCAGGAGAGTATCGTAGTCCAACAATAAGAGAATTTGCTAGCATAATGGGTTTTCCGATAACTTATCTTTTCCAAGCGAATAGCGAGGCAACGAAACAAAGATTAATTGGAAACGCTGTACCGCCCCCGCTGTCTTACAGTATTGCGGATTCGATAAGAAAGACCGAAGGCTTAAAATCCACTAAGCTAATAAGTACGCCAGTAGATGTCTCAAAGCTTAGATTAAACCTAAATGGAATGGCAATAAAAAAGGGCTCTCCGCATGATAGAAAGCCAATGGCACGATTTGCGAGACACATAGACTATTTAAAGTACCGTAGTTTCAGAGTCGAACTAGATAATAAATCATCCAACTTTGCTGAAGATAAGATTATTTGGACCGCAAAATTACATCATTCGACTGGCAAAGAGCAAATGAAATATCTAGAGGCACAATCTAAAAGCGTACTTGCTAAATTAAAGGAATCAGGAGATAATAGCCGAATCGCTGCATTTGTGAAAGATCTCCAAAAAATGCTTGGCGATAAGATACCGTCTGCAAAAGAATTCCAGATCCAGTATTGCAAAATCAAGAAAGAAAAGAACCTTCTTTCTCCAGAAAATGCCCTGACTGCAATAAGGGCTCTAATAGATGTGCACTTCCCTGACAAGGCATTTAAAGATATAACTATAAGGGTGAATAACAGAAAAAATTCTGGTTTCCATTTCTTTGGCAAGGAGGTCAGCTATATAGATGTGCCTATACGATTCCTTGCAGGTCTTTACGCATGCCAACGAATCGTTGAATTGACACAAAAAGAAAAAAGTGCATAAAAAGTTTATAAAAAGTTTATATTAAGTGCAAAAACTATAAATTTTAGCGTTACTTACTTATCTTTAGTCTATAAGTCTTCCCAGGCTTTGTCTGCGAAGATGGAGGAAAGATGGTATATTACAGATTAACAGAAGAAAACGTTAGATTGCTAATCCCAAAGGGGAAAACGGGAGTTTATAAGTTGGGGGAGCTCGAAGAATCTAATTTCTTGGTCCATTACGTAGGAAGAAGCGATACCGACTTACAAAGAAGATTACTGAGGCATGCGCTGAACAATCGCAACACATTCTTTTCTTTCAATATCACCGGAAGCGCTAAGACGGCATTCTTAAGGGAATGCATGAATTTCCATTCATTCAATGATCTGACGAATGCCATACACCCTGCTAGCATTGGGAATATGCATTGTCCAGTCTGCGAAGTTAATGAGCATTTCGAGTCTTTGGCTCGAGGAGGTAAACAACATGGAAAAAAGTAATATCAGTTTCGCTTCCGGCGAAAAATTTATAGAAAGCATGCGCCACCAAGGCCTATCAGATGGTGATGCTATAAAAGAATTGGTAGATAATTCGCTAGATGCGAAAAGCGAACATATCCATATAAATATAGAGAAGGGCGCGAATGGCATAAACATTTTAGTGCAAGACGATGGTATAGGGATGGATAGAGATTTGCTAGAAAGGGCGCCCTCTTTCGGAAATTCTGGTATCGATTCTGGGGGAAGAATAGGACGCTTCGGTTTCGGTTTGCCAACAGCCATAACTAGTAAAACCAGGCATGCCGAACTGTTTTCAAAAACTAAGGATGGGAAGTGGAATTATACATATGTTGATTTAGATGAGATTGCTGCCAGCGCAGATTTAAAATTGCCTCGCGCTTTGCAGAAATCGCCATCCGAACTTCTTGCGGGCGGAATACAGAAATATGAAACTGGGACGATTGTTATTTTGAAGGATTGCGATAGGATGGATCATGAAAAAGTGGATACGATTTTAAGGGCCATAAAAGACGATTTAGAGATTACGTACTGTTATTTTATAGCAGATGGAATGGAAATGACCTTAAACGGAGAGAGATTAGAACTTAACGATCCACTGATGTTGCTCAAAGACCACAAATATGTTAAGGACCTAAGAGAAGGCTTAAAGAAAGAGGAACTAACAGATACTACCGGCTATGCTGAACAGATAGGGGAGATAGAAGACATACCGAATGAGAATGGGAGCAAATCCGGTAGGGCTAGAATAAAACTAACGCTCTTGCCCATTAAAGACATAGAGCGTACCGGTAAGGCTAGAAAATATGGCATCGGCTTGAAAGAAGAGGGATTCTACTTAGTTAGAAATAAAAGAATAATTTCTGGTGCTCAAACTCTCGGGTGTTTTACTCCCCACCCCATGTTGACATATTTTAGAGGTGAAATAGATTTCGATTCAGACATGGATGAAGATTTTGGCATTCAAGTGAATAAATCGAGATTTAGATTATCTAAATCGATGCAAGATAAGATTTATAGCAGGGTCAGGGAACTTATAAACACTATAAGGCAGAAACAGTATGATACGATGCACGAACTACATCAAGATAGAAATGGTGGCGCGGCAGAAGAAATTGCCTTATCAGTGCCGCTTAGAACTCCTAAAGAGATAAAGACTGCAACAGAAGAGGATGTAGAGAAGGCGATTGAAGAAGAGAGCAAACAGATTGAGAGCAATAGTATGTTATCCTCTGAGGAAAAAGAAAAACAGATAGAGGATATTAAAAAATCTTTAGAGAACGCAGAACCATACATAATCGCCACAGAAAATAATAGGCAGGGGCCGATTTTTGTCTGGGAATACCTGGGCAAAAGTACCAAATTGATAATAAATAGGGATCATCCTTTCTATAAATATGTCTGGTTAGCCTTATCTGATGAAAAATGTCCAACGGATTATAGAAGGACCGTTTTATCGCTGTTCTTATTTACTTTAGTCAAGGGAGAACAGATACACAGGCAAGAGCTTGAGGATGGGAACGTCATTGGTTATCAAGAATTACAGGCGCTTTGGAGCATGACTTTGAGGAAACTGTTAACCTCCGATAAATTTCTTAAGTTTTATGATGAAAAAGGATTGGAGGACGATTATGAAAGTTGATTATTTGTCCCTTGTCACAGTTAGCAGGAATGTAGGATTAAAAGAGGGAGGACGGACATAAGGATGCCAGGCCCCGCCCAAAGACCAGCTCATGACTGGGAGGGTCCAACGATTCCTAGCTAGCACCGTTTATGATGTAACGAGACTTGATCTAAATAAAAAGCTTTCTAAAAGAAAACGTACATCAAAATTTAATGGAATTGTAATTAATCATTTAAGCGCCTTCATTATAAGTTCCTCAATAAATTCAGACACATCAATTTCTTTGTCAATACAGTGTTTCTTTACCTTCTTCCAAAGTTCCGGATTTATCTTTATACTTGTAGTTTTTCTTTTGACATCCATATCTCTATATAAAGTTAATTATATTTATAGATTTACATAAATAAAGATTTATATACTATTATAGTATTGCATAATACTATAATACTTTGTGAGAAATGGAATGTAGATATTGTAAAAGCGAGAACGTCATTAAGCGAGGAACGATAAAGCTGAAAAATAGCAAAGAGAAGCAAATTTACTTCTGCAAAGACTGCAAGAAGCGCTTCGTGGCCGAAAAGGAATACGAGCGAGTTTTCCCTATCGAGCATAAAGTGTACGTCAAGTCGGAGCGCAAGACATATCCCCAGGACTGGCCAAATTACAACGAGGCGCAGAAGCAGGAGAAGCTGATATTCACCGACCTTCTGAAGGAGCTCTGCAGCTTCATAAAAGACGAAACGCCGCCTTATACCGGCAGACCAGCAGTACCGATACGGCAGATGATATTCGCCTGCGTGATAAAATGCTATGAACGAGTCTCTTCCAGAAGAGAATACTCAGAACTCAAGATGGAACAGGAAAGAGACAAAATCTCGATAGTCCCGCACTTCAACACTGTAATAAAGTACTTCAATGATCCTAAGCTGATACCTATACTTACAGATCTGATAACATTCTCAGCATTGCCATTGAGAGGAGTGGAAGATACTTTTGCAGTGGATTCGAGCGGGCTTAGTTCTGCTTTATACTCAAGGTGGTTCGATTACAGATTCAACAACGATAGGAAGGTCAGGAACTGGCTGAAGATACACGCCATATGCGGCACGAAGACGAACATCATAACAGCTATAAAAGTCACCGCTGGGAAAGCCGCAGATTCGCCGCAGTTCCCGCAACTTGTCAAGAATACTGCTAAATTCTTCAAGGTAAGTGAAGTGTCAGCGGACAAGGGTTATTCAAGTAGGTACAATTACGAAGCTGTTGCTGCAGTAGGCGGTGAATGTTATATCCCGTTCAAGAAGAATTCCACTGGAACTAGCCGAGGATCCGTACTCTGGCATAAGATGTACCATTACTTCATGCTGAATCATGAGGAATTCGAGGCTTATTATCATAAACGGAGCAATGTCGAGTCGACATTCTCTATGATCAAGAGGAACTTGGGCGGCAGGCTGATGATGAAGAAGGAAGTCAGCCAGGTGGTGGAATCGTTGGCTAAGGTGCTCTGCCATAATATCCTGTGCTTAATCCACGAAAGCTTCGAAAGTGGCATTATTTTTGACTTGGCCTCCTGTGCACATTTATTGGGCTCGGTGAACACAAATTCGACTTTAATTAAAGGATAGGCTTAGTTTATGTGCAAAGCCAGCCCTATAGAAAGGTTTATATATTAGTTATAATCTAATAACTGTATAGTAGTAGCAAAAAGCAACAAAGGAGGCATATATGGAAACAAAGAAAAAAACATTGGGTGAGATTTTAGGTAACATTGGAGGTACTATTAAAAGTGCACTTAAAACATACGCTTCGTATGGTCATCGTTTTGGCGAGAAGAGTATACTTAATAAGCTGGATGCTACAGATTACGCTTCAATCGCTGAGGTTGGCATGACAGAAGGACTGATCTATGCAGGGGCGATTTATGCACTCGCAGGACGTACCCCGATGTCTTCAATTTACAGTCTATTGGCGATTCCGGCTTTTGCGCTATTTAGAGTTGGACAGATGGCATATACTTCCAGAAAATGCCAGAAAGTCGAAAAGGAAATGCGCAATGAAACGCCTTGGGTATAAAGCTAAAAATATTTACCGATATCCCCCAGCGGATGAATCTGTTGGGTACCACAAGCTGACTTCCGATAGGATGTATCATAGTTTACGGTTTCTCTGGTTTCTATGTAACAAAACGATCACAATGAGGACAAGATAAGCTGTTATCAGGAACAGACGAAAATTTCTGACCGAAGTACGCTCCATAGGCAACCCTATGGCCGCGGATTATCTATCCTGATTTTAGATCATTTCTCAGGATCTCTTCTACCTTCATCAGAAGCGCAGGCGAGAATGCTATATTAAGTTCTCTGGTCCTGCCATAGCGCCCGTTGCTCTTTACTCTAGACATTATCAGAGAATTGTAATCCATGTCGGCTATTAGGTCGGATATCCTTCTGAAAGTAAGCCTTTTCAAGCCATACTTGTCGGATATCTTAATGTATGCATCGTAGACTTCGCCGCTGTACACCTTGCCCATCCTTTTACTTCTTGCCGTGACTATGATCGAATATAATATGCTCTTGCCCTGCTTCGTCATGGACTTGATCATCTCTTCTGTTATATTCTGTTCTAGGATATCGGTGGCCTTGTCCAAGTCTTCCTCAAGTACTTTTACTCTTCCCGACTGTTGCGTTGTCTCGCCAGCGACTCTTAGAAGATTAAGCGCCTTTCTTACGTCTCCATGCTCTTGTGCGGCGAGTGCTGCACATTTCTTTATTACGCTTTCGTCCAAGGCATCGGTATAAAATGAATCTTTAGTCCTTGTTTGGAGTATATTCTCTATCTCGATTGCATTGTAAGGCTTGAACACAAGTTCTACCGGGCTTAATGAACTTTTTACCCGTTGATCCAATGAAGCCTTAAGGTCTGTGTTGTTGGATATGCCGATTATGGAAATCTTAGCGTGTTTCATCGACTCATTTAATCTAAGGAGGCTATAAAGGACTCCGTCTCCTGCGTTTTGTATCAATTTTTCTATTTCGTCGAGTATAAGTATAAGATATTTATCTTCGATATCGACATTGGAGACTAAGCGCTTGTATAGCTGATTCACTGAAAGGCCGCTTACTGGTACTTTAACGCCGAAAACCGTGCAAAGGTTGGATATAAGTCTATATTCCGTGTCGTTGTTTTCGAGACGGCAGTTTATATATATCGGCATCACGTTGACGTTCTTATCCAAAGCCAATGAAGCGAGATTCTGAGCCACATATCGTGTCACCAATGATTTTCCAGTGCCGGAAAAACCATAGATAAGTAGGTTTGATATTCTCTCCAGCAACAGACTCGGCGCCAAGATATTAGAAATGACCTCTATTTCAGCGTCTCTGTGAAGTATCTCAGTCGGCACGAAAGACGATGACAGTGCTTCCTTATTTTTAAATATTCTTTTGTTGAGAAGAAACTGATTGAAAATGTCTTTTGGGTTAATTTTTTTCTTTTCTGTTTCTGAAGACGAAAGCTCACGAGAGATTTTTTGAGAATCATCGAAAAAATCTTTTGGCATATAAAATTTTATAATTATTACTAGCATTTACCTATTTAAATAGATAATGTAACTAAATGTTATATAACTCTAGATATATAACTTTAATTCTATGAATGCATAGAGACACCTATGTTTCCTGTGGAGAAGATTTTAGTAATTTTATAAACATTAATTGATTACTTACTACTTCTATTATTCTATATAGAATAATAGAATAATAATATAATATGGTTCCATAAGAAATCATAGTCTATTCCATAGGAAATAATCCAACAGATAAATAATCCCGATCTTAATTAAAAATAATTTTTTATCTTTCATAGAAAAATTTAAATAAAAAAGATTCTGCAGTGGAAATTTTAAACATCTCTTTTCATTGGTATCGTTTCGTTTGGAAAAATGGTTTTGCCGACGATTTTTGCTGTTTTTTGCGCTTTAAAAAGGAAAAGTTTAAATATAGTTATTACATTAAGAATAGAATAAAATTATGAGAAAAGAAAAATTAAAGTATGGTAATATGTATGAGCATAAATATATGACACAAGCTCCTAATTTATCCAGATTAAAATCAAGTTTTTCATCTCTAGTATCTTATTTCAACGTTTCCAGAGGAAATGAGGGTGTCTGTGTGACCGCAAAGAGATCATTAGTGATTAATCTGGCAGTCCTGCCTATGCTCGCGGGCTTCACTACCCCGTTCATTGCTTTATTGACGATTCTTTCTTTCGGTCTGATAGTAACGCTCGGAGGAGTTTATGGGCAGAGTTAGAAGCCTCATGCCAGCATTAATATTACTCATAGTATTACTTTTGATGGGGACATCGAGAGCGCAGACTGGCGGCGGTTCGATTAGTTGCAATAACCTTACCTATTTAGTTTCTACTACATTATCCCAAAACGTTAATGCGTCTGCATGCTGGATTATAATAGGCAAAGGCGTAGATCTTACTCTTAATAATTATAATATTTCAGCGAAGGTGATTGAAAACAATGGCACATTGATATTCACGTCGCCGGCATATGATGCTGAAAGCGCCAATAGCTGGTATGACCCGTCTTCCTCGGTGATAGATACCCCGTACTTAATAAATTATGGAACTATTTATTGGCAGGAGCCTATAATCAATTTCACTAACTTTTATAATTATGGGATAATAAACGACACTCTCGTAGCGAATGGGAACACTGCATGCGTCGTCCCTTCGCCGGTCGGTTATCCTTCCTCATTTTCAGGTTCCGGCGGAGGCGGCCAATCTGGAGGTTCCGGATACGGCGGCATCGGTGGAGCGGCTAGGATCGGACTTATAATTGAGGCTGGGAATTTCGTCAATACAGGCGCGATCTTTGATAATGGGCTGGATGCAGGCAACGGCGGCGTAGATTGTACGACCAACTTCTGGGCCGCCGGAGGAAATACCCTGGCGACAGGCGGCAGTGTCGGCAGTCCGGGTCAGAACGGGATAACTCCGCCTCAAAAATTGCTGTCTTTTTCGGACAACTTGTCTGTGCTCGATAGCGCGGGTGGCGGATGGGGACAAAGCGATTCAGCCGGAGGCAGCGGGGGTGCATCTGTAGAGGTACTTTACGGCAGCGGTTCCGGTTTCAATAATATTTACGTATACGGCGGGCAAGGAATAAATGGCGGAGGGACTGGTGGAGCGGGCCAGATATTTCTGTTTGCTGATCCAAATCTGGTGACAGACCCTTCCTCAGGAGGTGTGAATTCCACGACGAACTTCTCTGCCGGCGGAAACAAAAATAGCTCGCTGTCTGGTAACATGAGCCTCCTAGAATCAGAAGTACGGAATCTAACTGCAGTTGTATTGTCCATTAAGGCGCAGATCGGCAACCTTAATCAGAGCT
Source organism: Nanobdellota archaeon (assembly GCA_021800365.1). Lineage (GTDB taxonomy): Archaea > Nanobdellota > Nanobdellia > Parvarchaeales > Parvarchaeaceae > Parvarchaeum. Next base: position 21,946 of record JAJYZA010000009.1, read on the forward strand.
ATGCGGCTTTTTCTTCAGGGATAGGCAGCGAATATACCACGATAGAAGATGAGTACTCCTCCTTAGGCGGTTTGATGGGCAGCGGTTTTAAAAATCTTTTAAGCCAGGACAGGAACGCATCCGATTTATTAACGGATCTTGTAAACAGCTCTATAAGCACCGCTTACGTCTTGAACAATGGCACGGATAAGGCATTAAAAAATCTCTCGTCGTATGTGGTGGGATTAGACCAGCCAAAGATCCGCTTTCCGAACGTTTCCATTTTCAATTCAATGAGCCCTTTTCCGCCGAACACATCTACAAAGCCGCAGCCAAGCCTTGCACAGACGATAATTTCGGACATCGTAAGCGCTGCAATGTTTCTTCCGAATCTGGTGTATTCTCTTTTGGTGTGATGTGGAAGACGATGATCTCGAAAAATTATGCGATGCCATCCAAAAACTTAATAAGCGGGTCTCGGACCTAGATCAAAGGAACGTAGATATCGAAAGCCTTATAGCCTCTCTAGCGCCGGTACAGGGCAAGCAGAACGTCGACAACATAGTGGACCAGGAATGCACTATCGCGGATCCTTTGAATCTAAATGGATACAAGAGTATATCGATGCCTAACGGGGGCGTAGTGAAACTTAAGTCAAAATCATTCTGCATAAATGGAAGACATCTGGTCGTGAATGCGGACGACATAATATTCTGTTCTAAATGCAACACGATAATGTGCAAGCAGCACGATCATGGGCTGGATGAACCGGTCTGCACAAACTGCCTAAAAGAGGAAATAAAGGATTTCGATGACGTAAGCCTTTACATCCTTTTTTCTCTGCGCAATGGCATATCTATAAGGCGGCTAAAAGCAAGGATCAACGTCCCGCAGGAGAAGTTCAAGGAGGCAATCGAAAAGCTGTTTTCATACAGCAGCATATCACAGGATATTTTCCTGAGATACCACATAACCATCTACGGCGAGCAGGTACTTGATACGGCCGCGCGCCTGTACGATTTCTCTTTTTTGGAGCCTCTAAAATCCAAATGATATGAGCATAGACAAAGCGCTGGAAGAAGCCGTGCTAAAAGTAAACAGGTACGGCAGGTTAACCGACGTTTCAAACATAACCGCGATGCTTGAGCGCGTTGCAAAGACTGCTGACTTTGAGATGAAAGCGTTCCTGCTCCAGAGGGTCTTCTCGATGCTTAATGCGCTAGAATCCAGGTTTCCGCTGGCAGATGCCATGGAGGAGCCGCCCGAGATAAGGCCTATGCCGGGAAACATTTCGCTCGGCAGCATAGTCGACGGCGCAGGAGGGAGCATAGATTTCAAGCTTTCAAAAGAGGACCTCAACAAGAACATACTGATAGCGGCTGCGGTAGGCCACGGCAAGACCTCGTTGATATACAACCTGCTGACGCAGCTGAAAGGCGAAGATCTGGCTTACCTGGTATTCGATCTCAAGCGAGATTACAAATCTCTCGCTTTGGAAGAAGATACAATATATTTAGATGCGGGCAGTCTGCGGATAAACCCGTTCGAGCCGCCGGCAGGAGTGCCGTTCAAGGAATGGGCCGTGCACCTGGTCGACACGTTTTCTCATGCTTTTTCGCTTCTTATCGGCAGCCGCGATTTTCTACTGAGAAGCATGCTCGATTTTTATGATTCTACCGACGACAAAGGTGCCGTCACCCTACCGAATTTTCTTTGTTTTCTCGATGAGATGCACGTCAGAAGCGAATATTTCAAGGTCGTTCAGGGACGCATAGCAGCACTGCTGGCTTCATCCGATATCTTTTCGTGCGGCAATGGCATCGACATTTCTGGACTGGACAAGTTCAATGTAGTGATAGGCATGGACAAGCTCGGGCTACCTGAGCAGTTTTTTGTATTTTCTCTAGTGCTGTCACATCTTTTTTATATGAACATCAATGACCCGACGAAACGGGGCAATCTTTACAAGGTCATAGTCGTCGACGATGCGCACACCCTTCTCGACGTCAACAGGGAGAGAGACTATGCGATGGGAATACCGGTGATACACCAGATAATCGCCAAGATGCGAGAGCTCGGGGTAGGTTTTATTTTCGCCGACCAGCAGATGTCATCGCTGATATCAGGAGTCATACAGAACAGTAATACGAAGTTCATAGGAAGGATCAACATGATGGACGACCTTAATCGGGTCTTTGGAAGGGCTCTCGACACTCAGGTGGTAAAGACGGTATCGACTCTAAACACAGGAGAATTCTTGGTATTATCAGACAAAGCGACCCCTTTCTGTGTTATGGAAGCTAGGCGGATAAAGATGAACAAAGACATTGACGATGTACTTGTCCAGATAAATCAAAGGGGCTACAAAAAGTTTTTGTATCATTCTATAGAGTCGGACGACTTGAGCATTATACGGCAGTTCATGTCAGAAGTAAGCAAAAACCCGGAATCAGACTCGATGGCGCATAAGAAAAACTTGTCCCCGGCTATTGACAGCAGGAAATTCGATATCGTGCGGCAAAAGTTACTCAAGGATAATCTCATAGATGAGATATCTCTGAGGACTTCTGAGGGAAAAACCTCTAAATTTATATATCTAAAAGCATCCGCCGCTGAAAAGATAGAAGACATTAGCATTAATGAAAAACCTGTTCTTTGGGAGAGAGATGTGTTCGCAAAAATGGTATTAAAGAGGCTTATAATACAGAAGCTCACGGCGCAGCACATCGAATTTACAGAAGACGAGACGGGATTGTTATTGGGCGGCTTTAAAAAAGTATACATAACTTTCATGGACAAAGGAGATGCGCTGTCCAAGATAATGGAGACGGCTTTTTACAAGGTCATAGATGTCGTAGACGACAGCATAACGGAATCTACGGTGCTTTTAAGACTCCGCAAGATAAGCAAGCCGGAAGCCCTGGTAAATCTAAAAAATTTAAGGGTATTCGAACCGGCAGATTTTAACTTATTTTGACAATTGAGTTGTAAAGGAGTAAACAAAACAAAATTCTGCTCGCAATGGAAAATAAGATATCATGTAATCTTAGCTGGTTTTAAACGCGGCAAACGAACTTACATATGCGTCAAATAGGCAGGCCATGAACGATAGAGAAATAAGCAATCTTATAGTGGCTTCAAAAGAACTCCACTGCAATAATCTTCTCGTCATAACATGGGACTACGAAGCCGAGGAGAAAGTCAAGGGCAAGAAGATAAAATTCGTCCCTCTATGGAAATGGCTCCTCAATCTTTAAATCTTCCAGTCAGCATAAATCCTTATGCTGCAGAAAGCAAAGCCGAACAGGAAATCCCAGTCGGCATTGGAGTACATGATGACCTATGGCTGGGCCATACTGATCATAGTAATTGTCGCGGGAGTATTGTATTCTCTAGGAGTCTTCTCGCCGAGCAATTCTGCGTCCACGACGATCACAGGCTTCTCTGGTCTTGGAAGTGTAAGCGCCACATGTTTAACCGACAACGCATTAGAGATAGGCATCGGTGATTTGACCGGCGCAACGATAAACATAACAAGGATAAACGCCACAACTCAGAATGGTTTTAGATCAATTACGAATTTTACATCCGCGATAATACAACAGAATCAGCTTATAAACTTGGTATTGCCTAACATTTGTTCCGGCGGTGGAAACGCGCTAAGCATAATCATTCAGTATACAGAGCCGGGCCAGCTATTGTCAGGTCCATATTTCTCTAGTGGTACTATTTCTACATCAGCGATGGCGCCAAGTTTTAATCCTAGTTATTATTTTAATATATTCGGACGACAAAGTTCATACACGCCACCGTATGCAAATTCTAGTTTTGCAATAAACTTTACCGCATTGACATTGTCTGCTTGGGTTTACAATAATGGCTCGGGCATCTACTGGCAGAACATAGTCGAAGTTTTTAATAGTACATACCCATCATTTTTAGACATAGGTGTTATAGGTCCGGGTAGTTCTGTAGTTATTAGGTGGGCAACAAGCGGGCCAATACAGCCGCTCGGCTCAAATATCCCTGTAAGTACTTGGGCGATGGTTACCGGTACTTGGGATGGTGCAACAAACAACCTCACTATCTACCTAAATGGTAGACAAGTAGGCAGCGCAACTGGAAACGGAGCCGCGCTTTCGGCAATAAAGGCTCTTAATATAGGGGGCGGTTACGGGGGAATGTCTACCTTTGCAGGCAAGCTGTCTGATATCCAGGTATATAACACGGCGCTTTCTCCAGCGCAGGTAAATACGCTTTACAACGAAGGCTTTGACGGCGTCCCGTTCTCAAATGCAAATTTAGTAGGCTGGTGGCCATTGGATGGTACTGGACAGGACTATAGCGGGAACGGCCACAACGTTAAGCTTTACGGAGCCACTTTCAGTCGCTAATTAGCTACGGCTTTCGGTTTAGGGTATGTCGGTTTACCAATAACACCAAATGATTTGATAGCTTGGCTGCCGCTAAACGTGAATGCAAATGATTACTCCGGCAATAACAATAACTGCGTGGCAACAAACGTGAACTGGGTCTCCCCTTAAGCTTTTTGACTTTCTACCCGAAAACGCCCGATTATTCGCGTTTCTCATGAAAACAAGATTATGCATTAACGTTTTCTAAAGAAATGTGAAAAAGAGAGAAAACCGTAAGTAACCTAGGCAACAAGATTTTGTTACTTACGTTTATATACTTATACGAGTATATTTTTGCATGGATCTGCCGTTAGAATTGCTTTTAAAGAACAAAGAGTACCTCGAGATCGCAAGGCTGCAGGATGAGGTAATCTCGAAGCTTTACAACGTAAATACTAAATTAACATTTCATGGTGGCACGTCTGTCTGGAGATGTTATGGAGGGAAGAGATTTTCATTCGACCTTGACATGTATGTTAAAAGCCGAAACGAAATACCAAAACTAATGGAGAGCTTAAGCGGACAAGGGCTACATGTCAAAAATGCTAAATTGCGCAGAGGAGCAAGAGCCATCTCCTATTATAGTGTCTCAAATAACAGAACCGCAATAACGTTAGAATTCAGTCAGAAGAAAGTAGCGGACAGAGTTATAGCGACATACATTAAGACGGATGGATCTGGCATGGACATATTCTCATTGTCTCCTGATAATCTTGTCAAAGAGAAGATAGCCGCCTACACATCTAGAAGGGCTATAAAGGACCTATACGATATATTTGTGCTCGTACATATTTTGGATGTTAATAAAACTAGATTGGAGGTGTCTAAGCTAATAGCAGGTATAAAGCCCCCGACGGACGAAAAAACGTTACCGCAATTAATTTATGATGGGCCAGTCCCAGATTACAAATCTATATTGGATTATATAAAAAGACGATATGAAATACGTTCATGAGTTTTTGAAGCACTTTTCTAAAGTGCCTGCCTTTAGCACTAAAGACGCCGAACAATTTTTGATATATATCGGATCAGGGAAAAAATATCCAAAACGCTTCATACAAAATATGCGAGTCGGTAATCGAATCTTTAAACTTGCCAAAGGCATGTATACCACCCAGAATAACAGCGAAGTGATCGGTTTTGCATTTTCCCCGTTCTATTATGGGCTTACCTACGCACTATCTTATTATAATGTGTGGGAAGAACGAGCCAATCCGGCGATAGTGACAACTAAAATTGTGAGAAGCGGCACGAGAAAAGCGATGGGCATCAATATTTCTGTCTTTAGAATACCAAAGACCATGTTTTTTGGTTACAACATGATAAAAGGAGAAGCAGTATATTATCCGATTTCGGACCCCGAAAAAACTTTCATAGATTTAGTGTATTTTGGGATAAGCCTTAGGGAAGACACGTTAAACAGATTAGTAGCAAGACTCGATCGCAAAAAATTAAGAGAATATCTTCTTCGTTCTCCTAAACGACTATGGGACAGCACAGAAAAAATATATTATAGCGCCACTCATCGCAAGATTTAGCAATTTTATCGGATACCAACTAGAAGAGCAAATCAAAGGCGAGAAGATAAAATTCGTCCCTCTGTGGAAATGGCTTCTTAATCTTTAAATCTTCCAGTCAGCATAAATCCTTATGCCTCAGAAAGCAAAGCCGAACAGGAAATCCCAGTCGGCATTGGAGTACATGATGACCTATGGCTGGGCCATACTGATCATAGTAATAGTCGCGGGAGTGCTGTACAGCTTAGGTATCTTCAGTCCTTCATCGTCCACAGGCACGACGATAACAGGCTTTTCAGATTTTGGCGTAAACGGCCAATGTATCCAGGGAGGCGCATTACAGATGCAGATAACAAACGGCATAGGATATCCTATTAACGTAACCCGCATAAACACCACTGGCTCAAACGGACAGTCAGTTACGATAAACACCTCAGTCTTAATTTTACCCAGCCAGTCACAGCTGGTCTTTATTCCTGGCGCATGTCCTGCTTCCGCAGGCTCTTCTTATTCGAATCCCGTCACGTTTACGTACAAGGAACCCGGACAGACTTTATCCGGACCATATCTCTCCAAAGGTACAATATCGGGACGATCTAGCATAGAGACTTCCCCAAGTTTAGTCGGAGGATTCGAAATCAACTCGCTCTCCCAAAAAAGTCAAATTTCAATTGCCGATCCAAAAGTGAATATATCCGGTGGAGGTTATAACACCGTTGGGTTTTGGATGAACTTGTACAATTTCGGAGGAGAGATGCCCTTTTCATTTACTGGGTCAGATATTTTTATTGACGCGCCAACTTGCTTTGGCTTTAATTCCTTTGCGTCGGATGACTATGGTACTAGCATATCCGCAAATAAATGGGTATACGTCGTCGCAGTATTTTATAACGGTGCTTATACAGGCAACGCACAAATTTACCTAAATGGTACGCTTCAAACACTATCGCAGTGCATTGGCACCGCGCAGAATCAAGTGGCGTCAACAGTTACATATATCTCCGGTAGCGGGGGTGATATGTACACATTCCAAGGTAAATTGGCGAACTTTCAGCTTTATAATAAAAAACTTTCGAGCTCACAAGTTTCCACTTTATATGATGAGGGTATTGGCGGAGCGCCACTTCAAAATGCGGGCCTCATTGGTTGGTGGCCTTTGGAAGGCAATACAAATGATTACAGTGGAAATGCATATAATGGAAATGCTTTGAACGTTACGTGGGTTTCACCATAGCTTTTTGACTTTCTATCCGAAAACGCCCGATTATTCGCGTTTCTCATGAAAACAAGATTATGCATTAACGTTTTCTAAAGAAATGCGAAAAAGAGAGAAAACCGTAAGTAACCTAGGCAACAAGATTTTGTTACTTACGTTTATATACTTATACGAGTATATTTTGCATGACCATCAATAGAAAGACTTAAATATATTCAGTAATAACATAGTTATATATGAAATATATTGAGAGGTTGCTATTGGACGAAATAAAGCGATGGATCAAAAGAAGAGAAATATTAGCTATAAAAGGCCCAAGGCAATCGGGTAAAACCACTTTATTAACTATACTTTCAGACTGGCTGAAAATCGAAATGAAAGTAAACGAAAAGCACATAGTCTATGTAACATTTGAGGACCGGGAACAACTAGATAACTTCTATCAAAATCCAAAGGATTTCGTCGACAGATACGTATCAGATGACGACACGTATTATTTCCTGATAGACGAAGCGCAGTACTGCCAGGACTTAGGACAAAAACTTAAGCTGGTATACGACCTATTTAAAAATACTAAATTGATAATAACCGGTTCTTCATCGCTGGAGCTAAAAAATCGAACCGGAAAATTTCTCGTAGGCAGGATTTTCGAGTTCGAGTTGTTTCCTTTGAACTTCTATGAATTCCTTAATTATAAAGACCCCGGGCTCGCAAAATCTTATAAAGTCCTGAAAGATAAATTCGATTCGGCTCTATCCGGCCGCAGCGATGGTTTTGAAATTAAAAAAGACAAAGATATACTCCTAAAGGATATTTTGCATTATTTAAACGAGTTTGTAACGTTTGGCGGTTTTCCAGCCGTAGTATCCGCGGAAGACAGCGAAGAAAAGATTGCGATACTTAAAAACTTAACCAATACTTACATAGACAAGGACATCGCCTCTTTCCTGCAGATAAGTGACACGATACGGTTCAGAAAGTTTATAACTGCGATAGCAGCTTCTAATGGGGGCATGCTAAAATTAGAAAGGTTGGCGGGGGAAGTCGGCAGTTACTTCAAAGAAACATCTAAACTGCTCGATGACCTGGAACAGACCTATATAATCAGGAGAATAAGCCCCTACCACAGAAACCTCGTAACGGAACTAAAGAAAGAACAAAAGGTTTACTTTGTAGATACTGGTTTAAGGAATTCACTTATCGCGAATTTCTCTAATTTGGACCAAAGACCGGACGCGGGGGTGTTGGTAGAGAACTTCGTACTCAATGAGATCGCCCCCCGCTCACGCCTGCATTTCTGGAGGACAACCGCAAAGACGGAGGTCGACTTTGTTGTAGAAAATAAAAAGCTGACGCCAATAGAAGTTAAATTTCAACATCTTTCAGACGCGACCGGCTCTAGAAGCCTGTACGGTTTTTTGAACGAATACGGCTCTAAATCCTGCTTTGTCTTAACCAAAGATTTTTGGGGAGAACGGCTTTTTAATGGCTCAAAGATACTTTTTATGCCAGTAGTTTACGTATAATGGCAATGCTGTGGTAGCGTCGCCTTATAATTTAAGATCGGGGCCGAGGAAAAAGTAAACGGCAAGAAGATAAGGTTCGTACCGTTGTGGAAATGGCTCCTTAATCTTTAAATCTTCCAGTCAGCATAAATCCTTATGCTGCAGAAAGCAAAGCCGAACAGGAAATCCCAGTCGGCATTGGAGTACATGATGACGTATGGCTGGGCCATACTGATCATAGTAATTGTCGCGGGAGTGCTGTACAGCTTAGGGATATTCTCACCGTCATCATCCTTATCATCAACAGTCACAGGTTTCTCCAACCTCGGTAGCGTGGCGGGAGAATGCACTGCTAACGGAGTCTTAAGGATAGACTTAGGAGACTCGACTGGTTATCCAATAAACATCACCAGTATTACAGCAAAATCATCCACAGGCCAGATATCCATATTCAAGCCAAATTCTACTATAGACCCAAATCCAATAATTCAGCCTACTTCAAATTACATATTCTCTGTTCCAAACGTCTGCCCTGCAACAGGCTCACGCTATTCTTTAGCAGTTACAGTAAACTACACTGAACCTAGCCAGATATTTCCTGGGCCGTATACCTCAACCGGAACGGTTTCTGGAACGTCCTCTTCTTTAATTTTACCGGAATATGTAGCTGAATTCTTTGGTCAAAATTCAACCGATGGAGGCGGTTCGCCGATAAGCACAATAGAGATAAGTAATCTAGCTATGGAAGCAAATTCACCAAAAACATTTTCAATGTGGGTTTATATGAATTCTATATCAGGTGTAAATTCTGTGCAGCCATTTATTGAATTATTCTGCTCGGGAGCCATGTCGCCGTTGGGTCTCAACTCAGGGAGTATCTGGGGATCGGTATGGCTCCTTCCTGACTTAGTAAGTCCCGGTGTGCACCAGGGAGAATGGTACTATACAGTTCTGTCTTATAATAACGCCACGGGTAATGATTCTTTGTATGTAAATGGGGATCTGGTTTCATCTAATACTGGAGCAGAAAGCTGGCCATCCAGCAGCGTATGTTTTTATTTAGGTTATCCAAATGGGCACCCCACCATATTTTCTTCGTTCACCCCGAATATAGCGTCTACAATAGATGGTTTTGTTAGTAACCTTCAATACTATAACCATTCTCTTTCGCCCGCACAAATAAAACAATTGTACACAAGCGGACTTACTGGTAAGCCCATTAGCGGGATGAACATAGATGTATTTTGGCCTTTGAATGGTTCGGCTGTGGATTACAGCGGAAACGGTAAAAATGGGATTGTTTCGGAGGTTCTCTTTACAAGTAATTATCAGGACACGGGGCTTTCTTAATGTATATCTATAGTAATCACAAATAGCAGAGAAACGAGCACACAAAGTTTAAACTACTCAAGCAGGATTTGAACCCGCGATCCTTTGGTTAACAGCCAAATGCTCTTACCGTTGAGCTATTCCGGCGTAGATTTCTAGTACTACTATATAAGACACGTATCTTATAATACACCGGAGGAGATGTACGGGATGCTGATGACTCCGTTGAAGAGCAATCCAAAGATACTTGATCGGGCTATCCTAAGGAGATTAAACCAAAAACAAAAGCCGCAAACGAAGCTCTATTTTAGAAAATGAGAGCAGGCGGGGACTTTATCATTAGTAATCTGGCATTCTTCTTTGTCCTATCCGAAGCTAGCCCAGTAAAGTATGTGCCATATAACTCATGGGTGATGGTGACTTACACATACGATTTCATAAGTCCAACGGATGTTGTTTATACTACCTGTGTAAATTCGACATGCTCAAGTAGCGTTCAGTCAATGACCCAACCAGACACTTACATAAATGAAGCTATGTTTATATTCGGTACTTATCAGCTAATTGGCGATGCGGCGAATGCACAGGTGTATAATGTAACTCTAACTCAATCACAGATTTCTCAGCTTTATTCGGAAGGATTAAGTGGTGCGCCAATCTCAAATGCAGGCCTAGTTGGCTGGTGGCCTTTAGACGGCAATGCGAACGATTACTCAGGCAATAATAACAATGGCGCGGCCGCGAATGTGAACTGGGTGTCGCCTTAGTTAGTAAAGCGTAAAAACCCGGCTTTTCGCACGGCGCAAACACTTATAAATTAACAGGTAATTATTAAATTAACAAAAGTGTTCGTAATAGAACATAAATGTTCATATGGAAAAAGAGATTGTTTTTAACTTGATTAACGAGCTCCGCTTGGATAGTTTCACCGCAGCTCGTTTGGCTGTGATACTTAAAACTAATCATATGACAGTCATACGGGCAGCCAGACGACTGGTAGAAGAAAACGTCCTTGACACGGTTAAAGAAGGTAGAAACAAACTCTACTCGTTAAAAACCACTCTAGAAGCTAAAAATTATCTTTTTATGGCTGAGTTATATAAACTTAATAAATTGATAAACAAATACCCTACGATGCGCAGAATTGTCGGGATAATTCAAAACGACAGAAGAATAGAATTAGCTGTTTTGTTCGGTTCATATGCGAATTTTAGCGCAGACAAAACTAGTGACATAGACATCTTTATAGAGGGAAACAACGCAAAGATACGCGAGGAGATAGAAAGCAAAGACTCGAAAGCAAGTGTGAAAATCGGCAGATATGTTGAAGATAATTCTCTAATAAAAGAGATTTGGAAAAAACATATAATATTAAAGGGGATAGAAGTTTATTATGAAAAAACTAAGTTTTTTAGTAAAGCTTTATAAGAAAGGAGTTATAAAGGTAGTGGCTCCCAGCGATGAGATAAGGGACTCTTATTTTTCAAAGTCCGAAAGCTATCTCGATTCCGCCAAAATTTTAATAAAGGAGAACAAACTCGAAGAAACAGTGTCGCTTTTATATTATAGTATGTACTATTCACTTTTGGGTTTATTATTTGAAATTGGCATAAAAAGCGAGAATCACATCGCTTCGATAGAACTTTTAAGTTCTGTTTTTGGCATTGACCCCAAAGAAATTGTCTTCGCAAGGAGGGAACGCATAAACAAACAGTATTATGTAGATTTTAAAATATCAAAAGACGATGTAGACAAATTGGTGAAAATCGCAGAGGACTTCAGTTCTAAGATACAGGACTATTCTAGCAAACTTACTAGTTCTAAAATAGGTGAATTAAGAAAAACATTCACAAAGTGGTTAAACAGCGTCCAACTTTAGACACTTGGTTAGACGCCGCACTTCTGTTCTAAGCCGGATGATTTACAAGACAACAAGGTTCGTACAATTATGGAAATGGCTCCTTAATCTTTAAATCTTCCAGTCAGCATAAATCCTTATGCTGCAGAAAGCAAAGCCGAACAGGAAATCCCAGTCGGCATTGGAGTACATGATGACGTATGGCTGGGCCATACTGATCATAGTAATTGTCGCGGGAGTGCTGTACAGCTTAGGTATCTTCAGTCCTTCATCGTCCACAGGCACGACGATAACAGGTTTCTCGGATTTTGGCGTAAACGGCCAATGTATCCAGGGAGGAGCATTGCAGCTGCAGATAACAAACGGCATAGGATATCCTATTAACGTAACCCGCATAAACACCACCGGTTCAAACGGACAGTCAGTTACGATAAACACCTCAGTCTTAATTTTACCCAGCCAGTCACAGCTGGTCTTTATTCCTGGCGCATGTCCTGCTTCCGCAGGCTCTTCTTATTCGAATCCTGTCACGTTTACGTATAAGGAACCTGGACAGACTTTATCCGGACCATATCTCTCCAAAGGTACAATATTGGGACGATCTAGCACAGAGAGACAGCAACAAGTGGCTAGTTTTAATCCAAATCTGCACAGTTATGTGCTAGTCCATAGTTCAAGTTCATTGAATATAACCGGCTCTATGACAGTCGTCGCATGGTATTATCTCGTTGGCGCCATTGGTAATTATATCGAGGGATTAGTGTGGAAATGCGAAGCCCTCTTTCCGGGAGGAAATGGACCAGCCGGTGGCTACAACCTTGCGTTGGGATGGACTACAAGTTATGATTTTGAAGACGGACCACAAAACTCCAGTGGCTGGACTACCGGTGCTTCCGGATCAGACACGGGCAGGTGGATACAGTTAGTCGGTATAAAGTCAGGCGGGACTAATACGCTCCAATTATATTTCAATGGGATCGCAAACGGCCCGAACTCAGCAGCAACTTGGCCTCTCACTGATTCGGTGGAAAATTTAACTATAGGTGCATCAGAAAACCCATCGCTCAGTTATTTTTTTAACGGTTCTATAAGCAACGTTCAGATATACAATACGGCATTGTCTAATGCGCAAGTTCAACAGCTATATTCGGAAGGGCTTAGTGGTGCACCGCTCCCCAATGCAGGCCTTGTTGCGTGGTGGCCTTTGGATGGTAATGCCAACGATTACAGCGGAAACAATAATAATGGTGTGGCGACGAACGTGAGCTGGGTTTCTCCTTAAACTATAGCACGTCTGTCATGCTCTCTGCCGACAACCTCAAGCAAAACATATATAAAAATTATAATTCATAACTGCGAAGCCGAGGAGAAAGTCAATGGCAAGAAGATAAAATTCGTCCCTCTGTGGAAATGGCTCCTTAATCTTTAAATCCTCCAGTCAGCATAAATCCTTATGCTGCAGAAAGCAAAGCCGAACAGGAAATCCCAGTCGGCATTGGAGTACATGATGACCTATGGCTGGGCCATATTGATCATAGTAATTGTCGCGGGAGTGCTGTACAGCTTAGGTATCTTCAGTCCTTCATCGTCTGCATCGTCAACAGTCACAGGTTTCAACGGCTTAGGCTCGCCAAATGCAATGTGCATGTCGGATGGAGGCCTGCGTCTGCAGTTAGGCAACAGCTTAGGTTACACAA
>JAJYZA010000010.1 GCA_021800365.1 Nanobdellota archaeon
AGAGTTGTTGCGGATGATAGTTCATATTGACTTCGCAGCTTGCTCCACAGTCTTTGGCTCTCCCCATCCTGGTTGTGCACAAGCAGCCAAGGGTACAGGTGTTCACTAGTTAAAGGGGACCGTGAGCTGAGTTTAGGCCGCCGCGAGGCAGGCCGGTAGTTAACTAGTGGGGGTGTTAGATGCGTGAATGGAAGGTTCGACTAGTACGAAAGGAACAGCGAGCCGGCGCCTCTAGTCAGCGGTTATCTGACAAGGTACGCCGCGTAGCCACGCGCTGAGGGCTAAGAGCTGAAGGCATCTAAGCTCGAAACCCGCCGTAAAAATACGCATCTTCATAGGTTGGGGAAGAAGACCCCGTTGATAGAATCGATGTGTAAGAACCAAGGCGCAAGCCGAGATTTTCAGCATACGATTACTAATAAACCGAAAATTTTTCAATTGTACAGCCATCGACTGCGTTTGGTAGTTCTATACTATAGTTTTTAAGGACACCAAAGCGACATTTTTTGCGAAATATCATACGAAAGAGCCAATAGGTGGTCTTATCAATTTAAAATTTTAAGTGGCTATTTACGCTTTAAAAGCTTCTCTAATGCCGGTAAGGTATATCCCTCCTTAGATAGCGACTCATCTGCCATTATAAAAGTCTCATATAGTAATTTCTTCGCCTTCGGTTTGTCCATGGATATCAAACCGAAGATACCTAACGTTGATAGGGCATATTTTTCTGCAAAAGTATCCACCTCCTCGCTATGTCGCTTGTATAAAGACAAAATACTTACTAAATGCGTGTCACCTATGTAGTTTCGGATATCGGAAGCCACCTCAGTCATGTCTTCTCTGCACAGATACATTTTTAATTTAGAATTACAGAAAATTTCGGTTAATTGCTCCACTAATTTTTTGCTATTTTTCGTGACGCCCTTCATATTAATTGACTATAAAACAAGTAAGGTTTGAACCGATATAAATAACTTATTATTGACGACTTGTTATAAGTCATGTCATTTTCTTATTGGATTATGTAAGATTCTTAATATAATTTTTAAGTTACTGCTTTTTGCTATCATTTAAAGAATCGGAAATCGCCTTTTCAAATGCTTTTTTCACGGTATCCTTTTTATTGTCTGGCACGGAAAATATTTTTTCTAAGCACTCATATGCCCAAAATGGCGGTTCTATAACTATTGGTTTTTTAGTGTGACCTAGTTCGCTGTAAGACTCCTCGGATGGAGAAACTAATAAAAGGTGGCGTTCCGCATCTATGTTATATGCCCAATCATTCATTATTCTAGCAGCATGGTCCTTGCTGCTAATAGCTATTATTGCTGCATTCTTCTTCAAAGCCCATTTTATTATCTCATCAACATTCTGTTGCGTGTTTTTTGATTCCCTTTCTAGTATCACGTCATTTACTAGTTCAAAAAGCTTGGGGAATGTCTTCTTTGCATGTTCATAAATTATATCGGCCTCAACTTTATTGCTATTTAATACGCCTCCTGAAAAAACTAGGTAATTTATTATACCTGCTTTCTTAAAGAATTCAGCGAGTTTAAGTGCTCTTTTTAATCTATCATTCACTACTTCGACCCAAGTCCTCTCTCCTGTCCGTGGTTTTTGTGTATAGCCATGAATACAAATCAGAACGGCTTCATTTACCATACGAATATAAATCAACACAAATTTAAAAGCCAAATGAAGATTTAAAATCTGCGTTTACGCGCGGTAAAGATACGCAAAACTAGCGCTAAAATAATGAATTCCGATACGTAACTTGTATCACAAAATAGGCACGATGTGCCTATCTTTATCACAACGAGATATATAAGGTAGCTAATTGCTATTGCCCCAAGTACGCTGACAAGTACTAGTGAGTACAATGAATACTTTCTTACAATACTATCGTTTATTGTAGTGTTTAGCGCTATAAGAACTAGGATAATTGAAAAGAATACCCAGCCATAGACATAGAGAGGTATACCAAAGTAAGACGAATATGGACTTGCGGCGACTTTTGCGCAGTTAAAAATCGGATTTATGTTGCATGAATTTGGTACAGTATTATTCAAGTCTAGCGGGAGATAAATCATTGCTCCTAATCCAATCAGAGCAAAAAGGATTATAAGATAATTATAAATTTTAGAAATTGATTTCATCTCGTAATTAACCCTTTTTATTTATTGAAGAAACGAGAGTCTTTATAGCTGCGTCGATTTCCTGAATATTCTTTGCGCCAGTGCAGACGATCTTACCAGTTCCAAACAGCAGGAAGGTTATTTTTGAGTTCACAAGTTTGTACACTAGACCTGGGAACTGTTCGGGATTATACTCCGTCTCATCGATGTTGTATGCTATTTTATTAAGATCGAGTGGGCGGTTTAAGTTGCCACTTGCGACTATGTTCTGTATCTCTATTTTCCATTTAGATTTTACATTTACGCCTATTTTCCTAAGTTCCTTTAGAAGTTTTGACATCGCATTCATTATATCCTCTCTAGATCTTCCGCCAGTACATACTAGTTTGCCACTACCGAAAACCAGAAAAGTCGGCAAACTGGTATGATATACCTTTCCTTCCGCAAGTTCCCCCATTCTAAAAACTAAACCGGGGAACTGTTCTGGATTATATTGAGTGTTTGGTAGCTTCTTTAATTTTTTAAGAGGTATCGGCACCTTTAAAGAGATGCTGGCGACGATATTTTCAACCTTATAAAGCTTTGCCATATGTTTCTTAGTGCTTTTCTCTACTTAAATATTAAGAGTCTGGGTACTCCTAGTTATCATATATATAGTGCATAAGGAGTGGGGCGGATAGCATTGCGAGTAAAATAGATAATTAAAGCTTTAAATATTACCACCGCTATATAAATAATATTATTACATAGGTATAGTAAAGAAGTGATTATGAAAAGAAAAGAAATGGGACTAAAAAGCAAGGATACAGATGATCCAGATGATGATTACGAAATAGAACGTGATTCCGGTTTATTCGGTTAGCTTAGATAAAGACATTTGATAAGAATAGGTGTAATAGTGGGTTGCCAAAGAATAATGTTATTATGGTGCCTATTAGAATACCTGGAACAAAGGGCATACCCATTTTTACAAGTACGCTTTTTACCGTAGATTTCCTCAGCTTATCTATATCTTCCTGCACTAAACCAGTATTTCGCTTCGTTACTATTGTCTTACCATTGTCATCGACTACGTCATGCGCAAGCCAATCACCCTCCGTAAGTTTATTTATAGAAACGTTAACGAACATTAAATTCTCCGCTACGACATAAATATATCTCATTAAAACAAGTAATGCGATTGCAGATGCGGCGAGATAATTTACTGGTACTGGCAGTAGATATAAAATGAGTAATATTATTGCGACACCGCCTATAAGTATCCCGATGTCATAGAAATATAAGAATTTCCTTAATTCCTTAAACTTTATTATCCCGAAAATAATCGTACCGACAAGGCCATATAACCCTCCGAAGATTAGTATATTGAAAAAAAGATTCGCAAAAGAGAATGGATTAGATAAATCGATGGCTGTGAACAACATCGCTAACCCGAGCATTAGTTTAACGTCGCCTCCGGCCCACTGACCCGAGACATACATTAAATACGAAAAACCGAACAGCACGGTAACTGACAGCGGTAGAAATTCTAGACTGCTTGCAGATCCAGTACTAATGGATAAGAATAAATTGAGAAGAAGTCCGCCTATAATAAGAAGATAACTTATAAAATCCGGAACCTCTCGCGTTCTTGCGTCAAAATACGACGCAACCGATAACGTCCCTATAAGAAACGCAAATATAAACAAAACGAGATATGATAACATATGTTATACTTAATTGGTACTGGTTTATATTACTTAACCGATCTTCCAGTTAGAGCACTAGAAAAGCTACGAGCGTGTGACATAGTTTATCTTGAAAGATATACCAACCTAAATGATCTAGGCACTTTACCAAAATTAGAGGGGATTATAAATAAAAAAATAAGTATAGTTGAACGAGAAGATGTTGAAAGCGATTCTTTAATCAAAGATGCATCTGGCAAAAATATCGCATTACTTGTACCGGGCGATCCTTTAGCAGCGACTACTCACGTCTCCTTACTAATTGAATGTAAAAAGGCTAAGATAAATTTCGAGGTTTTACATGCATCCAGTATATTTTCCGCGCTCGGCGAAAGCGGCTTGTCCGCTTATAAATTCGGAGGGGTCTGCAGTATACCTATCTATGATAAAAACTTTAGGCCGGAAAGTTTCTTTGATGTTATTGAAAAAAATATTAAATCGGGATTGCATACTCTCGTACTTCTTGAGGCCAGAGATAAAGACACTTTCGTTGACTTTAGAACTGCTCTCACGATATTGAAAGAAATCGAAGAAAAACGTCAAGTTAAGATCATTGATTGGAAACGTATAGTCGGAATGTGTCGACTCGGAAGCTCCGAACAAAGGATATTCTGGATAAGGGATAAAATCGATTCTTACCAACCCCCATTATCTATGATAATATGCGCAGAGCTAAGTAAAATAGAACAAGACAACATAAGTTTCTTAATCCAAAACATTTAACTGACCGATACCTGTAGAGGAGTAGACTGTACACAATACGTGTAACCGTTACTTATGCTTAAGGTTGTGCCTTCATAGCCATTTGCGTTGAGAATCGGCGGAACGTTAAGAATAATCGGTAAAATGAAGTTTCCATTAAAGAATAACATCTGGCGGTAATTAGGTTCCATAACGCTCATATTAACACCAGTGCTAGTTATTTTCTGTAAAACTCCATTAGATAACTCAATATATGCTACTCCGTTTGAATCACTAACATCCAGCCAATCGAAGGTATCATTCAGGATTGTGCCTGAGCCAATGTTTTGGGCATTTATATATTCAGTTTGGTTTATGCCGCCCGGATAGACCGCGGCCGGTGGTGCAACGATCGTGCTACCTAAATTAGGGATGGAAAGCGCAATTGGCGCGTTAGAAAAAGTCGGAGAATTGACTGGCGCAGTAACCTGACTGCTATTCTTGATGGTTAATGGATAATTCGCGAATGAAGAATAACTAAAACAGGCCGTGAATTGGATATTACATGTGCCAGACGAAGGTGCAGTGAAACTCCAGACTCTCGATGTAGGTTCTCCTGGTAGAAGAGTCAGATATTTTTTCCCAGTGGATATAGTAGAACAACCATATGGTAATAGCGATACATTGATATTTGAATCGCGATAATTATACAGCGAAGTTACAATATTAAATGATTGCCCGCCATATAATCCACTCAAAGAACCCGTACTGGAAACGTTAAGACTTACTGGAGTAACCGGATTCGATGAATTCGTTTGGCGATTTCCAATCGGGAAAGATATATATCCTTCATAATAAAAATATATTCCAACAACTAAAACTACAATAATGAGAAGGCCTATAAGTGCGCCTCCGGAATTATCTTGAGCTTTTAATGGCATAGTTCAGCATCTAGTTACTGGCAATTTATGAGAGTGCCAGAACTAATAGAATATTGGTAATTATACGCCATATTTATAGTAACTGTACTTTCAGTCGATGAGTTGGTTGGGTTCGCTGCAATCTCTAGTGGCAACGCATAATCCAAAGTTGCTAGATTCAAATTTGAAAATGAGAATGTGAGATACGCGCCGTTGGCTTTGAAAGGATATTGTACGCCATTAATCGTGGCGTTTGCGCCTTCTATGCCGCCCTCAGTATTCTTTATTGTTATTGAAAGAGAGGATAAAACACCATTTGGAATCGCAACCTGCGGACCAACATATACGCCTGAATTAGAACCGACTCCAAAACCGAAGTTTATAACCATTGAGTGAATGGGTAGAGTTGAGCCGCCAGTCACTATGGAAATTGGATTAGCACCCACAGTTAAGAAGCCGGGCAGTGTGTTCTCCTGCGGTAACAATGTCTGGGGAGTCGGATAACCGTATGCCTCAGTGACTATGTCTGTAGTAAGATTCTGGGTGTAATTCGAGATATACACCCCATAAGTCGCAGTGGCAGATTGTGGGATGGTGCTTGGAGCACAGGATAGATTGAAATTTACTGTAGCGGATGCCGGCATTGATGCTATCATTGATACCGACTTTGACTGAAATTGCGGACTAACTATGCTCGACTCTAGCGAATTTAATGTTATATTGGCATTCACCGCTTCTGGGAATGGATTATAGTAAGTGACTAAAATCGTCGCAGATTTACCTTCTAGCATAGAAACGGATGACTGCGGACTAACACTAAATGCGCTTGGCTCCTGAGATCCTTGTGTACCAAGAAAGCTGCCTAGATTCCCGCCGACGGCAAAATAGATGACCGCTATCAATATTATTATAACCGCGATGCCTAAAACCGCTCCGGATCCCGCTGCCTTTTTATTGAGCATATCTTAAAATAAGAGGAGGTAATATTTAAGCATTCAAACTTTGCCGATTACGGTATGTAATAAGTTTGTACGTTAAACGCTAGCGGAAAAAAACCGGATTCTTCATAATTATACGAGATAGAAATGTGTATGTTTGACGATAGATATGGAACGCCATCTGCCGATAGCGCATTTAGTTTTGTCTGGTTTAATGAGATTGGTAAAATTATAAACGTAGAACTTGCGCCGACGAGCATTTTTCCGCTGAATACGACTGTACCATTAGAATACGTATGTTCATATGTAAATCCTGCTGGCGGCTGCGTCATGTTTATGTAAGTCGAGTCCATGCTTATGTTAACGTTTACTTCGCCAAGGATTATGCCTGTGCCGGAATTAGCCAAACTGAGCGATACTTGCGCCGCTGAACCATATATGGCCGGAGCAGATAACAGTGTTGTTATGCTGACTGGACCAGCAGTATTTCCATAAGAGGCTGAAGAGGCATAAGGATAATTGTTGGAATTATAAGCCTGTTGCGAAACAAATTCCGCTGATTGTGATGCACTTGCCTGATAAGAATAATTCAAGAAATAACCAAGTTGCTGAGCATATGGTATATTCTCATAGGCCGAATCTGCTGGCGACTCTAATGAGAATGTTTCTGGTATTGAACCTCCCGCAAATAATACTGGTATTTGCGTGCAACTTTGCGGTGCTCCATTCTGGTTTGGGCTAGAAACCACAGTAAATAAACCTATGTTATCAAGGCAGAGATTTATGTCTGTAGCGCCCTTCCCATTTATATTATTGTACACTGTAAAAACTACGTCGAATTTAGTTGCTGGTGATACGGATCCCGGTGTCCTTATCGCCGATACTATTACTCCCTGAGTAGCTGGCGGTGGCGTTCCACCAGAATTAAACAACCCCAAAGCAGAGCTGATGTAAGGAAGCAGCATAACTATTATAATTATGAAAACTGCTATGCCTACAAACACAAGAATAGAATTTGAAGCCTCTCCACGCTTATTAAATAGATTTGTTTCCATGTTGTGTTTTAACTAGGACACGTTATGCCCTCCGGCCTGATTATAAATGGCATGTCTAGGTATTGTATATAATTATAATTGATATACCCCAATATCGGTACGGTATTGAAATGCATACCTGAGAGACTCGAAACTGCCGGCAGGATTATCTGAGATGCCGATAACGGATTAACTGCACTGCAATTCCAATAGTTGCTGCCTGGAAATGCAAAATTCATTCTGGTACCTCCATTTGATGGACTACACCTCCATACACCGGCATTTAAGCTTTCTGGTGAAGTTGGCCAAAGTGACATTGGCACAAAAATAGAAAAAGAATTGAGAGAGGTTCCCCCCGCACCATTGTTTGTAATGGCCGTATCGACGGGGATTACAGTGGCCGCTGTCAATATTGGCATTGGTTCCCGTAATGATAACGCAATTTGAAGCGGACCTGGGCTAACGAAATTTACTGATGGAAGCGATGGGACTAGGACCTGTGAAGAGGAGATGAGCTGTTGATTAAAAGAATTATCCTCAAATTCTATCGGAAAAATCGTAGCGGCGCTATAATTATAAATCGTAAAATTAAAACTTAATGAAGCTATGGTTCCACCGGACGTACCTATGTTACTACCAGAAACGGGACAATGTCCGTTTATTGACGTTTCGTGAACGAGAGTATCGCCGGGAAACAAGTAAGCTGAATCGTATCTTATTGTGGAAGTCATATTAGTAAGCTGCTGGCAGTTCGTTACTGCTGCCGCATCGTTACTGCTGCCGCATGACACGTTTACCGAAACTTGGTTGCTTGTACCAACGCCGATAGGAACATTTCCTGTGTTTTCCATAGAATAAAATAATTGACCTAGATTCGTCCCGCTTGGACTCTGAGTCGTTAAGAAAACTGTCTGGGTATTGGAAGCGCTTAAGCTTAAAAATGAAGCGAATGTCGGATAAACCTGCTGTGTTATTGTAGTAGTCCTCGTTCCGAGACAAGAAACCGGATTCGCTACGCAACTTAGTTCACTCGTAATCAGGTTGCCCAACGGAGCTATAAAAGACCAGACGCTAGAAAAGACGGGACCATAGTAAGACTCTTCCTGATAAGAGAAAGCTCCTGTGTGGCTGGTGTAACCCAGATACAAGAATAGGCCTATCGGGAGCATGATTAGTATAAGTAATCCGATTACTAAGCCGAATTTCTTCACACCCTGGCGAATCTTAGCACCATTAAAGATGGCTGACTCTGCGGCGATTTCCTTTTTAGCCTTTGCAACCTCCATCTCAAGTTGCTGACGTTCTAAGTCTTCCCTTATCTTATCATTTGCTTGCTTTATGGAGTCTGAAACGGAGTTTGTAGACAGTGTTGTGCCCACCGTAATTCTTTGCGCTCTTGTGGCGGCTTTGGTTGCTCTATAGCTCTTAACTTTTCCTGAAATCCAGGATACACCGGTATATTTAACGACTTTCTTCGCACCGGATTTTGTTCTGTCTAAAAAGCTCATAAATCATTATAGTGGCTATTTGCTTATATAAGTTTTATATTAGTTGACCGCCCAAAATCATCTTCTTGAGAGTGGGGGGTAATGCTTTTGTTACGAAGTTGGTTTAATGGATAGATATTGAGGTATAATGAGCCCATTAGAAGACATTGTTACTGTACCAGTATAATTTCCATTAATCGTCTGTCCGGCTAATGAGGCGTTGGAGAGTATAATTATATTTTCACCCGTTGCCAGGTTAGCGGCACTTATCTGATACGTTTTTCCAGACGGATAGAATCCAAAAGTAACATTGCCTTGCTTTATTATGCTATTGACATAAAGAATCATTACGTATTCACCGTCGGTTTCTTTAATGGAGTATTGTACCGTTGGACTATTTACGGTTATTACCGGCGTCTGATATACTATCCCCGTATTTGCTATCTCATATGTAGTGGCTGGTTCTACAACGAAGCCAAGATTAAACGTTGCTGGAAGTATTGCCGAGGTACCGCTGCCGACGGCTGAATTTACTACTGAAGGCGGTAAAAGGATTGTAGTTGGAGTATCTGTTCCATTGGATATGCGTGCCAAGTCGTAACCATTCGCAGATATGCTAAGATTACCATATCCAATCGGCGTGTATTGCATATAAAAATTGCCTAGTCCGCTGAGCGTAGGAATAGATGCCGTAAGGGTTTTGGATGAGTTCAGGGAAGCCATCTGTGTTATCGATATATTATTAAAATCTATCCCCTGTGTGAATGCAAACCCATTAAGGTTATTTGTAACCGATACGATGTTTTTGCCATTATTAACGTTAGGTAATTTTAATGTGATAATTTCATTAGACGGCGGCAAGGTATTATAAAAATCGTTGCCATTCAATGATGCAACTAGTTTTGGGGAGCCTGAAACTGAACTTAGATTTATTGTTAAAAAATACGCGTCCGATGGCGTTCCATAAAAGCCTATGCTTGAAGACGAAGAGCCAAATATCGAAGATGTTAAACTAAAAGGACTAGAGCCGCCAACTGTAGAATTTACTCGGCTATAAGAGACAGCAAACGTCCCGAGAGAGTAAGTAGTATTAAATACAGTCGGATTACCCCCTATATACGAAGATAGTGGAGTATAAAAAGATCCGAGTGGCGTGGGTGGCGGTGGCGGTGTACTCCCGCTAGATTGACTAAAATTGCCGAACAATAAGTTATAGGCCACTGGTTGAGGTATCATTACTAGATATATGACTATCGCACCTATAAGAAAGATTATTAATATTACGGCTGCGGATATGCGCTCCCTCCCTTCCATAGTATAGTATCTTTACTACCTGTTAATATATAAATCTTTTTCAATTATTAATCACTGTAGCGGTTAGTGAATAGAACAAAAAAGCAATTAAGTAAATCGTGGCCGTTTTGACTAAGACGTGAAATAATTGCGCAGACTTTCTGGCAATGAAAAGAAGCCGATTTTTATACCTGCATCTACGTATGCCCAGCTTATAACGATAGCCTCAAATGCCCTGATATAATCTTTCTTATCAAAGAAGTAAGAGGAATCTTTGTAATAATTCCGTGCCATCTCTAAGAACTGCTGTGAACCGATATCATCGATAGCGATATTAATCTTGTTAAACACCTCATCCATCATTCTCTTTTCTGTCAAAAACCTATCTTTTATTCTATTACTAACCATAATCAAAAAGCGAACCCTCTGTTTTATTCATCTTGTCCAGATATGCATTTATCCTTGCTGCTTCGAAGGAATGTCTATTACATAGAAAATCTATAAGCGTATCCCTATTAATGCCACGCAATGCCGGCTTATCCCTTATTTCTATTACATTTGGATTCATGAAGTAGTCGAATATTTCCTCTGTGGCGTGCTCGGAACCAAAAGCGTACTTTTTTAATATTTCCGCTTTACTTTCTTTTTTGACAATAGAGAGTGCCTTCTTTGGCCCTATACCCATTACCCCTGTGTTGTAATCTGTTCCGATAAGCATGGCTATAAGTACAAGTTGCTCGCGATTTATCCCTAATGTGGCTTCATAGGCCTTACTTTCTATTATTTCTGGTAAAACGATTGAAGTTATCCCTTTTCGTATTATCTTGCGTTTGTTAGTTACGTTTAGATTTCGTATAAACCTATTCGCTCCAAACAATAGTGTGTCATAGTCCTGAGACGCCACTCCATAAACCAGCCCATCCGAATTAAGCCGTGCTGCTTGTGCTTCGCCTTCCGCCGGTGCTTGTAATATAGGTATTCCCATTGCTACTAAAAGTTCCTTTGCAGAGGAGATAATGTAATCGTTTATCTCTGTAGTACGTCTTAGATACATTACTCTTTCTTCTTCCGTCACGGCATTTTTGGCACGTACTTTTGCTTCTTCTTTTGCCTTATGCCGTTCTATATTTGTAGGTTTCTTGAATTTTGGTGCCGTACCGTCGAATACGAACCACGGCGTTATGTTTTCCGCCAATAGATTCATTGAACGGTAAAATAAGCCGTTCAGATGGCTGGTTATATTTCCTTCACTGTCTGTGAGATACGACCCATTAGAGAGTCTTATTGTCGTAAGAAATTGGTATATCCAATTAAACGCATCCACTGCTATTAACTTTCCACTAAGGTCCTTCAAAGTCACTTCTTTGCCGGGCACAAGGTCCTTTAATTTTACACCCATACGATTACTTCGTTGTTATTGTTACTTCTCCCTTGTCAAATAACAAAGTATGCTCGAATTGAGACACTAGTCCGTTGTCTTTTTCTTTCAAAATATTAAACTCATACAGTGCACCGGCCAGTACTAGGCTTTTGAGTTCCAACTCGGCTAAATTTCCAAATTTTTCTATGATCCAACGCTTGGCAAACGGCAACCGATTATATTGCGATGAGATAAATTCCATCATACTTCTGCCCAACTTGCTTCTTACCGCCGCTTTCATATTGTCCAACATCAAGATTTGTACATCGGCCCCGTCTATAACATAACCCCCGCCGTTAGTAGCAAAGGGTTCTATAGCAATAGCACCTTCTCTTATCAGTGTCTTACTTGAATTTGTCGGAGAATTGGGTATAAATTCACCCTCATGTATGCCATACCTTTTTATTTCGTGTCCACCCAGGTTTACTATTGGTGATAGCCCATAAGATCTTATCTTTTTCTCTATCACACGACTAATTTCATTTATTCTTACACCCGGTGCCGCTACTTTTAATGCCTCCTCAAGTGCTTCGCGCGCAGCTTTTATTAAATCATTGTCTGGTTCCCCAACGACGGTGGTAGCAGCCGTATCAGAAAGAAAACCATCAACACTTGCCCCCACATCAATCTTTAGAATATCACCTTCTCTTAGAACCGTTTGATCGTTGAACTTTGGAGTATAATGCGCAGCGATATAATTTAACGAAAGATTTGGGGGAAATGCGGGTTTTGCATGCAGTTCTTCTATCTTGTGTTCTATTCCCTTTGCGATTTGAAGCAAATTGGCACCTGGCTTTGCTAAGGATAAACCGTATTCCCTAGCTAATTTACCTATACGACCAGCTTCTAACCATTTTTCTTTCTCTTTATTGTCCATTTAAATTACCCCGCCGCTTATCGAGTTCCGTTTCAACTATTTTATTCATATATGATATAATTGTAGTTACGCACATTTTACTTATTCCTTCTATTGCATTTATACTTTTTACCTCTTTTCATCCACTATCATGTGAAAAGAGAATTTTCCGACTGATTTATTAAAGCCAGGCAGTTCTACGTCACCTAAATCTACTTAAAGTAAATACTAAATCTTGGCGTAATTTTTCGCCGCTGCTGGAAATTTTCTCAATTTCATCTGCCGCCGCATTCAATTTTAAATACCTTAGCCATGGAGAAAAATGCCTACCTTTAAAATGATATTCCAAAGATTCTAATGGCACACTTCTTATCTTTGAGATAAAATCAGAAAAGGTTTTAGATTTAGCGACCTCCCTACCATTTCGCAATCTAAATATAAATTCTTTACCGGGATCCGCCGAAGGATCTGGCCTAGAAATACTCTGGAACGGCGCACTTTGCTCCTTAAATTTCATATAAGTAATTTATGGTTACCATAATATATAAAACATCAATTAAAAAACGATGAGAGAGAGGTGTTGGTTTTATCTATAAGTTCATCTTCTTTATAGCCAAGTACGACCAGAATCGGCATTATTGATGGGATTATCTGTTGATTTATATAATAATCAGAATCATATTTTATTTTGTTCTTCTGTGCTATCTCAAAAAGAACGGAACGACTTGAAACGCTTTCGCCGGGTCTTCCCTTTGTAATTACGTATCTTATCGTATCACCGCTAGAAAATTCTATACCGCTTTTTGAGGCGGCGGAAACGTGTCGCCCGGTTTGTTTGTAAGAAGAGATATCTTTATGTAACCTAGTAAATATTACCATCTTTTCTAACGGCACTTCGCCGGATCTTATCTTGCGAATAACGTCTTTCGCGTATTCGACCGCGCCGGTTTCATTTCCGTCAACTAATATCATTCTAAGTATCTCCTTCTGTATCTCTTTTGCAATTATGGCCCAGTCTCTTCTAACCGCCTGAAAACCCTTTATAGTTAAATTTTTATACTCGCCGCAAAGAGCATATTTCTTTTTAGCACCATGCCCGCCGGCTTTAGAACTGACAAAAAGTGCCCTGCTATATATTCCCTGCAGGTCTAACTCCATCGGATAGGGGAGCTTATTATTTATTCCAGTAATAAAATCTCCTATGAAAGTTTTTATTCCGCTTTTATGAATAAATGCCGAATCGGTGTCGGCGTAAATAACATTTGCACCTTTCTCTTCCGCCCGGGTTATTACGAAGTGAACATATTCTCTGCCACGAGCAGTTATTTCTCCCGCACACTCAAAACAGTACCATCTTGCATTATAATAGCCGAGATAGCCGTAAAAACCATTGGCTATCAATTTTAATACGGTAACTCTGGCCTTAAGCTGTTGATTTAATGGATCTGAATTTAATTTTACCTTTGCATCTGACCTCAAACGGATTATATCGTCTACTGTAGAGGGAATAAGGCCAAGTTCACCCGGCTTGTGCTCAAATGTAACTCTACCACCGTCGATGGAGATCGAAGAAGGGCAGATATTGCGTGAAACTATGATACTCGGATAAAGGCTCCTAAAATCGACCACCGCAACGTCACTATATAACCCCGGTTTTGGTTGAAAGACGAATGCGCCCTCATTAATCTTTTTCATTCTGTCTTCCACTTCATATTGTGATGGTTTATTCGGTATTACCTCGTCTCGTGCAATCGCCTTCCTCATTATAAGATGTTCAACTAGTGCTCCGGCAGTCATCCTTGATACATCCGAAATTGTCTGACCAACCAGTTTATTTAACTCAATTAGTAAATCGCGCATTTTTTCATATAACTTAAATGTTATGTAGGAATCGTTTATGCAATAAGTACACAAAGAACTTGCCAATCGCATATCTGAAAAAACTTCGTTTATTTTCTCCCAATCAAACTCTCCCTTCTTTTCCCCAGATACTTCAAATGCCACCTCTTTCAAGGACAAAACTTCAGTCTTTAGATTATAAATTGCGTATATGTTTCTTATAAAGTTCAGGATATCTATGTGTACGCTGCCATTTATTTCTGATACCCTACGCTTGTCTCCTCTTATTTTTATCTCGAAGCCGTTAAATAACGGCTTTATGCCTAAAATATCGGCCCGTTCTTTTATGTATGGAAGATCGAATACGTCAGAATTGTAACCTATTAACGTGTTAAACCCCCCGTCTGATACGAACTTTGCGACCTTTAATATAAGTTCTTTCTCATCTTGTACACATTCTATCCCGTCACCTTCTGCTTTTAGCCAAGTAAAACACTTCTTAATTCCATAATTTGCGAGAGATATTGCCAATATCGGGTCTCTTTTTGCATCTGGAAAGGCGCGTTTTGAATATGTTTCTATATCTATTGCGATCGCCTTGAGCGGTGGATTACCTAACTCAACATTTAGAATATTTTTAAGCCTGTCTCCGTCTATTTCGATTTTTATGCGGTAGGAAGTTCCTATCCCTTTATCAAGAAGGTAACGTTTATAAAATGGAATGTCCGCATCATATATTTTCAGACCGAGTTGTTTAAGTTTTGGAACATCCTCTGGAAGAGCAGTAAAAACCTGTGAAACGGTTATTTTTCTGTTAAGCAGGCGCTTTTCTTTCTGTACTATCCCAGTTATAAAAGACATCCCGGTCGTTAGCTCTTCGATGTGCTTCTTGTCGTCTTCAACATAACAGTATGGCTTAAATGCATCATCGTATACTATCTTTCTCTCGCCATGTCCAGCAATGCCAAAGATTCGTATAATCGGCTTACCGTCGACTACCTTATAATCTACATCTATCGGGAATATCTCAAGTTCCACATGATTAATAAGCTAGTATAATAAAATATACCTATATTATTGTACTGCGCCGAAAGTTACAGAAGGCATTACGGCATTCGGAGGGTAAGCCGAAATAAAAACGGAAGAGATTACAAAGCTGCCTGCCATATTAGATGTGTCTATCAAAAACTTAGGATAATTAGCATTACATAGATTTGAGGTCGAGAACGTGGCTGGCGTACTAAGGGAGATAAGTCCTAAAGCACCAGAAGTAGATAAATTATAAAATGATATGTACGGTAGTCCGCTAGAAACGGATATTTGCTGCAAAGTTACGCCGGCCATTGCGCAATTAAAAGGCGACTTCGGTGCGATCCAGTTCCAACCGCTTGGGGATTGGACTAGCAGACCATTGTCAACGCTAAATCTACCGCCCAAAGCGGTTGTATTCCATAGGTTTAAATTTAGCGTTGTTCCTGCGAAATTATCATAGAAATTAAATACATTGGCCCCGTTATCGTACTGCCCATAAGTACTTGAAATGGTAGGGGCTTCGCCTATGTTCTCATTATTCAATGCATTATCTTGAATAGGCAAAAAATTCATGTATATGCTTGTCGTTCCTAGTGGCAGCCCACCGTTAAACTTTAGCCAAATCGTAGAATTTAACATGTTTATGCCAGTGCCTCGCCCGTTGTTCCCGTTTCCACTAAAGTCCTTCAGCGTCCCATTCATAGGCCACCAACCTACGTTGTCTTTGTTTGAGATTATTGGTTGGGCATGCATTCCCTTCGAGTATAATGACTTTACCTGAGCCGGTGAAAGGGTTGTATTATAAAATTGTACGTCGGCTATAGATGCGTTCGCCCAAGAATTTCCAGTGCCAAATACCAAGTAAGACGAAGAGTTATATTCAAGAGTAGTGCCTGGGGCCGCACAGGTGTTATTGTATGCTACACCATTAATGTATATGCTGCAAGTGCCTGTCGCTGCAGTATATGCACCACCCAAGAAAACCCATTGATTTAGGCTTAAGCCGTCGAGCGGTGCATTGATAGCAAAAGAATACCTTGTGGCCACATTATCGAAAGTTAGATAAAGATCCGTCCCATAAAGATCCATAAAATACCCAGATGCACCGCTGCTGCTGCCATGATTAATTAAAAGATCAAAGGCATGATTTATCGTTGGGAAATTTCTTAGGTATATCCAATAAGTCATAGTAAATGCATTTGCTGGTTTTAATGTACTGCTAGAAGTAGTGTTAATGAATTCGCTGTTAGCTCCGTTTATAGTTGGGACGCTTGCGTTGTTAGATTCTATCCATGACGGAATTACACTCATATTTGGCCAAGTAAAGAATGTATTTGCAAGTGAAATCCCGCTACCGCTGACTGTCGAATAATTTGCATAGTTTATCCCTGGAAAAGATAACATCTGCTGAAATGGCGTGACAGTTTGCGCTGAAGCAGTTATATTTATTTTGGAGCGGCGCCCGCTCGCAGACGTAGTTCCGGATACCGCTCCTGAGGAGAAGTAAGGCCCTGAAATACTTTGACCCGGTTCTGAGTACTTGAAAGAGAGCTGCACGGAATACATATTTCCATTACTTGAAGGACAAACGCCAGCTAAAAATATTGTAGTCGATAATCCGGGCGAGATTAGTACGCTGGTGTTTATATAACTGGACAAGAGAGCGGTCGTATAGTTCACTTTGCTTATTTGTATGGGATAACCAACAGAGTTTCCTACCGAAATTACTAGTCCCTGATTCGCTAGGCATTCTGCTTGTACGCTTCCCAATCCATTGAAACCTGTCACTGTAGTACCGACTGACGTTGAAGGACTGAAGATACCCAGAGAATATAATACCCCTGCCACTATGACTATGATCAATATGGCCCAGCCATAGGTCATGAGATATTCCAATGATGATTGCGATTTATGCGTGAGGCTCATATGGGAGGGAGAGTGAGAGTAGATAAATAGTTTACGGGAAAGCGACGGCAAGTCGAATGCCGCCGCTTTCGGAGGCGAAAGGAACATGGAAGCAACTGAAAGAGCGGAAGGAAGAGATACCGAGCGACTATATGCGCTGAGGGGATATTTTATCGCAAAAAGTAAGGAGTTATAACACTTATAATGTCGTTACGGATTTAGCCAAATTCTTTGGATGATCTATATCTAGACCCTTCTTTCTGGCCGTCTCGTATGCCAAAAGCTGCGCTATTATGGCTTGCATCACAAAATCAAACCGACCCGCATCTTGAGTTCTTATAAAAATATCAAAAACGTCTTGTGGTTTATTCGCTATGCCAATTATCTTGCAACCACGCGCTTTTACCTCCTGAAGGTTATTTAAAGTCTCTTTTTCGATAGCTCCAGAAACAAATGCTATCGCATACGTTTTATCAGATACAAGCGCGATTGGTCCATGTTTGAATGTCGCGGCATCTATTGCTTCAGCATGAATATACGCTACTTCTTTCATCTTTAGCGCAGCTTCTACCGCAACGATGTAATTATAATCTCGCCCTAAGAAGAAAATGCTGTCTAGTCTATTTATTTTTTCTGCGGCACTCCTTATGACCGCCAAGACAGATGGCACCAATAGATTATACATGTTTATATTCATTAATTTTAAATCTGAAATTGCATTCTCTAAAGTTCCCGCGGTAGCGGCGGCTATCAAAGTTAAGTAAACCGCAGATAAAGTAAACGCTTTTGTTGATGCAACGCTCTTTTCTGGTCCGGTATTAAGTGATACTAAAATGTCTACAGCTCTTGAGAGAGTAGATCCTTCGACGTTTATTATTCCTATTTTCCTATTTGCCTTGATTATTGGAAGTGCGGTTATTATGTCTGCAGTTTCTCCGCTTTGGGAGATTATTATAAAAACGTCGTTTGGTAGGATAACGTTCTTGTAAGTTATCAAATCCTGGCCTTGTACGGGAATCGCATTTATACCGTTCTCCCTGAACATTCTCGCACCTAACCTAGCTGCATGAAATGATGTACCGGCTCCGACCAAATATACTCCACTCGCAGTTTTAAGCAGGGGTGCAATCTTTAATATTTCTCCAAAATCACTCATCTCGAGTTTTTTCAAAAGACCTGGCTGTTCCATTATTTCTTTTAGCATAAAATGCTCATAGCCGCCTTTATCAGCATCTTTCGCTGAGAAATTTGCAATCGAAACGTTATGTTTTATTTTTTTGCTTATTAGATTAGAAATCTTATAGTGCTTCTTGCCTATTATAGCCATATCGCCATCAAAAAGATAAATTACCCTATTTGTGTGTTTCACAAATGAAGGGACATCGCTCGAAATAAAGATGCCGTTTTTTGCCAGCCCGAGAACCAGCGGGGATCCTTTCTTTATAGCAACTAGCTCATTTGAATCTCTGTTGAGCACTACGAAAGAAGATGAACCCTTTATTTTCTTGAAAACTGTTTTGACTGCATCGACAACGGTATTACCTCCCTTCATATTCTCTTCAATTAGATGTGATAATACCTCTGTATCGGTGTTAGAAACGAATTTATGTCCATGTAAAGAATCTTTTAGTTCAGTCCAATTTTCTATTATACCGTTGTGAGCAACGGCTATTCTACCGGTGCAGTCCATTATAGGGTGCGCGTTTTCCACGGTTACGCTGCCCGTTGTTGCCCATCTCGTATGAAACACACCGCGATTGGAGTGAAGGTTCTGCAGTTTGTACTTGTTTATTACATCTTCTACCCTGCCGATATCCTTTTTTATCACTATTGAATTCCCTTTATCAAAGGCACAGCCGAAACTATCATAACCCCTATACTCTAAGTTTTTTATGCCTTCTACAAGATAAGGAATAGCGTCATCTGTACCATTATAACCTATTATACCACACATATCAGTTAAACAGAATCTATAAGAAGACCGCTAGTATTTAAAGCTAATTTACGCCAATCGATAATCTAAACGGGTCTAATAATTTTTAAAATTTATATTAGCTACTGTTTGTTACAAAGAGAGTGGCAAATACCCCTCCCCCGCCGCTCCCTGGTGAAGTTGCGTTATTCCAATTCCAGCCCACCGTAGCAGCCTCAAAACCCTGGGTAGTGGAATTAAGCAGTGCTTTTTGCACTGTGGGATTAAGCAGGGACACCTGAGAAGGAGTGAGATTAAAAGTAACGGTAAGCACTTGACCAGAATTGAACGTTACATTTACCGGACTAGTTGCATTAAGATAGAACCCCTTGAGATTTCGATTTCCCAAGGTTAAATTTCCTAAAATGAGATAAAAGTTTATCGCAGTATAACTACCGGTATCTTGGGTTGTTTGAAATTTAAGTACGTTATTGATAAGTGTAGCGTTAGAACAAGTTAAGTTACCAGAAGAAGGTAGATTTTCAAGATAGTACGCAGTGCAGTTAACTACATAGCCAGACTGGCTGCCAGCGTTTCCCTTACCTATGCCACCACTTCTGTTGATTGGGCTGCCAATCACTACTAGAGCCGTTGCTGTAAGTGCCACGGCTATCACCACAATGATTATTATGCCAACAATTGCTTCCATCAAATCGCCTTTAATTCAAGGTATACTCTGCGATTACTATTTATAGTTTTCTTTGGGATGAGC
The DNA here is from genome assembly GCA_021800365.1 of Nanobdellota archaeon. Lineage (GTDB taxonomy): Archaea > Nanobdellota > Nanobdellia > Parvarchaeales > Parvarchaeaceae > Parvarchaeum. Next base: position 19,952 of record JAJYZA010000010.1, read on the forward strand.
GTTGTAGTTTAATTACCAATAAAACTACAAAATCGGGAATAAAACTACAACGCCTTTGGGGTGGATTTTATAGTTTAATTACCGCCAGATGCGATGCTTAACGGATGGAAATGCTTTTATAATCAAATACACCTAATATAAATAAAGCATGAAAACTTTTATACTTAAAACAGATGAGAAGGATTATTTTGTAAATGATACAAAAATCATCGAAAATATCGATGACTTACGACAGGTGGCTAACCAAGCGTCAATAGAAATCCTAAAGTTGCTATCTAAAAAACGGGCGACGAGCGGCGAAATAGCTAAGTTTCTTAAATTGTCACAAAAGAAAGTTTTACCGCTATTAAAGAACCTAAAAAAGGCTGGACTCATTAGCTTACAAAATATTGGAAAGAAGGGCGACGTCTACCAAGCCGCTTCAAATTCTTTTGCCTATGAAACTGGAGATATGAAGATCCGTATACCGATAAGAAAATTAGGAATAGAAGATGAAGGAACCGCGAAATTCTTTAGAAAATTCATAAAGGACGGTAAATTCGATGGCTATGTATGCGTTGGGTCGCCTGACCCACATGGAGAATATAAATCTATAGCTAGGGATGCACACTATGCGATATATTTATCGATGTTTTTTGGACAGTTCTGCGAATTACCAAAGAACTTCCCTGTGTTACTGGATACTGACGTTATAGCGAGGAACCTATTCAAGCAAAACCTTATAGTTGTCGGTGGGCCAGTAACTAACCTAGTAACTAGGGACATAAACGGGTACCTACCAATGAAATTTGAGAAAACCGAAGGCTGGGCGCTTAAGGATAAAAATGGCGTACATGGCCGGGAATATGAGGGCACAATAGAAAAAATTAAAAACCCGTTTGATAAGAGCAAAGACATTATAGTACTTGGCGGTATAAGAAATATAGGAACGCTTTCCGCGATTCTCGCGGCTAGTAGGTTTTCAAAGCTTACTTTTAGAAATTATAATGAGGAGCCGATATGGAGTGCCCTAGTTAGGGGTTACGACATAGATGGTGATGGCGAAATAGATTCTGTAGAGACGGGAGAATGAGGCGTCTTTTTATTGCCATAGACTTACCCAATAACGTGATTGATGACATAGAAAAACGGATCTCTATCTTAAGACAAAAAATAATAGGTAAATTTGTAAAAAAAGAAAATTTACATATAACTCTGCTGTTCTTAGGAGACACTAAACTTGAAATTGAAAAAATAATAGCCGTACTAAAGGGCATCGATTTTAATCGAAAAATAGAACTCAATGGCGCCGGCGCTTTTCCAAGTTTTAATCACGCTAGTGTGCTCTTTATAGACGTAAAAACTGATTTATCCGATATCTATTATAACTTATGCAAACTTCTCGATGTAAAAATCGTAGAAAATTTTCATCCACATATAACAGTTTGCCGTTTAAATGACGAAAGTCTTGATACGGAAAGCTATGCTGCATTATCCAATATGAATGAAGAGTTCTCAGCAAAAAAATTAAGTTTATTCAACAGCGATCTAAAGAGGTATTACCGCCTTTTCTAGGCACCGCGCTCTCTCGTCATGAAATATACTGCTATTGCCATTGCCATAAGAGTAAGAAGCAGCGATAACACCTGTGGGTTAGTAAATAACGAGATTATGTACTGGCTAGTTAAACCATTTAACGACGTCCTGGTTATTGGCCCGCTCGGGGCGCTCGAATTTGAGCCCGTACTGCCGCCGGAGGAGGGACAACTTATTCCGCAACTGTTACTACTTGTACCACTGATCGGAAACTGAGATGCTACAGAACTAAAGGCTATCAAACCGAATATAAAGAGCATAAACACTAATATTACTGGGACCAAGGTGCTCTTCCTCATATAGTCCCCGATTGATGCTGCCGGCATTTCGGCTGTGCTGAAAAGAAGCAACATCAAAAATATGAACACCAGTATCGCCAAAACGTATGGGAGATATGTCACTACAAATGCAACAAAAAACGTAGACACCAAGGAAATAAGAGCGATGGATACTGCTATGAGAGCAGGTATGTCGGATTTATCAAAAAATTTGGACTTGGACAAGATAGCGTAGACGAGTGAAAATACTAGCACGAAAACAAGTAAGTCATATATTCCAAATGCAGATAAACTTAACATAAACGTTAGTTTTTAGCTCGATTTAGAGCCACCACTACCCTTAAATACGTATGCCACTACTATGATCAAAAATATCATCAGAAGCAATATTCCGCTATTCCAAGCGCTACCTAAAGCCGAAGAAATTACCGAACCGATCTCGCTGCCAGTAGATGCGGGACCGCCACTCCCCCCTCCAACACCAGAACCACTGCTAGCTGGAACCACTGCGTATGATAAAAGTCCCCCTGCAAATAGGACTATTATAGCTGCAACAAAAAGCCATTGTGCGGCTTTTCCTTCGCTAAGCTGTTTATCATAACCTGCAAGTGAAGCCACTATAAGAATAGCAACAAGTATCATTGCAGTAACTGCTAATGTAGAAGACATATACATTAATACTGGACTTACCCATGCAGCGGTCACAGCAAAGAATGATATTATTAAGGCAGTTATAGCTCTTGAATTCTTATTTTCATCGCCCTCAAAAAACTTAATTTTCTTAAGAACGGTATTTAGTATCGCTAAAACAAGTAAAAACGCTAACCAGAACTCTATCGGGTCCGTAACATTTGCCGGCGTTATCAGTCTTAATGAATTGTTAATAGATGTGTATAGACTTCCTGCATCGACTACCATATACGACCACCTTTAGCCATCATACTTATTAGATTGGCGTTTATAGTATTTAAATGTTTATATGATATTTTTCACTGCTGAGTAGAGTACTTATAATTATTGTGTAGCGGCTATTATCTACCTAGAAAGCAGGTACCCTGCCACTATAAGGAATATCAGTACGGCAATGTATGGTCCATAACTGTAAAGGCCATTTACCAATGCGGCCTGAGTTAGCCCTACAAAGCCAAAATTAGACCCTAGTAAAATCCAAAAGATCAAGATTATTGATATGATTGCGGCTAAAACCACTATTATTTTCTTTCCACTCTTGGGAAACTCTGAACTTGCAGTATCTCCATATACCATAGATGCAAGTACGAGCAACATAAATATTATTATTGCAATAACTCCGACTATTGGAAGAATTATATAGGCGAGATTCAGCGTATAACTTGTCGTAGCAAATACTATACCCAATACAAAGGCTATTATTGAATCTATGTCTTTCTTGCCTTCAAACATTTTGCTCCGTTCGAGAACGCCATAAACTATGGCAAATACGAGCAGAAACGGAAATAGGAAAGACTCTACACCAGAATACAGTATTGAAACCGCTGCGGGCTGTGACGAAACACCGGTGCTGGCAGAACTATTGGACACGTTAGATAAACTGCTAAATAATTCTGTCAATATGCTAAGCATAATAATATTTGAACTAGCATTATATTTAAGCATTGGTGCTTTGATAGACTATGGAGAATAATACGGTTTTTAGTTAAGCCTTATCGTTAATTGTAGGCCACTATTATTGGTTATTATGAGATATATTACAAAAAATCAACTATAAGATTATTAAATCTTCATAGTTCATAGGTATAATTATATGAAAAAAGCACGAGAGACAAAACTACTTATATCAAAAAGAAAGTTGCGCGTAATCTTATTCTTAGCCACGGCATTTGCGGGAATAGTTATCGGTGCATCTATGACAGGAATTGCTCTTTATCAACTAATAAACCTAAACCAGTTAATTAACGAAAACCAACAGTATGGCATGCCGTTAGATAATAGCATGCTAAGTCATATGGAAACTAATTATGTGATTATAATTATTGCCGTGATTCCCCTTATAATACTAAGTCTTATCCTTATGCACCGAAGCTTGCAGAAAATACGGCGGAACTCGCAAAGATGAGAATCAAAGCAAGGTCTACGAGTCACGATCCAAAGAAGCAGGAACTATACGCCCCGAGGAAGCTTAAGCTTCCGATAGGGGCTGGAAGCCCATGAATTCATTCGTGGGGGATGTCACAAGATGTCAGTATACCTAAAGACAGAAGCCGTTCAATAAATAAATGCGCGTCGTTTTCGGAATAACCTATGAATAAAAAATCCCCGTAACGTGAGATAAACGCTCGTTTTCTGCCGGTTACTGTTATCACTGCATTTCCATTGTCTTTTATCTGCGGGTTTGGTAACTCCGCTGCTAGCTTTGCTATATCCAAGTCGTGTTGAAGCGAGAATTTTATCCCATCACCGCATATCTGTACAAAACTAGCATCTGAACCTGGACTATAACTGTGCTTTTCACATGTCTCGCAGTTCGGGTCCTTTTTTATCGTTATGGAGAGCTGTGAATGTGTCTCGAAAGAAACAGTGGTAAAAGAAGGGGGTTGAGAATGATCGTTCAAAAAGCTGATAATGCAATTAAACATCAGCTCACTTAAGAATCTAGCGCTATCGACTGAGATTTCATCGCAGGCGGTATTTATGCTCGGCATTAAATTGCGGTATAAACAATTAAAACATGCCCCTTTCCAATTTATAAGATAAAAAAATCCTTCCGTTTTTCTTATCGATGCTATCATAAGTGGGATAGATAATTTTGAGCAGGCGTTATTTATTATCAACCTAGTCTTAATGTTGTCAGTCGCATCAACCACTAAATCTGCTCCCCGTAATATTGAGTATGCATTTAATTGACCGATATACCTTGGTTCGCTTACAACGTGCGTTGTCATTCCTAACCTACTCAATGCTGTTTTAGCCGCATCTGCCTTCTGCACGTACCCTGCTACGTCATCTGCCGAGTAAAATTTCTGGTTGATTAGATTCTTCTGAGTTACAACATCACCATCGACTATCTTTATAGAGCCTATTCTTTCGGTACTTATCCTCTTAAGAAAGGCACTGCCGAGCGCGCCCGCCCCGACGACAACAATATTAAATGTATTTAAATTCATATTATCTCATAACCTAATCAACAAATTATTTATATTTAATGGATGTAAAAATCGATGGGGGTTTAAAATGTACGAGATAGTTACTCTGAGAGATAAAATAAGAGTTGAGCCTAAAGCGCTTGGTGAAAACTATAAGGAAGCAATAAACAGCCTAATAAAACAAAATTATGTGGGCAAGATTATAGAAGATAAGATGCTGGTAATTGGTTTGATTTCTGTAGATAGCGTAGAAGAAGGACTTATAATTCCAAACGATGCATCCGTGTACTATGACACAGTCTTTAAAATGCTAGCTTATGTTCCAGTTCTCCATGAAACAATAAAGGGATCGGTATCTAATGTAAGTGAGATAGGGGCACTAATAACGGTTGGGCCGTTAGATGGGTTGGCACATATATCGCAGGCGATGGATGATTTTGTAGATTTCACAAGAAATGCGCTAGTCGGGAGAAAAAGCAAAGTTAGTTTAAAAGTCGGCGACTCTGTATTGGCCAATATAATTGCGATAAGTACAAAAGGTATAATGAAAATAGGATTGACTATGCGTTCACCCGGTCTCGGAAAACTTGGTAGTAAAAAGAAGGAAAAGGTGACTGAAAGCCCTGCTAAAAAATAAGTTATGTCGCTAAAAGCATGCAAAGTCTGTAGATATCTTACTGAAGAAAAGAAATGTCCAATTTGTGGCAGTGAGGAGTTGTCTCTAAAATGGAAGGGAGAGGTCGTTATATCTGACCCACAGAAATCAGAAACGGCGAAGGCATTAGGCGTAACGAAGCCTGGTAAATACGCGCTACTTGTATCATAAATATGGAATTAAAAGTCGAATCGAGCAGAAAGGATAAGCTATTTGACAGGACTATAATAAACTTTGAGATAACGCCGGCTGTAAAAGAGATTATAAAATTGGATGATGCAAAAAAGAAACTGGCCGAGAAATTTAATGAAGGGTACCTCGTAGTTTATACTCTTAAAAATATCTACGGCTTTAATAAAATAAAGGGAGTCGCACATATTTATAAAGATGAAACCGCAGCAAAAAGAATACTGCAGAAGTATATCTTACAGAAGAATGGAGTAGTGTATGCCGAAAAGCAAAAAGAAGAAAAAGGAAACAAATAAAATCTGGGAACTTTACAAGGTAGAGAAAGGTAGCTTGACACTCGAGAATAAAATGTGTCCTAAATGTGGGGCTGGAGTTTTTCTCGCAAAACACGATGGCAGAGAAAGCTGCGGAAAATGTGGCTATACCGAATTTAAAGGGAAAAACCCTAAGAAAGCTTAGAGTAAAACTTCTTTACGTACAGCTTATATAGAGTCTGTATACTGACCATTAAATACTGTTCAACCTAACATTGAGTCTATGATAAGGTTCCGAGAATCTTCCTTACTTAATCCACGCGACATAAGATAGAAAAGATTACTATCACTTATGCCCTCGATTGCTGAGGAATGTCTTGCTATAACATTATTTGCGCGTATGTCGAGCATGGGTATTGAATCGGTAAAGGCATCGCCACTGCTTAAGTTTAATGTTTTAGTAGAAAAATTGCCTTCACATTTCTCTTCATAGATTTTCAGCATACCTCTGAATATTAGAGAAGAAGGGCCATTTATGACCCCCCTGCCTATGACGTTTGATTTGCTAGAAAATCCCTGCTCTACATTCTGTACGCAATCGTAATGAGCCCCCGAATCAGCATAGACATAGTCGGTGACATCCAGCGAGGCACTTTCTCTCAGTATACCATCACCATAAAGAAATAGAAATTTATCTTTTATGTGTCGATTCGAAAGCGCTAACTTAGAGTATTTAGATACGTATTCCTTTATACGCAGATAAGTGAAACCGGCACTCTTCGAATCTAATTCCAGTACCGCATTGACCCCCTCCCGCACTGAAATCGACATGGTTAAACAGAAGAGATTATAATCGCCAAGTAGGATATTCAGCTTGCAATCTCTGGTTAGTTCCAAATTTAGATTGCCTATCACAGCACTGTTGCTTCCGAACACTAGCGAGCTATCTTTTTCGATCTTTGCACTGGCACATATATTCTGAATTCTCCTGTTTAAATCTAAAAGTCTATCATGTTCTCCTAAAAACGCCTCTTTATACTCAGACGCCACGAGTGATGGTGATTCTATGATTGAAACCTTGCTCGGGATGTCTATACTATTTATACCCAATTCAGAGAAGTTCGTATAGTTCTTAACCGTCGGTGATGATTTCCACTGATGTTTTTCTTCTGTTTCTAATTTTTCCGTCTTAAACACAGACCCAACTGTAACCATAACTAGCCGGTTGCTCCAGGTAGCTTTGATATTTCTGTATCGATTAAGCGATTTATTTCCACTGCAAATTCCAGCGGTATCTCTTTCAGTACAGAATCCATAAAGCCAAGAACTATAAGTGATCTGGCTTGCGCTTCTGTTAAACCCCTCGACATAAGATAAAACAGTTTTTCCCTCGACACCCTACCTACAGTAGCTTCATGATAAATCTTTGCACTTGAATTCAAAACCTCATTGTGTGGAAAAGTAGAGGTTACTGCACCCTCGTCTAGAAGTAAAGAATCGCACTGCGTATAAGCTTTGGCGTTTGCCGCGTTTTTATTGATTCTTAACAATCCCCTATAAACTGCGGATCCTCCACCAAGACTTATCGATTTTGAGATTATTTTTGCGCTTTGATTTTTAGCCGACATTATTACCTTTGAGCCACTGTCCTTCCAAGTACCTGGTTGTGCGAATGACACCGTTAGATTCGAGCTGCTTGCACCATCACCTACCAGATAAGAAGCGGGATATAACATCGTAACTTTTGATCCCAAAGTGGCCTCAACCCATTCCATGTTTGCATTTGCACCAACTATTGCCCTTTTAGTGTTTAGATTGTAAACATTACGGCTCCAATTTTCCGCCGAAATAAATTTTACTTTTGAACCTTTTTGTACAAAAACCTCGACTATCGCGGCATGTAAAGCTTTGATGTCCGGTTCAAATACTGGGGCACTACACCCTTCTACGTAAGTAACTTCGCTGCCTTCGTCCGCAATTATCAGGGTATGCTCAAATTGCCCGCCCTCCTTTCTGTTCATTCTAAAATAAGTCTGCAAAGGCGTGTCAATCTTAACCCCGGGGGGAATATAGATAAACGGCCCGCCGCTCCATACGGCACCATGCAAAGCGGAGAATTTATTGTCGGAAAATGGCACGGATTTCATAAAGTACTTCCTTACCAAATCCGGATGCTCCTTAAGTGCGGTATCCACATCAGTAAATATAACTCCCTTGTCTTGCCATTCTTTTCTTAGCTTTGCAACGACGCTATCGGAATCGAAAACGCTTAGCGAGCCTGCAAGTATTTTTCTTTCGGCATCCGGTACTCCCAATTTTTCGTAGGTATCTTTTATCTCTTTTGGAACCTTATCCCAATCAGTAGTGAACGGTGAATCTGGCGGGGAATAATAATAAAACTTATCAAAATCCATATCTTTATCAAGATCCGGATAGCCCCATGTCGGTGTTGGACGCGACATGAAATCCTTATAGGAAGCCAATCTGAGTTTAAGCATCCATTCCGGTTCCTTTTTTATCTTAGAAATCTCTCTGATGAGTTCCTCTGTTATACCTGCTCCAAAATCGTATTTGTATTTCGTTTTTGTTTGGAAACCGTAGTTATAATCAGATCCTGTTCTTCTAAGCTCCTCAATCTTTTCTAGTCCTTCCATGTAAAGCCCTGTTTTTCTATTTTATCGGCTAAATCAAGCCCGCCAGTAGCGATTATTTTTCCATCTCGTATTACATCAACTTCATCAACGTTAAGATACTTGAAAACTGCGGGGTTGTGTGTAACTATAAGGAACCCACACTCTGACTTATTTATTATTCCGGATATTTTCTTGACGCTATCTACATCAAGTCCTGAATCAAATTCATCTATCAGTGCATATTTCGGTTCAAAGAGTAGCATCTGTAGTATCTCTAATTTTTTCTTTTCGCCTCCGGAAGCCGTTACGTTCAGGCTTTTTGAAAGTTGGTCCTTGTTGAGCCTGACTTCTTCTCTTGCCGCTTCCAGCCGCTTTGAGAAGTCCTCAACGTTTCCTTTTAGCTTAGAGTAAGTCGCCCTCAAAAAGCGTGTAACATTAAGCCCATCAATATCCTCCGGCTCTTGAAACACCATGAACATGCCTTTTTTCGCTTTTTCATCCGGAGTCAGTAAAGTTACATCTTCCTCATCCAAAGTTATACTACCCCTTTCTAAAGTATAATCTGAGTCACCCATTACACTCTTGCAGACTGTGCTTTTTCCGCTGCCGTTAGGTCCCATGAGAATTGTGCGCTTACCCCTATCTATAGACAAATTAACATTTTGTAAGATTTTTCTATCTCCTGCGAATACAGTCAGATCTTTTATCCGGAGCATATTTACCCCTTTTTTGGTGTTTGCCTTAGGCAAATAGAAGAAGCTATCTCTTTTTTGCTTATAATCCCGTTAGCCCTCGCTTTTTCGCATATAGAGCAGGTTTTTGGATTCAAATCCAGTTTGTCAGACAACACCTCTTCCGTGAGTTTGGATAAGTAGCGTTTCATTTCTCTGTTACTTTCTAATTCATTTACTAAGCCCCCCCTTAGATCATTAAGATACTGAGACACTGCCGGCTGTGTAATATTAAGCAATTTAGCTATTTTAGCTTGGCCGATTTTCTTTTTTGCAAGCTCTCTCGCTATTATTACCCTAGTAGACGGCATCACTTTATCCAATATTTTTTTACACAATAGCTTTGACATTGTATTAGTAATGAGCGCGCATAGTTTATAAATATAACAGCATTATAAATTATGGCAGTCAAGACGAGCTGATTGAAAACGGTTAAAAACTACTCAAAACTCTCTACCTAAATACACGTCATCAAGTTCTTCTTGGGTGGGTGTACCGCTATTAGCAAAGCGTTTTGATTTGTTTAGTGCCGATTCTAAAGCTGATTTACGTTTAGTGCCGAATTTATTTTTAAAGTATCTGTATACGGTATTTTTTGGTTCTGTATCCTCTTTAAAGTGCGCCAGCATCTCCATTGGTGAGGTGTACTTTGACGGATGTGCTGAAATATTATAACTTACGCCGGACACGAATCCAACGCCAACACTCGCCAAGCAACTAAAAATCGCTGCTAAATCATACGGCGGCGGGATACTACCTGCCGACAGCCCCAGAACCATACCAAGGCCAATACCAAAACCGGCTACTAATTTTTTTACCCTTAGGCTAGTGACACTTCGGTTTGATTCCGGGCTCTTATTTTCATTAATTATTTGCACAGTGACGTTTGGATTAGAGTTATAAATCTGATACCAGCCTCGGTCTATTACATTGACGCTATTACTCCGCTGTAAAGGTTCATTTTCAAGGTCTTCTGGCGGTATTTCCATAACTAAGATAGTAGATTATAACCAATATATAAGTCTTAAATCTATTGCTAGGCGTGTGCACAATTCCTTATTCTAATCTTACTTACTATGAGAATATTACAGTATAATGTCGCTAAAACCGAAGTAGAAAGAAGTGGAGGCTACCTTAATAAGTGGAATACGTAGCAGGTTCAGACACTGAAGTGAAAGTCATGCAGAAATTTAATAATGGCGCGACATTCTCATAGCTGGATTAGTCGGCGGTCACAGATAGTATTTCTTTACCAGTTCTTCAAGTAGTTTTGCCTGCCAATTTTTTTCCGTTGTAGGATTAGCAGCGGACCCAGCAGCAGACCCAGCAGCAGACCGGGCAAACTGAGCAGCAGACCTGGCAGACCAAGCAGCGGACAGAGCAGCCAAAGAAGCAGACCCAGCAGAATCAGCAGCAGACCAAACAGCGAACCAAGCAGCAGACCGAGTAGCAGACACAGCAGTGGACCTATCAACATACCAAGAAGCAGATTCGGCGGCAGACTCAGCAGACCGAGTAGCAAACTCGACAGACTGAGAATCATAATTGGCAGAGAAAGCAGAAACGGCGGCATACCAAGCAAAATCTGCAGCATACTCAGCAGAAATCCTGTTTTCTTCAGTAGGCTCTTTCAGCCAGTTCTCCGCGGCTTCGATGGCTTCTCTGGGTCGAGCGTCGTCTGGATAGTCATTCTCGTAGTTCGGAAGCACGTGTCTCGCACAGCCAATGGCATATTCCACCGACAGCGGTTTCAGGTCTATCTCCCTTGTAAGCGTCATCTCCTTAGCTGCGAATAGACCTCCCTTGCCGTAGACCACGCCTCGGGCTTCCACCTCGAATAGACGATCGCCTAGCTTATTATAGAAAGCTGAACGTAGATCTGACGATGCATGGAAACCTCTAGAGCCCGGCTCG
>JAJYZA010000011.1 GCA_021800365.1 Nanobdellota archaeon
GATTTTATAGATTTCCCCAGTAATATTTGCAACAGTCTTCCCATCTTTCCTTTCATATTATTTTAATCTACTTAATTTACTCACTACTTTAGAAAAGAACTGATATATAAAGTTTTTATTTTGGAGTTTTGATGTGTATAAGTTGTGGGGCGAGAGACTTTAACTAAACGCTCATTTGCAATTCTTTACATAAGTTCATTTCTGTACCGATAATAAATACACTTGAAAGGATAATAGGTGATCTCGGAGGAAAATACTGTTTGGAAAGGGTGGAATAGGCGACAAAGAAGGCTGGTCAAACTTGAGAAAAGGGACACTTATCGAGTACCTTAATTATAACAAGCTGCTCGACATGTTTTTATAAAGTAGACGAGCGATAAACCGCGGGACAGTAGCCGGTAGAGTATTTGTGCAACACGCTTACTTACGGAAGACTAGAATGCACTTTTTACATCTAAAAAGAGCTATTTACCAAAGTTTTAGCTTATAAGATACTAAACCAAAAATCACGAATACTGAAAGCGCGCCGAGCATTGCTTGATAGCTTATGTATGAAAGGATTACGAACAACAGCGCCAAAAGCATAAATAATACTTGACCAATCGAGTTGTGGTAGGCCAGAAACGCGCCGTCGAATTTATCGTAAGGCAGCATGTTAATTAGTGTATAGATCGCAAGAAAACTTCCCCCATAGAACAGTGGTTGCAAACCATATTTATAGCCAGTAAAAAAGAATAGCGCTGAAAAGGCCAGTAACGCCATGCTTGAAAATATAGAAACTTCCCACCTTTCTTTGTTGGTTACCTCCCCCTTTTTAAGGCCTCTCAACGTTTTTAATCTCTGGTATTCCTGCGTGTTCAATATTGGTATAACTACCGGTAATGATAAGGCAGAAAACATTATGGTTGCGACTGCAGAGAAGATTAGGCCGCTTATCCAGATTTTATTGGATAATTTTATTTCGAAGAAGCGCGCAATAAGTCTCTTCATCGCAAATACTATTATAGACAGGCTGATTACAATAAATATGTATAAAGCTATGTTTTGGTTTGCCGATCCTAAGAATGCAATTACCATAAGCAACGTAACAAAAATAACAATATAAAAAAATTGCGTTAGATCTGTTTTATCAAAAAGAGTAGAAAGTTTCATCAACGCATTACTATAGGTGGCCATTATTTCCTCTTGGTTAGTTTATGATGTAGGTATAATAATGCCATTATTGCTATTCCTAATATTGTGACATACCCTATTGAAGTGATTAAATCTGACTGTGAGACTCCGCTCGGTGCCTGTTGGGAGAAGATTTCCTGAGTTGTCTCTGACCCATTTTGACCGGTATAAAGCGCTTTTGTTGATAGGATTGTTCCAGCCGGTATACTAAACGCTATGCTTGAAGTGTTAGGATAAATTACATATGATTTATTATAATAAAAATCGTTTCCGTTGATATCGACCAGAAATTGGAATGTCACGTTTATCGGTAAATTGTCCCCGTTTGTGATATTCGCAGAAAATGTACTGAGGTTATTATTAACGGGATTCAGTTTAGTATTGAAAAATGAAAGATTTATCACCGGCGCAAAAAGGCTTGTTAAATAACTGTGCCTAAATGAATAATTGCCGTAAGAGGCTAGAAATGAAAAGTTCAGATTTTTATCGAAGACCTTAGATACACTTATATTAATTGGTGCATAGAAAACTTGATTTGGCAATAAAGAGAAAGTCTGCTTAAAAAGCAGATTAAATGCTACTCCAGTTACTGTAGGCAAAGACCAGCTTAAATTAAGTGGTGTATTGCCAGAATCAATTACACGCATCAAAAGTCTCGCAGATCCATTAAACAAGGGGGTGTAATCTGAGTAGCCTAAGAAAGAAAACGCTGGTTTCGGAGTCACGGTTACTGTGCTATTAGCTAGTAATTTAGACGATAGGGCGGAGAACTTTACGCTTGGAGCATAACGGCCCGCCGGAAAGTTTGTTATATTAAACTCAATGGTCTGTGTTGATGGCGAGTCGGCCGAAATCGTTCCGATCTTTACGACAGTATTGTTTAAGTATATCGTATAATTAACATTCTGCGGGAAATTCACCGATAAATTGAAAAAAAGGCCTTGGTTGATGCCAACAGAAGAATTCAATACAGAAAAACCAAATGAAGCTTGTACTGAAAAACCGCTACCAAACGTTGTACCGAGCGCAAAAAGTAGTACAAGAAGTGCACAGATATTTACAGGTACATGATACTTAGACCTCATAGAAAATCTATAGCCTAGATAAGATATAAATGTAAAAATAACGATTTAACTACTTACGTCACCTCGTCGGTTTATTTAGCTTATATTTAAACCATGTTTTTTGGCGATATCTGGTATTATACGCGAATTATGAGTTTACTGAGAGTTTCTTTTATTAGCTCAATAAAAACAAATCTATTTATAATCTTGGAAAGATGCCTATCGCCTGACTAAGCAGGTTAAAAACGCGGGGGTGCTCGCGTTTATAATAAAGGGATGACAGATTGAATTTATGGCAAACAAAAAACAGCTTAAGGGCCTTGACTTGGAAAATATGAAGGAGGAGATGATGCGACGCAGCATAGCTGAGGTTGTTTCACACAGATTAGTCAAATCTAAAGCTGAGGCTAGGAGGCTATTTGAACGAGAGTGGCCGATTATGAAAAAGTACGTTATCTCGTTGTCAAAATTCTATTCTAAGATGCCGACGTTTATTCAGATAAAGAGACGCGTGCTAAGAGACCTTAAGGCACAGTTAAAACTGGGCCAAGTAGACGGGGTACTACCGAGGCTTATAAATAAAATAAACAACAACCCAGATCTTGTAACGACCTATTCATGTTCTGGGGCGCCGGATCCAAAAATAAAACCATTTCACAGGGGAGAAGGTAGACCAGTGATAGGAATCAGATTCAACGGCGTTTCTACGATGAAGCTATACTCTAAAGAACTTCGGTGTCTAGGCTATGAAATCATAGAAGAACAGAGTGAGTTAAAGGTGCAATCAGATAAGTTTTTATACGGTCTTACCAAAACTATGGGTTTCCTACTTGAATCGGAGAAGCGCTATCCCCGCGTCGTTATTCAGATAGCACATACAAATACAAAAGAAAACTTCATGTATGGAAAAGCAGGTAAAAGCGATAGGATGGCGACACCGACGGAGGCAAGGAAATTCTGGAATGATGTTACTCTAGCCTTATCTAACCACAGCCATAAATTTTAATTACCTGGCTACTACTTAATAACATGGATATAAGCGAGTTTACTATACTGTTTATATTTTTGATAGCGAGCGCATTATTTATCTTTCTGCTGATGTACCTGGAAGACTTTCTAAATCCTCGTACAAAGGAAAGCGGGATGGGGAACGTCGCGGTCGAATCCGCCGAAAGACCTCTTGCCGGTCCGAGACTTGTCGGCTTCCAATATTATTTATATGCAATCGTTTTTGTTGTAATAGAAGCGCTTACAGTATTCTTATTTTTATGGGGAATGAGCATAAAGCAACTCGGTATAACTGTTTTTATCGGGGTAAGTATAGGACTAATTTATTTATTACTGCTCGTTAGATATATCTTAGACCGCTCAAATGAGGTTATAGATTGATGTGGAAGAAATAAAAAACAACGAGTTTTCTTATCCAGGACTAGGAGAGATAATATTCATGAAGACTGAGAAGTTCATTGAAGATGTGTTGAATTGGGGCAGAAGTCGCTCTTTATGGCCATTGACTTTCGGTACAAAATGCTGCGCAATGGAAATGATCCCATTCGGAGCTACGAAAGTAGATGCAGATAGGACTGGTACACTCTTTGTTGGCGATTCGCCTCGGCAAGCCGATTTAATATTATGCAGCGGCACCATATCAAAAAAAATGGCAAGAAGGCTCTTAAATGCATATGAACAAATGCCATCACCAAAGTACGTAATTGCCGTTGGGGCCTGCAACATAAGCGGCGGTCTTTTTCATGACAGTTATAATTCTATTGCCGGAATAGATAGAATAATGCCTGTGGATGTTTATATCCCCGGTTGCCCGCCGAGACCCGAAATGTTTCTCGATGCTGTTCTAATATTAAGGAAATTAATAAAAGAAAACAAAATAAAGAGGTACGAAAATGGAGTTCTTGGACGAGATAAAAGCTAAATTTCCTAATGTACTCGAAAGTGTCGATGGCTCGAATGAAAATGAGAGCGTGCTATTATTAAAAGACAAGACAAAAATAAAACGTGTGTGCAAGGAGGTAAAAAATCATTTTGACATCCTGTTTATGCTGATGGCGGTCGATAAACCGCCGAAGATTTTTGAGCTTAACTATGTTTTCTCTAGTTACAAAACACAAAACATACTCACAATAAGGGTAAACATAGAACGCGATAAAGCCGTTATAGATTCGATTTCATCGCTTTTTGAATCGGCGGACTGGGAAGAAAGAGAGACTTATGACCTATTTGGTGTTGAATTCATAGGCCATAAAAATCTTAAGAGAATTTTGTTACCGGAGGATTGGCCTGGAAGACCGCTACGAAAGGATTTTGAAGTAACGGATGAGGTCAGGAACTGGACTGGGCTTGATCTCAAATTTTAGATTTATGGAAAAAGAAAGAAATAGAATAACGATAAACATCGGTCCAGTGCACCCTTCCACTCATGGTGTATTGAAATTTAAAGTTGACATAAGCGGAGACACTATGAAAAAAATAGAACCGGAGATAGGTTTTGTGCATCGTGGTGTCGAGAAAATGGCTGAAATGAAATACTATTCTAATTTTATGCCTATTGCAGACAAACTAGATTATATCGCTGCGCTTAATTGGGAAGTATTATATGCAAGCGTGGTAGAAAAAGCGCTTAAAGTGGTTATCCCCCCAAGAGCCGTATATTTACGTACAATGATGTGTGAACTACAACGAATAATGAGCCACCTTCTGTTTATAGGTCACAGCGGAGAAGACCTTGGTAATACAACGCTATTCATGTGGGGTTTTCGGGAAAGGGAACTTCTTATGGATATCATTGAAGAGGTTAGCGGCGGCAGGTTAGCACCGATGTATATATCGCTGGGCGGCATGTATTATGATTTACCGCCGGGACTTATACCGAAATTGGCGTCTACCTTGGATATTATCGAAAAGCGGGTAAAGAATGAATATCGTGCACTATCATATGAAAATGGTCTCTTTAAAATGAGAACGGTTGGCGTTGGAATAATCGAAGCCAATCTCGCCATTAAGTATGGTCTTACGGGACCGAATGCGCGCGCATCTGGGATAAAATGTGATCTTAGAAAAAACGCGCCGTATCTCGCTTATGATAAATTAGATTTTGATATTATCACAGCTGATGCCGGCGATGCCTATGCGAGATTTGTAGTAAGAGTAAATGAAATACTCGAGTCAATAAAAATCGTAAGACAGATAATAAAAGATCTTCCGTCCGGAGAGATAAAGGTTAAAGTGCCTTGGATATTTACAATACCCCCCTCATACACTTTCGTTAGACAAGAAACTCCGCGGGGAGAAGCGGCGATGTATATGGTTACAGACGGCGGACAAAAGCCATACCGCTTAAAGATCCGTGCACCTTCTTTATATGCTGTACAGGCAATGAGCGAAATATTCGTGGGGGGTAAAGTCGCTGACATTGTGGCGATTCTCGGGAGCTTAGACCCGACACCTGGAGAGGTTGACAGATGATAAGCACATTCTTCTACAATCTCCTAGCGGGATATTTACCGCCGATACTTGCTGAGATTGGCAGCGTAGTGGGTGTATTCATCGTGGGGACAATAATAGTCTTAAATATACCATTATTGCTTGGTTGGGTTGATAGAAAACTTTCTGGTAGGATACAGTCTAGATATGGCCCGGTGTATACTGGACCTTTCGGATTATTACAAAATGTAGCCGACGTAATAAAATTACTCGGTAAGAGGTTTATAACTAATCAGTCTATAGACAAGCTAATATATGATTTTATACCAATCGCCTTGTCAGTACTGGCGGCATTAATGATTTTTGTGATCCCCTTGGGAAGCCCGGGTTTAATCCTGGTTTCGATACCCTACAATCTGCTATTTATTTACATATTCCTTGCACTTTCCCCACTATTGGTTCTACTTGCGGGATGGGGACAAAATAATAAGTACGCAATGCTTTCTGGCTTCAGGGGCGCGGCACAGATAACGGCATATGAATTAACGCTTCTGATGGCTCTGATAAGCATCGGCATATTAGCTGGCAGCTATGATATCTCTTCAATTGTAAATTCACAACATACGATTTGGAACGCGGCATATCTGCCAATAACTTTAGTTCTCTTCGTGATTGCTTCGTTAGCTATAACAGAACGTGCACCGTTCGACGTACCCGAAGCTTCCCAAGAATTACAGGCAGGGTGGAAGATTGAATATAGCGGAATTCGTTATGGGCTTTTCTTTATAGCTGAATATGTAAGGTTGCTTGTCGTCTCAATGCTGATAGTTTACTTGTTTTTTGGCGGGTGGAACGGGGTGTATCTTCCGGACTATGCTTGGTTCTGGATAAAAACCACGGTAGTTACCCTATTCATGATGTCATTGAGATGGGTATACAATAGACCAAGAATAGATCAACTTATAGACATAGGATTCAAGTGGCTATTGCCATTATCTGTAATCAACCTCATTGCGGTTGGCTTTATAGCGGTGTATTGATATGACAGTAATAGAAACGTTAAAAGCACTTTATTATTCACTGACAAATATTGTAAAAAAACCGGTTACGTTGATGTATCCGGATAAACCATTACCGACTTTCAAAAGAAGTCGCGGTATGCTCAGTTTAGATCTCGATAACTGTATTGGCTGCGAACTATGTTTTAGAATCTGCCCTGCTGATGCGATACGCATGCAAAAAATAAATCTAAATTTTCCACACAACGCCAGAGACGAAGCGCCAGCGATAGATTTCAACAAGTGTATTTTTTGCGGACTGTGCAGTGAGATATGCCCACCGCAGGTGTTGCATCACACGCATAGATTTGATATTTCTACGGCTGATCGTGCTGAACTTATGTATTCTCCTTTCCAGCTTAAAGAAGTATTCAAAGAACTTGTGGAAAAACATAAGGATGAGTTTGATGTGCATGTAAAAGCAGAAATACCAAGTGCTAAGCCCGAGACGCAAAATTCACAGGATGCCGTGCAAAAACCGACCGAGACGAACCCAAAATAAAATTATAAGTCATTACCTATTCTTCTATGCGGATATTTCTATTGTATCTACCATATTTATCATATGCCATTTCAAGTGCAATCTCTTCTCCATCTTTCAAGGACTTCATTTTTATAACGCCTTTTTCGTCCATAAATAAAAGAGGGGTCTTTCGTTCGCCATAATCGAATCGCAGTAGATAATCTATGAATGACTTATTCTCCGGCTCGGATGCCGCTTTGGGTGCCGTATTAACAAAAAATATATCGGAGGTATAGAGGCATGACTTGCAGACTTGACACGGCGTGTATCCATGCCTAATAAAATCCCCAACATGCTCCGCATAGTCTAATTCCTGCTCGTTCCCGCAGTCAGTACATTTTGCATACATGTCTGGTAGCCCCCCGCTCAGCGCATTAAATATATAAAGCCAGCCGAAGTCATGACCGATAGCGCCTTTAGGGCCTATTAATCTTCTTACTATGTGGGCTTCCTCATGCTTTATAGTGTCTACTATTTCTTCCAGCGTTTCGGAACTTAATGCTTTTTCATTGAAGTATACTCGTTCCCCATCGGTTTGTGCCATTAGCGATTCACCAAAATCACTTACTATATAATCTTTGGGGTCCAAGGAGAGATACGGCAGAAATCTCCGTGCTTTCGGACGATTTGCTATCTCAGCTTTAACTGTAGATAAAAACGTGTCTAGCTTTCTTCTTAGATGCTCCGAATCATGATGCCATAATTCTTCTGAACCGAAGACCATATCGATTTTTGGCATGACTCATTATGCGTTTTCTTCTGCGCTCTTCCTCGCAGCCGCACCTTCTGATTCGATTGCCAGTATGACCTGTTCGACTCTTTCTTTTGACACTGGCTTAAAGAAAGTCAATTCAACAGTTGGTCCATGCAGTAAACCGTAAAAAAAGCCTTCTCCCGGCAATCTAAAAGAGGTGTAAAAATGCATAATAAAGTCATCTCCCATTATCGCAGGATTGACTATACCCACATCATAATAAGTACCGAAGTTTATTCTCGAATTCTTAGCGTGGTTATATACTGTAATAGACAGTGACTGCATATCTACTTTATGATACTGGCCCAAGATGCGATCAAGAAGATTATATCCGTACCGCACTTTGATATCGTGCATTGGTTTACCGTCTCTTGGATCATAAATAAGTCTATTGCGGAAATCACGCGCAAGCGGAGTTCCTCCGCGTAATATCGGTATATACTTACCGCTTTTATCTGGTCCTAATTGAGAGGTGGGTTTGCCTGAGCTTTCTTCTAGTTTATTTAGTCTAAGTTTCTCTTCTAAACCGGCTTCTTCCCCGACAGCTTTAGCCTGCTGCTCTTCGGCATCGAGTGTCAACGATGAAATTCTCGTATTACTGCCCTCTGAACCAATGCCCTGGCCCATTTGCTGAGAAAGCTGGCTATCAAAATTAGAAATTCTGGAGTCTCCAGAATCCATATTATGTGTAGCAGGTCCAGGTGCAGGTGCAAATGGCTCATCTATACTGGAAGACGAAGAGTAACCGCCACTCGAGCGGGGCTCTGTTGCCAATGCACGATTTTTCCAATATTCAGCACGCTTTTTCCAATAGTTGACGGCTTGCGCATTATTAAATGACGCGTCTATCGCTTCTTGGCTATCTGCTATGGCGCGATTACTTTCCTCCATCATCTTATCTAATCTATTATTTTTCTTTTTTCCGGTATTTCCCATATTACTTTATTTCTCACTGTTAAATAGATAATAACTAGTATAAATACTTATACTTGCTGTGCTATTGGACTATCCTTGCGGTTTTTATGCGATTTTACCAGATAATAAAGAAAAAAACAGCGGTGCTCATTTGAGTTTTATAATAATGACTCTACAGTCTTTATTTACTTGATGCCAGACGATTATCGACTCTTGGGAAAAAATTTCACTTGTGTCGGTGAGAATTACCCTTCGTAGAGTTGCTTTAGTTTACATCTCTTAACAAATTCCAGGATCAATAGTATAGAAGTGCCTATAATTGACATGTCACAATGAAAAAGGCACCTTCACCGTCTGATCCAGATTAGTCATTATTTGCTATTGCCTGCATGCACTCTGAAAAGTATGGGCAATATTTGCACTCCCACACTTTCTTAGCATCAAAATAATACTCTGCTGGAGGCAATTTCGAATTTTTAAGGTGGTAATCTAAATCCTTAAATCGCGTCATGATCTTTGTATACACAATATCGTCATAATCTACCCTAAACTGACGAATGGCTAGGTTTTTTTTATCCGCATATACGAGCATCCCATAGTCCGCCTGTTCTGCACTTAAATAAAGCATTATTTGCATGACGTGTTTTGGATCCGGCTCATTTATTTTGCTAATCTCTCCAACGGACTTCGCCTCTATTATTATCTTTTTTCCCGTGCTTTTGGTCACTACATAGTCATCTATGCGTCCATATATCGTGAAAGAAGTGCTGGCATCGTTATATACTATTTTTACCGGTTTTTCATCTTCAACCAGTGAGAACTCAGAAGATGACTTTAATGCCTCGGCAAGGAAAGCATGTACATTGTTTCCCAAAGCGAAAATACGCAATGCTGATCTATCCGTTGGTTTTGGATAAAGATAAGAATAATAACTTCTGCGCATGCACATGCCTATTTCACTTGGATAATATGCGCCTACGGTTTTCGGTCTAGATTCTTCGTCTAAATATTCATCGATTATCTCACCGACATCGAAATCAACTATATTTTCACCTTGGTATTCATGTAGGTTTTTGTTTTCCATGTCAATCTGATTAATAACAAGAAAGCATTTAAACATATAAAATTCAATATTTAACGTATGCGTTTGAGTAAAAAAACAGGTATTTTGATCGGGACGGCGTCATTGGCCATTTTTATTGTAATATTTCTACTTGTTAATTACGGTATAAGTTTCGGTTTTGATGTGTCTGCATTTAGATTAATAAACACTACATTGAATGTAGGTGCACTAAACTCATTTTTTGTGATGCTGTCCGAATATGGCAGAGAGTATTTCTGGATACCAATTACAGCACTCATCTGGATTTTTGGTAAACAAAAAGAAAAGAAAGGCGTGCTTTTGATGGCTGCAGCGTTTATAGTAATAATACTCGTTGGAACACTCATAAAAGACGGGTATTATCGAGCTAGACCATTTATGTCGCTCACTGGCGTAAACGTTTTGATCGCTATGCCTACAGATTCCTCATTTCCATCCGGCCATGCGATGATTGTAATTGGCGGGGCGGTTGCCGCATTTCTTTTCTTACGCAAGAGATATTCTATTCCTTTATTGATAGAGGCACTACTTGTAAGTTATTCTAGAGTATATGTGGGCGTGCATTATCCAACAGATGTAATCGGCGGCGCATTTCTTGGAGCCGGATTAGCGTTAATAACTTATTACCTGCTTATGGATAGCATGATTTTTGATTACGTATTTAGAAATTTAAACCGTTATTATAATAATATATTAAAAATCTTACACATTTAGCTTAGAAGCAATTGCGTTTATAATTGGACTGCTGCAAACCGGTGCGGAATTGTTTATGTCTGCGCATATAAGTGCAGAGATATAATCAGCCTCTTTGGTTATACCCTCGTTAATCGTACTGCCACTAACGTTAAACGCACCTATTATTTCAGACGGAGAGTATCCTGTGCCATTCTGCATAAAGATTATCGGAATCGAATTTTGAACTAGGCTGTTTCCGGCGCCGACTTCATAGAAATTTCCACCTATTACGCTAAAAGGAACGGCACCGGATGGATCATATTTTGCCATATAACCGCTTTGTATGGAATTCAAACTTTGGAGCTGCGCACCAGTATTGTCTAATGCTTCTATAGAGGAAAAATCAATGTAGTTTGATTTGTAGACGAGTGCCTGCGCCAAAAAATTAAGCGTCCAGTCTCCTTCGGCGGCTTTATAGAAAAGCGCATCTGGCTGTGGATTAGTCGTGTAATTATTTACTGGTAAAATACTTATATTTAGCCGTTTGTCGTAATAGGTCCAATTTCCAAAATTACTAAGTGCATAAAAGATTGCGTACCGTTCCGCTGCACAATATTCGCAGCTTTCAATGCCTATAAAAGTCATATACAATTTTGAGCCAACTGTGAATGGCTGGTAGCTAGTTTCCTGATACCATCCGTTTCCAACTGGCATCGTTACTGCTGTAGATTTGGCAGATAAAAGCCACACAACTATAACAGCGACTATTGATAGTGCAACCAGTGCAACGATTGTATAAATAAGGTGGATGAGTTTAACCCTATGCTTTTTACTGCCTTGTATTGGTTGACTAATAACTTCGGTCATTACAGACCGAGGAAACATTATTATTTATACCTTATTTTTAAATTAATGGCCTAAGAATAAAATTAGCGCATTCTCGCGATATAGTTCCGTTATTCTATAGTGCTTAGTGGCTTTTGTTTATAAGAATAACTTGATTTACCTTATTAATAAGGATTATATTTGATAGGCGTAGTTATTACTTATCAAAGGATAGATTTTAATCGATATGGAAATAGACCTTAGGTACAATCGAGTAAGGGGGGTATATTTACTTAACGGTCTCAGAGTTATATTATTACCAAAGGGGGGCCTAGAACTTATTCAGGATTATGTAGCAAACATATTAGGTTTAGCAACAAAAAGCATATTCGAAGACGCTATGGCCGTAACGATATATTCGTTCTTAACCGACTTAATAAAAAGTAAAAATCTAAAAATGCACAGCGAAGAACGTACAACTGAGGAGATCTTTCAACTCTTTAATAGTATGGGCCTTGGACACATAAGAATCGCTTCAAGTGATGTCGATTCGTATGGAATAACCGCTGAGAATGGGTTTAATTCTTTTATGGGATTGATGAAACCAATGCCATACTGTTTTCAAATGGGGGGATTATTAACCGGAATTTATCGTTTAATACTAAAAAAGAGTGTGAAGGTTACAGAATTAAAATGTAAGTCGATGGGAACATCTGATATAGACTGGTTTAAACTGGATGTACTTGAAGAAAGAGAAAGCTATAATTATATTCCATCACCAACGTATACAGTTGACGACAATAATTCTGATCTCGAAAAGCCGGAGATAACAATTACCGACTACGGGATAAGTATAAATTCTATACCTACAGAGATAGTGCCGGTAATATTTTTTCCGTATCTGTTTGAGAAACTTAAAAAAATAATTGGAAGCGGCGCCTATGGTTTAGAGTATGGAATAGGCACTTACCTATCAAAACTTTTCCAACCATACTCTTTATCGGCTATAACCTCAAAATACCAAGTGGCTGGATTTGAGGTGCTCTCGCCGCTTGATGGTGTTGGATTAATAACATCGACAAAAAACCAGTTTGGCGGCCTAAATGAGATTGACGTATATGATAGTTTTAATGCTCTCCACATAGAGGCTTCACCTGAAAAGCGTTGCTTCTTCCTTAGCGGCCTATTTAGTGGGCTATCTTATAACTTAGTCGGTACATCCCTCAAATTAAAAGAGACTGATTGTTCTGCCATAAATAATTCGGTCTGCAAATTCTCTTTTCAATGAACGGGATATACTTAAGACTTAAATAATCAATAACAAATATTATTAGTTATTGTGGACTCGTCGCCCAACAGGAGGGCACACGACTGAAGACTAGTGACAGAACTCGTGACGGTGAGGGTGCAAATCCCTCCGAGTCCAATTATAATTAGTAGTGTTTTGGTGTAAACATGAGAAAATTTTACCATATAACTAAGAAAGCGTATCTAGCCTCTATTTTAAAGAACGGACTAAAACCCTCTGCAGAGACGGGCATACAAAACACGTATATGGGGCTAAAGGGCGACCCAAATTTTGTTTACTTTGAGACATTGGAGGGCATGCTTGATTTGAAAAAAGATTTCGACGGAGGGCATTACAATAGAGAAATTTGGAACGAGGACAGCGTACTGCTGGAGGTTAGTTTATCAGAAAAGCACCCTGTTGAGAGAGATATGGACCAACTGCTTGTAATGTGGGCTTATAATGAACCTGACAGAGGAAAATATTACAAGAAATACTTTGAAGAGGTTTTTGGGTTGCAATTTATTTTAAAACCGACTAAAGAAAATATAATAGAATTCTGTAAAAAGGAGATAACGGAAGAAATGTGGAATAAAAATGGACTACCATATAGAAGTGCGTACGGGGTACCTCCTTCATGCTTAAAAATTATAACCTTAGAAGATATAACCCAGAAGACCGAGGCGAACGATAAAGGGAACGTAAGTAATCCAAAAGACAACCGATAGTGCAAGCCTTATAAATAAACCCCGCTTAAAAGTATAATATGACCACAATGGATGCACTTGTATTTGTAAATATTCTAGAGGGCGCTTCGCCTATAGAAGTAGCTCGTGGAATTAAAGAATTAAGTGGTGTGGAAGAAGTTATGCTCATAAGCGGACAGTGGGACTTAGTTGTAAAGTTCGGCTACGAAAAAATGGACGAGCTGTCTGATTTCGTCGTTTCGCAACTTAGAAAAGTGAGCGGTGTGGGAAAAACAGATACAAATATAATCTTAGATCAACTCAAGTAAAAAAGCTTTTAAATAAAGAATGCAAGATATCGGCATGGCAAAAAAAGACTCTGAAGCAACTTCTGATTCTGGGATTGAAGCGAAAGCAGGGGATGCAAATTACGAATACGTCGATATTAAAGATCTTGAGGGCGTGGGCGCAACGATAGCATCAAAGATCAAAAATGCGGGTTATGCGGACATAATCGCACTCGCAACTGCGAATCCAATGGACGTTGCTGAAGTATGCGAAATCGGAGAACCGACCGCACGAAAAATTATCGCTGAAGCTAGAGAAGCGGCAAAAATGAATTTCCTATCTGGTTTAGAATTTGAAGACAAAAGAAAGGCAGTGCAAAGAATATCTACTGGAAGTAATGCACTTGATATCTTATTGGGTGGCGGTGTAGAAACACAATCTATAACCGAATGCTATGGAGAATTTGGATCGGGAAAAAGCCAGATTGCATTCCAGCTGGCTGTAAACGTGCAATTAGCCAAAGAAAAGGGAGGACTTGAAGGGCATACAATCTGGATAGACACTGAAGGCACATTTAGACCCGCCAGAATAGAACAACTAGCGATATCGAAGGGACTTGATCCGAAAGAAGCTTTACAGAATATAAAAATAGGTAGAGCATATTCGTCAGATCATCAGATTCTATTGGTTGACAAGATACCAGAACTTATAAACAAGGATCCAAAAATTAAACTTGTAGTTGTTGATAGTATGATGGCTCTCTTTAGAGCTGAATATGTAGGCAGGGGAACTCTTGCAGACCGCCAACAAAAAGTAAATGTAATATTACACAATCTTCAAAGACTTGCCGATAGATTTAATCTTGCGATTTATATTACGAATCAAGTAATGGCCAGACCGGATGTAATGTTCGGTGACCCAACCGTTGCTGTTGGTGGTCATATAATAGGGCACGTGGCAACATACAGGGTGTATCTTAGAAAAGGCAAGAAGGGCCTGCGCGTGGCTAAACTGGTGGACTCTCCAAGTTTACCGGAAGGCGAAGCTACTTTCCAAATTAGTGCAGACGGCATAACAGACGCTGAGGAAGAGAGTAAAAGAAAATGAGCATTGATAGTAAAGAACTTGAAAATATCTATTCAAGATTAGATACAGTAAAAGATCCTGAAATCGGCGTCAGCATAGTTAAGCTTAAAATGATTGATTCAATCGAAAAAGACAGCGATTTTCTTAATATAAAAATCAAACTTACTGTACCGGGTTGCCCGCTTTCTGCTACGATAGAAAAAGACATAAAAGCGGCACTGGGCGGCGCGGGATACGAAAATGTGAATGTAGCTTTTGGATATATGACAAGAAAGGAATTAGAAGATGTAAAAAGCACGCTGTCTGAGAATAGACGTGATTTACCGCCCCCAATAGCAAAGTATACCAAAAAGAATATTAAAAATATAATAGCGGTATATTCGGCTAAAGGAGGCGTCGGTAAAAGCAGCGTGGTCGTTCTTTTAGCGTTAACGGCGAGCAGATTGGGTTACAAAACTGGGATACTTGACTGCGATGTCTCCGGCCCGTCTGTGAGAACCTTATTTAATAGCGATTGGCACGCGTCCATAAACAATGAAAATAAACTTAATCCACTTGTGGACTCGAATATAAAAATCATATCTATAGACATGCTTACTAATGCGGAGGCGTTGGTGTGGAGAGGCCCACTCGTGTCCAGTGCGATAAAACAAATGTATAGTGATACCGACTGGGGCGAACTCGATGTCCTCTTCTTAGACTTGCCACCGGGCACCAGCGATGGACCTATTACAGTGTTTCAGACTATACCCGTAGACAGGATTCTTCTCGTAACGACGCCGCAGAACTTATCTCAAGTAATAGGCAAAAAAACGCTTATTATGGCAGAGGCATTAAAGGTGCCGATCGTTGGCATAATCGAAAACATGAGTTACCTCGTGTGCGATCATTGTGGCGAAAAAATATATTTACCTGACAGTAAAACACGTATTTTAAATGGCATCCCAATACTCGGAAGATTACCGTTTAATAAAGCGGTTAGCACCGACATAAAAAGTCTGGATTTTGATTCTTTACATAGTCTAGAATCGGTAATAAAATATTCGCTGATCGAATCTGACGGCGGCGTTGACTTAAGGCGCCCATAAATGCAAAACAAATGGCACTATAAATATTGCAATAAGTATATTTACGAGAACTATAGTAGTTATCACAGTATAAAGTAGATTTCTTTCGGCAGCAAACATAAAGATAGATACGCTTACTCTAGCAACCGGTGTAGCAAAAAGCACCAGTATACCTGTAAGAATCAGATTATTACCTAAGGTCGGACCATACGCAGTTAAAAAAGTCGTGAGTAAACCCGCCGCGAGGAAGGCTGCGCTAGTCGTAGCCCCCGCTCTCAAAATAAAATCTATGACTTCCTCCATATAATTCTTTTTCATGCTATCCCAAACCCTCTCAGTATCATCTCAATTGAGATTACGAAAAGTATTGCCACAAATAAAATCTTTATTTTCCCCGCTTTCTCATGCTCCATCACCTTACTTCCGTAGAACGCACCTATTAGAACGCCTATAGTTATTGGTGCAGCGAGAAACGGCTGTATATAACCCAAGCTTAAATAAATTACGCTGCTTGTTACGGCAGTTACCCCTATCATAAAATCACTTGTGGCGGTACTAACCTTTATTGGCAGATGCATCCCTACGTCCATGCCCAAAACTTTTAGTACGCCTGAGCCTATCCCGAGCAAACCCGACAGCAATCCTGCAAAAAGCATCACGCTCTCTCCAAGCCACCAACGTATACCGGAGTAATGTATCTCTTCTTTTGTCGATTTATCATAATATTTCCCTCTAAGCTGAAAGGCAGTCGTGGACCAGTCTTCTTTTGATTTTCTATGTGTTCGTTTCTTTTTCAAGATTAAATAAATTGAAGATAAGACGGCCAATCCAAAGGATATAAAAAGTAGGTAAGCAAGATTATGCGAATAAACAAAAGCTGCAGATAACGACCCGAATATTGCGCCAATCGTAGTTGCTATCTCTAACGACATCCCGATTCTAATGTTAGTTATCTTGTCTTTTATGTAGGCGACTGCACTACCGCTTGATGTCGCTATCGTAGCCGTGAGGCTTGCGCCAGCTGCGTATTCGAGTGGCACACCGAATAACAGAGATAGAACGGGGGTTATAACTACTGCCCCGCCCAACCCAGTAAGTGACCCTACAAGTCCGGCGATTAATCCTATTAAGATATATAACGCCGATAAAAATACAGATATCATGCCGGTACCTAAGTAACCTTGTTACAATAATAAATTATAGAGAATTTGGGGTGCTCCAACATAATCAACCGCTGAAGTTATAATTGGCAGAAAGCGTACCTAAATTAAAACCCAATAGCTGCGTTGAACCACTTATTGTTATTTCACCGTGCTGTGTGGAATTCAGGATCACTACACCGAACTTAACCGCCGGTATAGATGTACCGCTATTCAAAATAGCAACCGCTTTTCCGTTTAGAGTTGCCTGAAAACCGCCTATTGAAAATGCATATGCATTAAATAATATAACTGCCGTCGTATTTCCGGTGCCCTGGTCGGCACCAACTATATTTGGACCTATGCTGATTGGTACGCTAAAATTCGGTATGCCTATCACTGGCGCGGAATGAAAAATAAGCGCGGCGCCTACTATTACCAAAACTATTATTATTATCCCCTCGAGCAATTGTTTTATTATGCGTATTAGGGTTATTATCGCTACCGCAACTATTATTATTCCAACTATCAAGGAGAGGTCTACCATGCAATAAGATAATCACAATCAGTAAATAAAAGACTTGTTTTGTTATTATTTAAATAAAAAAAGGAAATAAAAAATAAAAATCCTATCTTTTTAGAAGTCCCAGCCTCTAAGGGTCTTTCTTCCGTTACCCTTGGCTCTCTCTACCGCTTTAGCTAACATTGCTTTTACGACCTTATCTAAAGCCTCTATAGTGTCTCCGGGGCATCTCATGTCCTTTCCGACCTTCTTGACTTCTTCCTTAACTGAACTTTTTCTAACGAAGTCTGCCATTATATCACCTCTTAATTTAAGATAGCAATCTGGTATTTAAAAAGATGGTGTTTTCGCTGATTTACGGCTTTCTACGACTATTTTAAGCAGGTTATAAAAAACTATTTTTTCTTTGGTATCATCGCCGCATAAACCATGTTGCTGGCGTTAAGATAACGATCCGCCGCATCCGTAACATCTTCAAGTCTTATTGCATGCAAAGGCTTTAAACTTGGAAGATTCCCCCGTGTAATCAAATAAGATGCCAGTGCACAAGCGTTGTAAAATGGTTTATCGAGAAGAGTCTTTGAATTCCACAATAGGGAACGTTTTGAGGTTAGTAATTCAGCGTTGGTTATCTCTCCGTCTCTTATCTTTTGTAGCTCTTTTAATGCTAACCCCCTTATTTTTTCGCTGTCGGGGGGGTTGCATCTAAAATGCATATTAAATACACTAAAATCTGCGTTTGTATCTGAGCGGGCCCATATCTCATACACAAGACCGTTTTCTTCTCTTACAGTGTCATTAAGTCGTCTACTTAGTATATCCTGCAGGCAAGACAGCGCTGAAGAAACTTCTCTTCCGTAACGGTTCTGCGTATTATCCCCCGGAGCCGAAAAAGCCATATACACACTTGCTTGGGTAATTTCTTTCCTCTCGAGTACTATCTCTTTAATTTTTGGTTTTGTAATGTGGATTTCGGTACTCTTAAAATTAGCTTTGCCTTCAAAATCACCAAAAGCAGCAGTTAGTTTTTTAAGGCATGCCTTATCAAGATCACCATAAGCAATTACGGCGACGTTATCTGGAGTATTGCTTCTATTGTAGACATCTAATAATCTCTCGCGAGTTATTTTCTTTACGCTTTCTAGCGTACCTGCCGTTGGCAGTGATGGCGGCTGATTCTCGAATAAAGCGCCCATTATACGCTGGGCTAAGATTCTGTCCGGATCATCATTATACGACATTACCTCCCCGATTATCGCGCCCCTTTCTTTTTCCAACTCGGTTTCCGGTAAAATGGAATTTTGTATCATATCAGAAAGTAGCGATACGGGGACGTCGAAGCTATACTTTGGCGAAAGGGTTATATAAGTTATATTATCATAATCTGTGAATGCATTCTGATAAACCGCGCCATTTCTTGCCTCATCGCGTATCTGCCGATAGGTCCTGTTTTTTGTACCCTTAAAAAGCATGTGTTCAAGAAAATGCGCAGATCCGCTGGTCTCTGGGTGCTCAAACTCGTTCAGAGAGCCATAACCTACTCCTACGGCGATTGCAACTGAATGCAATGGCGCTTTTTTCGCATATATCTTTAAACCATTGTCTAAGGTTATTACTGATGTTACCATTCGTATTTTAAGATTTAACCTATTATAAATAGTTATAATCTACTCTTAACAAATAAGTGTATGGATGACAGAGATATAATAAGAATCGCTATAAAAAATGCATTAGAGCACGGCGGGAAGGCTAATGAAGGGGCCGTCCTCTCAAAAGTACTCGGCAGCGACAAAGAGATGCTGAAGGATTTAGTCCTCACTAAAAAGAAGATTTTTAAGCTAGTAAAAGAAGTAAACGCAAAGAACCTTGATGATCTACAAGAAGACGCCGATGAACTTGGAGTTGAACTTAACCAGCGACCTAAAACACAAAGATTGGGATTAAAGGACCTCCCGAATGTAACTGCTCCTGTTGTATTGCGATTGCCTCCGGAACCCTCCGGATACATGCATCTTGGGCATGCAATCGCTGGGATGATAAATTTTCTCTATAAACAAAAATACAATGGAAAACTTTGGTTGCGGTTTGAAGACACTAATCCAAGGCTTGTAAAGAAAGAATTTGTGAGCAAATTTGAGGAAGGATATAAATGGCTCGGTATACAATGGGACAATAAAAAGTTCATAACGCCAGACATAGATAAGATATACTCTTTTGGAGAAAAATTATTAAAAGAAAACAAAGCTTACGTGTGCACATGCCCAGCCGATAAGATAAAAAAAGGCAGGCTTGATGGTATAGAGTGCCAGTGCAGGGAACGCGACATAAAGGAGAATCTTGGCTTGTTCGAAGACGCAAAAACCGGAAAAATACCTGAGAAAAAGGCAATCGTGAGATTTAAGGGCAATATGAAAGACCGCAATCTGTCTCTAAGAGATCCAAACTTATTTAGAATAATAGACTCAGATTATGATTTCCCATGGCTAAACCGAACAGAAAAAATAAAGTTATGGCCAATCTACGATTTTGCAAACGTTATTGAAGATGAGCTCTGTGGTGTAACCCACGTACTAAGAAGCAACGAGTTCAAATCGGAATTTCAAGACGTATTAAGATCCGCACTCGGTTTTAAAAATTTAAACGTTGTTCAATTCTCTCGTTTCAATTTCGAAGGTACTCCATTTTCTAAACGAAAGATTAGGGGCTTAATAAAAGATGGTTTAATAAAAGATTGGAATGATCTCCGCTTGCCTACTATCACAGCTATAAGGCGACGCGGTATACAGCCGACAGCTATACAGGAGTTTGTTCTATCGGTTGGCTATTCCGACTCTCATCATGAGTACTCGTGGGATTTGTTATTTACGTTAAATAGACGGATTATAGATCGAACGGCTAAGCGCTTTTTCTTCGTATCTGAGCCCGCTAGACTTATCGTGCAGGATGCTGGTGAAAGGGTCGCGAAGCTGCCTTTACATCCATCCGAGGATATGGGATTTAGAACGATAAAAACGAATGGCGAATTCTTCATCGATATAAAAGATTTTAGCGCCATGAAAACCGGAGACATAATAAGATTAAAGGATCTTTATACGATTGAAATAACGGATAAAGACAGCGAAACGGCCAAGGCAAAAATCATATCAATCGATATGCTTGGGGAAGAAAAAATAATCCAGTGGGTCACTGATAAGAATATCAGAGTCACGATTACTAATGTCGGAGCCCTATTGAACAAGGATGGAGTATTTAACGCAGATAGTTTAAAGATAGTAAATGGGCTAGCAGAAAACGCGATTGCGACTCTGTCTAAAGGCGACATAATACAGTTTGAAAGGTTCGGTTTCTGCATTCTCGACGATAAAGAAAAACATTCGTTTGTATATGTAAGTAAATGAGATATTAATCAAAAACTATCTTGATTTGCTAAAAGAAGGTATTCTTTCAAAATCTTTGCAAAAATTCCACCCAGGCGGACTTGAACCCCCAACCTACCGGTTTCTTCGCTGATCTTCTTCATCGCACTATTTTAATAGCACTTAGTTAGTTCTACAGCCGGTCGCTCTGCCATTGAGCTATGGGTGGATATTTTTAATTGGCATAGTTAGTATTTATTGATTTCTTTGATAAACCTAGACAGGCTAACATTTTTGTTCATGTAATCTAATTGTTTTAATTTCTAATACCATTAGACCCAGTGATTCTACTCTGGCCCTGCCCGCTCTATATAACAGTCTATATCGCCTAGTACCACTTTTACAAGGAGCCTAATGTCGATGGTGCTTGTATTATTTAGTGTGGTTTAATTTGCGGTAGACTATCATTATCGATGCAAAATGTAATCTAATTCTTTGACGATTTTATTGAGTAACACTGTCCTTTACGACACCGTCAATCTCGCCTTTTATTTTTTCACCGACCTTACCCAAAGTCTTGCCGAGATTACCCTCTAATTTCTTATAATCTTCATCACACATGTAACCATGGTATATCTCTAATCTTGGGCCAAATCTCAAACCGACATCAACGGAGAAAGATTTAGTATCTGCCTCGCATAGATCTTTACTGCAAACCGGGCAGGTCCGTGTAGCTATCCTCTGCTTACACATATCACATATTGTTACTGTAACTTTTGCCATACAACACCAGCGACATAGTTCTCTTTATCGAGGGAAGTTAACGCTATGTCAGCGCTTTCGATTTACCCAGTAGTGTATCCACGACCTTCCACGTATATCTAATACAATCTATATGTATTTAACCTTTGCTTTTAGTGTATAAATAACTGGCTCTGGACATTCTCATTACTCGGATTTATTATTTGAAGATCGCCTGAGCCGGCTATAACGCCAAATGAAGTGTAAGTTCCAGAGTAAAGTCCAAGAAAAGGTCTATTTGCTGTGTCGGTTAATGGGAAGGATACTCCGCCATTGCTACACGTAATCGGTTTACATATCACGCTATTGTAATTTATATAACCGCTACTAATGGATGAATTTAAGTTCATGCATTGCTGTGAAAGCGCAGATAGCGCCTGTGCGGCGAGAGTCGTATTTTCTAACGAAAAGTTAATTTGATAGCTTATTGCGGCTGGCGTTGGAGTGACTGTCGTCCCATAAAATTGTATGCCTACAAAGGAAAAGTTATTGATGCACGGCGATATCGCCATTGGTAAGACCTCATTCTTCGATAAATCATAGTTATATGGCCCTCTGCTGCAATAACCCTGTGGACCTGAAAAAAAGATCCCTACACTTACTGACAGGTTAGAGTAAAAACCTGCGTATAGAGAGTAAGCATCTGAGAAGGTCTTTGCTTTTTGATTTCCTGTTGGTCCATACAGATAAGCGAAATACGCGCCAAAATTAGAACAGCCATTATCTATGCAGCTAGCGTTTACTTGTATGTCCTGCATGCCCAATTCGTTCTGCAAAGAATACGCGCCAAGTTCAGCATTCGGAGTTGGTGCTACATATACATTGGACGGCGCGAAGCCAAGATAATAAGGTGCAGACTGAGGCGTCCCGCCAGGAGAAAAATAATACTGCCCCTGACTAAAGATCGTACTTGTTCCAAGTGAAGTTGGTGTGGCATAACATAACAAATAATCGTTCGTCATGGACGAACTGTACGGGTAAGTCCCTTGGAATATGGTTGAATTGTACTTTGCCAGGATATTATTACAGGTAGAATTATCGTATAGTTGAAAAACTAAAGCGTTTGGAGAATTAAATTGATAATTTGAACCCAACTGCGGAGATGAGCATGCACCATCTGCGAGAGATACAAAACTGTTGTAATAATTGAGAGAGCCCTTCGGCTGGAAGAAATTCAACAAACTAATTATTATAAAAATTAGAATTATTGCGATAAGCAGAATCATCAGTATCCCTTCCCAAGCTATGTCCATATCATCAACCTACCGTAATGCTGCATATCAGTGATTCTGCGCCAGAGGCATAATTACATGTCTGTAAAGTAATGGCGCCGGGTGAGCCATGCAAAAATACCCATGGACTGCTTGCGCAACTATTATAAGTATTCGCACAGTTTGCATAATTAACACTTAAAAATAAGGGCTTCCCATTATCGGTGCCAAGCGATACGCAGTCCAAGCTAGATATGTACGCAGAAGGCGTATCGTAGCCGTATTGAGTTGAGGCATTGAGAAAATTTACGCAGGCGCTACCAAGAACGCTAGGATTCGTATTTGCGAAATAGTCTAGTGTCCCTTCCGTACCGTTTATTCCATTACCTGTGGCTGGCGAGGTAAAAAACTCCGGAAACGCCGCTTGACCAAAAGAGTTAGGTAGATTCGGCCAAGATGCACTTTCACCCGAACCAAACTGCGCAGAAGCATTATACGTTCCCAAACATACGAAGTATGTACCGTTTAATTGAGCTGGATCGTTTGGAGCCGATAAAATGCCGACTCTCGATAATTGATCGAGTAGAAATATACATTTAGCGCTGCCGTAGAACTGCGACATAAACTGATTTTCACTGAGAGTCGGTGAGAGAGAGCCTACAACCACGGATTCCCCGGTTTTTTGCGCTACCATCGTTAAAGATACGTAACTTTGCACAGACTGTACCAAGTTTCTGATGCTAGTTGTGCCTAGAATAAAAACCACTAGGATAACGAATAGAACGGGTATAAGGATTATTATCGCAACTATAAACGAGGTGAATGCACTTATACCTCTTTTATTACCCATCCAATTTAATGGATTTTGCATTATTTATTAATTTGGAAAGAATGCTGCCAAAAAATATTGCGCCTTATTCGGATGTAAACGCATTACCACAGTTACTTAGTTTGTTTTTGTTCGGATGCGGAAGTCCATTTTAATTTTCTGGAATCGCGTTTCATCAGCTGGTATTTCATGCAGCGTCCACTACAGAAGTTGTATACCGTTCCGTCGACTTTGGCATATACCAAACCGGTACCGCGTCTAATCTCTCGTCCGCAAAAGCTGCACTTCATATTACCTTACCGGCAATGCCTCCATTTCCGTTTCCTTAAGCATGAGTATGTCTCCCACAATTACTGGACCTCTGACGTTTCTTCGTATCGTCTTATCCTTGTCTGGACCGCTTAAGACCTTGCATCTTACCTGCGTTACTTCTCCTGCTACGCCATGTCTCGCTAATATTTCGATCACTTCGGATGGATAAGAACCGCCTACGTATTGTTCCCGGGTTTCAGTAACCTGTTTTTTCTGCGGTTTTCCCGCCGTGGCTTTCATACGCTTTTGAGTTTGCCCAGCAGCTCTTCGAGGGCATGCGTTTCTTCGCCTGCATTTACTACTGCTATTGCTGAGGTAGGCACATTTATACCTGCCGCTTTGCCTAGTTCTGTTCTGCTCTTTACTTCAACGCACGGCACTCCTCTGTCCTTTGATAACAGCGGTAGATGCATCACTATCTCTTTTGGAGAAACGTCCGCTGCATAAATCACAAGTTTTGCCTGGGATCTTTCCAACGTTTTTGTAACTTCGTTGACCCCTTTTCTTATAGAACCTGCTTTCGCATGTATTTTCTCTAATACTGAGTATACTTGAGAATCAAAATCTTTCTTAACAGCTTCATTTGTCATAATCGGCTACCTCCTTTTAATTAATTTACTACTAATATCTCTCTTACTATTTATAAAGCTTTTAGGTTGCCTAATAAATCGACAGATAATATCTAAGCAATTTGGTATTTCCCTGCGGATCAGTTTGGCCATTTATAACGTAATTTGTAAATGCACCGAGCACAGCTCCTCCAAGCTCTACACAAACATCACATATCGCCGCCAATACGCCGGTACTAGCAGACAGACCTCCGCGATTATAATGGATATTTCTTCCATTTAATTTTGGAGTATACTGTGCGGTGGGCTCACTAAGAAAAGTAGCACCGATGCTACTGTCATTTTCCCTTTGTCTTTCAAATAATATTTCTGATAGTCTTCCCATCTTTCCTTTCATATTATTTTAAACATCCTTTACTTTGATTACTACTTTAGAAAGAATAAAGTATATAACCTTTCGATTTTGGTTACGCCTGTGCAAAAAGTGATTAATCTAGGAAAAAAGTGGGACCTATTTCACAACGCCAACGGACAAAAAAGATTTAAATACTTTAGTACAACTTAATTAGAATTGTATATGCAAAAAGCAAGGATAAAATTAACATCAACGGATGCGATAAAGTTAAAACAAGTATGTGATGATATACTAGACATATCAAAAAAACTTGGAACCGCCGTATCCGGGCCGATCCCGATGCCTACAAAAAAACTAAAGGTAACCACTAGGCGTGCGCCGGGGGCCTCCGGGCGTGAAACTTATGAAACGTGGGAAATGCGACTTCATAAAAGAATAATTGATATGCAGGCTGATCCAAAGGCGCTTCACCTGATAATGAAGACTAGCGTACCGAAAGAAGTAAACATAGAGATGGAATTAATCGGCTAAAGCACACTTCTATTAATACCAACGCTTATTAAATCAGAGATATTTAGATTTAAATGGCTTCTGACATCCGTGAAGACATACAAAAAGTGCTCGTGGCTGGCGCAATACTCCTTATTATCGCAACGGCATTGGTGATTCTGATAGCGAATGAAAGGGCCATAACGTATGCAGCTGCAGCCGCACAATTCATTGTTGCACTAGAAACATTTAATTTCAGATCCAATTTTGGGATATTGTTGCTCTTCTTTTCGCTATTTTTGGGAGTTTTTGCAGTTTATCTTCTTGAGTTTTTAGTTTCGCTAGTGCGAAATGAATTTGGAGGTGTAATATATATGGCGCAGGCGCTTAGATTTAAGAACCATTACATAATATGTGGTGGCGGAAGAATAGGTGAGAGGATAGCCTTCCTATTAAAAGAAAGACATAAGTCAGCTATCATAATGGAAGATGACGAAGCGCGCGTGGTTGAATTAAAAAAGCTTGGGTTTAAGGTATTCGTAGCGAATGCCTTAGAAGAAAAGTCTTTTAAAATGGTGAATGCCGCTCGCGCGGCCGCGATATTCGCATGCCTCGGACAGGACGTTGATAATTTCCTCGTAATACTGAATGCTAGGGAAGCCAGTAAGAATGCAAGGATCTTAACACGCTGCAATTCGATAAAAAACATCAACAAGTTTAAACAGCTTGGTGCAAACGACGTCGTTTTACCAGAAATAGTTGGTGCGGATAGGTTGGTATATCTATCTGAGAACGAATCGAAGAAATGAGAAAGCATATTTTCCGTGAATTTTCCCTAGTAATCGAGAAGTATTACATAGAAATATTTACCTTAGAAGTGCTGATCGCGATTTTAGTCAGGCCGTCTATTTACTTCCTCGTTATACTCGGACTTTCAAGCGGAGCGGCGATATTATTTGCAGAGGGGTTGAAGGTTATTATACGGGAAGGACGTCCGGTGGGTGCGCCGGAAAGGCGAACGCGCGGAGGTATGTTTCGTTTAAGGTTTAGGAGTTTTCCGTCGGCCCATTCAGCGATAGCAATGGTATTTGTGGGCGCTTTTCTAAATTCTTTTTTCTTTATCCCGTTCTTAGCGTTTGCAGTTTTAGTAATGTACAGCCGCGTATATATAAAATCTCATTATATACATGACGTAATTGCCGGTGGGCTAATAGGTTTTTTAATCAGTTATTTATTATCTGGATTGATTTTTAATTTGTAATGCTTTAATACGCTGACGAACCTATCTTATATAAGTTTAAATTTATATGAAATCTGAATTTGAGGATTTGGTTTCTTCTTTCGTGAACAAAAAATTAATTGACCAACTTAAAGCTATAGCGGCGACAAACAAATCTTCAATCATTATAGATTTTGCGGAAGTGGATGGTTTCTCGCCCGAGCTTGGGGACTATATAATCAAGACTCCTTCTGAAGCATTAGAAACTATAAAATATTACATAAATGAGCTCGGTCCAGTATACAAAGACCTTAATTTAGAAATCAGATTAAAAAATCTGCCGCAGAATTCTTGCCTTCTCATAAGAAACATACGAAGCCGGCACATAGGAAAAATAATACAGATTACCGGTCTAATAAAAGTGGCTGTAAGCGTTAGGCCAATGGTCGTATCTATAGATTTTGAATGTCAAAGCTGCGGCCATATAGTAAATGTCCCGCAAAAGGAAAGGACCGTAAAACAACCGACTATTTGCACGAACTGCGGAAAGAAAGGCCGCTTTAACATAACGAAAAAAGACCTTGTGGACTCACAAAAAATAATATTGGAAGAAGCACCGGAAGACCTGGAGGGAGGAGAGCAGCCGGAACACATAGATGTTATGCTAAAAGGAGATCTTGTCGATCCAAAGTTTGAGAAAAATATAATCCCTGGAAACAAAGTCGTAGTTTCTGGCATAGTGAATGAATCCGCGGTTGTTTACCCGAGTGGGAAGAAATCCAGAACGTCTGAAATCTTCATAGAGGCTTCTTACTTAGAAGCTGTTGAACAGGGATTCGAAGACATCGAGATAAGCAAAGAGGAGGAAGCCACAATAAAAGAGATGGCTCAAGATAAGCTGATCTACAATAAATTCAGAAATTCTATCACGCCAAATATTTTTGGATATGAGCACATAAAAGATGCAGTAGTGTTGCAGCTTTTTGGCGGCGTTAGAAAAGTGGCCGTGGGGGGGAATAGCGTAATAAGGGGCGATGTGCACATACTTCTCGTCGGGGACCCCGGAACATCAAAGAGTGCTACGTTAAGATACGTCGGGGGTATCGCGCCAAAGGCAAGGTATGTAACCGGGATGGGATCCAGTGCCGCTGGCCTTACCGCTACAATAATAAAAGACGAAGCTACGCGTAGCTATATTCTAGAAGCTGGTGCAATGCCCCTTACCAATAAAGGACTTTTATGCATTGATGAGATTGATAAGATGAACAAAGACGATAGAGTCGCACTTCATGAAGGGCTGGAGCAGCAAACAATAAGCATCTCAAAAGCAAACATACATGCAACGCTCTCTGCGCAAACTAGTGTTTTGGCTGCTGCGAATCCAAAGCTTGGGCGCTTTAATCAATTTGACATGATTGCAAACCAGATAGAGCTCCCCCCGACGCTGATAAATCGTTTTGATCTGATATTCATAATGCGTGACCGACCAAATGCTGAAACCGATAAATTAATCGCAGAAAAAATATTGGAATCGAATAAAGATATAAATAAAAACAAACCAGAAATAAACCCGGTACTATTTAAAAAATACATCGCTTACTCAAAGCAGAATTGTAAACCTAAACTTTCAAATGACGCCATGAAAGCAATAGAAGAGTTCTACTTAAAGATAAGAGGACAGCACTCGACAGAAGGCGAAGAACTTAGACCGGTACCGATTTCGGCTAGGCAACTTGAAGCCGTCGTCAGGCTTACTGAAGCAAGTGCAAAGGTAAGATTATCCGAATATGCTACGCTAGAAGACGCAAAGCGCGCAATAGATCTTACCATGGCTTATCTTGGCGAAGTCGGTATAGACAAGAATACCGGTGAACTGGACATAGATCGGGTAATTGGCAGCATATCCTCATCCCAAAGAAACGTCGTACTTACTGTAAAATCCATGATACGTTCGGAGAGCGAAGCATTGCCAAAAGGAATCACTCTGACTATTGCAAAGATATACGAAGATGCGGAGAAAAGTGGGATAAAGATAGATGAAGTCGATCAGGCTATAGCTGTCCTCAAGCGCGAGGGCGAAATCTTCGAGCCGAAATCCGGTTTCATAAAGCTGATCGGGTAGATATGGATTATACCTTTTTTATGCTGCCACTGTCCATTATGGAAAAGGCTGAACGCGGTTCAGATGAGAATGGAAATTTCCTTAAATTCAATAACATAAAAGTATACCGACTCCACCTTGTCGGTACGGTGGCTGCGCTCGAAGTAAATGAAGAAAGTGGTAGCGGTTATCTTATATTGGATGACACGTTTTCAACGATACTCGTACATTTTCAGAAGCAATTTTTCAATCAGTTATCCAATATAGAACGAGGTGACATAGTAGAGGTACTTGGTACAATCGACGTGTATAATGAAAGCACAACCTTGTCGCTTAATAATATCCGCAGGGTAGATCTAGAGCGCTATTCTTACAACAAAATTGAAAGCATTAAAAACGCAAAAGAACTATCAAGATAGTGGAATACGAAGAACTTTTAAATAAGATACTAAAAGAACGGAAATCTAGCAGGGGAGAGCGTTTTATACCTCCAGAAGTGGAAGTGACACAGGCCGGTCAAAAAACCGTGATAAACGCCGATAAGTTCGCGAAATATATAAATCGACCAACAAAGCACATCGCCAAGTATCTTATGCACGAATTAACGGCGCCGGGGCAAGTGGATGAAAGTGGAAAAATAGTAATCGGCGGGCGCTTCTCGAAGCGCACTGTACAGGAAAAACT
>JAJYZA010000020.1 GCA_021800365.1 Nanobdellota archaeon
TTTGTAAATGTCAGGCATAGTATCTCCTCCTCCTTTACGCCGTTTTTAAGCAGTTCTATTACTTTTTCTGCGAGCGAAGTCGTCTTTCCTGTACCGGGATTTGCGATAATTAGAGAATTTTTGCCTTCCATGTTTCAAATTAATAGGCATGCCGTAATAATAAACTTTATCGGCATTGAGTCTTGCAGGAGAAAAGGTATAAATCTTTTGTGTACTATAGATTAATATGTCGATACAGGCGAAATCGAACATCGAGCGCGTTTTGGATGACATACTTTCTGTAAAAAAGAAATCTTTGATTTACTCTGAGCCGGCCGAAAGCACTATAATCGGCTGTTATAAACTCCTACTTTGTTATAATTCGCCGAAATTGGAAGAGGCATTGGGAACGGAGAACGGGGTGTTTATACTTGCCTATATAACCGGCGGAAAAAGCGCGAGTTTGAAAGAGATAAAAGATGCTTATAAATCGATATACTCCATAAATTTGCGCCAAGATTCGCTTTCTTCCTACATAAACAACTTCATTGAAGCCGGGTTAATATCAAAAGAAGACGGGAAATATACAAGTCACTTTGTGATGCCGCAAGACTGCAAATAATACATAAGCTTTTATATGATTGATTTATAAATGTATAATGGAATTATTCCACAAAAAGTTCAAATGTGAAAAATGTGGCCAGAAATTCAAGACTCAGGAGGAGCTTGATGCGCATATGAAAACACATATGCAGGAGCAGCCATCTGGCGCGCCGCAGCAACCAGCACAGCCGGGACAGGCCCAGCAGCCACAACAGGACCAGAATAAACCACAGTAAATCCCTAGCATTAGGAGAAAGGATGGTTTTCCCTGTTTTAGTTTTTTTGGCGTGATTTAGCCGCGGCTATGAACTAATGGGCCCGCGGGGTCAGAACCGTTTATTCAGAATAGCTAGAGCCGATAGCCTTCCTTATAAATCTGTTAAATTCACCGTTTTCTCTCGTTTTTTTGTTTGTCCACGGAATTTTACTTATTATAATGTTCAAAGTTGCCCCTAATTTTTCTCCGCTCATATATGAATCACATGCTATTCCCAATGAAGTTTTATTATCCAAAATGGCCCTGCTATCGGCATCAGAAAAATCGCTGCAGTAATCGGAAAGTTTGTATTTTTTAAGAGCAGTGTATAAGTAACCAAGCTCTTTTCTGTAGACATTATAATTCTCGAAGGTAGAGTCGTGTTCCATCAATTGGGCGAATAAGTACTCCTGCGGCCCCGGCTTCTCCCCGTCGTTCCCAGGTTTTTTGGGCAAAACTGAGCCATAAGTGGCGATTTCCTTGCGGTTTAAGTTGACAAAATAGTAATAATCCATTATTTTCTTTGCATTCTCGATATCCTCGATTTTGCTCATTAGGCCATCGTGACTGTGGTATATCTTAGCTTCTCTGTGTATTAGCTCGTGTATCAGAGAGACATTTATCTGCTCTAGTATTTTATTCTCTAATCGCTCATCTACAAAGTCAGATTCGCTCTCTGATATATTATCATAATAATCCAAATAAATTGCTTTTGCTATAGATCCCAGGTAAACACGTATCTTGCCGTCTAATTTCTTTGAAAATGGTTTAAGCAGAATCTTGCCTAATCCTGTTAAGACACGCGTATCTGCAAGTACAATCTCTTCACCTATCTTCTGGGATCCTGATGAATAGTACGATTTGCTAAAAAGGACCTTATCATCCTCACGGATATCAAATACCTGCCTTTCTTCATTATTCTCTTCCATATTATTTCAGTAAAGCACCTTATTCAAAAATCGATCGAAAGCATCCTGGCCGAAACCGGGCATATAGCCTATTTTGAATTGTTTTGTGATGCATTCTATCGCCTCGTCTTTGGAATTTTTGATTGAGGAATAGTAGCCTCCCCACATAAGTGCCTCGAAATTCTCATCTTTTACTATGTCGTCGCTCAGGCTAGGGTCATAATCCGACGGCTTTAATTTTTCAATGGCTTTCATCAGCTTTTGTTTTTCCAAATCTATTTTATAAGCCGCTTTTTTGGACAAAAACGAAAAGTCTCTCCAGAAGAAAATATATGGCGATTTACCGGTTTTTCCGCCGACAATCTGGTCCCTGTGGGTATTTACGTATATGAAATAATCTAATATCTTGTTGGCTTTTTCCAGGTTCTTTGGAGTTTTTACATAATTTTCATTGTGCAGTATACCTCCTTCTCTGTGGATCAATTCATGTAGAGTAGAATCGTTTATCTCATCTACAGTGCTATGCTCCAGCCAATCGTCTAAATCAGAATTATCTCCATCATTAATAGGAACGCCTATCGCCTGTCTGCGGCTCTTGAGTATGTTGTCCAGATATATCTCTATTCTTGGCTTATATTCTGACCCATTCACAGACGATTTTTGGCTTTTGCTGTAATTATGTGGACTGGCCTCTTTATAATCGGATTCGTTTCTTATGACTTGCGCTAATATCAAATTCGGCGAGAGTCTTGGGTCATACCTTTTGGAGCTTCTAGACACTGTAAAGATGATTCGATCGTCTTCCAATATATCGAACAAATTCTCGCTTTTTTTACCCTTACCCATAGATAGAATAAAAGATTATAACCAGTATAAATAGTTTATTACTCCTTAGGAATATTCAATTTTTTATCCATTTCAGGCGTATCTTTTTGGCGGGTATCCCGCCCACTTTAGCGTTGTTTGGGATGTCTTTGTTGACAAGCGAACCTGCTGCGATTATCGCATTGTCGCCGATCTTGACTCCGGGTAAGACTATAGACCTTGCGCCTAAAGTCACATTTTTCCCTATTTTTACAGAGCCTATCCTCATTCTCCCGCGCACGATCTCATGCGTTAGTATAAGCGTGTCCCATCCTATTATACTGTAATCGCCTAACTCTACCAGGTCCGGCCGGATTGGATCCAGTATGCATGGGGATATCATGACATGTTCTCCTACTTTCATGCCGCTAAGCCGTATAAGGCCCCTCTTTGCGCTAAAGGATGGGAAGTACTTTGCAAACGCGAAAAGTAGACCATGCAGAATTATATAGATAGGATGTTTCTCAGTATAGTGGAATATAGTAACGTATTTTGTGGGAGTTTTTACTTCTCTTACGTTTCTCATCTTCTACCTAGTCCATTATAGCTTATAAATGTGACTAGCCTTCTGTTGTTTTAGCGAACGGCGCTCACTTATTTATTTTGGCCACTTCTATCTTAAACACTAGTGTATCGCCTGCCAGCGGCGGGTTAAAATCTACAGTTACGCTTGTGCTATTTATGGCGATAATCTTACCGGTTTGACCTGCAGTGTCGCCGACAAGCTCGCCAATTTTAAGCGATGCGGAGGAATTGCCAAATTCGGACCGGTTGACTGTCACTATTGCACTTGG
The DNA here is from genome assembly GCA_021800365.1 of Nanobdellota archaeon. Classification (GTDB taxonomy): domain Archaea; phylum Nanobdellota; class Nanobdellia; order Parvarchaeales; family Parvarchaeaceae; genus Parvarchaeum. The sequence continues at coordinate 3,405 of JAJYZA010000020.1, forward strand.
GTTGATTTGACCATAAGCCTCGCTGGGTGGAAGCGTAACGGTCTTTATCTGTCCGACCCTCATGCCGATGACTGCATTGCTGAAACCCGATATTGTCTGATTGGATCCGGCTATGAAGCTAAAGGGAGTCGAATTAAAATTAGATTGAAAAACGGTGCCATTTGTGAAAGACCCGGTGTAGAAAACACTTACATTTTCGCCTGCCGACACTACGCCGGAAGGTGTTGATTTAATCAAATTCGGCACAAAATAAACCAATACGGTTATAACAACGACAGCCGAAATAACATAAGCCACGTGCTTTCCTTTTATTTTGATAGGTTTTCTCTGTGTTTCCTGAAGCTCACTCATATTTCACGCTCATGATTCTAAACAATCCGTTCCTTTTTATTAATACGTACCAACCAATACCCAGATACGCCAGACCCAGAATACCGGAGTAGTTAGCACCTATCACATATCCAAGAAAAACCACCAGCAGGAAAAAACCCGCAACGAAGTATGCTACAGTTATCGAAAGCAGTAGGATTTTCTTCCTTTTTGTCAGTTTCTCGGTTATCATCGTAATATTAGAATGTTATAGTTTATAAATATTAAGTATGGCTAGGTTATAGTTTAGGACTGTTTTGAAGCTTCCAAAGAGCGTCTCGCTATCTTTAAATTGCACGCGTCGTGGGTCTTATCCCACTCTTCGCATGCCTTTGCGTCTGCTTCATCATTGTAGTGCAGAAGGCATATCTCGCACTTATACCCGATTTTATCCTCTATTACCATCTTTTACTGTCGTTGATTGTGAGCTGCCCAAAACTTCCGTATTTGGTTTTTAATGGGCATTCCTCTTCTCTGTATCAAGTCTGTGCTCTCGGCTTTCCCACCATTCCATAAATTCATCCGTACTTTTGAACCGTGCCACAGAGTTCTTGACCAGCCAGGGATGGCCCAAAAAGCCTTCATCCTCTACGATTAGGTATGTCTCTCGCCCAAGGACGAAGCTATTGTAGAATATCTCCATGGATTCGCCTATCGCCGGCTTATTCTTCGGTACCACTGCAAGCAAACCGGCGCAAGATTCGATAGCCTCAAGATCGCCATCCACAATGGCATTAAAGTCCTTTATACCGCTGTAAGGTTTTCTGACACCAGAATCGATTTCTGCTATATGATTGCGGGGGGAGTCATAGAATGGATTATAAAGCTCTATTCCGAGTCTGCACTCCATTTCGATCTCCTTGTCTCTAAGTTCCTTCCTGTCAAGTGTGGAATGTGCAAAGTAAAGTTTAAGCTTTTCCTTGGCCGCATTTTCTAGGCGAAGCGACACCCTCTTCTTTAACAGATTATACCTTTCAACAGTAGATGGATTGGATACTATATACTCCCTGCTTCTATACTCAGGATCGCTGAATTTAGTCCCATCAGGAAATTGAATACGCGTCAAGTCAACTACGCTTTTGTCAGGTAGCTCATTGTAGTAATGTGATGTGCTATTTCCATTTTGGTAGGTGGCCATAGTTCGAAGAAACTGGCCTCCGAAGAAGTCATTTACAACCAAGGCCGTCACTGCACACTGACCATATGCTGCATTAGAAGGCCACCAATTCTGCGGGTCGACGCTGGTCTTCGAACCCCAGCTCCTATCGAGCGCACCCATCAAAGCATCAAGCGAAACTTTTTCTGTCCTGTGTACCGTATCCGATTTGCCGTTTGATTTGGATTCCATAAGCTGCTTTTGTTATAAAATATATGAGATAACGTAATATAAATGTCTTTAGAGCCTAATTCTGATCAAATAACAATTTCACAGAAACTCTAGAGATACATTACAGCGAGAAGCAGAATAGCAGTGACCAGGATTGCTGAAAAGAAGGAGTAGAGGAATATCTGCCTGCTTCTGGACAGGTCAAGTAAGTGGTCTTTTGGATGGCTGACCTTACCGGAAACTCCAAAAGATGGGAATTCATACCGCCCGATTTTTGCATTCTTTACGCAGAATTTCAGTTTTCCCTGGTAAAACCCTATAAATCCTGCTAATATTGGCAAAAAGGCGATTGCTTCCCACAGGCTTGACACTTTCAGGAAAACAACCAGTGCGGTGAAAAGACCGGCAATTACGAAGCTTATGGCGCCGAATGTATACCTTTTATTCGCCTCTTTTTTGTCGATGTTACACTTTCCGGGAAGGTAATACGTTTTTTCCATCAGTTTACTGCTTGCCTTTCTTTAGTCTTATAGCCCATTCGGCGAGTTTTTGTACCAGGTCTTTGAGTATATCTCTTGTACCCTCATCTGTAAAGACTCCCTCGCTTATTTTGTCTCCTGCGCCGGCTATAAAGACCTGCGGCCTCTCCAGAGGATGCGCATTTAGAAAAGAGAATATCTGCCTTAGGTGATACTGCGCCACAGCTGTGCCTATTATTGCCCCGCCGCTCGCGCCGACTGTAGCAACGGCTTTATCATCGAATGAGTTGCTCCCATATGGTCTTGAAGCCCAGTCTATTGCGTTTTTAAGAACGCCCGGGATCGAACGATTATATTCGGGAGTCGCAATAATCACAGCGTCAGCTTCCTTTATCTTTCGCTTGAATTCCTTCACGGCCTCCGGCATCTCTGCTTCGCTGTCCTGATCATATAAAGGTATGCCCTTTAAATCAAGTATTTCGAAGTCCACGCTCTCCGGTGTGATTTCTTTGATCGTAGTTAGGATAGCTTTATTGAAGGATTCTTTTCTCAAGCTTCCGGCAAATCCAACTATTTTTATTTTTTCCATCAGCTATATACTACCTTACGTTATAAAAAGCTTGTGTTAAACTCTTAAAAACGGGTAATCAATATGTCATAAGACATAAATATAAGTTTTGTTCATAGATTTATCAAGAGGACATGGAAACTCTGGAGGAATTTGCAAAAATTCTTGGCGTGCCTCTCTCCGACTACGTTCTTCTAAATAAGGATAAAAACCAAAAAAAGGCGAACATCTGCTGGATAAGGACTGGCGGAACAATCGACCAGATAAAAGACAAAGAAACTGGACGACTGAAGATAGCAACAAAAGAGGAGCTAAACCACAGTGCATTGGGACTGGATGAGCTTGTTGACTATGACAAAATCGATGATTTGATAAGGCCGATCGATAGCTCCAACATGGTGCCCGAGTTCTG
>JAJYZA010000012.1 GCA_021800365.1 Nanobdellota archaeon
TAGTCTACGAGGCAAAGACCATGTAGATCGTGAACGAAGAGTATGAAGGTACTGATGGGAGTTTAAGCCACCATAAGGCGTTGGAGGAAGTGTAATTTTCTAGCCAGCTCGGGATTATGGTGCCGTTTGCATAGAAGAATTCCACGTTCTGGAAACTATGTACGCCGGATAAGTTGGCATATGCAGAGTATACGTAAGAGAATGGATTTATCATCTGCTGAAAGATTGAAACGGACGTGTTTTGATTGTTGGATATGGTAACCGGGATATAGGTCTGTACATTGGCGGGAAGAGTCATAGATGACGGCTGGCCGAAAGATACGGAAGGCATGATACCATTCGGATCTGTCGATATGACGGCTAGCATCTCAATATAAGCCGTGGTGGCTGGAGAATCTGACCTCAAACTAAGATTATCGATACTCGATGTTAAATCGCCGGGGCCAGTCGCATAATAGATTAAGTTGTTTTCTAGGTTCCAACCATACCTCCTATAATGGTTATTCCATCCAACGAAATATTCGAGTGAATTTAAAGTCCCACCGACGCATGCAGCTTCGCCGTTCCCCCCGCTTATGGTATACGAATTGCAGCCACCAGCAAACCTGGCATGGGCATACCCGCCAAGAGCCATATTAGTTGTACCGGTTGTATTTAGATAGAAGGCTATCAAAAACGCACCTGTAAAAACCCGCCCAGTTAATCCTTCCCAACCAGAATCGTTTAAATACACTCCATTATCGATTAATACGTTCGCACCGGCGCCCTTAGTCCATCCCTGCGGCAGACCTGTTCCTGCGAAATTGGTATAATTGTTAAACACCCTTGCGCCATCATCATACGCAGCATATGGAGACGACATCCGAGGAGCTTCGCCGTCATTTAGGTTATTGAATAAGTTCGTTGAGACCTGGGCAAAGCCCATGTAAATATTTTCCGATGAGTAAGCGGAGAGACCTCCTATTTTGAGCCAGTAGATGGCGTTTGAGGAGGTGTAATTTTCGAGCCAGCTAGGGATCATGGTGCCGTTTGCATAGAAGAATTCCACGTTCTGGAAGTTCGACGCGGCATAACCAGAATAGACCGAAGACGGGACGTTTACCAGCTGCTGGAACGGGTTTGCCGTCGAGGTATTCTGGTCGTTGGATATGGTCATCGGGATAACGGTAAGGATAGAAGGGGAGGAGGATAACTGCTGGCTGGATGCTGTGCCGGATGCTACGCCAGAAGAGGAATATGGGCCGGGAAGGGGCTGTCCGGGTTCCACATAGGATATCTTTACGTTGAGGGAGTATGCTGATGACTGGGAAGGACAGACTTTGGGTATGTATAATATCGTATTTGAATCGGGAGTTATTGTCTGCTGCGTATATACTGATGAACTGCCGGATGCACTTGATACCGAGACGTTCAGCAATCGTATGGGATAGCCTAGGTTGTCGCCTAACTGTATCACTGCTCCCTGGTTGCCTATGCATTCCACCTGTACGCTTCCGAATCCATTGAAACCTGTTATCGTCGTGCCTGTGGACGACGAGGGAGTGAAGATACCTAAGCTGTACAGCACGCCGGCTACAATTACTATGATCAATATGGCCCAGCCATAGGTCATCATGTACTCCAATGCCGACTGGGATTTCCTGTTCGGCTTTGCTTTCTGAGGCATAAGGATTTATGCTGACTGGAAGATTTAAAGATTAAGAAGCCATTTCCATACAGGTGTGGCTTAGGGTACGAACCTTGTCTTCTTGCCTCGCAATATTCGGGAGATTTGGTTCTAAACAGGCTTTCTGAAGCAAAAACCAATTAGATTGTGGTCGATCTAGTTTGTTTATAAGTCTATCTGATAGCTAGCAATCTTTCAATTTGGGTTCCTTGCGTTTTAGGCACAGCCATACTTAATTTTATATAAGCGATTAAAGTTCTATATTAAAGGTTTTAAATTTGACGGTTTCTATATCCATCATGGAGGACTTCGTTGGATCTGTAGATAGGATTAGGAGGTTGACAGAACCTCAACGTGCTTTTGTATGGCACTTTCGGAGGTACTGGATTGATCTTCTAACAACATTATCAAATTTGGCGAGCTGACAGAGAGGCCATGTACTCGTCTGCAAATGACAATTGCGTCATATGCGCAATCAAGACACGGCCAACGAGGTAGGGGGGTTCGATTCCCCCGCTCGCCTGGGTCAGTAGTTCCGAAGGTAGATTTTGTCAAATCTGCCTCACAGAATGCTGCCTATAGGTCGCCAGTTGCGGTTTACGCGCTTGACTTCTTCCAGAACGGCACCCGAAATTTAGCCCGTTTTGTCAAATGATGGAAGGCAGTTTAAGCAACCTCCTTTCTAAAATAGGTATGACAGGACGGCATTATACAGAGCAGGAAAAAGCTAAATGCTGTACATCGCGGTTATCGAGTTTACTTCCTTAATTTATGGTCGTTGCACGCAATGATATACTTGGATATCACCAGACGCTTTAAGTTTTTCTTCATAGCTTTTCAATCTACGCTGTACGTCACTAAAGTATGCTCGCCCCTTTTCATATTTGTTGGCCTTGCCGTTTGCAAAACTGCAAACAACTGAATCTACGGCGGTTTATTATTTTCGACTGTCAACTGCGCTTTTTTGCGGTGCCGTATAGAATCGTAGCAAACTCCGATGACGGTATATTCTTTTTGTACGCCAGTTTTATATCACGAAATCCCGCCTTTGCAAAGGCCTCGGCGAATAGCGTTTTTGTCACGGGCACAGCGCCATCAAACTGCGGCACCTCCTCTGCTATAGGCGTCTTCCTGTCCGTCCAATTAACAAATACCGCGGTGCCGCCCGTTTTCAAATGACTGCGCATGTTGCTCACCGCCTTCGTGAGTTCGGCCTCCGTGTTTACACACCCTATGCAACCTACTTCGGTTACGGTATCGTAATAACCTTTCTTAAATGGTATCCGCTTTAGTATGTCCCCGCTCCTCAATTTATTTATCTTTGCAAAGCAGTCTTTTATGAGATCTTTGCGGTTTTGTTTAAGCAAAGTATTCTGCAGACGGTCGGCCAGTTTTTTGTAGATTGCAGGCTTCTCCGGCTGCGACAAAATGCGCTTTAAGTATTCGATGTTCTCTGGCAGGATATCGAATCCATCTATGCTTTCAGCGCTGTGCATGAACATCGCCCAGTATAACAGTGACGGGCCGCAGCCGAAATCCAGAACCCTCCCCCGCACGTTATCAAACAGAAGCTTGCCTACGAATTCGGTCTCAGACGTGATAGTCGAATATTCCTCGCGCATGTATCTTTCGATATAGGTGTCTATGCTCATTTACTAGTCACGTTGGCTTAGTTTAAAAAATTATCGGGCTCAATCTACACTTCAAAACACCATCTGGCGCTGGAATATCCCTGCAACTTTCAAAAACAAAGCCTATCCGCCGGAAACTAGGCAACTGGCTCTATAATCCTTAGTGTGTTTGTCTTGCGCGTTTCTTACCATCACTAACAGTAGTTGAATCTCGTCCACGCGCAAACGAAAGTATCCCTGCAATTATTAGAATCAATAGTGCTAAATATAACGCAGCGTGAACTCCCGACATAAATGCTGAAGAGACATTGCCGATTAACTTGCTTGTTCCGATGAATATCTGAAATGCATCATTCTTTGGTATGGAATATGCCGCTATGGATATCACAAGCACAAAACTAAACATTATGCCAAGTGAACCGACCGTTCTTAGTAACCCATTTGTGGCTCCATAGGCTCCGGGTTGCGCATTGGCCATCACTGCACGATTATTTGAAGGGAAAAACATAGCTGAACCTATACCGGATACTACAGATGCCGCTATTATAATCGAAACATAATAAGAAAGCGTAGCTGTAAGGTTAAGATATATCAGTATAGCAATACACATTAATAATATTCCGAGTGTAGCGATTATCCTTGCTCCGTATTTATCGGCAAGTCCACCCATGAATGGCGCCAGAAAACCGCTAAGTACATAGCCGGGTATAAGTATAAGTGATGCATTTAGAGGAGAAAGTCCACGCACCCCCTGCATATACATTATTATGAGAAAGGCTATCGCGAGGTAACCAAGACTTTGAAACAGCGCAGCAAGTATACTAGAACGAAGTATCTTATTTTTGAACTGACGCAAGTCAAGCATTGGGCTTTTAGCCCGTAATTCCCAAAAGACAAAGACAGGTATTGCGAATGCTCCGCCAACTATCATTGCTAAGTCTAAATTAGAAAAGGTGGAGGCTATAGAGTTTATGGCACCATAAGAAAGCGACAATATTGCGACGCCAAAAATCATCATCCCTATAAGATCCATTTTACCTTTGATTCTTATGTTGTCTCGTATATACTTCCATCCCAATATAAAGGCTATCGTACCTATTGGGATATTTATGAAAAATATATACCTCCATCCAAAGAAAGTGGTTATTACGCCCCCTAAAACTATACCTAGTATGGCACCAACGTTCCAACCCATAGAAGTAAACCCGAACGCATGACCGCGCTCCTCGGGCTTAAAGACGTCGGCTATTATTGCGCCGCTGTTCGCTGTCATCATAGCTCCGCCGGCGGCCTGAAAACCTCTAGAGGCTATTAAGAAAATGTCTGTAGGGGAAATTCCGCATGCGAATGAACTTATCGTAAAGATTAAGAAACCTAGATTGAATATTCTGGCTCTGCCAAAGAGATCACCTATACGACCCAGCTGGGTAGTGCACACTGTGACAATTAATAGATATACTAATATGACCCAAATTATCGTCAGAAAATTTGAGTTTAGATCATTTACGATGGTTGGAAACGCGAGCAAGACCACAGTGCTGTCTACACCAACCATCATTGTAGCTAAAACAAGGATGCCGAGGACAATCTTTTTGCTTAAAACGCCACTTTTAGAATGCATATTAGATAGTATATTAGCGACCGAGTGAATCCTCCCACAAATAAATGGTGTTGGCTTCCGCAGTTATCCGCTGTCGAGATGGTTCCTGCTTCTCCAAATCATGACTTGTAGACTTCACTGAGGTTTTCATCTTCGCAAGTTCTGCCGTCAACATATCACTCTTTTACCCCTTCTGTTATTTATGTTTTCAATTTCTGCGTTCGCTTCTATCCTACCGTTGAAGTATGTGGGTTTTCCCGCTCACGACGACGAAATCTGAATTAAGATGCACTGGAATTAAGTCGTTTAATAAGATTATGCACGCGCAAAACAGTAATTAATAAGTTTAAATATAAGTTTATTTCTCATAGTGCATGTTGATCTAGAAATTATGAAATTGATTTTAATCAGACACGGCGAAACTAAAGAAAATTTGAATAAGTTAGTGCAGGGGCATTTACCGGGAGAATTAACGGAGAAGGGGAAAGAACAAGCGAAGGACGTTGCAATCGCACTAAAAGGCGAAAAAATCCATGCGATATTCTCAAGTGACTTAAAGCGGGCGAGGGACACATGCATGGAAATCGCTAAATACCATGCAGTCCCAGTAAACTATACAAAGCAGTTAAGAAAAAGCGATAGCGGCATATACTCCGGAAGGCCGAAGGCAGAACTTACAAAGGCATATGAAACTGCCTTTTTACGCAATGGTACGAGCAAACTCGCCTTTAAGCCAAACGGGGGAGAAAGCATTTTAGAAGTAAAGGAAAGGGTACAAAGATTCTTTGAGAGCTTACGTTTTTATTACGAAGATAAGACGGTAGCTATCATAACACACGCCGAAATAATCGGCATACTGGCGCACATTTACAATGCCGTGCCAATAGAGAGGGCGATTGCGAATAGATACGGCCATGCCAGCGTATCAATAATCGAGATTAGCAAAAAGGAACTTTGTATGCCTGCGTCAAAAGATAATTATTGTGGCAGAGATGGTCTTAGTCGGTTTGTATCTCGCCATTTATGAACAAAAGAACGGATAAAAGCCAGATAAACCGTACGCTGGATACTCTGTTATCCTCTCGCTCAAGAATAAGGGTTTCCTCCAACATACTAAGTATAACGCAGACATATTTTGATGCATTGTGCGACTTAAAGAAGGCCGCCCATAATCGAGGTGGGCGGTGGGCTGATCAAAAATACATTCTCGAAAAATTACTTACTGCCTGTGAGATGGCTATCTGTGGATATGTTTTGGACGATAAAAGCGACATAAATACGGCAAAATGGTTCGTACAGCATGTAATGGACGGGGTTTCATATTATACGGGAAACAAAAAGCTGCGCAAAAATTACCACTTCAAGCCACAAAACGCGATGAAGTATGCCGAGACACTTAAAAATTTAGTTGAACGTGAAAAAATAGATCTGACTATCTTTATTGCACCCAGTGGTATCATGCCTGCCGCGGCTCTTATGTACTATACAAAAAAATATCCGATAGGTATAAAATATGCTCGACTGCCAAAAGTGGACAAAAATATATTCTTTCCACAAAACATGTATATAACTGAGTTTAAAGAACTCATAAAAAACAAGAAGGTACTTATCGTAGATGGCGTTTTGGAAAACACGGAGGTGGCAGCAGCTGCAATAAAATTCATTGTAGCCTTTAGACCAAAACAGTTATATCTATCTACAGAGGGCCCAACAATCAAAAAAGTTTTGCGGTTAGAACGCGAGTACTAAATAGCCAAGTGCATTATCGGCGAATGTAACTAACCGTTTTTTAACATAAAGCTCCGATGCTACTATAAAAAAATCCTACAGATACGCCGTCATAAACCAAAACAAAAGGCGCATATGGATTTGTACTCGGATATTTGATATATTAGTATAAATTTCACAAAAAATTAATTATAACATGCAATTCAGAGTCTTGAGCGAATATTTTCTTAAACTCGAATCCACGACAAAGAGATTAGAAATGTTCGATATCCTTTCTGAAGTATTTTCTAAAGCGGAAAAAAGTGACGTAGCCAAGACAGTATATCTCATGCAGGAGGAATTGTTGCCGCCATTCTTTAACGTGCAATTGGGGATAGCCGACCGCATGGTCGAAAAAGCCATTTCCGATGCTTATGGCGTTGAGTTAGCTGAGATAAAATCAAATAACAAGTCAATGGGGGACTTGGGGGAAGTCGCGGAAAATAGCAACAAGAATCCGAGAAAATCTAACCTGTCAGTCACTGGCGTTTATGATAAAATATTCGAACTGTCAAAAATGTCGGGAGCGGGGAGCGTGGAGACAAAAATCGCCGCGTTAGTGCGGCTCCTAAAGGAGGTCTCTCCACTCGAAGCAAAATACATAATTCGATTTATAATGGGCAAGCTGAGGCTTGGCGTCGGCGAGGCGACGATAATGGAAGCGTTATCAAAGGCTAAGACCGGCGGGAGAGAGTTCAAATCCGAACTTGAGCGCGCTTTCAATTTGTGTTCAGACTTAGGGTATGTCGCCGAGGTTTTCTATGAGAAGGGCGAGGCGGGAATTCGCAAGTTCGAAATAGAGGTCATGAGGCCGGTAAGGCCTGCCTTAGCAGAAAGATTGCCTAGCGCAGAAGAGATAATAGCGAAACTCGGGAAATGCGCGGTAGACCAGAAATTCGATGGGTTCAGGGCGCAGGTGCACAAGAACGGCGACGAAGTAAAGGTATTTTCGAGAAACTTAGAAGACATAACCCATTTCATGCCAGAAATCGTCACAGCCGTGAAAAAATTAAAATACAAAAAAATGATATTCGACGGCGAGGCGCTTACATATGACGAAGACACAAATACATTATATCCATTCCAGATAACTATACAAAGAAAACGCAAGCATAACATAGAAGCCGTATCAGAAAATTACCCGTTGCGATTGTTCATATTTGATATAATGCTGTTAGACGAACGCAAACTCATAAACGAGCCGTATATCAGGAGAAGAGAAAAGATTGATGAGATATTTAAAAACGAATCTACAATATCTAAATCAAAGATAATAATAACTGATGATGCAAAAGAATTAACGAGATTCTTCGAAGAAACCATCGGCTCTGGTTTAGAGGGCGTCGTGGCTAAAAAGCTGGATGCGCCATACTCGGCGGGAGCAAGGAACTTCGACTGGATAAAGATAAAACGCTCTTACAAATCGCAACTCAGCGATACGATAGACATCGTAATACTCGGATATTTCAAGGGACGTGGTGCACGGGCAGATTTTGGGATAGGTGCTATTTTGGGGGGCATCTACGACAAAAAAAACGACACATTCAAAACAATAACAAAAGTCGGTTCGGGGTTTTCGGAAGAACAGTTCAAAGAACTTAGGAAAATGTTAGATGATATAAAAACTGCCAACAAACCGGCCCGAATAGAATCTATTATGATACCTGATGTCTGGGTCACACCAAAATACGTAATCACCGTAAAAGCCGATGAGATAACAAGGAGCCCTACCCACACATGCGGAATGGAAAATGGAGTCGGTTATGCGCTGAGATTCCCCAGGGCTACTTCTTTCATACGTACGGATAAGCGTGTCGAGGACGTAAATACCGTAAAGGACATTATAGAAATGTTCAAAGACCAAAAAAAGATAAAACTAGGATAAGAGCTCTATGAAAGTTCATATCAAGCTATGATAAAGAAAAGGCTTAAACCTTTCGTATAATCAACACTAAAAATTTAAATTTAGCGTTGTTGACGATATCTAAGCAAAAACCGGCCTAAATGAAATCTAAAGATAAAAAAAGGAATTTTAAACTTGAAACATTCAATGCCGCTCTTGCGCTTACTGTCAAGGAATTAGATGTTACATGTAAAAAACTGAACTTGCCGGAAAGTATATTATTTTCTGCAATAAAAATTTATAAGCAAAGCTTAACCCAAATAAGCCAGCAAAGTATAACAGAGAAGCCGATTTTGATAAAAACTGTTGCGGCTGCAGTGCTATTTTTAGCTATGCAGATGCATAGACGGTATATCTCTTTGAATAACATTTCAGAAGCGTTCGGAACCAACAAAAAAAGCGTTGCGTACACCCACAGAATACTAATAAATGGACTTGGGATTAAACTCCCTCCGCAACTTAATATTGGGAACTTATATTATATTTTAAGAAAGATAGAAGAGAAACACGTTTTATCTGATGTAACGAATTCTGATGCGGAATCTCTAATCAAGGAAGCGTATGAAAAAGGTGTAAATAGCAAAGATTGGCGTGATGTGGCCGCGGCCGCTGTTTGCATAGCCGTCCTAAAAAATAACGAAAAAATAACACTAAAAGAGATCGCTGAAACCGCAGGTATAACCCCAATCATGTTGGCAAAGCGCTTAAAGGAATTATATTTAAAATTGCATCTAAAAAGAGAGTTTTAAACCTTTAAAGGACGATTAAATGCGTCTTTCTCGCCTAAAACTCTAAAATGGCATGTAATGCAATCTCACGGCATTAGATACAGCGAGCAAGATGCAAATTATGCTGTAACTAAAGCTTATTATACACAAGGCATAAAATTAATATTATGCTATTATATGAAGGAAAGGATTCGTTTTTAGAGGAAGTTGTCGACTTCAAGAAGTCCAAGTACGTTCTGCTACCAGTACCAATGGAGATTTCTACTACGTACCTTAAGGGCACAAAATTCGGGCCTCGTTCCGCAATAGAAGCCTCGCGATCATTGGAGAACTATGACAGTGAACTTGGTGCAGAAGTGAGGGATGTTATTTTCACTGTGGGAGAACTTGAGATACCTCCCGACGCGGAAAAAGCGGTAAAAGTAATAAAGGAAACGGTCTCAGACGTGTTACGTGAGGAAAAATTCCCGATAATGCTCGGAGGAGAGCATACTATTACTTACGGGGCCTCTCTGGCTTTTGATGAAGACGTTGTTTTTGTGATATTCGACGCGCACGCGGACTTCAAAAAAGACGTGCTTGGTTCGCAAATAAATCATGCAAGTGATTCGAGACTTATAAGCAAAAGAAATAAAGTGGCTATCCTTGGCGTGCGCAGCCTAAGCAAAGAAGACAAAAAAGAACTGGAAAAGAATGGCATCGTGGTGCTTTACATTGATGACATCGAAGAAAAATCCGCACTGTCGCGCCTACACACGTTAATCAAGAACAAAAAAGTCTATATCAGCATAGATATGGACGTATTTGACCCGTCTATTGCGCCGGGGGTAGGCACCCCACAACCTGGCGGGCTTTCTTATCAAAGTGCACTTAAACTTTTAAAAGCCATCGTAACCACGTCTAAACTGGTCGGCTTTGACATTAATGAAATACGCCCGTTGGGTGACAATAACATTACGGAGATACTGGCCGCGAAGCTCTTAATAGACATAGTGGCCTTAAACGAAAAATAAGGATACTTCGGTTTATAACCCGCAATTAAATTAAGCCTATTATTTTTCCTTTGCTAATTTAGCGAGCAGCCCCTTTACGTTTGCTTCGTATTCATTTACATCGTTGAGATTCGAAGCCTGCTTGAAAGCGTCACTATCGTTGTTGATCGCGTATGCATGCACCAGTTCATTTCTAAGTTTTCTCCTTTCTTTCAGCTTGATGACCGTCTCTTCTCCAAGCTCATTAGACAAGGCCGAAAGGATCGAGGCCTCTTCGCCGGCGATGCCCTTTTTCAAACGTTTGTACAGGATTACTGCAATGTCTACTTCTATCTCGCTTACCAATTGAAGCCCCCTTTCTACGTCCCACTTAAGCGCCTTTCCTGCTTTTTCGTATTCTTTGTAGTTCTGTGGCACGATTTTTTGCAATGTAGAAAGCGTTTCATCTAGCTGCGCCAGCTTTTCTTCTATCCTGTTTTTTTCTACTGTATCCATATTAACTTACTAAAAGTTGTTCCATATAAAGAGGCTTAAAATCGGCCCACGATCGGGCAGTCTTAATAGAGAATCTTTCCAGTGATTCTATATCGGATACATATAACACTTTTCCTTCTTCCAATACTCTTGATGCTACATTTAGGGGCAGATTGTTCAAAATCGAGACATCGAATATGTCTGATATCCAATATTCCGCGGCTTTTTTTATACCGTCCTTTACCGGTTCTTTAAGAAGCAACGCTATGTCAACATCTCTAAATTCCTTTTCCTGCCGTGCATAGCTACCAAATAGGATTACGGCTGTAATTTCAGCATCCTGTTTCGCCTTCTTTGTGATGACATCAATGCCGTTTAGTATCTCCCGGTTTTTGTCGGTCCATGCGCTTATTGCCTCACTTAAAGCGACACCGACGCTTTCCCCCAGTTCTGCTGCGGTGGCCTTGAATTTTCTGAAGGCGGCTTCATCGACGTTTTTTATGCTTATATTCATAGGTATAACAAGTTATACTAGTATTTAAAGTTTTCTTATTATTTGTTAGCCATATCAGGATATGAATGCAGGACGGGCATGGACCTGTTTTATCACTAACTAGGTAATTCCTTTTTTAACCCGGTTAAAAATGTCCTCAAGAACCTTATATGGCGCACAGCAATTTTTTATGTGAGTTTTCGCTAGGCGCATCGATTTCTCCTTCAATTTCTCATACATAAAAAATATGAAAGTAACGCATACTAAAAAGACTTAAAAATGGGCTGTATCAAGTAAATATTGTATATGTGCGCCGGCGCTAACCTGTTGGAGTTATTGGCAAAGGATAAAAAACTCAATGGTTTTACTGCTGATATATTCGATACAATAGACGATTGCGATTATCAACGGGACATAGACTTCACCGTTAGATTATATAACGGAAGGGCTGCAGTGATCATAGCACAAAACCTGGCATCGTCTTATTATTCTTTTGATGACAAAGGCGAGATAAAAAAAGTCTGCAATGCGCTTCGGCTTGATGATGTCGTAACGGCAATTAAAAAATACGAAGAAGATGGCCCAAAAAATATCAGCGATAAGTATGTGCTTTCGGAGGCCGAACAAGCGGATGTAATATCTTATTGGACCGTAAATGCCGCAAAAGATCTTCGAAATAATCCAGAGGTTCTTGCGGCATTATGTCATACGGTAAATTCCTGCAACGACAAACAGACTGCGACAACCGTGGCAAAAAATCTCGGCATGGCTGCGAGGCATCTTAACGCTTCGCCGGCGATCTTATCTGATATCTACAAAATCGTTGAACTGTTCAAAGATTCTTCCGAAAAAATACGGCAGGTCGCGGAATTGTTCGACTCCGCCGCATATTTTTTCCACGATAAACCCGGCTTATTGTTTGAGATGTGCCTGGCAGCAGAAACCTATAAGTTAATGCCTGAAAAGCCGGATGGGTTTTATAGGGACAAACGTTCTCGGGATTATACACAAGCTTAGACCATGATTAGCTTGTAGCTCCTCATAACCAATCCAGGCACAAAAGAAGTATCATATTACTGATGTTGCTTATAGTTCGCCCTCAAAATACAAGTTAAAATCGTGGTTATGGCTGCTGTCGATAGCACAAGCCGCAACGACATTGCGTGAACTTTAAACGCAAATGTTGTCATATTTCTTTCCTTGTGTACTGGAAAGGGAGTCGTCTTAAAATCAAGTTGTCCACTGGCTATAGATTTACTGAAAGCCTTAGAATTTAGGAACGCGACAATAGTGTCTCGCCTTTTCCTATAACCATTCCTATAGTTTTGGTATATCGCATCCAGAGCCAAAAACACAAATTATAAAGGTTATATAAAGGCTGAAACGCAGCTTTTTATCGCTGGTTTCTCAGAGGATTCGCGGATGAATGTGGTGTGCAATGCGAATACGCGCGTAAAAATAAACGCAAAACTTCCGAAACTTGGGCATAGGTTATTAGAAAAGGTTTTACCTACTAAATCAGTATCTCCATCCAACCGGCCTGGGGCCGAGCTTTGTTTCTTGCGCTTCGAACAAAAATGCCTGGCCCGTGGGTAACTGACGAAAAAGAACTGATGATTTTATTGTGATTTCGGTTGAAAGCTTTTCCTGCAGCGTATACAGATACCCCCTTAGCTTTGACGGGTAGCCCGGAGAAAACAACGAATAGTCTACAAGAACGTTGACGTTTCTTACATTGCCATCAGTTTTATGCGCTACAATAAAAATAAACTTGTTTCGTTTGCTTGATCCATACATTAATATATCCACGTTTGTCTCAGCAATACGCCTTTCTGATTTTAACGCGAATTTCCAAGTGTCAAGACTGTTTAGCGCATTTTCTAGCTCGCTTTTTGATACTTCTCTGTCGAATATAAATGACCCAAGAGTTCCTCGCATTGTATTCTACAGTGTTTCGCGGATATAAAGATTATTCGGTGCATTTATCGGGCTTTTTCGCTGAATACGGTTGGTGAATTTTATATAGAAAAAACCTTAATAGATTTCGCATATTTCGGGAGATCAATCACGGAATCTGTGCTGAAAAAATAAAAAATCGTTGGATTCAGATAAACTTCGCGGGTATGTGAAAAACGGCGATAAGCAACTGAGGATTAGAGTAGAAAAGATGTTAGAGTAATATCTTGATCTTAACGCAAATGAAGCATGTTTAAGGTCGGCATCTAGTGTCAAAGATAAATAATTTGCAAAATATATAATGAACCCACCAGCAAAAATATATTAAAACGATAACTAATTGCCTAAGAGATTTGTTGGGCGCAGAACTAAAGATTTATTATATAATCCGCTATGGAATTTGAAACTATCTCCCAATTAGTTGGTCTTAGTCTCATTGGGATGTAATTATTCACTCTCGGCGCGATATAGCTGTGCTTTATCGTTCTTAGCTTTTGAGCTATATCAAGAACTGACTCTGCGAATACTAATTTTTTATATTTAAAAAATCTTTCGTTTGCTTCATGTAGTTTACGCCTGTCCGCCAGCTCTAAGCCATAAAATAGATCATAAATGTCTTTTCCCTCGGTTCTTCTGTAAACGGCATACAATTTCCTTGCTAAAAGCTCCTCTAGACTATAAGTACACAAGCCGTAAACCCTCTCCCCACTGAATGTTGAGGTTATCTCTTCCGTGCCAAATTCAGATTTTTTTGGTGCTACTTCATTAAAAGCCACATCCAGTCTTACTTTGTCCATATTATTCAAACCCTTATATAAAAAATCCATCTGATAGTATACCTTAAGTATCCTCCCCTCTGTGCCTGAGAAGTCTTTAGATCTATCTGCGAGTCTTCCCAAAGAATTTATTAAATTGGCTACCCTTACTTTATACCTCAATTCAAAGTCGGCGTCTTCGGAAAATCTGGCCCTGTCTTTTAGATAAACCTTGTTTATAGCAGTTCCTCCGGTCAGAATAAGCTCTTTGGGCCCATACGCGGAAACATATTGCAAAAGTTTCATTAAATAATAGTCTTTTATAATAAAAGCGGTCGCTATGCCGTGCTTACTGGCCAGTCGTCTATAGATGATCTCATCCATATGTCAGTTTTCCTAATAGGTCTTTTTTCGGGATATAATTAACGATGCCCCACTTCTTTATAAATTTCCCGTGATCGCCGCGCCCCAACTTTGTTATCTGTTTTCCAACATTCAGTTCCTTTAATAATCCCAACGGGACGGCACCGTTCACAGAATTATTTAATATCTCTAGCATAAAACCTATCTTTCTAGAAAGACTTCCGTTTCCAAATTTTTTAAGATAAAATAAAAAAACCTTCCAATCGTAACTACTTAACTTCAGCCTCGGGATGGCTGCGAGGATATTCGAATACCCTCCACTATGTTCCGGCATATAAAAACAATCATATAAAGTCTTGCCCTTCGATGAAACAAAATAATTTTTTAGATAGACCGCTCCAGTCGCTCTTTTGCCGAGAGCAACCGCTTTAATTTCTATGTTTTTATCATATACCCTCAAAGCGGATTTTTTGGAAGTGCATACGTAGACCGTGGAGGGATATTCATCCATCACACCATATACATATAATGCGGACGAAAAACCAAGATAGCCTCCAAAGATATTCAGTGCCGTTAAGAATGGATCCGTCAGCATTTTTCCATCGGGAAAATTAACCACGTAAACTCCTTTTTTTAGCCGCGTCAGCCATCCTTTTTTAACTAACCTCGACAATAGGATGAGCAAAGTCTCTTTTTTTAGGCGTACGATGTTTTTGATAAGCCGTACCTCATAGATATTCCCGGGCTCCAAGCTAAAATAAATCTCCTGCTCTCCATGAGACATATTGTTTTTCATATATAGTAAATATACAAATTTTATATTATAAATAGTTATAAAACAATAACGTGTTAATGCGTGCCGGGTCTTGGAATTACGGCGACACCCCACTGATAACCACCAATGCCGATGCCATAGCCAGTGGTGGCGCTACCAATCTTAACAAACGTACCATTATCAGATAAAGATGGGAGGTAAAACCATACGCTTATAGAGATATCACTTACTGCTACAGTCGGTAATGTTGTAGACGTTATCTGAGAACGTGAAGTGGCGACAAAACTGCCGACATAATCGGGATTGATCATTGAAGCCACTTTGGGTATATAAAAAGCTTTATATTAATAATAGAAAGCTTTTTATAAAAGCTTTCTAGTTAGAATTACACTAAAGTACGCTGAACAAAAAAAGACTTGGAGGAAATCGAAAAATCGGCCGACGATGAGCAGTTATTTGAGCTTGTCGGGCAGATATTGATAAGCAAGGGAAAAAAGGAACTTTCATCTGCTCTTAAGGAAAAAAATGGAGATATTGGAATTTAGGTTAAAGACTGCAACGAAAGCGGTAGATGAAAGCGCTAAAAACTGCAAGAAATACAAAAATCGTTAGAAAAGAAAGGCTGATTTGATTTTTAATAAGCTATAACATTTAATTTACCCGCCGATTTGCTCCACGGGATAATTGCTCGTTATTGATGCATTTACAAGGGTGCCATTATAATTATTTCCACTATAATCCTTAACCCATCTGCCTATAGTACCGTTCAGGGGATAATACGCTGACAGCGTCACGCCGTTGATAGGCGCGCCCAACAACCCGGCATTGTATATTTGGTTTATTTGGGACGGACTTAATGTTTGCGCGTATATTTGGACATTCGTTATATACCCGGTGAATGGCCCCTCATCGCATCCCCCCGGTCTAGCTGCCCCGATATAAAGAGGTGTAGAACCATGATGATTAGAATTATTAGCTATATCAGAATAGCCGTCTACTTGTATGTAATAATTAGAATCTTTTATTATTGACGAAACGGGATTATGGACTGACATCGCTACGAAATGCCAACGCTGATCAAAAACATTTTTTAACGGATTAAACAATGAAAAAGGAGTATCCCCACTATTACACTCATGGACAAATGGTTGCCCGCCCTGAAACATTGATAGCGTTTGATAAGAGCTCAAACCGAAAAGAGAAACGTGATTATCTATGACGTAAGAACTACTATTTGGCGTTGGCGTTGTGGAAGTTCCTGCTGTAAAATTACCTAAAACCCACATCGTAATGGTATAATTTGTTCCACCAGAAATTGGCGTTGATGCAGTTAAATATGAATTACCACCGTTGCTGATCCAATCGCTTCCTCCCCAACCCCACTCCGTATGTGCAAGATTATTTACATATAATACATACCCTGGATTTACAAGCGAGGAAACCGTTCCTGATGCTGCCCCGTTTGAATAGAATGGGCCGAAGATGGGCTGGCCGGGTTCAGTGTAAGTGACGGAAGAAGTGAACGAATACTTTGCTCCCGATGCACTGCCACAGACATTTGGAACGTAAAAAATATAGGTTCCATCTGGAGAGATAGTCTGATTTGGCCTGATTGTCTGGGTTACGCTATTTGAGGTCACGTTTATCTTCGTGACGTTTATTGTGTAACCTAAGCTGTTGCCTAACTGCAGACGCAGGCCTCCATCCGACATGCACATTGCATTTGGCGAGCCTAAGCCGTTGAAACCTGTGACTGTTGGCGATGCAGACGATGAGGGAGTGAAGATACCTAAGCTGTACAATACTCCCGCTACTATCACTATGATCAGTATGGCCCAGCCATAGGTCATCATGTACTCCAATGCCGACTGGGATTTCCTGTTCGGCTTTACTTTCTGCAGCATAAGGATTTATGCTGACTGGAAGATTTAAAGATTAAGGAGCCATTTCCATAGATAGACGAACCGTAGTCGTAGAGCGTTTAATTTTTCCTCAGACCCTTATTGAAACTTAGTTGTAAAATTTGCAATAAATTTTGGATATATTTTTAACCTTCTCTATAAATTAAAAATGAAATATTGACGAAGGGATAAAGAGGACAATACGATTTAAATATTAATCAATTGTCTGTAATGCATAAAAAGGGCCGCGAAGGGGATTTGAACCCCTGCCAACAGGGTACTGCATTATTCCACAGCCTATTGTTCTGCCAAGCTAAACTATCGCGGCCATTATATCAATTCTTCGCTACAAACACATAAATAAGTGCTTTTCCATTAAATCTTTATCTAGCATTTAGTATGGAAAAAGAAGACATAAAAAAACTGATACTTGCAAAGTTAGATCGCTTTCCTAATCCACTTATACCATATAAATCGCTCAAGATACTGGGTTTCTCCAGATATAAATGTAAATCGTGTGGAAAGGGATTCTGGAGTACAACAAAAAGAGATTTGTGTGGAGACGTAGATTGCCTTGGAGATTACACGATATATGAAAAGAAATTTACGTCAATTAAACTCAGTTATACAGAGATCTGGAAACGCTTCGCAAAGATTTTCAAAGAGTTCGGACATACCGAGATTAAAAGATATCCCGTAGTTGCTAGGTGGAGAGATGATATTTATTTTGTCGAGGCTGCGATTGATGATTTTGCGCCATATGTAATAAGTGGTGAGGTCGAAGCGCCGGCAAATCCTCTCGTAATACCTCAAATATGCCTAAGATTCAATGATATAAACAACGTTGGGCTATCTGGCAGACATCTTACTAGCTTCGTAATGGCAGAGCAGGCTACGTTCAATACCCAAAAGAAAAAAACGTATTTCGATGAGGAAGCAATAAAGTATATTTTTGCCTGGCTTACGAAGGGATTGGGTATCGACAAAAATGATTTGACGTTTATAGAAGACGCCTGGGTCGGAGCTGGATATGCCGGTAATTCTTTAGAATTTTTTGCTGGTGGCATAGAGTTGGGAAATCAGGTCTATATGAGATATGCATTAGGTGAGAACGGAGTAAGAGACCTTGAGACAAAAACCATAGACATGGGTGCTGGCTTAGAAAGATGGGCTTGGCTAAGCAACGAAACGCCGACTGTATACGAAGCAATATTTCCGAAAACCATCGCTTTTATAGAAAAGAAGGTAGGTATAAATTATGACGACGACACGCTTAAAAAAATCTATAAGTTCCTTGGAAATAGTGACTTTGAAAAAACTTCTTTAAATCAAATTTTAAGCAAACTGTCTGAAGAAACCGGTACTCCCATAGATAAGGTCAAACAAATTGTAAGTGATATGCAGGCGATATATGCAATAGCAGATCATACAAGGACGCTTTTGGTTTCCATACATGACGGTGCATTGCCGAGCAATGTGGGTGGGGGGTATAATCTCAGAAATATTCTAAGACGTTCGCTGGCATTTATACAAAAAAAGGGGTGGAACCTAGATTTAAATGACGTTATAAATGAACATAAAAAAGAATTTGGAAGCTGGTTTAAGGAGCTTAATGATTTTGATATTTCCAAGATAATAAATAGAGAAGTCGAACGCTACAATGAATTCCAACAAAGAAATCGGAAGCTTATAGACACTCTTATAAACAAAGGTAAAATTAGCACTGATGAAATGCGTGAATTATACGAATCGAAAGGTATAACTATAGACGATCTCAGATCATCGGCCGAAATGGTGGGTAAAATAATTAGCTTACCGGAGGAATTTTATACCACAATAAATAAGAAGGAAAGACATTGGCATAAAATGAAAACAAAAGATATTAAAGGATTAAAGGAAACTGAAAAGTTGTTTTATGATGAAGATCTAATCGAAAGCAGTGGAAGGATAATTAAAGTAATCGATGGCAATAAACTTATATTGGATAAGACGATATTTTACCCAGAAATGGGTGGACAAAAACCGGATAACGGCACAATTGACGGTATAAATGTCGTTAATGTAGAAATAGAGAACAACGTAATAATTCATTATCTTGAAAAGAAAATCGAAGGTTCCGTCGGCTCAATCGTTAAAATGAAAATAGATCCAATTCGACGAGACCTTTTACGAAAGCACCATACCGCTACACATATAATAAATCAGGCATGTCGTAGAATACTGGGAGAATATGTATATCAAAACGGCGCAGAAAAAGACGTTGATAAGGCACATTTGGATATTACCTATTATGACAGACTATCGAGAGAACAAGTAAATGAAATAGAAAATTTGGCTAATGAGACCGTAGCAAAGAATTTGAAAATAAGTGTGAAACTGATGGATAGAACCGATGCTGAAACTAGATACGGAATGAGTATCTATCAAGGTGGGGCCATCCCAAGCGCTAAATTAAGAATAGTTAGCATAGCCGGTTATGATGTTGAAGCTTGCGGCGGTTTACACTGTAATAATACTGGTGAGGTAAATTTAATTAAGATTATAAAATCGGAACGCATACAGGATGGTGTAGTGAGGTTGACGTTTATGGCTGATAAACCGGCGATAAAAGAGATACAAAAAATTGATGGCATAGTGAAAGACCTAATGGGCCTGTGGGGTGTAAAAGAAGAGGAAGTATACAAGACAGCCGAACGCTTCTTTTCGGAGGCAAAAACCTATAAAGAGCTGTACAAGAGCAGTGAGCAGGGTCGCATTCACTCGCTTTTAGAGGCAGCTAAAGACGACACAATAACACAAATACAGACAAAACTCAATGACCTCGGTCTAATAATTTCGTGCCTTACTTCGGCAAAAAATAAAAAGATTATTGTGTACGGGGATGATATCGGGGTTGGATACCCCAACACTGAAGAAATAAAGGCAAAACTCACAGAAAGATATAAAAATGTAGGGATAAAGGGTGAATTTCTGTTCGCACACAAATAAGCATAAGATAAAAGAGCCGACTGCAAATTTATAAAATTATACGGTAAAATTAAATATCCTTGGTTTGTCCAAGGAAATAATGTCTTTTACCTTTATTTTTATTAGCGCATTCTTGTCTCCCCCGCCGCCATAGACAGTATCCTTCTCTAAAACCTTAGAGTCTAAAAGAAAATATAATTTATAGCCTATTGGAGGCACTCCACCCTTTGCATATTTTGTAGTCTGTATTATTTCATTATCGTGAGCTAAGCGTACCTCTTTTACGTTAAGTTCCGTTTTTATCTTCTCAAAATCTATTTTGTCCATAAGATATAATATCGCCACAACCGCCGTCTTATTGTCTAAGATTAAGCAGATACTCTTTATTATTGAAGCCGGATCCACAATCGCAGACAACTCGGGAGATAAAGAAGAACTAACGTCTAATTTTGAACGGATTATCTCGGCATCTATTTTATTATTTTTTATGAACGCTTCTAAAGTTTCTGAACTTTCCACCATACTATTTTTATATTTCTATAAAGATTTAAAATAACTTGTTATCGCAAGAATAGTGGACAAATTTGCTTAGGGTATAATAGTTATTTAAAGAAGCGGGTGCTATTTTATTAGTATGTCTGAATTTTATAAAAATTCTGAGATAGAAAATGAGATAAATGTCACTTGGACGAATAAAAAGATTATTGAAAAAATGCATAAGCTTAACGCAGGTAAAGAAAAATTCTATTTTCTTGATGGACCGCCATTTGTAACCAATGAGGTGCATGAGGGAACCCTCTTGGGCATATTCTTTAAAGATGCGATACTCCGTTATAAGCACTTGAAAGGCTTTGATGTAAGAATGCAACCAGGATGGGATACACATGGCCTACCTATAGAAGTAATGGTAGAAAAACGGCTAGGTATAAAAAATAAAAGGGACATCAAGACCTTCGGTGAAGAAAAATTCGTCGCGGAATGCAAAAAGGTCGTTGGCGAATATATAAAGCTAAATACGTCTCTCCTCCTAGACTTTGGGATATTGTGGTATGCGAACAAGCCGTATAAAACCTATGAAGATTCTTATATCGCTTCGGTGTGGAGTGCAATCAAGAAAGCAAATGAAATGGGGCTCTTGTACAGAGGGTTTAAGACGACATGGTTCTGCGTAAGATGCGGCACGCCGATGTCTAACTATGAAGTTAGAGATAAATATTATGATAAAGAGGACACATCGCTGTATGTTTTGTTTGGATTGGAGGATGGAAGATATCTGGTAGTCTGGACAACCACGCCTTGGACGCTTCCGTCAAACGTTGCTGTTGCTGTAAACAGCAATTTTACCTATCTAGAAATAGAGATAGACGGAAAAACCATAATAATCGCAAAAGGCCGGGAGAAGGTGCTGGATGATCTTAAACTTCAGTACAGTGTAAAGAAAGAATTAAGCGGCAAGGATTTGCTCGGTCTTAAATATAAATCGTTATTCCCTGATATACCCCAAGTCAAAGAAAACGCAGATAAGCTTGGGACAATAATAGATGGTTCGAAGTTCATCTCTGAAGAAGGCGTACCATTTGTAGAGAAGGATGCCGGCACTGGCCTAGTTCACACTGCCCCGGGACACGGAGAATCTGACTATAAAATAGGGCTTGCAAATAATCTTCCGATTTTGTCACCGGTTATGGAAGATGGAAAATTTAGTTACAAGGCTGGGTGGCTAGAAAATGAGGATGTACTTTCCGTCAATGATAAGATAATAAAATATTTGCGGGAGAGCGGTTCACTGCTAGCTACACAAAAGGTACTACATAAATATCCGCACTGTTGGCGTTGTAAAACGCCGCTTATACCTCGTGCGAGCGACCAGTGGTTTATCGACATAAGTAAAATAAAAGAGCAATTAATCGCCGTATCTAAAACAATAAAGTGGATACCGGACATTTCTAGGGAGATGTTCGAATCGTGGTTATCCAATGCTCAAGATTGGGTGATTTCGCGGCAGCGTTATTGGAATACGCCGCTACCGATTTGGATCTGCGAAAAATGTGGTGAGAAAACCGTAATTGGAGGGAAAAAAGAACTATTAAAATTAAGTGGAAAGAGATCAATTTCTGACTTACACAAGGCTAGCTTAGAGAATGTAAAAATAAAGTGTCCTTCGTGTGGCGCACAAGCGAAGAGAGTGCCGGACGTGATGGATGTATGGCTTGATTCTGGCTCTGCATCATTCGCTGACTTGGGATACCCAGATCAAACAAAAGAATTTTCTAGATGGTTCCCAGTGGATTTTATTTGTGAAGGAAATGATCAAATACGTGGTTGGTTTTATTCCCTTCTAGTTATGGGTTATATCGCCACCTCAAAATTAGCATATAAAAATGTTCTTATGCACCGCTTTGTTGTCGGCCAGGATGGCAAAAAACTTTCAAAAAGCGAAGGGAACTATGTACCACCCTCCGAACTGCTTAAAAAAGGATACAGTAGAGACGCATTGAGATTGTCGTTGTTAAAGCACGGCCTAGATGATGTCGCAGTCTTTACGCTTGATGCAATAAAGGAGGAAATGAAAACGCTTAATGTAATATATAATCTTTGCAACCTCTACACATCCATAAAAGGGACATTTGCTAAAGCAAAGCAAGACAATCGTCTTAAGCTAGAAGACAAGTGGATAATATCAAAATGGAACAGCACCAAGAAAATCGTTGAAAGCGAGCTAGACAATTTTAGAACTGATCACGCTGTAAACTCACTTATAGCTTTCATAGCGGATGATTTCAGTAGAATTTACGTAAAGCTAGCAAAGTCTAGAATGTTTGATGAAGCGGATTATACCGCTTTTAATACTTTTGAAGGCGTGCTGCGGGAAATTGCTCCTGTTGCAGCTATTTTCATACCATATATATCAGAATACCTGCATAGAGTGACTGGGAGCAAAGACAGTGTTTTGCTCTCTAATTTCCCGAAGCCTGAGGAGGCATTGATAGACCCTACACTAGAAACGCGAATGTCTACAACTTTGTCCATCTTACAGGATTTACTCTCTGCCAGAGAGAAAATGAAATTACCTGTTAAAAGACCGATAACTATGCTTTTCTTACCAGCCGTTTCTGGCGATAAGATACTTGAGGAAGTGCTACAAACGTTAGGTAATGTCTTGCATCTAAAATATAACCTTGATGAGAGCAACTTTGAGGTTACTTTAAATTTCACGGCCCTCGGCAAAAAATATAAACCCGAAGAAGTTACAGCTATAACGGCTAAATTTATAGAATTGACAAAAAACTCCTTAGCACACCATATTGGGCATGGTTTATCTTTATTGTCAGACTTAAAGGAGTATAAGTTAACTGATGAGGATCTTATCTTAAAGTCAAAAATCCCTGATTTAGAGGTTATAGAAACAGGTTATGGAAAAATAGTCGCAGATAAGTCTGAAAATGACGAAGTGCGGGAATTGTGGCTAAAAAGGGAAATTATACGAGCTGCACAATCTATACGAAAAGAATTTGGAATGGCGCGGCGTGATAAAATCAGACTGAATATAACTATTAACGGTAAACGAGACATATCGCTTTCAAAAGAATCTTTAGCAGAGATAGATAGCAAAACTAACTCGACGCTAAAAACGGAAGGAAAACTTCTTAAAATACAAAGCCTCTCTGTAAATAAGGACAACGTAGTAATCTCTATTTTTAGATAAGGTATCAAATTATTAAAATTTTCTTTAAAGCAAAGTTTATAAAGAACTCTAACGTAATAGATATCTATCAAACGCATGCACTTCATTATATCAATTATAACGAAGCAAGGGTCGATATGCAGTTAAATGCATATATGTGGCTGTACAATTGAAAACACCAAGCTATTAGATGGATGACTAGGTTCGGGCGCCGAAGAAGGACGCAGCAAGTTGCGATAATGGTACGGTAAGTGCAGACGACTGTTGATCGTACCGTTTCTGAATGCGTGATGCTTGCGTGAAAACGCAGATTCTCGATGAAAATTGAGAATGGGAACTCTGGGAACTAAAACATTTTAGTACCAGAAGGAAAAGAAATCAATAGAGATTCCCCTAGTAATGGCGAACGAAAAGGGAAGAGGGCAAACCGAATCCGCAGCAATGCGGAAATGTGGTGTGGTAAATGATCGTAATGGCGAGGGGCAAAGTCGACTGGAATGTCGTGCCAAAGAGAGTGACAGCCTCGTAGCCTCCTAAATTATGATCATCATATAGAGTAGCAGAGGTCAAGACTCTTCTGTGAATACAGGTGTCAAAAACATCTAACCCTAAATACGACCCGAAACCGATAGAGTATAGTAGCGTGAGCGAAAGTTGAAAAGCACTCTCGACGAGAGGGTAAAAAGAACCTGAAATCTAATAGTTATAGTTGTTGCGGCGCGTCGTGACCTTACGAATAAGTAAATAAGGTCAAGTGTTGCAACATCCTTTTAGCATAAAGGGGCAGGGAGTTTACGAGTGCGGCGAGGCTAACGTAAAAGGGAGCCGAAGCGAAAGCGAACACTCTTCGGAGTGTCGGTGGGAAACTGCCGTTAGTCGCATTTGTAAGACCCGAAGCCGTGCGATCTATACGTGTGCAAGGCG
>JAJYZA010000021.1 GCA_021800365.1 Nanobdellota archaeon
GTCTTTGTCTTAACGTAATTTTCTTCAACCATGCGGTCTATTACTTCTTTGGTATACCCCTTAAGTTCTATATTAATATTTGACATTCTAATACCTCTGCTTTTTATAATAATATATTATATATGCTTTCCGCTGTATTGAGCCCATTGCACCATACCACATGTAACCGCCACGCAAAAACCAGGCCATGCAGTTATCGTCGGTACCTATGAGCTGCTAAGGTATGGGCTCTGCGGGATTCGCACCCGCGACCTTCTGCCTGCAAAGCAGGCGCTCCGAGCTTTTGCCGTCGTTTTTTATAGCCATTCAAACCACCGTAGATCATATTTCATAAATGCGCGCATCTGTGTCTTCGCACACAGATTATAAGCATTTAAGAAATATAAAGAGCTACGGTGCAATTCTAGCTGTATTCGCATCTATTCATAGGTATATGTGTATCTTTATAACTTTTCAACTACTAGACTTTCTTCATCCTTAGTATATTTTTCTGCTTGATCCCAAAGAGCGGTAAAGCTAGTAAATTCTACCATATTTTCAGGGCTATCTGATGCTTTTATGTTTGCTTTTTTGTTACCGATACTGTCTGCTTTCAAATCTGTTGATAGTAATATGAAACAATTTTTACCTGCAATCCATGGACCTTCGTGTATAACTAACGTCGTACTTTTGTCTTTTTTGCCAGTTAGTTCATAAACTTTAAGAATATACCCATTCTGATTAAATTCTCTTATTAGTTTATGTACTTTCTCTTTATCTTCACTTTTTACTGGACCACTTATAAAGTTAAGGTTAACCTCTTTAGGTAAATATTTAAGATACTCAAATGTGGTAGAATCGATAAAGCGCAAATATCCTACTATTGCATCGAGATTTTCAGTTGGAGTTAAACTCTTAAATTTATCTTGAATAAAATGTTTGACCTTTTGAATATTCTTCTTGTCTCTTTCTATAGTGATCTGATCTACTATATTTGGCTTCTTTTTTTCTGGAAATTGTGGAAAGTTAGTTATCTCTCCACGTATTATGTTGTTTATTTTGGCATACGCTAAATCTGCGCCACTTTCGCCGGCAGCATATCCGTAAAATTCTTCTATATTTAAAGGTTGCTGTTTTTTTATAATCTGCATGATTTCTATTGCTTTCTGTTTATCTTTGAGCCCATTACTATACTTTAAAAGATCTTTAAATAACCTCATAAATATTCGTATACCTCTATCAGAAAAAACTATGTACTTCCTCGGTCTAGCCCATTCTTTTTTAAACACCTGCTTTATAAGCTTAAAATAAGTTTCTAGAACATTAAAGTAAATCTCTGCCGGATCTGTATTTTTACCTTGCCTGTAATAACTCGAAATAGGACTATCATTAAAATTATCCTTTATTAATCTTGTCATAATGGAGTTTTTCGCTAGAGTTGTGATGTGTATATTTCCATGAAGCCGCTTTGCCTTCCATTCTACCCTGCCATTTAATACAGTACTTGAGAGTTTACTGGCTACTTTAATGGCTATATCGCCTGTGTTACCCAGTTGTTCTGACAGTGCCAACAGTAGATCAGTTGACATTTTTTTAGCGTTTTCGTTTATGTTATAGAATATATCTGCTTGACCAGAACTTCCTATAAATGACTTCTTATCGTTTTCTATATTAAATCCAGAACACAATAGCTCAAAATTTTCAGCTGTTGAGTTTCCAACATGACAAAAGCCATAGAGTCGATGCTGCCCGTCCACAATAAATGCAGTTCCATATTTCATAGGTATATGTAATTTACCATTTTTAAATTTAACACCTTTATTAAAAGCAATTACGACGTTAGTTGGAAATGTAGCACTATCCGTATTTATATATTCCTTTATACTACTTTTTAGTCTTTTTCCATTTAGCATTCTTTGATAAGTCTCTGAATCTGAGAGTAGAACGTTTTCTTTTCTTAATACATCAGCAATTTTCAAAAGCTTACTTGCAGGTATCTTAAAAAGGAATATGTCGCGTGTTTTTTGCTTGGCCTTTATTGCATCTACTACTAGCTCTTTTTCGATTTTTTTATTTACACCTAATTGAGCTAAAATTGGATATTTTGCCCAGCTACCAATGGCTTTTTCAAGAGATCGAAGGTACTCTATCCCATCGTCATTTAGTAATAGGACACGATCTTCTTCCAGTATTTTTTTAATATTAAATGCCTCAAAATTGCCAGTTTCAAGATTTTTAATTTTACCAGGAAAAGAATATCCACTAAATGCCAATATAGCATAATCCATGCGGAGTTTATCAACTTTCCGTGAATATGCGTCTATTAAATCATCTAAACCATTATATTGTTTTCCTTTATTCTGGGTACTCTTACATTGAATAATAAGTTTTATGTTACCTGCACGTGCTATGATATCGGGCCCTTTATCATTCCGTTTCCGTTTTTCTACGTTAAAGCCACATTTTCTGAATAAATTAGTAACATTTTCGTGGAATATGTCAGATTCATCCATCAACTATCACCATTTTGTGCTCTCTATATATTTTGTTACATCTTCATTTACATCAGGCTTTCTAAACACAAACAGATGTTCGTGCATCAATAGCAAAAAATTGCTCTCTACTGATTTCTTTGCCCACAAAGGTGCCATTTTTGTGTTATGCTGAACCTTAACTATGCTTTCTTTCAATACAAAACCTTCTTCAAGAAATACTTGCATTACCCTAAAAGATATTGGCACCTGATGCTTGTGCCTTCTGGTATCACCAATCAGAATTGCACAGTACTTATTCGGCTTTAGCACGCGATAAAACTCTTTTGCTACTTTTCTCATTTCGTCTGAAAATTCATCGATCGAACTGACCTTAGATAGGTCGCCATCACGTTTATGGTTTGAGTTTTTTGTGTAGGATATTATGCTTGCATATGGCGGATGTGTGGCTATCAAATCAATGCTTTCGTCCTTTATAAAATCCAACTTTCTTGCATCTCCGAGAAATGTTCTCTGCTCTGGGAAATCATCATTCAAAGTATGAAAATTTAGTCTGTCCCGCGTCAGTATTAATGCCTCTTCGTTTATGTCTACCCCAATGCCTTTTCGCCCAGTTAGCTTGCATTCTATTAAAGTAGTCCCGGAGCCTACAAATGAATCCAATACTGTGTCTCCTTCATCCGAGTATCTTAATATTAAATTTCTAGCTACCTGCGGTGCCCAGTTACCTCTGTACCTTGAATTTAAAGAATGCGTTGCCCAATCGCCCCTTTTGGGAAAACTCCAAACGGTAGTAACTTCTAACTTGAAATCTTTAGGTTGTAACACTTTGATATTATTATGATTCCCTATTTCAAGCTCCGTATCTTCTACCACTATAGACTTATGCATTTTCACGAATTCCTTGTAATCGGCATCCGTTATTTCCCTTGCTTTAGTAAGCTCCAATTGGTCCATAAGTTCACTTTTTATTACCATTTAGCCATTCCTTAATCAGACTGTTTATTTTTGTAGACACCTTTAAGTCGTTATCCATACACGCCTCCTTAAACTTTGCAAATAAGTCGGTATCTACGGTTATTGTAACTTTCTTTTTAGCCCCCATATAACCATATTAATAAATACTAATACATATTTATATGTATCAGATTAAAACTTTCGGCGTGGTATTATGTCTAAATTTGCTTTAAGCAACGCTTCTACTGGATGTGTTCCACGGCCAACATCACATAGCAATGACATGGCAAGCTCGCTTCCCAGCCTTCCTTCTGGAACGCTATAGCCAAGTGATGATAGAATTGCATCAAGCTCCTTTTGCTTCTTCTCCGGCCTACCTGTAAAGTTGATGTCCTCCTGCTCTAGAATCCAGTTTAAAGCGTAGAGTATGTATTCCAAAGGATAACCCTGCAAGCTAGCAGAGGCTTTCTGGTATTTTTCTAGCGCGCTCTTGACATCTTTCGTTTTCCATATCTCGTAAATCGCCTTCAGCATAGCCATTCCGGCACTTTTGTCTTGGCACAACTTTCCATAAAAGTCTATTACAAAATGCGCATGCTTTGGTACCATAGATCGCAATGGCTTTGTAGATGTTACAAGCCTAACACGAAAGTCTCTGGCAGACTTGCCGTCTTCGGTTTTGAGCAAAAGCCAGCCATTTGACAGCTGTATAATTTCCTTTATTTCTTTATTCCTTATTCTTGAGCCAACTTTTATTTCCATGAAATCGATATCAATTTTAGAATAAATACTTATATAGCTTCCTTAAAGCCTCACAAGAAGGCCCATAACGTGAAAGTACCTGTCACATACGATAAACATGACTTTCATTCTGCATTATAAAGAAATAATGGGTATCATACTAAGTTAAGGAGCACAGAAAGGATAAAGGCGCCTGCAACTGCCTCAAACATCTTCAACCTTTCCTTAGGCTACTTCACCTCCACGAGAGCATACCACCCAGACCCGCTTGCGGCTTTGCTGCTTAAATTTCTCTCTGGTTCTTGATAAAACTTCTTTCCAAGAAGTTTTGTGGACTCTGCGGGATTCGCACCCGCGGCCTCCTCGTTGCGAACGAGGCGCTCTACTCCTGAGCTAAGAGCCCGCGCATAATATTATTTCAATTGCTCATATATATTTTTCCTTTGCCTCTCCTCAACCTCGCGTATCTTTTTTGCGGCGTCTGCCAATGCATACCCTATTACCCTGTCCATCTTGTGTGCTTCATCTAATGCCTCTAAATTCCTGTCCCTGCTGGCCTTCAAGGCATCCAATAGGCTATCGCCAATGTCCGATTTCATAACCTTGTCTATGCGCACATTCACCTTTTCCAGGTCCTTCATTGCGCTTCTGAACTTTCCGAACAGGGCCCTTTCTACCCTGTCTATCCTTGCTTTCCAGTCTGTGAACTCGCCGACTATGCCGTAAAGTTCGTTTCTGCTGCTTATCACCCTGAGCTTTCCTAGAAAAATCTCGTAGTCGTACTGCCTGGCCTGCTCGTACAGGTTCAGGAATCTGTTCTCAATCCTTATTG
>JAJYZA010000022.1 GCA_021800365.1 Nanobdellota archaeon
GTGGGCATTCCTAACCATGAACAACAGGGGACATGATTACATAAATGAAACGAAGCTGAACATTTCAAAAGAAAAATACAAGATATTAGGTTCAGCTTATGAAAACTTTAAGGATTGTATCTTTGATATACGGGCATACATTGATTTTGCCGTTAAGCAGGGATACAAACAGATAGTCTTACAAGGCCATAGTTTAGGTGCAACGAAAGTAGCATATTATGCTGCGAAAACTGGTGATAAACGTGTAAATGGGCTTATATTTGGATCACCAATAGATCATGTTGGGTTGTTTAACATTAAAGATGATTTAGAATATAGAACGGGACTGCTGAAAAAAGCACTAATCGCGATAAAAAATAAACAAAAAACTCCGCTCATTGTAAAAGGAGTATACGAAGAGACTATGCAGATTTTACCCGAAACATATATATCCTTATTCTCAAGAGGGGGGATTTCTGATATATTTAATACTTATGATGAAAAGGCTAAATCTTTGCTATCTAAAATCACTGTGCCAATATTTGTGTTTTCAAGCAGAGGCGAATTCTCATTGAAAGGGAACAAAAAGACTCTTGAGATTATAAAGGCAAAAGCTACCAACTGCCATGACTTTACTTATAAGCTGCTAACGGGATCATCACATACATATTTCGGGCACGAGAAAGAAGCGGCAAAATGTGCATCTCTGTGGGTAACTAGGCACTTTTAGAATCACAAGAATGGAAAAGGTAGTCCACCTTTATTCTGCAGATTAATTAAAAAATGGGTTATCCCGCTTGCGCCCAACATTAGGTAGATGTTCCGGGTTCAAATCCCGGCCGCCCCATGTAGTTTATGGGTTTGTGATAAATTAAATCATAGTTATTTTCATTAGTCCTTACCTTCTGGATTTGAAGTTCTAGAGATATGCTCTATTTATTAAGACGTTCAATATAACTTTGAGGGTGTTTAGATGACCAGTATTCTCTGTAATTGTATATTCTTCCTTTTCTTACTTTGAATAAAGCAACTTCTTTCATTTTTACCTGATAACGGTTTATCATGTCGTAGAATTCGGCATACCACTCAGCAACGACATTATTTCCCTGGACATAAACATTGAGAAGCCTGAAATTTATGTCTTTTTCCTGCCCGATTACTTGTCTACCCAGTATTTTCTAATGCCTTTATGTCCCTTAAAAGGTCTGGCAAAGGCGGTTTCCCAATACTCTGCATCAGACTCAAAAATCTTTATTATTGCATCCGGGTCTCTATTGACCCAGGCATCTGCATACCTCTTCAAAAGAACCTTTGCTTCCTTCAAAGTGACCATGAATAATTAAACAGCCGTTTCTATAAATATATAACATTCTAATGGCTTAATCTTTAATCTTGTTAAAGATTTGGAGAAAAAACAACTGAGAACCTATCACCTGTTCAGGTTTGGATACTTCTCTGGTAGTTTTCCAAGTTTGCTTTTTTCCTTTAAAGCGCTTTCAAACTTCGGATGAGTAATGGCAGGAACCAAACCGCGTATTTTTTCAGGAGAATTAGGGTCTATCATTGCAAACATCTTTGCAGTTTCATCCCTGACATTGCTTTTCTATATCTTACCTATAAGACAGAGGCGGATATTAAAGCATTTAGCGTACACTTTTCACTAGACCCCATTATCCCTCCATGTAGTTTATGATAGCAAGTACACAAAGGCATTACCACAGGCGCCACCGCCCATGCCGGCTCTTATTTTTATAGTGTAAGTCTGCGCTGGTAGGTTTACGTATACCGTTGATGTGTCGCTATCGCAGTATCCACCAGCAATTGTACCGGCTCTGAAGTAAGTGTTACCATTACTTCCGACAATAGAGATAGTTACATATCCAGAATTCCCACTAGCATATGCCATATTGAGATATCCGCCGCTCCAGAAGCAGCTACCTGTCTTTGCACCCGATAATAAAGATAGAGTGAAATTACCACACGACGAGCCATTGTCGCTAATCCAAGTGGGATTTGGTCCTGTATAAGTAGAATTTAAATAATTAGAATTTAAGCTGCTGCTACCAGAATGGGGTGGTGTAGATGAGGGGCCGAGAAGGGTAAATAAACTAAAGAGACCGATACCTGTTACAGCGATAAAAATGAGGGCTATAATTATAACTGCTATTTCACCCAGAAAAAGTTTAATGGCTATAGAAGATAGTCTTTCGTCCTTTCCTTTAAATACAAAATATAATATCAGGTCTCCTAGCCACCCTAATAAGAATAGAAGAGCGAAAAGGCGGTTTTTATCATTCTTTATAAGAACATATATTAAAGCTACGAGCTGACCTATTCCAATAAAACCAAGTAAAACCCATAGCCAATTAGCTTTCTCATTTGGATCCCATTTATTTGAGTTCGCAGTTTGGGTCGCTGTACGCATGTTATCACCAATTTAGTAACTGCTCTCAATTTAAATAATACTTTTTCCCATCTTTATTTAGGATAATGCTATCTCAAAAAGATAGCACTAATTTATAGAAAAGATTGAAAAGCAGCAGTAAAAAATTTAAGGTAGAATAATAAAAGTTAATATATGATTTTAAGAAATCATGTGCTACCTGAGGCACTCTTAAAACAAGCGGTTAGCCCACGCCTTTTTAAGGCCGAAAGCTTTATATATTAGTACTTCTATATAATAGTAATTAAAATATGGTAAAACCCAACAAAGAAGATTTGAGAGGACTATTGATGAACCATGCGCCATCTGGTGATGAGCCCGCTAAAGCGGCTTCGCCGTCCGCATATGCGTTCTTTGACTGTGGCGCTTCAAAAAGAAAGCTTGAAAATGAATTGAAAGCGGCCAAAAAACTCTCTAAAACTCCTGCAGAATTAAATCTTTCTTTAAGTGAAGGGATTGATACCGAAAAGTTTTACAATCCAAAATTGAGGGGCATTGCTGAAGAAGCTAAAAATGCGGGAATCAGATACGTTATGAAGGGTAGCTATACCGGTCAAGGCTACAGTAACAAAATGGTAGCGGGTCTTCTGTCTGGAGTTTTAAATCAGTTGTATCAGTCTGGATTGTACAGAGCTGGTGAGCAATTCAGGGGCATAATCGTATATGAAAATTTGCAAGGCAATTATCTAGAAGCGGATTAAATTTTTACATTATATCTTTAGCGACCTGGGTTTATACTGAATATTCAGTAATATCAACACCTAGAGATTTTTGGTAGTAAGAGCTCTGCATGCATGAATTGACTAATGCCTTAAAATAGAAATTGGTATGTTTTCCTATACGCGTCTTCAAATGGCCGCAGACTGATATCGGAAAGCGTGTTTTGAATTATGCAGCAATGGCCCCCTTAAAATTAAAGAGTTATATACCACTTGTCTTCTATAATCGATAGAGACAATCACAAAAACTATGGAACGTAAGACGGGGCCAGATTTGGCTTCTTTGATTTGGGAGCAGTCTAATTCAGTTAGTATATATCTTGGTCATTCTGGAGGAATATCTGTAAAAGACCTGAAGAATGAACTATCGGGTTTCGCAAAGTCGATCCTATTTTATGACGTAGACGTCAAGAAGTGGGAAAAGGATGGAACAGACTTTTATACTGACGTACTCGATGTATACCTTCTGGATAAGAAAACTGATGAGAGTAGAAATCGTCTATACGGTCTTCTTCGAATAAAAGTATTTGAATGTGGTGCTGAAGATGACAAACCGAATGGACTGGCACACTATTTCAAAGTTGACTTCGCAGGCATAACAAATGATGAGGAGAACGCATATACCTCTGCACTTTTAAATAAATTTAGCGATAAAATAAATTTTTACACGATTGCCCATAAGGTACCATAGTATTGGTACGCAAAATTTCGCCACCCCAATTTTTACACATCTTCCGGTTAAGTCATTGAGAAATTCTTCTTGCTTTTGACCTTTAAATCACGGCTTTCTGCTAACGTTATGTAATTTTCTGGCGTTTTGAGTTCCTTTGTAGTGCCTTTTTACAAACCAATGACGTTTAGAGCCACTGATTGCCGCTTGTTTAATGCCTGCGCTTTGCAGGTATCTTCTTCAAAGAGAAAAACGCTATTACCTGTAATATCAAAGCCACAAATATTACCAGTAAACCTATGCCAAATACGATTATAAGCACCGCACCTATAAAGTACAGTAATGAAGCGGTGTCGAATAATTTCACACCGGACTTAATCGCCAGTGATTTGAAACTTCTCCTAAGGTATACAGTGCTTATTATGGCAGTGGCTATAAGGATTATGGCGGCGATTAGCAATGGGATTCCGATGGTTTGCGTTAAAGTGGCCACAGTCGTTGCTGAGGTGGTACTTGTGGAATTTGTCGTATTTGAAACCATCTGCAGTAGTTTTATAACTGATGGAGTAAAGAGTGCGGAAAGCGCGTAAATAATAGCTATTGCTATCCCAACTGCTAGGATTATAACTGAAACTAAATAGTCCCTAAATATTTGCATGGATTTGGCGGCTTTTGAAAAGTAATATACGGCAAGGATAACCAGTATAAACCCGACGATCGCAAGAACCGCTCCGACTACCGGCACTAAAATAAGAAGAATGAGTAGTGATCCGACGCCTCCGAGCAGGCTCATTTTGCGGACATCTTTCATTTTAATACACTACGGTTTGTACTTAAATAGTTGTATATGTTAAGTTAGGACAAGCAGTGCTGCCAGACTACCTGTTTTCTTTTAATAATGGTTTTAGCTTCTGTCTAATCATCGGTAAATCT
>JAJYZA010000023.1 GCA_021800365.1 Nanobdellota archaeon
TTCATGTGGGTTCAGTCATGCGCATCATTCAAAATCGGGGTGCAAATCATGTACCATGTGGCCAACTACTGAATTTGGTTGACACAACATTAAGTTCAAAAGTTTATACCGTATAAATCATTTGCCATCCTTATAAAATCTCTAGCTCTCGAAGCCCAAGTCCCATCCTCTTTTATACACTTAAATCCCCTATTCCTAATTACTTCTCTTGCTTTTTGGTCATTTTTAAATTTCTGTATTAAATTAAGAAGCTCTTTTTCATTATTAAATAAGACCGCCGAATTATTAGTCATTTCGACAGCTGCGGGATTATCAGTTAAGCAAACGGCGCCATACGCCATTGCTTCAAAAACGCGTTCGCCGACCATTCTTGCAGCCCGATTTCTATCGCTATGAATTCCAAGAACCATCATAGATTCTGAGTATATACGTAACTTTTCTTCCTGTGTAATATAAGGCGGTGTGGGCACTATCTTGCACATACCGATTTCACTCATGCCATTGGGTTTAAGCACCCAATCACCATTAGCTGCAACTTTAAAAAGATGCATATATCTTTTTATATAACCCTTATCTCCAACGTAAGCCAATACATATTTTTTATTTGTGTTATTATGCCCTATCTTGGCTGGATCAATATCTGCCGCGAATTTTAAAGGAATAACGTTTTTAGTACCTGCAAATTTATATTGAAGCAACTGGTACTTATCTAGATTTTTTATATCAGGTTTATAGAAGTGTTCGACAGCGTAAATTATAGGAGTGTCTAAGCTATCAAGAATATTACTATATTTTGTATTCCAAGCAATCACCACAATGTTCTTTCCAGCTATATGCTTAACCAATCTTGATAACTCTACTTTGCAAAAAAAATTCGCAATCCAGTCTAAAATTTTAGTTTTTTGGATAATGCTTGGAACAATTCTCTGTATTCCTCCCTTACTATTATTTCTTGAACCAAAGCTGTAATAAAACGGATGATCCGATATCATTACAAAGCCAGGATCTGTTATCTGTTTAACTGAGCTTACAACTTTTAAATTAAAGCCTTCGTACTCAAAACCCCTACCAATCTTTTGTACCATAAACATATGATTGTAGCCTGTTGGTAAAAAAAAAGAGTTAAGAATATAAAAAGTTTTTATCATTTCATTTGCCCCATTTATAAAAATCCTCAACTTTGTGTTGTCCTGAATTAAGGCTCTCAGGACAAACGTACTTCTCCTCTCTCATTTATATACACTGCCCTAATCGTGCTTCCCTTCAGCACAAATGCCTCATAAGGTCGAAGCAGTCTGCCTTCGTGTAAAAGGCCCATGTGCTGCTTCATGAAGTTGTAGTATGCTATGACTTTGTCCAAGTCGTTATCAAACCGCGGCAGTAAGCTCTCTACAGTGTAAAAGAATCTCTCCATCTTGCCATTGGTTTGCGGATGTTTAACCCGCGCAAGTATGTGTTCCGTGCCCATATCCTGTATGGTTTCTCTGAACAGATTGTGATCTTCTTCGTCCTCGCAGAACTGCGTCCCGTGGTCGGATATTAACTGTCTTGGGAGCCCGCACTGTTCTACGGCCTTCTTGAAAGTGTCGATGGCATTACGGGTGGTGGCGTTGTCAAAGAGCCCATATCCAGTAATCAATCTAGATGCGTCGTCCTCATACGAGATGAGCTGCTTGCCTTCGAGTTCTGGGTTGTTCATTTCATGGTAATCGGTGTGCCACAGCGAATTGCTGTGTTTCCTCTCGTACCTGATCCATTTCCTTCTCTTGCTCTTATTTGATTCCGCCCTCGAAAGCCCATTTCCTATAAGGAATGAGTGTATTTTGTTGTGTGATATGTGTACTCCTTCGCTGAGAAGTAGTTTTTCTATCGACACTGCACCGGTGCCAGGGTAGTAATAAAGCACTCTTCTTATCGCGTTTGCATCCATTTCGGTCAGCTTCGTTGGTTTCCTGCCGTATTGCGGTAGTTTTATTTTGTATAACGGTATTCTCGCAAATCGCCGATACAGACGCCCGCAGTATTGAGGCGTTATGCTCTGTTGCTTAGATGTGCGGAATACGGAGAGTTCTCCTTTCTTCATTTCTCTGATTATCCGGCGTATTTGGCGTACGTTTAGTGTTCTCATAGCAATCTCCGCTTCTTGGACGCATTTATAAGTTACCGAGAGAACCTTATTTCGGGATAATACACAGTCTAGAGACCTTCTCTTTTAAATATTTCGTTATAAGCTTTTATTGTCTGCTCTACTGTTCTTTGCCACGTAAATTGGTGGGCATAACCAATCATTTCTTTTTTAACTATAATTTCGCGATTTTTAAGGGCTACTATTGTAGCTGCCATCTCTTCAACATCGTTTACTTTTAAACAATATTTTTTAGCTTCATCTGGTATTTTCGCCTCACTCAATATAATGACAGGCAGACCCCTCGCTTGAGCTTCATATATCGGCAAGCAAAAACCTTCATAGAGTGTTGGCATTACGAATGCATCAAAAGAATCGTATATCTCGATAAGTTTGTCTTCTGGCGCAAAACCAGTAAATCTTATTCTCCTATCGTCCTTTGCTTGATTTAAAAGTTTTGGGTATGCTTCCTGCTTTAATCCCCATATCTCAAAAACTATGTCTCTATCTGATATTTTCTTAAATGCCTCTATCACGTAAGCGAGATTTCGTGTTGTACTGAGCGCCCCTATGTAACCTAATTTAAATGCTTCATGTTTTTTGGCTGGAATTGGTTTATTAATAAATCTCTCGTCTATTCCATGATTTGCAATAAAAATTTTATCCTTTGGGAACCCATATTTGATCGCTTCGCTTTTTGTTTGGCTTGAATTTGATATCAAATAATCCGCTTGCATTGCCGTATTAAAACCTGGTAAAAGAACCAGATAAAGCCCCAATATCCCTTTTATAGTCTTATAATCTGTTGGATTTAATTCTGGCACTTCAAACGGATGGAAATCATGAACAGTAACAACTAGTGTGGCTCTTTTAGGTTTTTTAAATGGAAGGGTGTCCAAAATGTGGATTATCCTGTGATTATCGAGTTCGCTTGGATAACCAAATATTTTATTGATTAGGGTTAATCTCTTTGGACTATATATCATATCTGGCTTTAGACGATTGGCCATCTCGAAGCAGTATCTATTTACTCCAAATCCTTTATCATTACTAAAGTTTTTTTTAGGCGCAACTAAGCATAAACTTAGACGACTGTTTTTATTAGCCATTTTGTCCATATTAAAACCGTGACTATTCCAAACTTTACCACTACGTAAATATAGACTTTTCCTCGTAACCTATTTCTGTGGTAAGTCTGGTTTTGGCGACCAGGTGCCCAAAATGCGGTTCCAGCAAGGTCGAAACGACAAGCAGCATTTCTAGCTGCAGCGCTATTCTGTGTTCAGCTTGCTAAACTTTGAAAGACTCACGTTTCTTAAAATGTATGAGGGTGTGAAGTTTATCATTTGATGCTACATAAAAAGACGCGGATTGCATCTTATCCTTAATCTCTTCTATACCACCATAATCGTATTCAATTATAACATCACTGAATATGCGCAGAGTCTCTATATCCGCCGACATAATCGCATCGTATTCGGCACCTTCACAGTCTAGCTTTAGCACAGCATCTTTGAGATGATACTTTTTAACAAGCCGCGCAAGTGTCGTTATAGGCACATTTGTAGTCCCAAAAGTAGAACCCTTATTATCTACTTTAAGGGCGTTTATACTGCCTGTATCAATATGAGCATTAGTTAACTTCAAAGAACCAGGTTTGCCTCCTATCGCTGCGTTAACAAGTTTTATTTTATTACTGAGATTGTTCCTATTTACATTTTCTCTAGCAAGTTGATATGTAACTGGAAATGGTTCAACACCTATAACCTTTTTAGCACCTTTTCCGACAAAGTAGATCGGTGTATCAGCTACGTTCGCTCCTATGTCGAGCACAACTTTACCTTTTATATCAATATTATAAACCGCAGTTATAAAAACTTCCATTAGATTTCTGAAAACTTCAATATACTCTTCCCTATTGTTGAAGCAGAAAGAGTACTTCTTGTCTACTATTACTTCACCACTTTCCTCTTTAGACTGCGCATAGTGGAAAGTGAGTCTACCTTTACATCTGATTCTCCACCAGAGTGGGTTTGCAAATAACTTCCCTACTCTCATGCGTATTTGTCGCAGCATCAGACAATTGTTGTAGCTTAGCGAATAAGCCATACACTCACGCTCTCCTCTAGCTTGTTGAATTTTTAACTTAAGTTCAGTAGTTGGCCATTTTACGACGTAAACGCGTTGTAACGATAGTTCTGTATTTTTTCTATCCGAATGAAGAGTGGGCGGACCGACCATCCGCAGGCAACCAGTTCGTATGATGGACGTCCATAAATGTCAGCGGAGCCGCCGCCCGTTGTTCACGGACGGCGACCCTCCGCCTAGTCGTTAACATGAAAATATCGAAGAAAACGAATAAGATACCAGCGCCTTCCGGGCGGTTGGAGAAGAGGCGCGATGAAGGCGATAATGCCTTCAGGTGTGCGTCCGGGATACTGATAACGGTCTTGGATAACGCATCCTATGTGAAACGCAACCGAATGCTGCTCCACGACGCGGCGGTGGTCACAGTCAAGGCGGCGTGCT
>JAJYZA010000024.1 GCA_021800365.1 Nanobdellota archaeon
CCGACTGGGATTTCCTGTTCGGCTTTGCTTTCTGAGGCATAAGGATTTATGCTG
This sequence comes from Nanobdellota archaeon, assembly GCA_021800365.1. Lineage (GTDB taxonomy): Archaea > Nanobdellota > Nanobdellia > Parvarchaeales > Parvarchaeaceae > Parvarchaeum. The sequence continues at coordinate 55 of JAJYZA010000024.1, forward strand.
ACTGAAAGATTTAAAGATTAAGAAGCCATTTCCAGAGTGGGACATAGTGAATCTTTATGCCGTCGATTATTTCGCTTTTATCATCCTTTAACGTTATTATCTTTCCTTCTTTTAAATTAAGTTCTTTTGCGCATGAAAGTAACGAGTCAATTTCTCTTTTTTGTGTTTCTAATCTATCCAAAGAATATGCGACCTGCAAAATTTCAAGCCTGGTACCTGACTTTACCAAGAAATCGACTTCCTTAGAGTTATTTTTAGATTTCCAATAGTAGATTTTTATCTTTCTAGAGTAATATGAACGCCTCAATAGTTCTATGGCCACCATATTCTCGATTAGCTTGCCTTTTATATCGGACTGACTCTCCGAAAAGGATGAGACAAAACCATTGTCTATCGCGTACACCTTTCTAGGGCTATTTTCCTGCTCTTTAATAGAGGACGAGAGCCGATTTACGAAAAATATAATATACGCGTTTGATAGATATTCTGAAAACCTTTGCACGGTTTTCAAAGGCAACCCCAAGAATTTTGATATACTGTTAAATGTCATGGATGACGCGGCGTTTGCGATATAAAATTTAATAAGTACCTTAAGTTTGTCAGCTGCGCGTATCTTATATCTCATAGATACATCTTTTACAATTATAGTATCAAGATAACTCAACAAAAGTTCGTCTTTGTTCTTCGCTAGGATAACTGCCGGAAACCCGCCGTTCTTTGCATACTCCAAGATTTCTGCGCTTATCTTTCCTATGCTTTGCGCTGCGCTGAGCATACCGTCTACGTTTATGCCCTTAAACAAGAGAAATTCCTTAAAGTCGACGGGAACTATGTTTATTACAACATGTCTCCCCGATAGCAACGTCGCAAATTCAGAGCTTAGAAGAGCAGAAGAAGAGCCGGTGATTATAAATTTTGCCACCAGCCTTTCGCTAATCCCCCTCACGAACTTTTCCCACCCCCGTAATTGCTGTGCTTCGTCTATTACGATCAGAGGTTTTTGTTTTGGCTTCAACTCGCGTTTATATACATCAAATATTTCGTTTAATAATCCAGCGGAATCCGCCGACCAGCGTTCATCACTCAAGTTGATTATCAATGTTGAATTTACATCATAACCCTCTAAAATAAACTCATTTAGTACCTGTCTAGCCACGAAGGATTTACCGCATCTTCTTACGCCGACTTCTGCGACGACTTCGGTATCTTTTAAGATATCTTTTATCTTGTCTACATACACTCTTCTCTTTATTCCTAGCTCCAAGGGCTTGTTTCCCCAAAAATTCCAGTCGTTAAGTATTCCCAGGATTCTCTCATCTTCCATATAAGTCTTATATGACACGAATATATAAATATTTGTGTCTTGTATAAATAGATATAGTTTCTTATATTTACGCTACTACGTTTGTAAAGACTCTATTTAATTGCTCTCATAATAAATTAAGTTACCATTTACATACAGAGGTCTATAATTTATGGCGAGACCCAGTTCACATTTGTTGCCACGCCGTTATTGTTATTGCCAGAATAATCATTCGCGTTCCCATCCAAAGGCCACCAATCGATAAGACCTGCGTTCGGTATCGGGGCGCCCCCCTTCCCTTCGGCGTATAGTTTATTGAGCTGTGCGGCGGAGAGTGCACCACTATACACCTGAACATTCATCATGGAGCCGTTGAATCCAAAATGTCCCTGGCCGATAGACCAGCCAGTTCCTTGTGTGGGCGTACTTGTAGTGCCACCCTGGACGATCGCGGTATTGTTAATCTCCAGAGAGAACCCAGAGGAGGTTGCGACTACTGCGACAAATGTCCACTTATGAAGACTTATTACCCCGTCACAAAGAGGGCCGGGAGGATTCCAGATCGCCAATGCGCCCGTAGCGGAGCCGCTGCAATATCCTGCATATGCGACGAAAAGCTGATCCCAGCCTCCATTGTTAAAATAAGTAATGCCCATCAAATCGCTGGGTGGATAATTTGCCACTTTAATCCACATAGCAATCGTAAAAGGGAACGCATACCCTCCGGTATTCGAAGATATCTCCCCGGTCTTAGTAAAATTAGCTACCACGTTCGGGTTGCTGATAGTTTGTACTCGCGAAATCTGCCCTTCTGAGAAGTACGGCCCTACTAATGTCTGCCCTGGTTCGGTATAAGTTATTATGGCAGAGCCGCCGTAGGTGGACGTCGAACCGTTACACGCTCCGTTGACGTAGAAAGTCGCTGATTGTCCACTACTGAGAAGGGTGTTAACTACTTGTTTTATCGAGATTCCATTGTTCCCTGTGACATTTATCGCGGTTATGTTCACATTATAACCGACAGCATTCGTGATGGACAGTTCCAGAAGCTGGTTGTTTATGGAGTTCACACATGCTGCGGTCGTGACGCCGAGACCAGAGAAGTCTGTGATCGTCGTGCCTGTGGACGACGAGGGGGTGAAGATACCTAAGCTGTACAGCACGCCGGCTACAATTACTATGATCAGTATGGCCCAGCCATAGGTCATCATGTACTCCAATGCCGACTGGGATTTCCTGTTCGGCTTTGCTTTCTGCAGCATAAGGATTTATGCTGACTGGAAGATTTAAAGATTAAGGAGCCATTTCCAAGCAGGAATCACTTTTATTATTTTTCTGCCGACTCTTATGGTTTTTTCCTCGTTTTCCGTTATTATTACCAGATTATTGCATTTTAGTTTCTCTGCGGCGTTAACTATGGCCTTTGTTTCTCTTGTATACGTTACTGGGTCTGACAAAGATGACGAGACCTGTATAAGCGCGGTTACTTTTTTATTGTTGATTACAAAATCGACTTCGGATTTGTTGTCTAGGTAATAGTTTACGTTATTGCCTCTTCTTATGAGTTCGATGAGGATCTGGTTCTCTAATTGTTTTGACTTATCGTCCGATATCAATCCCAATAAGCCAGAATCGGCTAAGTACAATTTTGGATTAACGTTTCTCATTTTTGGTTTGTTTGAGAAAGGAAATATTTGAAAGAACAAGAAGACTTCCTCCGCGTATGAGAGGTAATTTATGGCAGTTTGCCGGGTCATGCTTAACCCATTTGAAGTTAACCAATTTGACAAAGAAATGTACGATATCTGCCTGCAAGCCGAGCCAATTGCGGCGTTTATGAATGCCTTTAACAACTTGCTGTTTCTTATATGTCTTTTTTCGAGTATGTCGTGTTGCATAACAGTTTCCAGTAGCTCTCCCAGTATTTTGGTTTTTAGTTTTGTATTTTTTTCTAAAACTACCTGTGGGTAGCCACCATATTTCATGAACTCATCGAATTTTTCCCTTATCTCACCGATTTTTTGAGAGTCTAGATACTTTCCATATGTTATGTTATTCGCGCTTAATGACTCTCTAAAAGAAAATGGCAGTACTATTGTATTCAATGCCCTGCCCCTTAATTCAGAAGGCAGTTTTTCTGTGGATAATTCAGAAGTGGAACCGGATATAACAAGCCGATATTTATTTTCGTCGTTTAAAGTCCTCACCCATTTGGACCATGACGGGAATCTTTGAATCTCATCGATAAAAAGCCACACCTGTTTAGAATAATCAATCTTATATATCTTATTAATCGTGTCTTCTACGTTATCAAGGTCTTTTATGGATATTCCTTCAAAGTCGATATCTTCTCCGTTTATGAATATCTTGTTGCTTTCTGGTACATCCAATGCGTTTATTAATTGGATCATGAAGAGTGTTTTGCCTGCCCGCCTAGGCCCGATGATTGCGGATATAAAGCTCGGATTGAAATGAATTTGTATCTCCCTTTTCACTATAGTTATGTTTTTCCCATAATTGCGGTATCTTATCAGCGCGTTTTCTATATTCATATAAACGAATGGGTTTGGTTGTATTTATAATTTACTATCTAGTCATTTTAGTCTATTTGTAATGGACTAAATTAAGATGTCAGACCATATAAACCGAGGGAAGCGAGAAGCTACGTCATGGTGGGATAACATCTTAAGCAGACCTCTGAAAGGATACTCCAATTCGACTTTTTGACTTTCCACGCCCTTTTATGTTTCTTTTTTTATAGGTATGATATTTTTGATAAGCCGTGCATCATAGATATTCCCCGGCTCCAGACTAAATATCTTGCTCCATATGAGACACATTGTTTTTCATATAAATTGTATACTGTAAATAGTTATAAAACACTGACAGGTTAATAAGCACGAAGTCTTAAAATCATGGCGAGACCCAGTTCACATTTGTTGCCACGCCGTTATTGTTATTGCCAGAATAATCATTCGCGTTCCCATCCAAAGGCCACCAACCGACTAAGCCTGCGTCTGCGATGGGTGCGCCGCCGAGACCTTCTGAATACAGTTGTTGAACTTGCGCATTAGACAATGCCGTATTGTATATCTGAACGTTGCTTATAGAACCGTTAAAAAAAGAACCGAGCGATGGGCTTTCTGATGCACCTATAGTCAAATTT
>JAJYZA010000025.1 GCA_021800365.1 Nanobdellota archaeon
CTTTCTTATTCCTTTCAGTCGACTTATTGACCAGTCCGGCCAGTCCTTTTCTTTTCTCTTCATCGATGGAAAACAGCATAAGCATCTTCTCTATGCCAAGCTCCTTACTTATCCCATAAGTATCGGACACGTATCTGTAAGCCAGTTTCCCATATGCCTTTATGTTCTCCCCAGTAGGTAGAGGCAGAATGCAGTCGGATTTAACGTAAACCGCTACCGCATCAAAGTCCTCTTTCTGGTCTATCAACTTATCCAGCCCTTTTCGGCTTATGGCGGTAATGTCTTTGAGATTCAGTAGATCTAATGCCCGTTTTCCAACCTTATTTACGATACCACACACTGCCCTCACGGCATCTTTACCATTCGCGTTTAATGCAATCTGTACCAGCTCCCAAGCGGCTTCCCCCGCAGTATCTCCCTCATATCTTCCGATCGTCCTTGCAGATTCTATGGTAACGTCTTTATCTTTTGTGTATGCCGCAATACACACTAACTGAATCGTGACATTTGTAGGATACTTCTCATCTTTTTTTACCGTGTTTATTATCTCGTCCAACGACATTATTCTAGCGGTATTTAGAACGGTATCTTTATCCTTCGTGTTTAATGCAATCTTTCCCAGTCCCCAAGCGACCCCTATTGCAGTATCTCCCTCATATCTTCCGATCGTCCTTGCAGATTCTATGACTACATCTTTATCCTTCGTGTTTAATACAATCTCTCCCAGCCCCCAAGCGACCTCCCTCGCAACATTTCCTTTATATCTTCCAATCATCCTTGCAGATTCTATGACTACATCTTTATCCTTCGTGTTTAATGCAATATACTTCAGCAAGAAAGCGACCTCTCTTGCAGTATCTCCCTCATATCTTCCGATCGTCCTTGCAGATTCTATGACTACATCTTTATCCTTCGTGATTAATGCAATGTCCCCCAGCCCTCCAGCGACACGCATCGCAGTAACTCCTTCGTATCTTCCAATCGTCCTTGCAGATTCTATGACTACATCTTTATCCTTCGTGTTTAATGCGGTCTCTCCCAGCCCACAAGCGACGTCACCCGCAGAATCTCCCTCATATCTTCCAATTATCCTTGCAGATTCTATGACGGCGTCTTTATCCTTAGTGCCCATCGCAATGTCTCCCAGCTCCCAAGCGACTCCCATTGCAATATTTCTTTCATATCTTCCAATCGTCTCTTCTATAGCACGCCTTACGTCGTGTCCAAGTGCGTCTATCCTCAAAATAGGATTTTTCTCAAGTAAAGTCTCAAGCTTCATAGATTCTATGGAATATAAGAGATATATAACTCTTTAAATTCTTTCCATTACAAAGGCAAAAAAGCAAAGTCTGCAAAAGCGGATGCGTTCGTGCGCGATACAATTGCCTCTATCATAATTAATATTTATAAGTTAAGGAAGTAACCATATCTTAATGGCAGAGGCGGATGCCGATAAATATAACGCGAGAAAAGCCTTCTGGCGCGAGATAGCTACTAGATATGAACATGTTTCAGATTTGGAGTCGATCCTCGAATGCCTATCCTCAGATAAGGTAGGAAACCAGCTCGAAAAATTTAGGGCAGACGATGTCCGCGAGCATATTGGACTCCGTATATTTGAACACGCTGCTCCATATTGGCGTAGGGGCATGGCTCAAAGTTATGGTAAAAACCTTGAATCCATTCTTTCTGCTTTAAGGAACTACAATGAGCACACAGTACTTTATTTAGTAAATGACAACCAGATTAGTCTTACGTTTTCTGTTAATTCAAGCGAAGAAAAGATGAAAAGGGTTATTAAATTCTTATCGGATCCGCAGGTAATAAAAAGTATAAATAATATTTACACGTCCGGTTTTAATTTGAATAGGAGTATCATATTTCCAGACTATCTCGATTTTTCCTATGAAGAGTCAGTTTCAGCCTATACTAATTTCATTTTAGCATTGTCAGCCATAGTTGATAAAAACGAGGATGTGGCGAATCTTCTGGTCAATTTAAACGAGAAGATTTATGGGTTGTTCGGTCCGGAAAAAAGTGCGGGAATATTCAGATATCTAATGAGACGAAAGGATAAGACCGCTATGAGAAAAATAGATTCACTGGAAAACAGACTTGATAATGATAAGATAAGACGATTCATGGATAGGATAGCCCTGCAGGATTTTGGAGTAAAAAAAGCCGAGCGTCTCATTAATCTAGCCTATTTTCTTGAAATTGCAGAGAATAATCAGATTGAGATAAAGCAAGAAACCGATCTAAGCTCGGCGTATAAAAATGTAGTCGATACGGTGGCTAGATACTTTTCAGAAAAATATTCTATAAGGGATATGGCTAAGATAGAAAAACTTTATTTTTGGCTCAAGGAATTTGATCCCGAAATAGCTAACATCTTGGCCGGCGAGAAGGTACATAAAGAAGGAACTGGGCGTACTTATGTGTTATCCGATAAAGATAACATAGTTTTATATCTAAACCCGAAGGATTTAGAGACGCAGATGGAGGCGCTTCAGAACATAACATCATGCCTGTCTCCAGGAGGATACTATTTTGATTATACAAAAAGTTATTTGAAAAATCAATATTTTTTCTGGGCAGTCATAAAAGCTAATGACAAGGTAGTTGGCCGTGCGACGATATGCATTGGCAAGAAAGTTAGCGGTGGTAGCACTAACCCTAAGATATCTACGAAGTATAGTCTGTGCCGCATAAGCGAAATAAGGTCTGATGTAAAGGTAAGCGAAAGAGCCGTAGATTCTGCATTGTGCACATATGCAAAAGAGGCGGGGATGGGGTTTATTAAAAATGGGAATATGTTCATTGATAAGATAGATGACATATATGACGATTATGCCGATTTAGACACAGGTCGCGGATATCGTAGTGGGGTAATAGCAAAAATTAGCCGGTAGACAAATGCATTAATTTAGTTATTTCTACACCCCCCATCGATAAAGGGGATATAGGGCGCCTAGAATTAAGAATTTAACGTCGCGCGAAACGTAGCAATGTACGTTTTCTTACTAAAAAATACCATCCAGCCACAAGATATGCTAATGCCACAAAGCCAGCATAATTCGAGCCGATAAATTCACCCAGAAGGACGACCAGCACAAAGAATCCGACGATAAAGTAAAGTACCGCTATCGCCATGACGAGCATTTTTCTTTTGGTTGGGGATCCATTTGTATGGTTTTCTATCTTAACATTTCCGCCGGAATCGCTTCCTAATAGTCGTTTTTCGTCTGCCATACTGTAAGTTCGCAATATACTCTTTATAATGCTTTGTATCTTTACTATACCTTGCCAGTTATAAATCTTCTTTCACGGCTTTGAACCATTCGGTAGGGAAGCGGCATAGGAAAGGAAGGCTTCTGGCTATCGATGCCTCTGGGATGTCCGTCTGCCGTACGGGAAGCTATAGGCATTCCAAATACGGAGGGATGCCCAGGTTCTACAAGTTGCATGCCATTATCGACGTGGATACGAAACGGATCGTGGACTTAAGGGTCACCAAGGACCGCTGCCACGACAACAGGAAGTTCATCCCCATGGTGGGCGAGTCCGCCTCTAAAGGGGACACCGTCTATGCTGACGGAGCCTATGACTCCAGAGGGAACTTCTCCTTTCTCGAGAAGAACGGGCTGAAGTCGGGGATAAAGATAAGGACGACCGCTTCTCTCCTGCCTAAAGGCTGCCTGCCGAGGAAGAAAGCGGTGATGGAGCAGTTCAGTCTGCTCCCGCACTCTCATCTGGAGAAGATCCACCCGCTGGCGGAGAAAGGAAGGGTGTTCTTCAGCGAAGTCGAAAGGATGAAGTACTGGCAGCAGAAATGGAAGGAAAAGGTAGGATACGGGAGAAGATGGCTCGTGGAATCCTTCTTCTCCGCCTTCAAGCGCCGTTTCGGGGAGCACGTATGCTCCCGAAGGTGGAAGTCCGTGCAGAACGAGATCAAGATAAAGGCGATGCTTTACAATAAGCTGCTTGGAGCATAAGCCGATCCGAAAAGAAAGAGACATGCCTAGACGATACTATCGTGTTTTATACTAGTTATGCACAGGCGTACATTTTAACTATAACTTACATAATAAGATATACAATATTTAATTTTTATTTGTGTTTCATTATTTAATACTCACCGGAATAATTCAAGCGGTTTATCTTATTTTCAAGTTCTGAAATATAGTATAAACTTAGAAAGCTGCATTATACCCTTATGAAGAGGTTGATGACGATGTTGTACTGCGCTTCAGAAATACGGACGTTTTAGACAAAACTTCGGCTAAGATAGATTCAGGGGTTGCATCTCTTATCAGTTCAACTCGGCTATTAATTCTGCTATTTTTTGATGAAGCATGCCTAACGCCTTAATTTTACTTCCTTCGTCCAAAGTTTCCATTTTTGGTATATCCCAATGTTCTGTGGCATAACTTTTAGGTATAAGGATACAGTC
>JAJYZA010000003.1 GCA_021800365.1 Nanobdellota archaeon
CTTTCTTATTCCTTTCAGTCGACTTATTGACCAGTCCGGCCAGTCCTTTTCTTTTCTCTTCATCGATGGAAAACAGCATAAGCATCTTCTCTATGCCAAGCTCCTTACTTATCCCATAAGTATCGGATACGTATCTGTAAGCCAGTTTCCCATATGTCTTTATGTTCTCCCCAGTAGGTAGAGGCAGAATGCAGTCGGATTTGACGTAAGCAAAGACCGCATCAAAGTCCTCTTTCCGATCTATCAACTTATCCAGCCCTTTTTGGCTTATGGTGGTAATGTCCTTGTAATCCAGTAGCTCTAATGCCTGTTTTCCAACCTTTTTTATGATACCACATGCCGCTCTTACGGTATCTTTATCCTTAGTGCCAATCGCAATCTCTTCCAGGTCCCAAGCGACCTCGCGCGCAGTATCTTCTCCATATCTTCCAATCAGTCTTGTAGATTCTATGGTAACGTCTTTATCTTTTGTGTATGCTGCAATATACAATAATTGAACCGCGACGTTTGTAGTATACTTATTATATTTATATTTTTTTACCGTGTTTATTGTCTCGTCCAACGACATTATCCTTGCGGCATTTAGAATGGTATCTTTATTCTTAGTGCCCGTCGCAATATCTCCCAGCCCACAAGCGACGTCACTCGCATAATATCCCTCATATCTCCCGATCGTCCTTGCAGATTCTATGACTGCATATTTATCCCCCGTGCCCCTCGCAACCTTTTCCAGTCCAGAAGCGACCCACTCTGCAATATTTCCTTCATATCTTCCAATCAGTCTTGTAGATTCTACGGTAACATCTTTATCTTTTGTGTATACTGCAATATTCAATAACCGAGTCGCGACTCTCGTAGCATATTCTTCATCTTTTTTTACCGTGTTTACTATCTCGTCCAATGACATTATCCTCGCAGTATTTAGAACGGTATCTTTATCCTTCGTTTCAAATGCGATGTCCCTCAGCCCACAAGCGACCCCTCTTGCAGTATCTCCTTCATATCTTCCAATCATCCTTGCAGATTCTATGACTGCATATTTATCCTTCGTGTAAATTGCAATTCCCCCCAGCCCCAAAGCGACCTCCCACGCAACATTTCTTTCATATTTCTCGATCGTCTCTTCAGCAGCAAGCCTTACGTCGCGTCCAAGCGCATCTATCGCCAAGATAGAATCTTTCTCAAGTAAAATCTCAAGCTTCATAGGTTCTATGGAATATAAGAGACATATAAATCTTTAAACTCTTTCCATTACAAAGACAAAAAAGCAAAGTCTGCAAAAGCGGATGCGTGTCTTACGTTAGTTATTCTTAAATCCTTATATCTGATATATATTAGTATGAAAAAATCGCAGTCGTCGATGGAATATTTGATAGTATATGCAATGGCTATAACAATAATCGTTTTGGTAGCCGCTATATTTTTTTATTCTGGGATATTTTCAGCCTCTAATTATGCTCCATCAAACAGTGTTTCGGGATTTACAGGGTTTTCAGTCACTCAGGAGTGCATTGCTGGCGGTGCACTAGAAATGGCAATAACAAATGAAAATAGCTATCCAGTCGAGATAACTAGAATTAATACGACAAGCTCGATAACATCAAATCTTACGGTCAGTGATCCATTTTCTATTATACTCCAGAGCCAGCAATCACAGCTGTTTTTTGTGCCTTTCTCCTGCGCCTCTATATCGAGTTTAAGGTATAGCTCGTCAGTAACTATAGCGTATATTACCGGCAGTAGTATAAATGGAACGCAATACTCTTCAGGTACGCTTTCCGGTCTGACCTTATCCAATTCTACTCCCGCGACAGTGGCTAGTTTTAATCCAAATCAGCACAGTTATGTGTTAGTCCATAGTTCAAGTTCATTGAATATAACCGGCTCTATAACAGTCGTCGCCTGGTATTATCTCGTTGGCGCCCTTGGTAATTATATCGAGGGATTAGTGTGGAAATGCGAAACCCTCTTTCCGGGAGGAAATGGACCGGCCGGTGGCTACAACCTTGCGTTGGGATGGGCTACAGGTTATGATTTTGAAGATGGACCACAAAACTCCAGCGGCTGGACTAGCGGTGCTTCCGGATCAGACACAGGCAGGTGGATACAGTTAGTCGGTATAAAGTCAGGCGGGACTAATACGCTCCAATTATATTTCAATGGGATCGCAAACGGCCCGAACTCAGCAGCAACTTGGCCTCTCACTGATTCGGTGGAAAATTTGACTATAGGTGCATCAGAAAGCCCATCGCTCGGTTCTTTTTTTAACGGTTCTATAAGCAACGTTCAGATATACAATACGGCATTGTCTAATGCGCAAGTTCAACAGCTATATTCGGAAGGGCTTAGTGGTGCACCGCTCCCCAATACAGGTCTTGTTGCGTGGTGGCCGTTGAATGGAAATGCAAATGACTTCAGTGGCAATGGAAACAACGGCATAACTACGAATGTAAGCTGGGTATCACCATAATCTTTATGCAGTTATAATCTTATAATCCCAATTGTGCTTTTGCTTCATCCGACATCATACTTTGGTTCCACGGCGGATCAAAGGTTATTTCTATATCCACGTTTTTTACACCGGTAGTATCTTCTATTTTTTTCTTTATATCATCGATTAGATAATCTGTAACAGGACAAAATGGCGAAGTTAATGACATTGTGATACTTATCGACTCATTATCTATCTTTATTCCATAAATTAACCCGAGATCATATATATTTACTGGTATCTCTGGGTCATAACATAGTTTCAATGCGGAGATTACGTCCTCTTTTTTAATTTTAGTTTCCATTTCTAAATTTTATATAAAATGCAATAAAATAAATCCCGCAAAGAAAAGTAATTGTAATGGACCCATAAACGCCATTGCAGGATAAGCTTTGCCGCGTTTTCCATATATCAATATTAGTGATAATCCAAGGATAGCTCCAGCAGCCGCAAATAGTGCGCCGTAAACGGAATACTGCTGGAATACGGCGTCTACAAAAATCATCGGAAATACCATATCGCCGCCGCCGAGAAAGGCGGTGCCTCGTTTAGTGGTTCGATGTGCAGCTAACGTTATCCCACCCAAAAGATATCTATTTTTAAGGCCTTTGGCGAGAGTTATCATATGTTTAGTAACGAAAACCGCGATATAATCATAAATAGCAATTACCGCGATTAGTATCATGGCAGTTAAGATGTTGAGGGCAAGGGAAACTATGGATGAGATAGTTATGAACATAATTATATTTATAACATTCATACCGACCGAGCCAGCATATTTGAAGTAGTATACTATAAATAATATTGACAGCGCAAGCGATGCGAGCGTTAATTGCTCGCCAAATACGCTGAAAAGCGGCGAAAAAAGAACATTAAAGAAGTCAAGGAGGACAAGAAAAGATACAAAAATGAAAAGACCAATAACCACTTCTATCAATTTAAAATGTATTAATAAAAGAATTATACCTGTGATTACAAGTAATCCGATAAGTAAATAAAGCAGCTCATAAAATGGCGAAATAGAATACGTTTGTACGCCGTAACTACTTACTAGATTGTAATAATTGAGCGTGCTAGAGGTAAAAAGGATTGATCCAGCTATTCCCAAAGTGAATATAGTTAATAATATCACGGTTCTTTGTAGATCCAACTTCATATTACTAATCGAGTTAAATTATATTGCTTTCCTTCTGGTCAAATAAGGCAGAGCATATTAAGAGGGCGATTCTCGGATTACCGCCGGATTTTTTAAATATCTTATCATACTCCTCTTCTGTAAATGGATCTAGGTTATCTCTCGGTACAGTTCTTACGCTGTTCAATCTGTCCATGATTAGCTGTTTTAAATCACTTCTTTGTAAACCCCCAAGTTCATATTTGTCAAAGCGTTTCCCTAGCCTTTTGAAGTCGTTTTCAACGCCCTCGTCTCTGTTCTCAACGAGAATTACGCAGGCTTTTTTGGCAAGTTCATCCATAAGTTCTATTAACTTTATTTGACTGGTTTTATCAAAAAGCTCTATGTTGTTAAAGTCATCCATTATTATGATAAATTTATGCGCAGGATTGAATGAGATAGACCTTAGCTTGTTATATATCGAGGGTGTAAACTCTTCCTTTATAATCTCGATATTTTTTGTTTTCTGGAGGTCACGTAGTAATGTGTTTAAAATCGTGCTTTTTCCCGCACCAGGATTGCCTTTTATTATAATTAGTTTTCCATCTTTAAGCGCATCATTTATGTAAAGCTGTAGTTCAACGCGTTCCTTTACCCTATCAACTACTTTCTCTTTTCCCGAAGAGGTTATCGCTATAAAAGGATTATTCGCTAACATATTTTAAATAATAATATAGTATTTTAGTGTTTTGATGGTATTAAATATTTCCTATTCGATATTTAGCTGTTTTCGAACGTTATCTTATATTATAACCACTTTGTACTAATTTATCTTAGTTTTTAAGAAGGCTTCGTCAAAAAGGGTGAAGACGGATTGCAAAGTATTAAATAAAAGGGAAAAGAAAATAACAATATGTTGACGGCATATAAATTTAGACTGTATCCAAACAAGGGAAAACAAGACATATTCCCCGACCTAATGCCGGAGCTTTGAGTAGTTCACTAAGTCGAATCCCGCTATTTAATAATGTCGGTGCCCATATAGTTTAGCTTGGACAGAATACCGGTTTCCTAAACCGGCCACCCCGGTTCAAATCCGGGTATGGGCATATAAGGATTAATCTACAGAATTAGAACAAATAGTATGCAAGGCGAGCATATAGTCCGGTCAAATCTTAAGGTAAGTATCGGCAAGAAAATAATCAACTCATTAGCAGCAGGGATAACAATTGCACTGGTTATAATAATAGTTCAATCCGTAAATTTCGGAGCGCTATATGGGTTTGGTTCGAGCGCAGTAATATTTGCATCTATCGGTTCCTCGGCATTTATTTTATTCGTTATGCCAAAAAGCAGGGCCGCAAATAAAACCGCACTAGTGATAAGTTATTCTTTTGCCGGAATCGTTGGCTATTTTGCCTATATTTTGTCCGTATATTTTGGCATCGCATTAGCAGCAGCGATCGCTATTACAGCTGTAAGCTCGCTTATGGTGGTCTCAAAACAAGAGCATCCACCAGCCGTCGGGCTCGCGCTAGCTTTTGTGCTTTATAGAATAGATGCATGGGGGATTTTGTTAGTTATCTCTCTCGGCGTCTTTATAGCAGTTATATCCTATGGCTTACAGATACTAATAAAAGATACAGAAAAAGAGATATAATTTTTAATCCAACTAATTTTCATTGAGAATATGCGCCGTTATATTTTAATAAACGCTTCTTTAAGCGAAATGTTAACGGCTATTATATGCGAGCACACTTTATTCTGTAATGTATACCACTTGCAGTCGCATTGCCATTTTTTCGTGCCAGTCTTTTCATCGAAATACATTACATTGTGCTTAGTCTCTTCTCCTTCGACACTGAATGAGATATGTTTTGCAGTCTCATAATCAATAGAGACTTTTTTTGCAAGTATTACGCCCTTTATGTAACGTTTGCTGTCTTCCTCTAGTGAACTTTGTGAAATGGGTTCTATATGCATATTCAGATATAAACCTGACAGCACCAAACTATTAATAATCATCCTTACAATTAAATTATGCGGTGTCGTATACGACAGACCATGAAAGGAGGAAGTCCGTTCACATAAAAACCGTGCCGCAGTAATGCGGTACATTAAAATGTAGGCAATCGAGCAGAAACGTACCTGGCAGTGATAAGAGATGATGCATAGACTGATTGTCACTGCATGGATGAAACGGCGAACCCACGGGCGCAAACCGGTATTCCGGTGCTTAGTCGAATGTCGTAACACATTATAACGAAGCCGTGAACACGGCGGAAATGTGACAAAAAACGGGCTATTCGCCACCGCACTTTAATATTTATAAACATTAGGTGCATACGCTAATAATACAGCATGGAAGAAAACGATAAACTGGATCTTATCATTAAAAAACTGGAGGAAACAGAGAAGAGATTAGATAACATCGAAAAGAAAGCGTCGGAGGCAGAGCGGGAAGTAAGAGAGGAAGAAAAAATCGTTAATAAAGAAGCCTCAAACATCGAATCTTTTCTGTCGAAAAAGAACAAATTGCTTAGATTACCCAATAAGTTTCTAGTACTGATTGTATCGGTCGCCATTGTCGCCGTCTTGGTGTCTTACGCTTTAGGCATATTGTCGGTATCCCCCACACAGATTCAGAATTCTTCAGCAATTTATTTTAATGGGCCGATAGGAGAATCGCTCGGCAGCGGCTTTATTACAGCATTGTCAAATTTATCGACGCAGCTACAATCTGTAGGTCAGGCACAATTAAGCGGTAAATTAGAGTGTTTTAGTCCGCAGTCTGCTTCTAGCCAAGGTCCGCAGCCAGGATACTGCGTTTTGGTCCTCCCGGATCAGAATTATGCTATAATACCCATTAAAGTACCTACTAATTACTCTGCACCATCATTGATACAAAACGGAAAACCAACATTTGTTTATATCGGAGCACAAGGGTGTCCCTACTGTGCACAGGAGAGATGGGCGTTTACTATAGCATTAAGCAGGTTTGGTAACTTTAGCGAATTATTCTATGATAGATCTGCTACAAATGACGGCAATATAGCAACGTTTACGTACAATTTTTCAATTGCACTATTTGATAGTTTCGTGGTAAATCGATCGATAGTGCGTAATGCGCCATATGGCGATTCAAACCCAACGCCATTTTTTGAGGGCGCGTATTATCACTCTGCATATATAAATTTCGAACCGTTTGATGAAATCGGAGGGTCGTTTTTTATAAATAGTTCCGGTCTGCCAGCTTTTATAGAAAACTCTGTAATGTCACCTGCCTCTTCTGGCTTTGGAATAAAGAACTTTGTAATCGGAGGCGTGCCATTTTTTGACATAAATAACAAATACGTTTTTGCCGGAGCTACAGTATACCCAATACTTTTTTCTAACAGTTATTCTGTGAGCACTGAGCCATCGCAATCTCAGATTCTTAATGCCATAGAAAATCCCGGATCTTCCTCGCCCTTATCACAATTTGGAGAATCTGTGCTCGGTGCAGCCAATATACTGACTGCACAGATATGTCAGGTTATAAATGGCACTGCCCCAGTATGTAAACTTAGCTATATACAAAATCTCGAATCAAAACTAGACAATGCCACTTACTGATTTTAAACTAAAATCTAAATTATACACCGTATTTAAACTTTAAACAATAAATACATAGTATGGAAAGTAGCTTTGTAAATATCTATAAACAGGTACTAGATGCATCATATGATGTTTATGGCGATATAAATAGAATAAACGCAGCGATTTTAAGAGCAACAATGGCACTGGGATTAAAGTCAATTCCAATACCCACGCTGGCCGGTCAGTCACAAAAGCAGCCCCCCGCCGAAGAAACAACGAAAGTTTCGTTGCCTACTTCTCCTAAACTAGTTTATGAAAATGTTCCTATCGCGTCAAGTGAAAAAAATAAGGGAAAAAACGAAAAGGTAGAACACGTTCCCATCAGTGCCGCTATAGAGGTCCCTATTGAGATGCAAGCACGGCACTCTCTCGAGCAGCAATCGAAGCCAAAGACTATTACGCCGACATTAAAACCCATAGGGAAGACACCAGCAGCGGAGATAGATGTTGCGGTACCGACATCGAAGTTTAGCGCGAATCCAACAGAAAAGCAGACTTCTGCTCAGCAGGAAGTCGAGATTAAAAAATTAGAACAAGATAAGTTATCAACAGAAACTGTAATGCCGTCGAATATCTCAGAAATTCAGGCCGTACAGATAGCCCCGGCCGAAATATCTGATAATAATCTCTCGGATAACCCCATATCAAATCTGCTAAAATTAGTAAAATCAAAAGGTTCTCTCACTATTTCAGATGCAGCCGCCATTTTAGGTGTAAAGAGGAGCTTGGTAGAGCAATGGGCTAAGATATTAAATAAAAATTCACTTATTAGACTAAAGTATCAATTAGTTGGAGATACGATAATCGAGGTTTAATATGGCAGCAGGAAGTGGAAGATTAAATAGACAAATAATAAGGATAAAAACCGGTATAGACGGTTTAGACGAAGCTCTCGGCGGCGGCGTGCCATCGGGAGACATAGTTCTTATTACAGGTACACCAGGTTCCGGAAAAACTACATTAGCCGCCCAGGTTTTGGTGTATGGAGCTAGGAATGGTGAACTGGGATTATATTTTACTCTTGAAGAAAGCGCCGAGGATATAATACAACAGAGTGAAGTATTTTATCCGGATTTTAGGGATTTGATAAACAGTGGAAATCTAAAAATCGTTGAAGTCCCACTTACAGACTACGAATCATTTAAGCAGACAATAATTTCGGAGATTGAAGCAACTGGTGCAAAAAGGATTACGATAGATTCGATTACTTACTTTCAAATGTTTTTTAGTGATACAATGTCTATAAGAAAAGCAGTAATAGAAGTATCTACTATACTAAAACAGAAAAACTGCCTTGGGTTATTTATAGGCGAGATTGCCTATGGTGAAAACAAACTGTCCACGTTCGGCGTAGAGGAATTTGCTACGGATGGAGTTATAGAATTATCGATAAAAGAGAAAGGAGGATTATTTATAAGGGCAGTGAGGGTCGTTAAAATGCGTAACACTAAACACCTCACAAAATTATGCCCAATGGATATAACAGACAAGGGCATAGTCGTTTATCCAAATGCAGAGCTATTCGCGGACACTTAGTATGGTTTTGTGGATAGAAAAATATAGACCTTCGTCTTTTGATGAGATAATTGGACAGAGGGATAGCGTAGAAAAGCTTAAGGCGATGCTGGAAAAAGGAGACGTACAGCACATGATCCTTTCTGGGCCACCCGGAGTTGGAAAGACTACTTCGGCAGTTGCTTTAGCAAGAGTCGTTTTTGGTGAATCTTGGACACAAAACTTCATGGAATTAAATGCATCTGATGATAGGAAATTATCAGTTATTCAGGGTAAAGTAAAGGAATTCGCGAGATCGAAACCGATTGATGCTCCGTTTAAGATAATACTTTTTGATGAGGCAGATTCGCTTACCCAAGAAGCGCAGCAAGCCCTAAGGCGTATGATGGAAGAGTATAGTGGAACATGCAGATTCGTTTTTAGCGTAAACTATCAAAGTAATATTATAGAACCCCTTCAATCGAGATGTGTTATACTACGTTTTCAGCCACTATCGAAGGAGGACGTATACTCTTTTATAGACGGAATAGCTAAGAAGGAGGGCTTATCGGTAAATTCAGAAGCAAAGGAATCGTTAGAATATGTATCAAAGGGAGACCTTAGGGCACTTACAAATATATTACAATCTTTATCAAACGTTTCAAAGACTATAACTGCAGAAGCAGTATATGCGAATGCAGGCATATTAGATAGCGGAAAGATAAAACAAGGGCTAAAGGAAGCTTTAAGTGGAAATTATTTAAAAGCACGAGAATCTTTTGAGACGATTCTTGATGCCGGTGTAAACATGAAGGAAATGCTATCTGAGATATTTGAGATATTAATAACTTCAGACGATTTAATAGAAACCAAGACAAAATCTTACTTAATAGAAAAACTTGCAGAAACGGACTATCGCATAGTTGAAGGAGCGACCCCATACATTCAATTTCAGGCATTTATAGCCTTTTTGTCTAATCTAAAAAACTAATATGTTTAAAGAGCCTAGCGCAATGCTTAATTCTTTTCTAGAAAATTATCCCGGAAAAATAAAAGAGAGGTTTATCGATCTAGTAAAAACTGGAAAAAACAAATTTATTTTTGATGGGCCGTCTGGGTCTGGCAAAAGTTTCTTTGCATCGGCTTTCGCAAATACGTATGGAATGCGATTAGAGGTAATAAATCTTTATTTACTAGACAATATCGATGAGCAGGATCAAGCTGATCTTTTTCTCAGCATGATTTCAAAAACGGCAACATCGACTTCTTTATTCGGTCCCGCAAAAAAAGTGCTTTTTATTGAGGACATAGATAAATTAATTTTAGTAAGTCCAACCGTTTTAAACAAGTTAGTAGATATTAATAATACGATAATTATATTTGAATCACGAGAGGGTTCGGTATTCCGCGCAAAAATTAAACCTTTCGTGCGTGATTATGAAATAATACGATTTTATAGACTTAATGATAGAGTTGTAAGAGCCTTTTTATATAGGATTCTATCTTCTAATAAATTAACTCTCTCAGAAGAGATGATAAATAAAATAATAACAAATGCTCATGGCAATTTATCGAGCGCTTTAACAGATTTAAATCTGGCAATTATTGCCGGGAAAAATATGGATCTTCCGTCAAGAATCTATGAAGACTCCATTTTTGAACAGCTAGATCACGTTTTTTTTGTAAAAGACGGAGCGGTCAATACAAAATTTTATTCCGATACCGAAGCAAAGAATTTTGAAATCTGGGAAGCCGACAAAGCGCCGCTTGTTTTTAATGCACGTGACAATTATAGGGCTTTTGACCTGCTATCATTCGCAGACATTTTGTTGATGAAGATAAAAAAGCAGAATTGGGGGCTTTTGAAATATATACAAGCAATTCTTTTCAATGGGATAGGGGCATTAGCAGTAAAAAAATCTACAAGTATAACTTATTATGCCCCAGATTGGAATCTTTATTACCGTACTGATTAAACACATATATCTTAGGATTATTTTATAGATTTTTAATGCATCTGCAAATAAATATCAAAACATTCACGAATCAAATATGGAGCGACTTCGCCGGCTCTAATCGCATTTATTTTTCTTATGGTCACTTGCCTAGGTATTAAGGTTCTTATGTTTTTTATCGCAGCCTTTACGGCTAAATCATAACCTTCTACTACATTTAAAAATGAATATAAGTGAATAACGCAATTTTTATTTGCTGCCGTTAATGCCGCACCTAAAAAATCCTTGGCGGCAAGTGGAAAATTCATGACTATTCTATCAAATTTTTTATTAATAGTTTTTACTATTTTTTTAGAATCGCCGTTATAAATTTTAACATTGTTTATTTTATTTAACTGCAAGTTCCTTTTCATAAGGGCTATTGCATTACGGTTTATATCTATTGAATGTATCTCGTTTGCTTTTTTTGCAAGCAGTATAGAGTAAGGTCCTACACCGCAAAACATATCCAATATAGATTCACCATCTTTTTCAAGTTTTGATATTCTAAGTCGTTCTGAGCCCAAACGAGGCGTAAAAAATACTTTTTTTATATCGACGTAGAAAGAATAGCCGTTTTCTTTATGTAAGACCAAAGTGCCTTTTTTACCATAAATCCAAATTAGTTTAGCTATTCTTTCTTTGCCTTCTATTTTACTCGCCTTTTTGAAAACGCGGTCTATATGTTTGTTCTTTAGCACTATTCTTTTCGCCAGTAAAAGTTCGTCTTTCTTTTTCAAGTCGGGAGGTATCTTTATTATCGCGGCGCTGCCGACGATATCAAATCCACTATCCTTTGTTTCCATTTTTATTTCTTCCATTTCGAGTTCGGATTTGTCTTATTTCAGTTATTTTATGTGGTTCTCTATAGCTAAATCTTCCAAGTGGGAGGAACAATAAAAATATGAATACTAGTGAATGTAACAAAAGAACTAAAGCTAATGCCGTAATGATGTTAAATACGATCAGATAAAAAAATCCCTTCGTCATTTTAAGACTCTATTTTTATGGCCGGTCTCCCGGGCATCGCTTTTTCTTCTGTTGATTCTTTTTTGATTTCAATATTTGTCTTAAATGTTTTGCTTATCTGGTCTTTTAGCTCGGAGAATAATAAATATTCGGTTTCTTCGTCGAGTTCTCTGTCTGGTATCTTACTCGGATTTTTTAATAGTCTGTCCAAAAGATTGTCGCTGCTTCTTAAAACGCGCCTTATCTCAATAGGGTTTTTTGTTTTTTTCGCTTCAGCCACAATTTTATTATATAATTCAAACTTCTGTTTTTTTGCGAGGCTTAGAGTTATTTTAAGGGGGGGCGTCTTTATTAATTTTATAAGCGTTTTTATATCCTCTAATATATTGGTAAATACTTTAAGTTCATTTTCTAGAATCTCATTTTTATTTTCAGTTTTAGTAACAGGGAAATCAGAACTTTCAAGCAGCTCTTTATTCTGCATAAGCCCATTAAGCTCCTCTGTTATGTGCGGGAAAAAAGGGTGGTTGAGTTTTAAGAAGGTGTTTATGCAAATTGTAAGTACCTCACTATTGGCCCCGCCAAGATCCAAGTATAGCTTTATTTCATTAGTTAACTCGAATAAAGAAGCGGACACTGCACTCTCATAACGAAAGTTTTCTATGCTCTCTGTGCTTTTTGATACAAAATCGTTAATCTTGGAAAGCAGATATGCATCTAGCAAAGCAGATTTTTTATGTAAATCTGGAACGCGTTTTATAATCTGCTCTATGAAGCTTATCCTTTGATTGAAACCGTTTATCGATTCAGGGTCCCACTCTACGTCGTCCATGCCATTTCCTGCAGCTGCTATGAACCTAAGTTGATCTGCGCTATACTTTTCTAAGCCTTTTTTAATTGTAAGAGTCGCGCCTTTTGATTTAGATAACTTTTCGCCACTAACCGTTAGCCAGCCATTTATCCCTATTGCCTTTGGCCAATGCTCTTCTCCGAAGATTGCTGCATGGTTAAATAAGAAAAATATGAAGTGATTCTGTAAAAGTTCCTTTGCGCTTACTCTCATATCTAATGGATACCAATATAGGAATTCCTTTCTTAATCCTTCTAGCTTCCTGTTTTCTTGACCTTCTTTTCCTAAAAAGATATAATCCAAAGCACTGTCAGTGAGCTCCGAGGGTTTTAGTGAAGAAATCGTGTTTGCGATGGTATAATATGCCATATATATTGTTGAATCGCTGAGCGGTTCTATAACCCAGTCTTTATCCCATGGAAGAGCGGTACCTAGGCCACCATGTCTTGCTGCAGCCTTATCCTCAAGCCATTCGATTGTGTTGAGGAGCTGTAAACTGACTTCCTCGGGATACGTTTTTATATTTTTTACCAAGCGCCGTGTTTTTGCTTTCCATTCTTTATCCGAATAGCGTATAAACCACTGTTTATCAAGTACTTTTACTATCCCTCGAGTCCCGCACCTACACACGACTTTTCCTGTTAATTCATACATCTCTGCATATGCATTCTTCTCCTCAAGGAATTTTGATACCGCTTCGTCTACCGCTTTTACTGCCATACCAGCAAGAGGGCCGGCATTTTTGTTCATAATACCATAGTCAAATTCCTTTTTGTATACATATTTTGTAGCAGCTTTAAGACCGTCTTTTGTCTTGCCGTATTTGTTAATCGCCTCTTTGATAAGGTTCTCATTTCCAACATCGATTATCTTCTTAGGAGTTAATCCCATATCTTTTCCGCTCGTTTCAATACCATAGAAATCAAAGGGAGCATGCATAGGTACGCTCATTACAACACCAGTCCCTATATCTGAATCTACAGAATCAAGCGCTAAAATCGGCAGATTGCTTCCATCTACAGGATTCTTTACAGTTTTGCCTACAAAATCTTTTATTTCTATGTCCCGTGCGTAAACCGCGCCGCTAATCTGGTTCTCAAGCTTTTTTATAGAATCGCTCGAAACTACCCACTGCTCGTTTCCAGGCATGGTAAGAACAACGTACTTTGCGCCCTCATTTACCCAAATATTAGTAACTCCAAAGACCGTTTCTGGTCTAAGTGTCGCAGCCGGGAATATAAGTTCTCCGCACCCAAATTTTATTATAGTAAACTTTTGAGGCGATTCGCCTTCTCCTTCTGTTCGGTCATGGTCTCCGAGTGGCGTATTCTCTTTTGTGCACCATACTACGGGATGTCTCCCTTCAGAGATCAAGCCTTTTTTGCGGAGAGTATTAAACTGCCATTCAATAAATCTGGAATAGTATTCGTTTAGGTATGAAGTTATGAACGTGCGCGTCCAATCGATGGACATTCCAATTGCCTTGAAATCGGATTTGAAGCTTTCCGTGAAATATTCCGCAAGTAAACGCGGGTCTTTGGCAAATAACTTTAAGTCAGCATCACTTACACCCTGCTGTTTAAAGGCCCATAATGTCTTTTCATCTTTTTGTTCTATTTTTTTAGATATGCCTATTATCGGTCCACCGGTAAAATGGAATCCCTGTGGGAATAATACGTTATATCCTTTCATCCGCATAAAACGGGCGTAGATATCCGCACGTGTCCAAGTATACATGTGACCAAGATGCATCGATCCACTGGGATATGGGATAGGAACTGTTATGAAGAATTTTTTCTTGGATTCATCTATCTTAGGTTCGAATAACTTTCTTTTTGACCACTCCATCTGCCACTTTTTATCAATTTCCTTTGAAGTAACATCTATCATTTATGAAATACTACTTTTATCAATAAAAATGTTTATTTATGATTTTAAATTTAAACGACGTAGCGATAGCCGATAATCCCTTTGACCTAAATTATTTATGGCGATTTCACAATCAGTTCGTTAAATAATAATATCTGTAAGAGGTGAAGCTGTAAATGAGAGATAATTAAGGTTTTTATAGCTAAAAATAGAAAGGTTTTTATGTGTGCAGAAAAACTCAAGGAGAAAAAAGGAAACAACTTAATCGAGTGGTATAATGAGGTCCTTTTAAAATCAGAGGCGATGGACTTTTCAGACGTGAAGGGCTTTCCCGTATATAGACCATACGGTTACGCGATGTGGGAGATTTTAGAGAGCGAACTTGACAATAGGATAAAGAAGATAGGAGTTAAGAATGCATATTTCCCATTACTTATCCCTGAAAAGACTTTGATGAAAGAGAAAAAACATATAGCCGGATTTTCTCCGGAAGTGGCGTGGGTTACCCTCGGGGGGAAAACAGATTTAGATGAAAGGCTCGCGATTAGGCCAACATCAGAAACAATAATGTATGAAAGCTATGCAAAATGGATAAAAAGCTATAGGGACCTGCCGCTTATGCTAAACCAGTGGAATACCGTTGTCAGGTGGGAAACTAAAGAAACCAGGCTTTTGCTCAGGGGAAAAGAAGTTATGTGGCAGGAGGGTCATTGCGCTTTTGCTACGGAAAAAGAGGCAGAAATCAATGCGCTCGCGGCTTTAAACATATACAAGGAGACAATGGAAAATCTTATGGCCGTCCCAGTCCTAGTTGGCAGGAAAAGCGAGAGTGAAAAATTCGCAGGTGCCACTAAGACATACACAGTGGAGAGCATACTGTCAAACAATTTTACGTCGCAGTCAGCAACCTCTCATGAATTAGGTCAGAATTTTTCCAAGGCTTTTGACGTTAAGTTTCTGGATGAAAATAACGAATGGCGTTACGTATATCAGACTTCTTGGGGCATGGCGATGCGTGCACTGGGGGTAATGGTGTTAGTACACGGTGATGATAAAGGACTCGTTCTGCCGCCAAAAATCGCTCCAATACAGGTCGTAATAATCCCTATTTTAAACGGGAAGGAAAGTGACGCCAAGCTACTTGAATACACGAAAAGCATAGCCGAGAAACTGAAAGAGCAGTCAATCAGGTTTCTTTTGGACGATCGGAATACATACTCCGCCGGATGGAAATTCAACGAGTATGATCTTAAAGGAGTGCCAATAAAATTAGAGGTAGGCGAGAGGGAATTGGCTTCAAATACAATCTCTCTAAAAATAAGATTCAATGGAGAGAAGAAAGCCATTTCATTTTCTGACACAAATAAACTAGGTGAGATATTAAACGGGATACAGCGTGAAATGCTGGAGGAAAAAAAGACAGAAAATGGCAAACGTATAAAGACCGCGAAAGCGAAAGAAGAGTTCATCAATGACTTAAAAACAGCAAAAGCGATAATGAAAGCAGCATGGTGTGGTAAAGAGGACTGTGAAGCAAGAATAAAAGAAATTACCGGCGCGGTATCAAGACTAATCCCTCTTGAAAAGGAAGAATTAATAGACAAAAAATGCATATTTTGTGGAGAGAAGGCGACTTTTAACGCCTACTTTGCTAAGTCTTACTGATGGATGCTCCAGAATATTATAGCACGATAAAGGACAGTTACGAAGCGCTGTATAGACGAGAGCAGGAAGGGAAAATAGCCTATCTTGTTTCGATTATTAAACCAAGAAGCAATCAGAAGATTTTGGATGTAGGAGCGGGTACTGGGATATTGGAGGAGAAACTTCCGAAACTAAAGATAGTCGCACTGGAACCGTCAGATTTGTCAAATATATTAAGCGATAAAAAACTTAAAAATGTCAGGCTAATCAGAGAGCGAATAGCAGATTTCAATTATGATACGAAATTCGATATTATTTTTTGTATAACTGTGTTGCAGGATATGAACGAAGAGGAACGAAGCAATGCGATGGAAAAGATGCTAAAGTTATGTAAGACCGACGGGAAGATAGTAATATCTGTGCTAAATACGTCTAAGATAGACCTTTCAAAATGGGGCCCAAAATCATCCGGACATATAGAAAACGATGTTTTTTATATATTTGAGAAGAAGTAGTTATATGCCTTCCAAAGAAAATAAAGATGTAGGGGTGAAGCCATATATCGGCGTAACTGGCCTAACCACACTCGATGAAGTAACTTCTACTTTAAAGTACTTTAATGGGGCGCGGTATAAAGGTTGTTTACATGTGCCTATGCTGGGTTTTCTGGTGTCTTACAAGTGTCTAGAGTATGGCTTTAACCCAGGAGACAGAAAACATCCGAAGTTGAGAGATTTATCCGCTCTACTTTCCGAAGCAAAAAAAGATACGAACGCGTTTGTTACCATACATTATTACACAAAAAACACGTCGCGGCTTTATAAAGAGATCTCTAAAATACTTAAACTAGATGACATATATGAAAGAGAACTGTGTGATGGCGTGCAATTAAATTCAGTATGGCCACCAAAAAAGGAGGTCCTCAAAATAAAAGAAAATTTTCCAAGACTTAAAATAATACTGCAACTCCCCAATGGAGCAACCAATGGAATGAGTGCACAGCAGATTTCGAATAGAGTAAAAAATGATTACCCATACGTCGAACATGTTCTTATAGACCCATCTGGTGGAAAGGGACAACCGTTCGACATAAATCGTTCTACTGAGATATACAATGCTTTGAAATCAGATGGTTTTAATGGTCATGTAGGATTTGCAGGTGGCCTACGCGGAGAAAACGTAGGCGCCATAATCTCAATGCTACCCTCAACAGGAATATCTATAGATGCAGAGGGGGGTTTACGAGATAAGTTAAGTGATGAAAGCGGTGACTCAGTATTAAACCTGGAGAAAGTTAAAACATACGTAACTAATGCTTATGCATCCATACGTAAAAGGCACGCGGTTACTTTGTTATGTGCACTCGTATATTATACACATAAAACACCTCCGTTTATTTTGAACCACCGCAAGAAGTAATAAAAATAGTATATGGTAAAAATAGGCTCTTACTGGCTTGACTATGCTTATTCTCCTAGAAGCCCTTTAAAGAAAAACATAAAAACCGACGTTGCGATAATCGGCGGCGGTATAACCGGGGTATCAGCGGCTTTTCACCTGGCATCCCGAGGTATAGAGTGTGTACTATTGGAAAAATCGACTATCGGCAGTGGCAGCACTGGAAATAGTGAGGGCAATCTGGTGCCATTACCGCTTGGCAGGTTCCGGGAACTTGTAGAAAAGGTTGGCAGAAAAAATGCTTTGGACATATACAATGCATCTGTTTCAGTAATCCGCGAGATGGCGAATCTGTCAAAAGGCAGACCCGATCTAAGTTTTCACTATACAAAGAAATTCGTTCTAGCCACAACAAGGGCTCAGGCAGGGCTGTTGAAAAAAGAGTTTAAATTAACGAAAGCGTGCAACATAAAGAGCCGTTTTATACCTGTGCCACACAAAGTTATCGGCGCATCTAAAACATTTTATGGCGGATTGATTTATGAGAGTAATTTCGCACGTATAAACCCCGCGAGGTTTGTGCGCGAGTTGGCAACAAGATCCGAGAAAAGCGTAAAGATATTTGAGAATACTCCCGTAAAAGTGATACGTAGATTAAAAGACGGGCGGTTCGAGTTGTCTTCAAGCACACACAGAGTGGTGTGTAACACACTAATAGCCGCCACAGAAACTTTTTCAAGCGAGATAGCATTAAAAGACAAGAATTTTAAATCGATCGGAGTAGTAGCTGCCATTGCTGAACCTTTAGACAAAAATGTGCTAAGGAAACTAAAGATAGATATAAACACGCGCGTAATAGACACCTCAGAGAATTACGCTGCAATAGGTCCAATAAGCGGCAATAAAATATCTGTCACTTATGAAATTAGGCCAAAGTTTTTAAGTGCGTTTCGTCATATAGTGGAGTTTCCCATTATAAGAAACATAGCGGCATATGTTGTAAAGCACGGCCTTGCAAAGGTGTTTCCCCTCTTAGAAAAATCACGTATTGACCGCATCTGGGGCTGCAAATATGCGAGTACAAAGGATATGATGCCGATTATAGGCAGAGATCCCAAAAACAGTAACTTTCTTTATTCCATTGGATATGGAGATCATGGCCTCGTATTCGGCTTTCTGGGTGGTAAGATGCTAAGCGAGGTGTATACTAAAACACAATCGAGACGAACAAAGAAGCTGTTATCTTTGTTGAAACCTAAAAACGGCAGGAACCTAACTTTAAAGACTTAGTTAATGTCTTATTATTATCTATTATGTCGGAGAAGGAAATTGAGTGCTGGTGGGATCAGGCATCGGAATACTATCAGAAAGAAATAAACGACAGGTTCCCAAAAACAGTTCATTATGGACCATTCGGCTCGGATGAGCGTCATCTCAAGCTTTTAGGAGACGTGAACGGAAAAAAAGTATTAGAACTCGGGTGTGGTGGCGGCCAGTGCGCGATAGCACTCGCGAAGGAAGGCGCTATATGCACTGGTTTGGATATATCCAAAAAGCAGCTCGATTTTGCTAGAAATCTAGCTGAAAAAAACAGGGTTAAAGTAAGTTTTTTAAAGGGATCATTTTCTGATTTAACTTCGATAAAAAAATGTTATTATGATATAGTATTATCTGTATTTTCACTGCAATACGCAGAAAACTTGGACTCTGTACTGACACAAGTAAATAGGATATTGAGGAGAGGGGGCTTATTTGTTTTTAGTATTGACCACCCATTTTATATAATGATTAGTCCCGATACTTTAAAGGTAGAAAGTAGCTATTACAAAAACGGAAAAAATATAGAACTAGAAAGATGGCCAGACGGAAGCAGACACAAATCGATAACGTATATCAGAAAAGTAAGCGACATATTAAACAGCATATTGAGAAGCGGACTTACTCTAGAAGCCGTATTAGAGCCTTTGGATTTAAATGATAAGATATGGGGAACTGGGTACAGAAGAAAACTTATCAGGAAAATCGGCCCTACGATAATTTTCAAGTGTTCTAAAAAGTAAATACTTCGGCGATTCGGTGTAACCTAGAAAGCTTTAAATTGCTACTTTCCCTTATTTTATATTATCAATGCGCTAGAAAATAGGGCGAGAAACGGAGGCTAATTATGACTGGTGTAACTAAGGGGGAAAGGATTGATGCAAAATCAATAGTTGGAAAGACAGTTGTAGGTAAAAGTGGTAAGAAGTTAGGTGTTGTTAACGATTTAGTTTACGAAGTAAGGACGGGTGAACTTGTATATTTAACTATAAGAATGCCTTCTTCTTATGCGAATACATTTCAGTTTGAGAAAGATGAGAAAGGGTTTGATGAAATACCCTATAATTCTGTAATATCTATAGGTGACTTTGTCGTAGTTGCGGAAGAAGACATAATCTAAGACCACTTGTAGATTATAAATAAATCAATTAAATTTTATAAAAATTACATTAGTATTACTTAGCGGAGTGTTCTATTATATAGCCTTCTATTTTTTTGTCTTTTGCTAACTTAGTTATAAATCCCGCAATCTTATTTCTGATAGTTTTACTAGCGACAATGATCTTGTTAAGTTCAATCTTATTGGCATCGTAATTGCTGCTAAACCCGCCCCTATCTTTCTTTAGCACCTCTAACGTATACTTCCTTACCGTCTTTCCTCTTACTCTTCCCATTTCTTAATAAGAAATGTCAGAACTATTTAAAGGTTAATTGTGCTGCCGAAAGACGAGAAGGCGAAACTACAAGTATAATCTACCAATAAGAAATCACGTAATGCAAGGATCAAATACGACAAACAGTCATAAAGAAGAGGATTGGCGGTGTGTCAAATCTTTCGACGGGGTAAGGTTTATTTATAAATTAGGTAAACTTGGTTACAAGAAACATAGATTTAAATCTCGGTAAACTTAGATTAGTATCTTTGTCATAAAAATTTTTATAGTTTATTGTCAGTATATAAGAAGGCTTTTTATTCTTTGATTTACTCTTTTTAGTATGCGATATAGCCGTAGATCACAATCCGCTTTAGAATATATAATGAGCTACAGCTGGGCCATACTAATAATAGTGATTGTTGCTGGAACGCTTTATTCTTTGGGTATTTTTACCCCGCAAAATTCTGCTGGCACGGGCATAACAGGTTTTAGCGACGTAAAGGTATTATCCGCCGTCATCTTATCTAATGAAATCGAACTGCAGATTGCGAACGAGGCACCAAATCCAATAGTAATAAATGCGATAAATGTAAGTGAAAACAATCAGTTATTTACAAACTTCAAGTGTGAATCATCAAGTCTATCTATAGGCGACAACACACTTTGTGCAGTATATGGTACATTTCCTTCCCCACGGGCGGCCACTTCAATAAATATCGGGTATACCACGACCGGCGTGTTTGAGACCAGTTACATCTCTTCCGGTAGTGTATCTGCTAACATAGCGCCACTACTACTAAATAATCAACTGCCATCGCCCACTAATATTGCCTATGTCGGCAGCTGGTTCGGTACACTTACAGAAATAAACACAACATCTAACACGGTGATAGCTTCGTGGGGAAACCAGTTATGGGGACAGGGAGATATATTTTACTCTGCGAATGGAAGTTTAGCATACATAGTCGATGGTTGGACTACAATGGGAATATACAAGACACCGGGTCTTCAACTTGTCAGAAAATACTGGATAAATGGTTGTAATCACTACGGTACACTATCGCAGAACGGCGAATACCTGTTTAATACAGTAGATTGTGCGAATTATATAGATGTTACTAATCTCTCCGAAACAAGTAGTCTATTTGATTTTAAGACCATCACAGTCGGCAACGACCCAGAAAAAATCACGAATATTAATGGCATTTTGTACGTTTTAAATCGTGCTTCCAATTCTATATCTCTCGTCGGGGATTCGAATTTTACTAATTTTGCCACAATAAGCAACATAGGTATTTTAAATAGCGCCGAATACGACATGGCATATGACAGTGCAAACAAAAATCTTTATATAGCAGATTATAACGTAGATAATAATAATCTTTCTATAATAAATACCACTTCAAGGAGCTATATTGGTGGCATAAACAGCATAGGGCTTAATCCGTGGTATGCAGCTCTCAGCGCGAACGGTAAATTGATGTATATCTCTGATTCTTATAGCAGCCAGGGAGGTAATTATGGTAAACTATCTATTTTAAATTTATCAAATGGCGTGGTTATTGCGAATGTAAGGACCGGCAATGAACCTATGGGGGTAGCCATAGATCCCTCAACTGGAAATATCTGGGTATTAAATTACAACTCAAACAGCATAAGCATAATAAACCCAGTTTCCTATACTGTTACAGCTACGATAACAGGCTTTAACAATCCAGAAGACTTAATTATAATAAACGGCTATGCGTATGTAACCAACTATGGCGGAAATACGGTATCCGTCGTATCAACGTCTACAAATTCAATAACGGCAACCATCTCCGTTGGCTCAAATCCGTTTAGAATAGCGGTTTCTCCAATTAATTCAAGCCAGGTATACGTAACAAACTACGGTTCAAACACCGTATCTGTAATAAATGCAAAAACAAACGTCGCGACGACAATATCAAATATGCACAATTGTGCTAATCCGCAAGGCATAGCGTTTACTCCAAATGGCGAAGCAGCGTATATGGCGTGTTGGAATAATTATGTTGAGGAAATAAACGCTACGACCAACTTATGGCAAGCGGAGATAAACAGCTTGGGAGAGATACAGGGTAGCAGTTGGACGCCGATAGCGGTTTCTCCGGACGGTAAGTATGTTTATACAGGACTACAGTATGCCCCCGGACAGATGGATGTGATAGCCACTTCGAATAACTCCATTGTCAAGCGTATAGCAACGCCAGTCGACATGTCATATCTTTTGTTCTCTTCTGATGGGTCTATACTATATGCACTGTATTATTGGGAACAAAGCGTTAATTTAGTAGAGTACAATTCAAATTCTTTAAACATAATCGGCCAAGTCGGCTCATTTTATAGCCCATATCAGATTTCGATTTCGCCTAATAACGAATATCTTGGAGTCTCTGATGCGGCAAGTCAAGAAGCTAGTATTGTGAATATATCTTCTGGGGCAGTCTATAGTTTTTCTATGAAATGGGGAAATACATGGGGAGTTGCCTTTTCGCCAGATAGCAAATTTGCTTATTTCTCTTCTGGTGCGTTTGTTGTCAGGCTTTCATTGTTAAATTATTCACTTAAGACCATATTTACTGGGCAGTGTGCTGGACCGCTTTCAGTAAGCCCGGATGGAAATTTTCTGTACGAGCTTTTAACTTGTGGCGGAAGCGCTTATTCTGTGCCACAAAGCGGTGTCGTAACCATATCATTAAACCCATTTGAGGTAGTTAACTACACCTACCCAGTAGGCATGACAATAAATGGGCTCGCAACGACACCAGATGGATCTAGATTGTTGATATCTAATCACGATGGGACCGCATTCTCTGTTATGAATACACTAACTGGCCATATAATCTATTCTACATTGGAGCCTTTTCCTCCTCAGAACTCTTGGGATGTGGTTGATAATGGAAACATAGCATACGTAGCAATGGAAGATTCAGACTATGGAACTCTAAACAGTAGCGGAGGAATAAGTATAATAAATATCTCTTCTGGTAGTATAATCGGGGCGATAAATGGGATAGGAGAATATACAACCAGTCTGGCAATATCGCCCGATGGCCAAACTCTATATTCATTATCAAGATTTCCGATGGGGACTGATAACAGTTCTTATTCCGCGGAGATAAATGTAATTTCCACTGTAACGGATTCGATTACAAATCATATTAAGGTGCCTGGTTGCCCCCTTGCAATGAGGCTTATGCCAAATGGAAACACCTTAGTATACCCTGACCCATGTTCAAATAAAGTATTTTTCTTAAGCTTACAGAACGATTCTATTTATGCTCGCATACCAGTTGCATGTGGCGCGCAGAACATAGGTGTTACGCCAAACGGAAATTTTTTGGTGGTTTCTGACGCCTGTGGTTATGCTTCTATAATAAATGTCTCTTCCATGACAGACATATACGACATAAGTGGCTTGAACAATCCACAGGATGTTTTTATATCCTCTGGTGGAAAGGAAGCATATTTTGCAGATTGGAATGACAACTTGGTGCATGTGCTCAATATTACAAAAGCCGAGCAAAAAAATGCAAATCCATGGATAACTACGATACCTATGCCAGCCGAATATCTCAGGGTAATAGTAGCCGGTAACGGGGCATATTCAGATTGGTAAAATGATATGGATATAAAACTTAGAGATAGACTTAGCCTTTTTCTTCTTAGGCGCGATGCTAGGAGTAGGTTGAGGCATGGTTCTGGCAGACGCAGCATCCATAAGACCTCATCGAGATTTATAGACCGAGTAAAATTATGGAGGTTTAGACATGAGATACGATTGATACTAAGCGGAAAGGCTCAGAAAGTTGAAGCGCGGATGGTAAAAGCCAAAAAGTCAAGTGCAATACCGGAAAGCATAGCGCAAGTTAGGAACCCCTCCTTTTTCAATTCAATGCGTAAGACAATAGTAGAGAGAATAAGGCCGGCTCGTAATAAAAAATCAACTACTAATAGATTTAAAACCAACTTTCTAAAGTCCTGCTTTAAAGCGTTATTTTTACATCACACTAATGAATCTACAAAGCAAGAATTTTCTCTTAATAAAAGCAAGTTGCCCGTAATCCCAAAGAAACTGCAGAAAATGGTATCATTAGCTACGGTTGCGATAATAATATTATTCTTAGCTTACAACACGGGGGTTTTTGTACACCTATATAATTCAATCAAGTCTTCTCTAGCACCTTCATCATCGCAGGCGACGCCTTCACCGCCAACACAGTCCATTCCAAACAATACCAACATTGATGTAAACTATATAACGATAGGTTTAAATTCTTCTGGGGGCGTAGCATCGTCTCTCATAGCTACTCCGAGTATAAATGGTTTCAATGTTACGCCGGGAACTGTGCAGGCCATAAACCTGTCGCTTGCATTGTATAATGTATCGATTGTAGGCGGTACATCTCCACCGGCGCCAGAAAATATTTCAGCTGTAGAATCCGGGACAAAATCGTTTAACGTGTCCATTAAATCGCCGGTTCTTCCAATAACTGTAAATGTAGGTAGTATTCGATATATCTATCTAGCTATCAAAACGCCTTCAATTCCGTATAAGGGGACGTTGAATATAATACTCGATGTAAAGGCAAGTTGAACTCAATATTAAATTAGTCCTTTTAAAAACATAAATGCGTCCTTAGTACTCTGCTAGCGTTTCAATGCTCGGGTATTTAAATCTATGGTAAATTTTATAATAATGCGCCTCGGTGGCTCAGTGGTAAAGCGTTTCCTTGGTAAGGAAAAGATCGCGAGTCCGATTCTCGCCCGAGGCTTGTTATGCCAGCAGAGAGCAAAGTGCCAAATAGATTCTAAACCTACTTATTCTATCTCGATAAACCTGCCAATTTTAGAATTGATTTTAAGTAAACTTTAGATCAAACTGGAAAAATTCCGGCGAAATGAGCAGGTTTTTAGATTTCGGATCTAAGTACGACTAGGGCAACTTAAGAAATTTTAATCTAGATGTTAGGTAATATCTTATAAAGCTCTCGTCTTGTAGAGGACCGCATCGAATACTTTAGCAGATAAGATAAGTTTGTTGCTATTTAGATTTAATCCGATAATAAAAATAGAACAGAAATTTAAGTGATCGACTTTCATAGAATGCTTTTAATCAATTACTGCTTAGGTTTTATAGAGTTCATTGGCGTTTTTGCACATTGTGCTCTATCCTCATTGTGGTAAAATTATGGATCTAAACATATTTAATCCAGTTGGCGTGACTTTGTTTTATGCAATTATAGCCTCTTTTGTATTAGGAATGATTCACGGCATCACTCCGGATGAGCATACATGGCCTATAACATTTTCTTATGCAATCGGTAATTTCAGTACAAAAAAAGGGGCGGAAGCAGGATTCATATTTTCGCTTGGCTTTACTATCCAGAGGGCACTGATGGCAGAAGCGTTTTATGTAATCATCGCTTATAACTTTTCCGGAATTAAAAATTTCTTAAGCTCAAATATTTTCTTTTCCTCGTTGTATTTTTTGATAGGTTTTGTGATGGGTGTCGCAGGGTATTATGTTAAATACGGGGGCTATTATCCGCATTTGAAACTAAATCATATAATCGGCGGCAAGGGTAAATTCAGACACAAGCATGCGGATTTCTACGC
Source organism: Nanobdellota archaeon (assembly GCA_021800365.1). Classification (GTDB taxonomy): domain Archaea; phylum Nanobdellota; class Nanobdellia; order Parvarchaeales; family Parvarchaeaceae; genus Parvarchaeum. The sequence continues at coordinate 25,796 of JAJYZA010000003.1, forward strand.
TAGAAATGTATCGAATAAGATGGCAATGATACATGGACTGATCGCTGGTTTTGGGATGGGAGCATTTGCATTAATAATTTTCACTGTGATCGTACCCGAGATGCCGAACATTTATCTTGGCTTCTTACCCGGTGCTGTATTTGGGGTAGGTACTATGGTCATGCAGATTCTGTTCGGTGCTGCGTTTGGTACGGCTATGCGGCTTAAAAAGTTATCACGGGCTGCCATTCAGTTTCTTGCCAGATACATGTCATCTTTCGTATTGTTGTATGGCGGGATGGCATTTATGTTAGCAGGGATATTGAGCCTCGCTTTTCCGACTCTTTTAAGTCTTGGTCTTCCGACTGGCATAGGCGTTTACAACTTGGACAATATAAATCTCGGATTTATTCTTGTTATAACGACGGTAGGGGTAATGGGTCTGCTGTCTTACATAAATGGGATTAGACATATAAGAAACAAATCTTACGGTGTTTAGACAAGCAAAATGTCATCTAAGTCTTCTATACAGTATACGCCAGCGCTCTTTATCTTAGTTCCGTAAGAATGGTCTATTGGCGTAACTCCGGTAAAGTATGCGTCAAAGCCATGTAACCGTTTCTGGCCGGTTTTGTCGTTATCAAATAGGGGTATAATCTTTTTTGCAGCGCGCAGTGCAGATTCTAGGTCGCAATAACGCGAATGGGCCGCCTTTATTATATTTGTTTTTAGTATACCGAGTCGCATGAAGGCCTCAACGTCACGTTTTCCTTCAACAACAAATAGTGTACCCTTTTCTTCAGTAGATAGTTCCCTAATTATATCCAGCAGCGCAGCCTTGTTAGGTATCATCTTTCCCCCATACTAAATAACCTGAAGGCACCGCATATTTATACTTTGTTTGTTCTGAATTTTCGGTATTTTCTTTATGTTGCCGATTTATCCTTGAATTATTTGTAGTTTTGCTATAGATGCTTTTCCAGTGGGGATAAGACGGTCTAGTAGGTCTCTATTTATAAGTACGCGCGCGTTTTCGGCGATATTTTCCGTTATCTTATTTACCACAATCTTCCTTTCTTTGTTGCCAGGTCTTAATAGCACAAAGCTGCCCGCTGGTTCATACGGCAATGCAACCAAGGAGTATTCTGCGTCATCGTAATCAAATCCTATGTATATTCCAGTTTCGACTTTTTTTAGGAATTCTTTTTTGCCCTCTATGTAAAAAGCGCCTTTCTTAAGCGACTCACCGGATGGAGGGGTCTTTGTTACCTGCTCCGGTTTGACCCAGTATACATCGATATTTCCAGCCCCCGCTTTCCAGGCTGAAGAATATGAAGCCACCATTGTGGCAGCCTCTTCTATATCATTAGCTGTTACATCTTTATTTTGGTCAGCCTTTATGACTGCAAATGGGCTACCGAATATATCCGCATGCACAATTATGTCATTTTTATCGAGATGCTTTTCTATAAGAGAAACGTTCTGTCCGTTATCCCTGCCGATTACCACCAGTTTTTTTGAACGTGTAAAAAACCACCTATATTTTGAATACCACGCTTCCGTGACACGAAAAGGAAGTTTTTTAAGTGGGGGTCGGAGGTCTCGCCTTTCACTCATCGCCTTTTTTAATCTCTTTGCCTTTTCGTAGTATTCAGATATAACCTTATTTAGTGGTCTGGTGATATCGATTCGTACGTCATAATTATCTTTTCTTAGAATAAACTTTCCGTTTAATGCCCACCCAATCACATCGAGGTCTTTAATCCTCGAATCCAAGCTTATCTCTGAGTTCCTAGCAATTTTTATAGCGTCGGTTATCTCTCCATAGTTCTCCTTTATGTAATTTATCAATCTTTCTGTTGTCATGAGTCTGCTTGCTATGTCCGATGGTCGTAATGCCGACGTTTTTTTCTTTTCATCAATTCTGAAGAATTCGCAGATGGCTTCGTTTATCGTTTTGAAGTGCCTTTTTTCTCCGCTTATGCTTTTTAATTCTGTAATAGAAAGAAATTTATCATCCACAATGTTTGGATCCGGTTTTTCATCTATCAATGATTTTAATGTGTTGTAAAGCTTGGAAATATCAGATACATTTAGATCTTTTGGCGATGCGTCCTTGTTTAGACCAACGCGGTAACAGATTTCTTCTGCGTATACACCCCCCAATCCAAAGTCGACTGCAAGCGCCTTCGCAATGTTGTCTTTATCCGAAGCAGAAAGGTAACGCTCAAAGTCGGTAGAAGATAGGTTAAATGTATCTAAGGCTTCCGGAGGGTAATCGAACTGCTTTCCTGAGGAAATAACTCTAGTTCCGTAGTTTCTAGTAAAAAGAGCGAAACTTATTACTTTATCTTCCACTATTATTACGTTTCCCTTGGAAAACAGCTCAATTATCATGCGCGAGTTATCTGCTGCTATCTCAATTATTCTATCAGATTTGTGCATCGATAGCGCAATCCGTTTTCCATCAAATATGCTCTTAAGTTTTAATGTAAATGGGAATTCTATCGTATCCTCTGGTTTATTCTTAGATACGCAAATGTATTTCCCAGGCACTATTTTAAGCCAATACTCCGTGCCAGCAAATATCAGCAGATAAAGCTCATTCTTTCTGCTCTTTGCATTTCTCACGATTCCGCCATTTAGAAAGCTCAACTCCTCGATTAATTTACGTATATCTAAAGCGGCTATGCTTTTTGCTATCGGCATATTTTACTGTCCAAAATGGGACTGTAATGTGGTTTTAAAGTTCTGTAATTCTTCTTCAAAAGCCGTTTTTCTCTGTTTTATCACTTCTTGGTTCATTTTATCATATATAGGTCTTATTAATTTGGTTATGCCAGTTGTCCACTTATCTAGGTAATCTAGGAGAAGCTCAGCGGTTATCGTTATCTTTACGGCGCCCGTCTTAACTTTTATCTGTTTTCCATCTTTCATGGCAGTCCCTTCATTTAAACCACGGTAATCCAATTTAATTGCAAGACGGTAGGCCATATAATCATCAACCAATTTATTGGCGGTCCAGTCTATTGCATAATTACCACCACCGAACTGTGCATATGAATTTTCAGCGACTTTATACCCAAGCCCCTGCAAGGTGGTCTTTATAAAATTATAAGAACCACTATCGTCTATTATTCCTTCATACTGGACAACGGTATTGCCGACTGGAACAACTTCCATAACTATCTTATTTATTTTATACTATTTAACCGCTATTGATACATCATAGATAAATCTTTTTCATGCAGAGTTTCCCGCTTTTTTTCGTCAATTTTAAGCAACTCTTTTTTAACCATTTCTTTATCACCATCATATAAAACCTTCGTCAGCTCCAAGAAATCGTCAAGACCATAAGATATGCGTTTTTGTCGCAGGGTTTGGTCACCTGTTTGGTTAACTTGAGCAAGCGCAGCAATCGTGTATTCAACGCGTCCATTTACGACGCGTGGCTTATAATTTTTTAGATAGTTTATCCCGAAGTCCTGTAATTCATATATAAGATCATTTACGAAATCAGTTAACTCTACCTTTGCGCCGTTTAAAAATACCTCGAGGGAAGCGACATTGTATCTTTTATTTTTTATGTCGGCGAACGATTTTTCAAGAGTGACAAGCGCATTTCCAATTTCATTGAATTCCGCGGTGCCATATTTTAGCTGCCGTTTAAATTTACCGCCTTCTTTCAGCTCGTAAATTCTAGAAGGCCATTCCACGTTAGTAACTTTCCTTATATCCTCTGATTTCAAAGTCGATAGATTAACTTTAATAAAATCATTTATATCTACTTGAGATTCACCTGCTTTTCCAAGTACAAATAGGTAACCTTCTTGCATGTTATCATCCGTGGCAAAAAATATGCTTGTCCAACCAAGTTGTCCATTTATTCCTTGTGTGTTCATTACGATATTCTTTATATAAATAGCCTGATGCAAACTAGTTAAATTAATCGACGTTGACGGTTTCTCTTCTAATAGCGCATCTAACTGTACGTCAATCGTTACTATTGACTTTTTACTGTCGAAGCAGTCTCTTAGTGCCGCGCCTTTGGCATTTATGCTAGTCATCTCGAGTTCATAATTTCTTATCATGGAGGGCAAATCTCCGTCATTTTCAGTAAGTTTTTCTGGTTTCATAAATATAGCTTTTTGAGGACCGAACAATTCATAGGTACGATTTTCGACAAGAACTCGCTTGTTTATGTCATAATATTGTACTTTGGACCAGCGTAGATACGGCGCCAGCGCAGTATTAAATAACGCAATATCCAACGTATTCCCGTTAACGCTCTCAAATATTTTATTTATCTTAGATAGCACGCTTTCTAAATTATAATCCGCACTCGCGTCTTTTGCATCTTCCATAGTTTATCCAAACATCCCTTCAAAGTTGCCTTTGCCGACCGGCTTAATCCCGACATCTCCAAATAAATCCTTTTCGGCAGCGTCTTTATCGTTGTTATATAATCTTTTTACACGCTCTAAAAATTCATTGAGTGTATAAGAGATTTTAGCAGGTTGCATTGTAATCATACCGCGTTCATCCTTCTTTGGAACGGCGGCAGCATACTGCACGTTTCCGTTTATTATCTTAGGCCGCACATTTTTTAAATAGCTTATGGCACCGTCATAAAGGTCAAATCCGATATCGCTAAGGAGATCCACTAGGTTGGTTTTCATTCCATTTACAAATACCTCTAGGGAGTTTATGTGGCTATGTCTTTCACCATTGATTACTCTATCTTTAAGATTTGTAAGTGAATTTACGAGGTAATCAAACTCTTCTGTTGTTTGTTCTATTTGATGTCTAACTTGCCCGCTTTCTTTTATCTCATATAATCTGGGCGCCGGTTCTTTACTAACCTTATTTTTTATATCATCTGTCTTAGAAACAGAGAAGGAGAGCGTGAGGAAATCAGCCGGTTTTAAATGTTTTTCGTTAAGGGTACCGCGTATGATTAGATAACCTTCAGAACCAGAAGAGTCTGTGGCAAAGAAAGTGCTTTCAAGTATTTTCTCATCTGCTTGGAAATAACTATTTTCCACGATTTTTTTAATGGAAAATCGGGAACTTTCTCTCGCGAAAGTAAATATAGATGGGTCTTTTTTTAGTATCCCGTTCACTCTTACATCCAATCCGCCAACAGGTCGCTTAAGGACGAGTGCATCATGTAAAGAAGCCCCTCTTGCATTTATATTTATCATCTCTAGCGAAGAATTCACCAACATAGAAGGGGAGATAACGTCTGCATCGTCCGGCTTTTCGAGTTTCATATAGTGTGCAAAAGGGCCGGGAAATTCGTATGTGAGATTTTCTAACATAGTCTTACTATCAACGTCGTATTCTGCTAGGAAGGTGCGTCTTAAAAATGGACTAAGGACAAGTGCAATATTGTTAAGTTGGTAAGTACCATTATCCACAACTTTGTTAAGAAGACTGGTTTTCCTTTCAACTTCATTTAATAGCGTTTCTAAGGTAAGGTCCCTTTCTGCGACAACCTCATTTTTCATGTTATTATAATGAAAGCAACCTCAATATAAACTTTTAAATTCACTTTAAAGTAGGCTTTTTGGTCGTTCACCAAAGAATCAGAAGACTTAGGCTAGCTACAATGACTTCCAAAACAGTTAGAAGCGACACGATCTGCCATTCGCCGAAGCGACCAGTCCTCAAAAAAAGGTGAGTTAGGGAATAAATTTTCCTTCCGTGCGGGGATTTTAATTTACCATTACTTTGTATCAGCCCCCATGAATTTGCATGGAATCTTACCCTGGCCTTAAGGATAAATTCTGCTAGCCAAGGAAGTATCAATAGCAGACCAAGAATCTGCATGTTTCCTATTATAACTGTGGCTGCGAACGTGGCTCCTATGATATAAGTAAGACTATCTCCGGGCAATATTTTTGCTGGATACGCGCCATAATAAATATAAGCTAGGAGCGCCCCGATGAACACAATGGATACCGCGAATGCGGTATATGACTGGATATGGTAAGCAAAAAGCGCTAGAGCAACAAATGCGACAAGGCCCATTTGTACTGAGATTCCATTTAGTCCTTCTAACATATTAAATGCATTTGAAGAGAACACCATCGCTAACGGGATAACTACAAGCGCATAAACTATCTGATTTATCGTGATACTCCCAAGCAAAGGTATGCTTATAATCGGAGATCCAAAGTTTATCACCATCAGCGGTATAGCACCAAGTAGTGTGAATAGTGGTTTCTGCCATTGTTTTATCCCGCCGTTGAAGAAAGTGTAGTTGCGCGCCATCTTCAACGTACTCTGTTTTGAGGTACGTATCCTATTGCTTGAAATGTCATCCATAAAGCCCACGAATGATATCGCGACTACGCTGATTAAGGTCAATAAAAGTAGATTTTCATTTACGTCGGAGCCGATTATGTAATTCGCCGAAAAAACCAAGGCGAGTATCCCGAAGAAAAAGCCAAGAGCAAGGACAAGACCTCCACTGGTAGGCAACATCGGTCGCTTTTTCTTGTTTATGTCTTGTGCTACTAAGTTGCTTTGGAGCAGGATAGGCATTATAAGCTGGCCGCCGACAAGCACCGAAACAAAAGCAAGCAGTGCGGATACCACTATTTCGAGTATCATTTTATTTCTACGACAATATCCTATTTAAGCTTCATGTTGGTAATATTTTTACATACCATAACTCACCGATATAAATTATTAATGTTTAAAAGTAAACGCTACGATAAACCTCTTATAGCCCCGTAGTGTAGTGGTCAAGCACGCAGGCCTTTGGAGCCTGAAACACTGGTTCAAATCCGGTCGGGGCTATTTTATATGGGGGATAATGTTATCTCAGAGAAATGGGACTATTTTTAAATTAGAAATCATTAATTATTATAGATAAAATCATTTTTTAGAAAAGTCCTAAATAGGTACCACCATATGCAAGGCGAATAGAGGTAGTTTTCTGTTATATAACTTTTATTTGCAAATTGTTTAAGAGAACAGTCATTTTTTCCCATATCCTTTTTAACATTACAATGTAACTGCGCTACAAATTGTTTATTTCTGGTTAGTTTACCTTTTAGATTCCTATAGCTGTAGACTATTTTCTTCTGCTTATTTAAACCCAAATAGTATTGAGCGCCATGTCCAAAAATGTAAATTTGTCGTAAATTTTTATTTATAAACACCTCCTCGAATTCTGATTTAGAATTAATAAAATATATTCTAAAGCAAATATTTCTCCTTAGTAAGGACCAAATTAACCAAAAAATTCCATTAAAATAAAAATGTGCTAAACTAAAAGGTGTACTTATGGCAATGATAATCCCAACTTTCGGGTTTTTAGTTTTATGTAATTGTTTGAAATGTATAGATACATACGAAAACCCCACACCCAACAACATAAATATTGTAAATCCAACAGCTATGCCACTTAACAAAAGAACAGTGTTCATGGATTGGGTGTTATTTGTCAGAATTATAAAAGTAATTATATCTAAAATTATAGAAAATGATAATAGAGCTATTGAGAAGGTTGCAGCTAGTATAAAGCTAATTTTTACAGTAATATTGTTTTTGTCTTTAAACATAACCTGAATAGATGCATTATAATATATAAGTAAATATAAGTAAAATATTATAAAAGTTTATTCCTTATTTTTCCCCTTAACCTGACTTCCTTCCTTTCACTTATCATTTTTCTCAGCCTGTAGTAAGTCGTTTTTGGTATTCCGAGATTCTTCGCTTCTTCAAGGCTCATGGATGTTATCTTTTCTAATAGGTTTTCATCTCTCATATAGGTCTCATATCTCACATCATCGACTATCCCTGTCCTCTCCAGGTTACTCGCCTCCTTGCCGATGTAAATTATTTTATCGGCTATAACGTGTCTTCTTTATAAAAGACAGATGTCGCCATCAAGCTTAGATTCTAAATGGTTTATGTATTTTAAGAGAATATCACTTAAAGAACACCAATGTTCTGAGCCGTTCATCACATTACCAGTTCTGTAGTCTACAAAATCTTTATGTGGTGCCTCTTGTGACTTTTTAGAAAATGGCGAGAGGGGTTTTATGTCTCTGTTATTGCCAAAACCGATTAGAAAGAAGTCGAACGGGATTATACCGCTCTTGCCGAATTTCTCGTTATATCTATCGAATCTTCTAAGTAGGCTTGGTGAAGATACCGTAAACTCAGATATAGCATAAAAGTTAGAATATTTAGAGAGAAACTCATCTAGAGTTATCTTTTCGTAGTGTAGTTTAAGTATATCTATCCATATTTCTTTTTGCCACCTTATCTCTGGGTCTCCGAACGGATTAAGAAGGTGGCCCAACCCGTACAGAGAATAGTTCTCTTTATCTTCTTTATCCTCTATTATAATTTCGCCGTTTTCTCCGAGTTGGTATAAGATGTATCTTTTAGCGCTTATGCCGTAAAACTAGATATTCTGCTCCTCTCTTTTAAGAAGTGGAATGTTTTTGTCGTATGGATTTAGGGCCTCGAAGAAGTTCATACGTTTTAAATAAAGGATTATATCCTTCTATATTCTAATTTATTTATCTTTGAATAACTCGTATAGATAGCGTTCACGACATAATGGAAGACTATGAGAAAGAGATTTGGGAAATTCTTGGCCAAAACCAGAAGAAAAAACATCCCCTGGCCAAAGAGGCCGGGACATTTTTCCTTTGCGTATTAATCGGTTTTGTAGCGGTAGGTCTTTATTTATTTTTTACTATCGGTCCACAAGGGATCTTATCCATCCTAACCGGCCTTCCTCAAAACCAATACATAGCACCGTATATTTCTCAAATAATTTCCGGAGGCCGGGCGCAGCCTACCGGGATTGGTGCCTTTGGCATTTACAACGATTCAGGTAAAATTGTGCCATATTCTGTAGAAACAAATTATATTCAAGGAAGCGCTAGCATAAATCAAATTTTCGCTTATAATCAAACTCCCCCAGAAGGCATAAGTTCTGACGGAGCCAGTCTGCAATTGAACGCCATGTTGGTCATAACTAATTTAAATAGTTCTGAAGAGATTTTTCTAATCCAAAATGTCGTTGGTTTTGAAACTAATAGCGATGTTTTATATTATAATCCCACCGTAGTTTCATGGCGGAGCTTCACTTCATGTGGAAGTTGGCAATCAAGTACTTACACATATAATGGTAAAATAGAAAGTTTTTGTATTTTGCCGGGTAATGACATTCCGTATACGCTGCCGCTCTCCCTGAAGTTAGAACTCGGTCTTAGTATACAACTTGGGGTTGGTGTAACGATTTCTTACCTAATCAATGGGGCGGATTTAGGTAGCTTTCTTGTTACCGATAATGAGATTAAAAATGCAACATTCTTGACGAGTGGTTATTCGACATACAATATCGGCAATGGGTCCGTTGATCTCTATGACACCGAGCTAATATTTGGGGGAGAAGGGGATGGTGAAGCGACTTATTTTAATTCTTTGAACGCAAGCCTAAAGCTTTCGTATTTGAATTCTACTAATAATTCGTTTGTTGAATTTCCATCATTTTATAGTTTTGGAGCGGATGTCGCAGAAACGGCCGATAATCTAAACGTAACGCCAATAGGTAATGGCTATTACAAAGTGTATAACGCTACTAGGCCAGGTTTAAGATATTTAGAGTAAAAATTCCACAAAATTAGTGCCATTTCTCCGAGATAGCACTGAAAATAGTCCAATATCTCGAGATAGCATTATCCTGCTATTCAATGATGGGCTTAGAGGATAACCAAAAACTAGATTTGTGCGCTACTAATTTACTCTTCTATCTTGAATCTCTCTCTTAAATTTAGCGTGATATAAAGTTCTTTATAGCGATTTCTTATAGTTACCTCGGTTATACCAGCCGCCTTTGCTGCGTCCCTCTGTGTTTTTTTCTCTTTATTTATCAGCGTTGCAACATAAAGAACCGCTGCAGCTATGCCCATGGGGCCTTTACCACTTGTCAATCCTTTTTCTTCAGCTTCTTTAAGCAACTTTATCGAATCCGCTACGGTCTTGTTGGATACCTTTAATTCGGCAGCAAATTTATAGATATAATCATTTGGAGACGTAGGTAATATCTTTATACCGAGTTCTCTGCATAAAAGACGATATGCTTTTCCGACTTCCTTTCTCTCTACGTTGAAGGTTTCAGAAATTTCATCCAGTGTTATCGGCCTAGAGTATTTTCTGGCAGCGGCGTAGAGTGCACCTGCGATTACGCTCTCCATAGAACGACCCCTGACAAGCCGCCTCGTTATTGCCTCACGATACATCTTGGCCGCTTCTTCTTGAACGACATTAGAAACGTGGAGTCTATTACTGGCATGCCTTAATTCCGTAAGCGCAAATTTTAAGTTTCTTTCAAAAGCGGTCGAAATTCTAGGCTGCCACTTTCTTAATTTATAAAAAGTACGTCTGTTTGAATTTGATAGCTTTATCGATTCACTTGCTTTGCCTATAACTGTGCTGGTTCCCTTGTCATATTTGGCGTAGCTGAGCGGTGAACCCATCCTCCCTTTTCCTTCATCTCTTTCATCTTCAAATGAGCGCCATTCTCTTCCATAATCGATCATGTCACTCTCTAATACGTATCCACAACGTTGGCATACGGACTCACCAGTAGATTTGTCATAAATGATTGAGTTTGTACCACAGTTTGGACATTTTTGAGAAGATTTGCTTGTTATGACTTTCATAGTAACCTTTATAAAGAGAGACCGTACTTAGTATATAAATCTTTGCTTTTTCTAAGAAATAAGGTTTATTTAACTATTCTTTAGTAATATAAAATATTTATATTATTTCTTTGTTTAACAGTAACTCAGAATAATCAGCGTATTTTTACGTTTGCTTTAGCTTTTCTCATTGTTTCTATTACAGTTTCATCAGAAACCGGCGGAAAGTCGCGATAGAATCGGCCGATAGCTAGAAATGGAGAAGGAGTCTCTAAAACAGTGACATCTGCCTTCTTTCTCAAACGGTTTACAACACTTTCCGGTGCGATAGGTATCGCTAGTATAAGTTTCTTCGGATGCCGTTTTTTGACATAACCTATAGCAGACAATGCCGTATAGCCAGTAGCGATGCCGTCATCTACTATGATCACAGTCTTATCTTTTAGACTGGGAAATTTTGTATCCCTACGATAAATCTGTAAACGCCTCTTTATCTCTTTCTTTTCCGAATCTTTTAAGTTCTTTAGTTCTTCCGCCGATATGTAACTATGGTCTAAGACGTCCTTGTCTATTGTGACAGAACCATCGGCATCCACTGCTCCGATAGCAGTTTCCGGGTCTGATGGCAGGGCCAATTTACGCGTTACGACAAGATCTAATTCTGCTCCAAGGTAATTTGCGACTTCGTAAGCAGTTATTACGCCGCCTCGCGGAATTGCCAGCACTAAACATTTAGAATCTTTATACTCAGATAGTTTAGCAGCAAGGGCCTCGCCTCCGGCTTTTCTGTCCTTGAATATTCTATATTCTTCCATTTCCATTGCACTAATTTTTAGTTGGCACGCGTATATTTAATACTCCGTCAATGTATCCAAGACTATTGACGCTGCGTTTTTGGCTCTTCTATGCATCTCATCTATGGATAAAAATTTCGCTTGTTCCATAATTTTATCTACTACGAGCAGTAAAGATGCCGTTCTGAACTTTCGAAGCCTTCCAAGCATGAATAAAGTTGCGCATTCCATTTCTATGGCGACCATCTTCATTTTACTAGCCATTACTTCTTGGTGTCCCCCAAAGAAGGCATCAGTAGAAAAGACCGGTCCGGTTATATATTTTGCACCGCTTCTCTTCGTATTCTCAATAAGGTTAATGGTAAGTTTTTCATCTGGTTCGAATGCGTTTTTAGAATCGTTAATGCCAATATATTCCCCCATAGTTCCGCCGCCGGAAGAAAATGCAGAGTCAGGTATAACTAGGTCCCCATAATCCGTTTCTTTCATGCCGCCGCAAGTCCCGAGTCTTACAAAATTTTTTCCACCTAGAGCATGCAGCTCCTCAACTGCTATAGCGAGCGACGGCGCACCAATACCATGCGAAGCTAGAGTTATAGATTTATTCTTATATCTACCGGAGTATACTGTGTATCTATACGTCCAAAGTAGCTTGGGGTTCTCTAATAATTTAGCTATCTCTATTATTCTTTCGGGGTCCCCACCTATAAGCACATTATCAGAAATGTCTCCTTTTTTAAGCTGGATGTGCACAGGGGTAAGTTCTTTTTCCATAAATTAATCTTCGGAGAAGATAATATAAATAGCTTAAACTGCCATAGAGGTCTTATGGTTGTCTCAAAGAGAGCGCAATTTATAACGGAATATCTACTAGTAATCGGTATAGCTCTTGTGATCATCGTTGCTTTCACGTTGTACATTACTTTATACTATATAAGTTATTCCAACGCTTCCAATTCTAATCAGATATATACGGCGGCAGACTCGATAATTCAAGAAGCAAATTATATCTCATCGGAAGGGGTCGGGTCAAAGATATCATTTCCGGTTAATTTTCCAGTGCTCAGCGCAAGCAGTTCGCTGTTTTGCGGGTCCTCTTTTAAAATAACCTCCGATGGATACTCCTCCATAACAGAGGCGAATGCCGAGATAGAGGGCGTACTGCCGCTTAATGCAGGTAACTCCGTTCTATATGCTCGTTATAACGGTAGTAATTTAGTCCAGATAGGAGTCGACAGGCCGGTGGCATTTATAACATATAATTATGCCATTTCCGGCAAATACCTCATTTATAATATTTCTTTTTACAATCTCAGTTACTATCCAGCTAAAAATACCGGTTTTAATATTAGTGTCCTATACCAAAATGGCACCAGCATAAATAGTACTGTCGGAAGCGCAGTTTCCGGCAAAGTGAACGGTGAAATTTATGTGAAAGCATTGCCAATACCAGTAATTATCGATATATTTGTGCCACAATACTCTTTGGTTTCTCCATCTTGCTTTCCCATCGGGATAACGGCTCTAACTAATATGACAATAAATAATTCTCAGTCCTTAGCGACCATTAGCCCATTTCAGCAGATGGTAAACCTTTCATCCTCCTTTTACAGCAGTTATGCCAATTCAGCGCTTTCAAACGTAGAGTTCTTTTACGGTAACGGCACGATAATTCCCTCATGGCTTGAGAATTATAGTGCTTCTAATGCGATTTGGTGGCTTAAATTACTACACGGTATAGGCGCCTCCTCTTCAATCACAATCTATATTGGTTTCGCCTCAACATCGACAGATTTGTTTAATACCAATAATATCGGGGAAAACCCCCTCCTCTCGCCAGTTTATGGTGAATATGACGATGGACCAAATGTTTTTACTTTCTATGATAATTTTGCCGGCACACATTTAAGTTATAAGTGGGGCGACAACACGATAACTCTAACAAAATCAGGAGGTACGTTGATTATCAACAACAGCATGAGTTTTGAACGAGGTTCACAAGGTAATGCTATTCCTTTTCTTAAGTCGCAAACGACTGCATTTATCCCCAGCTCAGGCGTAATAGAAGCTTATGGTACTATACCGGCAGGCGCTTCCGGTAGTAGTTATTGTTATGCTGGTTTTGGCATAACCGAGGCTGCAAATATAAATGCAAACGCGTCTGTAGTTGGTACTTTCTGCGGAACTTATGGACTATTAACTGGTAGCATTGTATCTCAAAATAAAGTAGCGGGATTGACCGGCGGAAAGTTTCTTTGGCAGATATTTATACCTTCCACTACTCCGTCGATAATATATGCGTCACAGAATTATGGGCCTAAAATTTCTTCTTCTTTAGATATGCCAAAATTACCGCAAGTCATCACTTTTTTTGATCAGAATGGTACTAATATTAATCTCGGACCATTTTACTGGGTCAGAACTCGTGCTTATCCTCCAAACGGAGTAATGCCGACAGTCACGGTCGTTTAATGTTTATTAAAAAGTTCAATTATTTAAGATTTAGACGTCGGTTTTTCTTTTATCCTGCTTTTTATTGTTTCTTTATTTTTTAATTCTTCTTTTTTAGGTTTACATGCCGGATTAACACAAAATATATAAGTCCTACGACTTTCTTTTCCATGCCATTCTATCATGTGTATTCCGCATTTCGGGCAAGCTTGCGGAGAAATAAATAAATAACCAGATTGCGGTAGCGGCATGCCGAAATGACAGTTAGGATAATCAGAACAACCGACAAATCGCTTATGAGTTCTTTTTGAAACGAGCATCCTTAGGTCGCCTCCGCTGTTGGGACATTTTCCGAAAATGTATTGGCGCAGTAGCGCCTTATGCATAAGCTCTTTTATTTCTTTCCTCTTGCTTACGAGTTTTGCGAGAAGATCTTTTACCATTTTTCTAGAATCGTTTACTACTTCTTCCTTGGTTTTGTTACCAGATTCGATCTCTTTCATTTCGTCTTCAAGTGCTGCAGTTAGCTTCGGACTGGTAAGGTCCTTAGATATCTTTTTAAGGTTTTCTATCACTGCGAATGCCATCTCGCTTGGAATTAGTGTCTTGCTTGAGGAAATATAATGTCTTTCCATCAATTTTTTTAGTATCTCGGGTCTTGTTGCTTTAGTGCCTAGTCTAAAATCTTCCATTAACTTCATCATTCCTCCCTGGGAATAATGTGGGGGGGGCGTAGTCTCATTCTCTTCTTCATTAATTGATTTTATATTGAGTATGTCGCCTTTTTTCATCTGAGGCAGTATGTTTTCCTCATATTTTGAGTAAGTATAAACGCTTCTCCAGCCGGGAATTAGCGCAGTAGAACCGTGTGCCGAGAATTCCTTCCCACCAATGTCGAGTTTTACATTTACTAGCTCCTCTTTTGAAGGGTTTGATAGCGTGGCTAAAAATCTTCTGGCTATTAGGTCAAAGATTTTTGCTTCTTGCGCAGGTAGTGCTTTTTTAGGCAGCATTACTGGGTGTATTGGGGGGTGATCCTTCGCTTCTTTTCCTTTAGTAGGATGAAGTGGATCCTTTTCAATATTTTCCACAAACTTATTGTAAGCACTGGATTTTCTAAGCTCATCTAAGATCTCTTTTAAATCGAGAGTAGGTGGGTATACTTCGCTATCCGTACGTGGGTATGACACATATCCTTTCATATAAAGCCCCTGTACAATTCTCATTGCGTTAGGGACGCTGAAACCTATCGCCGCAGCGCTGCGCAGGAAGTCAGTAGTATTAAATGGTTTTGGCGGTGCGACTTCCCTAATTTTTTTAGTTATGTCTTTTACCTCTGCAGTCTTGCTGTCAATGGTTTTTCTAATCACATCTGCGACTTTAGTATCAAATATTTTACCTTCGATAGATTCTGCAACGAATTCTTTTTTGCCTAAACTTACACTCGCTATAAATCTCCAGTATTTTTGTGGTTTAAATAGTCGGCGCTCAGCGTCTCTATCGACGATTAGAGTCAGCGTGGGAGTCTGGACTCTTCCGACAGATAAGAAATAATTACCGAGCCGTTCGGCGGCGAGTGATATGAATCTTGTTAATACGGCGCCAATTAGGAGATCAATCTCTCGCCTTGCGTCTGCGCTATCAGATAAGTTTTTGTTCGGTTTTTTTAGCGATGTAAATGCCTCATGTAATTCCTTTGGAGTAAGAGACGAAAAGACGCTCCTGTAGATTTTTGCTGACTTATTTGCGCTCTTTGCTACAGATATGGCTTCAAAACCTATTGATTCGCCCTCTGTATCATAGTCTGTTGCAATTATTACTTTGTCGGCATCTTTGGAAAATCTCCTTATTACGTCTATGTTGTCTATTGCTGTAGGAACATATTCAAATTTAGCCGTTATCATCTTGTTTAACGTCGCTTCATCCCATTTTTTAAAAGTCTCTGGATATCTCACTTCTTTTATATGGCCCTTAAGCGGCACTATTACAGAATCTTCACCATTTATTTTAGTGAACCAGAACTTCACAAGACCTTGTTCTTCGCTATTTAGTTTTGTCTCAGCGAGATTCTTAGCGATAGTTTCTGCGGCGGTACTTTTTTCCGCAATTATGAGCTGCATTATACACCTTTGAAAATTATTCTATATAAGCGTATCTTTCTTTTAATCCGCAGTATAAACTGCATTTTCTCCTTATATGGAGCTAGAGGCGCGTCACGTTGCATTTAGAGAGGGTTATCATTAAGATTTATTCGATTAGGGTACCAGAAATAGGCTTCCCTTCTAGGTATGTAACAATATCATCTATCTTGCTTGTAACTAGCACTTTTATCCCGTGTTCTCTGCATAGCGTACATGCTTGTGGGTCAAATATAAAATTCATCCCCGGCTTCCGTCTATTTACCGTTAACTTAAAAAAATTCTCAAATGAGATGCTCTTTAATAATTTCGCATCATTAAATTTGTTCGGGTCTTTGTCATATACTCCGTTCTCTTTTGACAGATTAAATAATGTTTTAGAGCCACACGCCACCGCTGCGTATGCGGCACTTACGTCGGTAGTCCATCCCGGCCTGAACCCGCCAAGCACGGTAATCTTTGCTTTTGGTTTTATTTTAGCAGGATCTTTATCATAGAACCTACCACCCAGTGCTTTAGCTATTACCTCGGCGTTCAATTGGGTTGCTTTAAGTCCAGCAATATGTTGATCAAGTGTTTTCAATCCAGTACTGGCCGCAAACTTTATATACGCCCTACTGATTTCCCCGCCACCGCAGACTATAACAAACTTTTCACGTGAGTTATGGATTAGCCTAGCTAAAGCAGCTATCTTGCTATGGTACTTTGTCAGGAAAGACCCCCCCAGAGAGATAATTATCACCATACCTCAAATATAACAAACCAAGGATTTATATTTTATATATCAATAGAAAGCAGTCGGCAAAGTATTAAATATCCTATAATTCATTAATCTCTCGTAAAGCGGGGTGGAGCAGCCAGGAGTGCTCGTTGGGCTCATAACCCAAAGGTCGCGTGGTTCAAATCCCGCCCCCGCTAAAAGATAACAATCGTGCTGAAACAGAAATGGAAACTTTTTACGTCACAACACCGATTTACTATGTAAATGCAAAGCCGCATATTGGTACTGCTTATACCACCATAGTCGCGGATATAATCGCAAGATGGAAGCGACTGGAAGGGAAAGAGGTTTTTTTTCTTACCGGTACAGATGAACATGGCACCAAGATTGAACGCGCGGCAGCAGCAGCAGGCAAAACACCACAGACATTTGTTGATGAGATATCCTCGGAATTCATGAATACTTGGAAGCCATTAAATATCTCTTATGATAAATTTATAAGAACTACAGACGAACGGCACATAATAACCGTAAATGAATTCCTCGACAAACTATGGGACAATGGTGATATCTACAAAGGAACTTATGAAGGATGGTACTGCGTTCCGGACGAAACATTTATCACAGATACGGATTTGAAAGATGGAAATTGTCCAAGTTGTGGTAGAGAAGTGCAGAGAGTTAAAGAAGAAGCATATTTCTTTGCACTTAGCAGATATAAAGAAGATCTTTTACAGCTGTATTCAGATAACCCCTATTTTATTTATCCAGAATCAAAACTAAAGGAGATACGCGGCAGGCTAAAAGACAATTTAAAGGATTTAGATATAACTAGAAAAGGAGTAAAATGGGGCATCCCATTTAAGTTTGATCCAGAACATACGATTTATGTGTGGTTCGATGCGCTATTAAACTACATAAGTGCTCTTGGGTGGCCAAATGACGAATCATTTAATAAGTTCTGGCCAGTCGACGTCCATGTCGTTGGGAAGGATATCATCTGGTTTCATGCGGTTGTCTGGCCAGCAATGCTGATGTCTGCAGGAATAGATATGCCTAAGCTAATCTTAGCACATGGCTGGTGGACTGTTAATGGAACGAAGATGAGCAAGTCACTAGGAAATGTAATCGACCCTATTGAAATGGCCAAGAAATATGGCGCGGACGCATTACGTTACTTTTTGATAAAGGAAAAACCAGTCTGGGAGGATGGAGATTTCTCAGAAAATGCGTTAGTGTCTAGAATAAACGGAGAGTTAATGTCAGACCTAAGCAACCTCGTCGCAAGAACTTTAACGCTGGCTGAAAAATTCGATGGTAAGTTAAAATATAATGAAGGGTTCTCTGATAACTTAGATATGACCCAGATAGTGTCAAAGTTTGATTCATATAACCTATCCGGCGCACTTGAAGATATATGGTCTTTTGTGCGCAGAACGAATAAGTACATTAATGATAATGAACCATGGAAACTTAATGGGGAAAAACTTTTGATTGTACTGAACGATGCTCTTGAAGCATTAAGAATTATATCAATTTTAATTTATTCATTCATGCCAGAGACAGCGGAAAACTTAAGTCAGCAATTGGGATTAAAGTTGGGCAAGATTGATGACTGTAAATTCGGAGAATTTAATGGAAAAGTAAAGCGTGGTAAGAATCTTTTTGAAAAGGTAAAAAACTGACTCTTATTTGAATAATTTAAAATCTGCCGCAACTGCGCCATCTTCAGATATAAAAACCGGGTTTATCTCGATGTCCTTTATTTCTTTATTTAAATCCATGAATTTAGATATCCGCAACAAGTAGTCAATTATCTCCTCAAAAGTTCTTGCTTTTGCTATTTTGTAGATTAGCCTACCTATTTTAGACGTTTTGAAATCCGCTATGTCTTTATCAGATATTGGCCCAAGTAAAAACGTCGTATCGTAAAGCGCATCCGTACGTCCTGCGCGTAGTCCGACTGCCATAATTGCACCGAATCTCGCATCACGATGCGCACCGATTAACAGTTCTAGCTTTGATTTTTTCTCTTTTTCCGCGTCCATATAAAGTTCATAACAAGAAACCTTCAGATGTTCGTTTGCAGCCTTCGTGTTAATACTGTTCATCGCCTTCTTTAAATCCTCATATGTCTTTATTCCAGTTATTACTCCACCTAGCCGTCCTCTATGTGCGGTATTGCGCAATGCGAGTTTCAGTACACACGGATAACCTATAATTTTTATGGCTTTTTGGAGTTCGGATTCTGTCCTAAACGCTACGCCATGTACAGTTCTTATTCCGAGTCTGTCAATAATCTCCTTTGCGGCTAGCCCGAATTCATTCTCCTTCAATTTTAGGTTATTCACTTTTATTTTAGTCTTTGTATACGCGTTAAAAGTCGGGGGCATAAACGTACTATACTCGTATAATTTTTTAATTATATGCGCGGCTTCATGAGGATAACTATAATCGGGGAGACCATGTTCTCTCAAGAAACGCTTTGCTTTCTCTACTCTCAACCCTCCAAGGAATAGCGGAAATATCGGTAAATCATGGTTCTGTAATCTTATTTCTGATATTTCTTTTGCAGTTTCTATCGGCATAAACGTCTTCTGTGGAGATACGATAACTACGATTGGCTTATTTAATTTTGACACAATCTCTAAGGCTTCTTTATAACGTTCTGGAGTTGCATCTCCAAGTAGGTCTAGTGGATTTTGTATCTTACATTCTTTTGGCAGTGCTTTTTCTAATTCATTTGCTATATTGTTGTTTAATTTTGCCGCTTTAATTCCAACGGCATTCAATGCATCGATCATTAATGAGCCGGCGCTCTCCGCATTCGTGATAACAAATATCTCATCATTTTTTATTCTAATATCGGAAGCATCCCGCATCAAGCTAAGGATTTCTTCAATGCCCTTTACCGGTATTACTCCCGCACGCTTGAATGCAAGCCTATAACCGAGATTCTCGTCTATAAGCGAGCTTATAATAGATTCTGTGGTCGCAAGACTAATCTTCGATTTCCCCCCCCTCAAGATTATCACTGGTTTTCTTTTAGAGGCCTCTATCGCATTATCTATAAACTCTTCCCCGTTTTCTAGGGTTTCCATGTAAAGTACGATTGTACCGGTTTTCGCATCTTCTGATAGCACTTTAAGTACTTCCGATGAGTTTAAATTTACTTCGTTTCCAGTGCAGATAATCTTACTGAAACCGATTTTGCCGAGCGTCGCATCGTCAACAATAACACTTAAAATGGAACCGCTTTGGGATACCAAGGCAGTCTTACCTTCAAACGGTTTTAAATTTGGGTCTATAAATGAGGTATTATATGAGGGATTAGTGTTTATTACGCCTATTGAGTTTGGGCCGATTACTTTTATCTTTGCTGATTTTAAGAAAGTCTTTATAGCAGCCTCCAACTTAATACCGGCAGCGTCAGATTCTTTAAATCCGGCACTTATTATATTCGCGAATGCAACTCTTTTCTTTTCACATTCCTTGAGAACGTTTAGTACTTCGTTTGCAGGGACAGCGATAACGGCGAGATCTAGTGGTTCTTTTATCATTGATACACTTTTGTATGCCTTTACACCTTGCAATTCATCAGCGTTTTTGTTTATAGGAAATATCTTTCCACGGTAAGTTATTCTTAAGTTTTTTAGTATTATGCTTCCTATCTTGCTCGGATCCCTTGATGCGCCGATTACAGCTATGCTGACTGGATTAAACAGTTTTTCGTAAACCATACTTGGATTATAAGGCAGTTATCAAATTAAAGTATTACTATCTGAACTAGTTAGTGGTAAACATAAAAATAAACTGACCTGGATTAACGACTGACGACAAGTGCCCCTTCGATTCCTGATGTGCTCTTATTAAACTTTATACATTTGCTAAATTCCTCCTAAGACAGATTTATGCGAAAGGAATATATTTTTTGTAAGCTTTAGTTTTTTAAGAGCCGATAGGCGAAGTTTTCTTATTAGATAGCTATTTATACTATTTTACACCTATAAACTGTATAGTTTATTTAATTAGGTGATTGAAAAAAAGAGAAGAGATGACAGAAGTTTGTTCAGTTTGCGGATTGCCGAAAGACCTTTGTATTTGCGGCACGATTTCTCAGGAAAGTCAAAAGATAAAAGTATTTACAAAGCGTGTTTCATTCAGAAAGGTAGTAACTATAATAAGCGGTTTTGACCAGAAGAGTACCGATATAAAAAACATAACAAAGCAGCTTAAGAATCGTCTAGCGTGTGGCGGTACGTTTAAAGATGGCGTGATAGAGCTACAGGGCGACCATACAGACAAAATCAAAAAAATACTGATTTCGCTTGGATTTCAGGAATCGGCATTTGTTTAGTACCGCATAGCTATAAACTGTGGATAAATCGATTATCTGTCTAAAATCAAAATGAGTTAGAATTATAAATTCTCAGCTACACTCTTAGCTATGAACGAAACTCAATTAGAAAAATTATTCTCAAGTGGAATTCTTATTGACGAGAATGTAAAAAGTGCTGAAATAAATGACGTCGATTGGCTAATAGTGCAGTTAAAATCGGCAAACATAACCTTCTTAGATCAAAAAACATTACACGATATATATAAAGAAACCGTAGTCTCTCAGGACACTTATATCGAAATAACGAAAAACTATAAGGGGGGCACGTCCGCATCTAAGCCTGCGGATTGGGTGATATACTTCAATGACCGATTTAATCGTTTAAAGAATCTTCTCTTGAACAAGGGGATTAGTGGCATAATGTCGATTTCGCAAGTAAAGGAAATGCCGATAGGTTCAGATGTTAAATTCATCGCCATGATCTCTGATATATCAATAAGCCCAATCAAAAAATTTACAATAATAGAAGTGGAAGACACTACCTCATCATACAAGGTGATCTCTCCGACAGCCGAACCGGATTTACTTCCGGATCAGGTCGTGATAATCACCGGCAAAAAATCTAAAGATGCTATATTCGCTAAATCGATAATCTTTCCCGATATACAGGTAAAAGAAAACGAACCGGTCGCTATAGAAGATGCGTTCGTTCTTTTTCTATCTGATATACACATTGGTTCTAAATTATTTGCACGCGAGGCCTTTGAAAAGTTTATAACGTGGATAAGTGGAAAAACAAATGAATACTCCGAGATAGCGGGCGCAGTTAAATTTATAGTAATAATAGGAGACTTAGTCGATGGGATAGGTGTATATCCGGACCAAGAAAAAGAGCTTTCTTTAACTGATCTAAAATCACAGTATAGCGAACTTTATAAATTACTTAAGAACGTGCCGAAAAATATAAAGATACTCATATCTCAGGGCAATCATGATGCAACGCACATCGCAGAGCCGCAACCAGGACTAGACCCGATTTTTGGCGAGGAGTTATATAAATTAGAAAATGCAGTGTTTCTTTCGAACCCGTATCAAGTAAACTTAGTTGTGGGTGGCCATAAAACAAATCTATTGGGATATCACGGTTTCAGTATAACTTACTATGTAAACAATATCGATAGATACAATAAGATGACGGTTGAGGACGTGGCTTCGATAATGAGGCTACAGTTGAAGTCACGACACTTGGCGCCGACGCACGGTTCTGCGCAGATAGTGCCATTGACTCAAGATTATTTAGTGATAGACGAGACTCCGGACATATACGCTGCCGGCCATATACACAAAGCGCTGATATCGAAGTATAAAGAAACTATACTAGTGAATGCATCGTGTTGGCAGTACCAGACTTTGTACCAGAAGAAATACGGTATAAACCCGGAAGTAGCTAAAGTACCGATAATAAACCTAAAAAATAAAGAATTCATGATGTTGGACTTTCTTGGGGAAAAGGTACAAATATACAAAAAAGGTATTAAAACGTGATTGAGTATCTTATCTTATGTCAGGGAAACTGATAGTTCTTGAGGGCATAGACGGCGCAGGTAAATCTACGCTTACAAAAGCATTAACAGAATATCTAAAAAAAACAGGAAGAAAGGTACGTACACTAATATACCCAGATAGATCATATATTTACGGAAAGATAATAGACGATTTTTTGCACTCAAAAATTAATCTAAGTGTAGAGGAGCAGTTTCTTTTGTATCTTACTGATATGGTAAAGGATAAGATCAAAATCTCTAATGCGATCGCTGACGGCGAAATAGTAATTTTAGATCGATATTTCTTTTCGACGATAGCCTATCAGTGCTCAAATGGATTAGATTATGAACGTTCTAAAAACTTCGTAGAATTATTGTCTTTGAACAGATCTTTCGGCGTTTTCTACATAGATATTCCAATCGAACTATCGCTCCAGAGAAAACAGAAACAAAAAAGCTTAACCGGTGTCGATAGGTTTGAGGCGAATAAATCATTGTTGCAGAGCGTAAAGGTATTTTATGAACGACTTTTCAGTGAACGTGCGTTTGCAGATAATTGGGTCAAAATAGACGGCTCAAAGAGCCAAGAAGAAGTTTCTAAAGAACTTATAGATGCTGCTAATAAGCTCGGGATATGAAAGGAAAATTTATAGTTTTGGAAGGACTGGACGGTGCAGGGATTGCGACACAGGCAACTCTATTGGCCCATCGTCTTAAAAATGCCGGATTTTCTGTCTTATTGACAAAAGAGCCGACTAACGGTTTAATAGGCGGCATTTCCAAAGCTGCTCTTAGGGGCGAATTTAAAATCTCGCCGCGTACATTACAGCTACTGTTCTGTGCTGATCGTGCACATCATCTAGAAAAAGAAATAGAACCTGCGCTTGCAAGGGGTAAATTTGTAATCTGCGATAGATATCTCTTTTCTACTCTCTCATATGGCTATGCTTCAAATGTGAATTACAAATGGCTAAGATACATAAATCTAAATTTTAGATTACCAGACATAGGCATACTATTAGATGTTAAACCAAACGTCTCTATGGTAAGAGTCTCTGATGCTGAGGATGGCCTGCAACTGTTTGAAGATAGAGAGAAATTAAATCGGGTTAGGCAGGCGTATCTTAATATAGCTAAAGAATTTCACTTAAAAAAGATAGATGGGGACAGTAAAATAGATGATGTATCAGATAAGGTCTATAACCTAATAAATAAGGGCTTAGGTGGCCATCAAAAATAATTTGCATGAAAAGACATTATAGAATATCGAGGGGCCAAGTGGCTTTAGAATATTTAATAATAATCGGACTAGCATTAACGATACTTACTGGTTTTCTTATAATGACTTTTTATTATGCGTCTGGTTATAACTCAGCCGAGAGTGGTCAGGGCGTGGTCTTAGCAGTCAATACAATAAGTAACGCGGTTGATTCATTGGCATCGGCGCAGTTAGGTTCTGCCTACGGTTTTTCGTTTGTGTCCTCGGGTTTTGATCAATTGGCTTCTTATTTCTGTGCCAATTATATAACATTGTCTTCATCCGGATATCAGGCCGCCGCTACTGTAAATTTGCCGGTGTATGGTGAAATCCCGCTTAACCCAGGACAATATTCAGGGAGGGCGCTTTTAACCAATATAAACGGCGAGCAGGAGGTACAAATAAGTTTCAATCTCTTAATAGCAACAATAAATACGACTTATGTGTTAAACGGATCTGCATTATTATATAATATATCTTTTTTATCCCAGTCAAATACGTTAGTAAATAACGTAAATTTTGAATTAAAAGTATATACTTTAACAAATACTTTTATTGCTGCACAAAATGAAACCGCAGTAAGTGGAAAATTCAGCGGCCATGTAAATATAAATCACGCATATCCCAACTTAAAAATAATGGTGTTAGTGCCTTCTTATGGGGTAGCTAACACAGAATGCATAGGGAGCAGTGCGCAAGCACGGCTCAGCATAATAAATTTTCAGTCTTCAGCGACTCCTTCTCCGTTTCAACAGACGGTCACTATAAATTCCTCAGAGTTTTCAAAGTACGAATCTACTAATTTGCAGAATGTGCAATTCTCTTATCCTAACGGTACAGTAATCCCGTCTTGGTTGGAATCTTCCAACCTCGCAAGTTTTAATACGCCGCTTCAGTCACCATTCGCATGGATAAACGTAAGCAATAGCTCATTACTTAAGCCGACTAGCGCGCTTACAGTGAGTGGCTGGGCAAATTTAAGGAATTTAAGTGACGTTGGGGGTGTCCTCCCATTGGCTTTATTTTCTAATGAGTGGGCCAATAGAACTAGCGGCATAATGGCATATATAAAAAATGGCGAATTATACTTCTTTGCAAATCTTTCCTCTTCAGGTCGAGTCAATATCAGCACTAACATCTCGACTCTTGGAATAACCGTAAATCAGTGGTTTAATTATGTTGCGACTTATTCGGCTGCTACGGGTAAATTTATGCTTTATATAAATGGAGAGCCGGAAGCTACGAAAACGGTACCAACGAGTCAATCGATAGTATACGTGCCGAGTTCAAAATTTATTATTGGAGCATTCCTACCTGGAGCCGGCTGTATTTTATTGTGTTTAGATTTCATTTTTAACGGTAGCATGGCAAACTTACAGATGTATTCCTCAGCATTGGCTTCCTCTCAGATCTCTGCGCTTTATTCTGAAGGGATGGGGGGTCAGCCCGTTTCAACCGCCTCTCTTTTAGCCTGGTGGCCGCTTTCTGGAAATGCCAACGATTTGAGCGGAAATGGCAATTCGGGGATACCTATCGACGTGGTATTCTCTGCCGTTGGATCAGGCAGCACCGGCACAAGATATTGGTTAAGACTCGGAAGCCTTCCTGCAGACTCTACGACTGAAATATTGATGGACTTCTATCCAACTGATTTTAACGTTTTCAATAATAAAATAACCGGTGAAGCTCCTCAGCTTTCCTCCACATACGGCAAATATGATAACGGCGTTAATATATTCAATTACTATACTAATTTTTCTGGAACGAGTCTGCCGAGTGGATGGACTACAAGCAGTAGCCTGACTGCCACTGTGAGTAATGGCGTAAAACTGGCCAGTTCAGCAGGGAGTCAATATTTAGGATACAATACCGCCGTAAATTCTCCTTTTGTATTCGAAATCTATGGAAAGGTAACGACAGCAACAACAGTAGATGAATCGAACCTATTGGCGATTGTCAGCAGCTCTCTTGGTGGTGCCACTGATTGGGCAGGGGAAGCATATTCTTCCGGGGATGTCTTTGGTTACGGTATAGCAGGCAATTGGATCACAACATCGACAAGCTGGAGCATAGGTACTTTTTACCTGAACGGAGTGGGATTGACGTCTTCGGGGGTTTCCGATTATGTCAATTACAATTTATTAGGCAGTTCCACATCTTCTGGCGGATTATCGAGTGCATATTTAGAAATATGGCAGGACAATTCAACGACATTCGTCCAGTGGCTCCGCACCCGGGCTTATCCTCCAAACGGTGTAATGCCATATGTTATAGTTGGTGGAGTACAGTGAAATCAATATTTATAAAAGTAAGAGAAACATCACCGAATAACATAATACTGCTCACTATAGTAGGCACTTTAAGTTAATCCTAACGTTAATATTGTTATATTTCTTTTAAATTAGTAAGATGGAAAACAAAAAGGTAAAAATAATTGCTACCATAGGCCCAGCTTCCGATAGTGAAGCTGTATTAAAAAAACTGATGCTTAGCGGCGTAAATGTATTTAGACTTAATTTTTCTCATGCGACGCCGGATTACTTTGCCAAAGTAATAAAACGTATAAATAAATTAAAAAAGAAGCTCAGGATAAACGTAGTAACATTTCTAGATTTACCCGGGCCGAAGATAAGAACTGGTATACTGCCAAATGGAAAATTTGAGATAAAAGAAGGCGAACGCTATATTTTAGGTCCAAATGGAGATATACCGGTATCAAAATCATTACTTAAAGCTTTACCCTCAAAAGGTAAGATCTCTTTGTCAGATGGCAAGATACAGATAGAACCCCTGCAGAGGATAAAGAATGGGATTGTAGTAGAAGCACTGGACGACGGCACCCTCTTAAACAACCAAAGTATAAATGCAGCAAATCTTATCTATGAGAAAAAATATCCCACAAATAATGACATAGCAGGAATCAGGTTCGGCCTTAGACATGGAATAAATGTATTTGCTTTATCTTTTGTATCAAGAAAAGAAGACATACAGAAAGCAAGACGGTTTACAGGAAAAAATAGTATAATAATAACCAAAGTGGAACGCGATAGCGCTGTAAAAGATTTTTCTGAAATCGCAAATGAATCTGATGTAATAATGATAGCGCGCGGGGATTTAGGTTTAAATATAGATATGGTAAAAGTTCCATTTATCCAGCGTAAGCTGATAAAAGAAGCGAACAAGCTGTGCAAACCAATAATAACGGCGACTCAAGTATTGGAATCTATGATTAGAAACCCGATACCGACGCGCGCAGAGCTAGACGATACATTTACCGCGATAATGGAGGGAACAGACGCGATAATGCTTTCAGAGGAAACTGCAATAGGGTCTTTTCCAGTAAAATCCGTTCAAACGTTAAGAAAATTGATTGATTTCAATTATAAGAAGCTTAATCCGACTAGGTATCCAATTAAGGTCGAGGAAGATGCATTAATAGACGATGTAGTTGACTTAGCTCGTAATACGCGTATAAAATCCATAATAATGAAGACATCAAATGGCAAAAATGTCCTTAAGCTTTCAAGATACCATATTGACGCAGATATATTTGCGATAACAAACGATACAAATACTGCGAACCTACTCTCGTTCAGTAGGGGCGTTATACCTATCCATTCAAACAGGACCTCCTCTGCATTCAAGGCAGTAAATAAGAACTATAACGTGAGCAGGGCGATAATGGTATACGACGTTCCAAGAGGTAAAAAAGCGGAAACAGGTCTTAATATCATTAATCTCTAAATCTAGTGCTTAACTATAACGTATTTAAATGAATTACTTATAAGTTATATAATCGAAACTATTCCAGAAAATAGATTCAAGTATGGGACATCAAATAACCAAGAAAAGCACGCCACGAAGGGGGAGTTTACAGTACTACCCTATAACAAGGAGCGATAAAGCTTATCACAATTTTGATAGATATCCAAATTTAGCGTCCAAAGAATTAAGCGGTTTCGCCGGATATAAAGTTGGTATGACAAGTGCTGTATATATAGAAAATGACAAAAATTCTCCGGATTTCAAAAATGAGGTCCTAACGGCCGCGACCGTTCTCGAGTGCCCGCCCCTCGTCGTTTGCGCATTGAGGTTCTATAAGGATAAGAAGACAATCGGAGAGAGTTGGGCAGAAGGTTTAAACAAGAACATATCCAGAAGAATAAAATTTAAGGAAAAAAATATAGATTTGGAGAGTTTAAAGAAGGGCGCAGATAATCTAAAACTCCTTGTTTCGACGCAACCGTGGTTAATAGGGCTAAAGAAGACACCGGAACTATTCGAACTAGTTATTGGCGGTGATTTAGAATCGAAATATTCGGCAGCAAAGGACCTGCTTGGAAAAGAGATAGATATATCTTCTGTGATAAAAGATGGCACATTTGTCGATGTTAGTTCAGTAACTAAGGGAAAGGGATTTAGTGGCTCTGTGAAAAGAAATGGTGTAAAAATATACCCAGTTCATGCAAGTAAATCCAGGAGAAAGGCCGGAAACCTCGGGGCAGAATCAATGGCAAAAGTCCAGTTTACGGTTCCTCAACACGGGCGTTTGGGATTTAATTCGAGAGTAGAATTCAACAAGTTCGTTTTAAAGGTAATTAAAGAGTCTGCAGAAGTAAACATCAACAGTGGCTACAAAAGATACGGAAACGTTAGTAGTAATGCTTTACTATTAAAGGGATCAGTAGCAGGTAGCACTGGTAGACTGATAATACTCAGAAAGGCGCTACGGCCCACAAAGAATGCAGAACCGGTAAAAGTAAATTTGGTAAAATAATATGGCGAAAGTTTTGTCTTTAGACAATAAAAGCTACACAGAGATGGAGCTTCCGAATGTATTCAACCAAAAAGTCGATCCTGATTTCTTGAAGAGAGCCTATCTTGCAGAAGAATCAAGCAAATTTCAGTTAAAGTATACGGATCCATTAGCAGGTAAGAGAAAGGCGGCAGAGTTGACAAAAAGGAGACGGGCTTATAAGACTACTTACGGTCATCAGCACGACAGAACACCTAGAAAAACACTTTCTCACATAGGTACAAGCTTTTCCTTTGCCGGCGCAGTCGCTCCGCAAACCGTCGGGGGGCGAGAAGCGCACCCGCCAAAACCGGAACACATAATTGCAAAGAAATTGAACAAGAAAGAGAAAGTGTTGGCGATAAAGATGGGGATTGCAGCATCTGTCAATAAAGATGCGGTTTCTAAATTTCACAATGTAAAAGACATATCGGTGTTACCGCTTATAGTAGACGACGGCATAAATAAAATATCAAAGACAAAAGAAGCAGTGGAGGCAATCGGTAAAATTGGGCTTTCAGAAGAACTTTCAAGGATAATGAAAAGGCGAATAAGGGCAGGGAGAGGAAAGATGAGAGGCAGGAGATATAAGAAAAAACTAGGGCCGGTGTTAGTGACGACAGATACCACGATGGTAGAAAGAGCCCTTTCGAATATTAATTTTACCGTTAAAAAACCGAATGCCTTAACTATATCTGACGTAACGCATGCAGGTATGCCAGGCCGCCTGATTATATGGACTAAAAGTGCAGTAGAATCATTAAAGTGAAAATATGGAAGAAAATATAAAAAATATAATAAGTATACAGAGCAGTGAAAAAGCAACTCGACTTATGCAAGAGCAGAACAAATTATCTTTTGTTGTATCAAAGGGTTCAAACAAAATAGAAATTAAAAAAGAAATAGAAACACTCTTCAGTGTGAAGGTGGCCAAGATAAATATAGTCAATAAAATGGATGGGCAAAAAATTGCTATTGTAAAGCTTAAGGTGGAAAACAGCGCAATGGATTTAGCAACTAAGCTAGGACTTGTTTAAAGGACTTGTATAAAACTAATGTAAGTCTTTAGGATCAGTAATTATAGGCTAAATATCTACAGGTTAGTTTACGCTGGCAACGTAATAAACATTTTTAAACACCAATTTTCTTAAATACCTAATGTTAATCGGGAAAACTGTATATACAAAGGAGAGGGATACAAAAGGTCTTGTTATAGATGAGACTAAGAATACCCTGCTTATAGATGAAAATGGCAAAATTAAAAGGATTATAAAGGATAAAAACAGATTTGTTGTCTATACAGATGGAAAAACAATTAAAATACGAGGTAGCGATATCGTAATGAGGCCATGGGAGTATGCAGTATAACGATTTAGTAAAGCCAGAAGCGCAATGTAACGATACGAACTGCCCATACCACGGGTTGCTTAAAGTACACGGGAGGCGATTTGAAGGCATTGTCACGTCTGCAAAAATGCACAAGACTGCAGCTGTTGCCTGGACTAGATACAGGCGTTTGAAAAAATATGACAGATTTATGAAAGAGCGTACAAAAGTATTAGCTTATAACCCAGAATGTATAAATGCAAAGTTGAATGACCGAGTGGTGATATATGAAACTAGGCCATTAAGTAGGTGGAAGCATTTCGTTATAGTGAGGAAATTATAAAATGGGAACGGGAAGAAAAGGCGCAGGACTTAAGCCGATGAGGGCCGAGATTGCTAAGTCTATAAATGTCGGGAGTTGGATAAATGTTGCGGATAATTCCGGTGCAAAGATTGCAAAGGTTGTAAATATCAAAAGTTATCATGGTGTAAAAGATCGGCAGCCACGATGCGGTGTCGGAGATACGGTGTTTGTAGTCGTTAAACGCGGATCACCGGATACAGTGCATAAAAAGTTTTCTGCCGTGATAGTAAGGCAACGAAAACCATTTAGGCGTCATGACGGCCTAAGAGTAGCATTTGAAGACAATGCGTGTGCCATAGTAAAGGATATAGAGAAGTATGAACCGCAAGGTACAATATTAAGAGGGCCCATCCCAAGGGAGATATCTATCCGCTTCCCGCACATAACAAAAATAGCGTCAAAAATAATATGAAAGCCGTATCAAGCAAGAGTCCTAGAAAACAGAGAAAATATAGATTTCTCGCTCCGTTGCACGTCAAAAGACGTCTTCTCTCAGCACATCTCTCAAAAGAGCTTAGAGCCGCTTATAATACAAGAAACATACCGATAAGAAAAGGGGATTCCATTGTCGTAATGCGTGGTAAATTTAAAGGAACCGAAGGAAAGATCGATAAAGTTTATACAAAATATTCAAAAGTCAGCGTAGACACTATAAAAACTACCACAAAGAAAGGTAATAAGGTACCTTTTAAGCTAAGGCCGTCAGCTTTAATGATAAAAGAACTAAATTTGATTGATAATTGGAGGGTTAAGAAACTTAAGGAATATGGCGCGACACGGTGAATCAAAACACTTCAAAAGAAGCGTAGTAACTAGGGCAGTAGTTATCCCAAGGAAAAAATACAAATATTATATTAGACCTTTTCCAGGTAAGCACAAAAACTCAGAGGGAATAGCTCTTCTGGGGGTACTAAGAGATGTAATGAAAGTGGCGAATAACTCTAAGGAAGCAAGTTATCTAATAAGTGAAGGCCACGTCATGGTGGATGAAAAGATAGTACGAGAAGATAAATATAATGTTGGTTTCGGAGACCTAATAGATATAAACGGAGAAAAGTTTAAAGTGGAAATAAACGACAAAGGCAAACTCGTAGTTGCTAATGATGACTCCGATCACAAAGTTAAGCAACTGAAAATAATGTCACAAGGAAAATTTAAAGGTGGAAAAACCGTATTAAGAATGAATGATGGCCGCAATATAATCTCCGATCGAAATGATATTCAAATCGGCGATACCGTAACTCTAAACTTAAAAAATAACACGATAGAAAAAACTATCCCATTTGAACAGGGCAGACAAGCGATTGTATTCCGTGGGAAAAACGCCGGCCGCATAGGAAAGATAATAAAAATAGATGGTGATAACGTTGAGCTAGAGAAAGAAGGCAGTTCATTTATAGTATCTGCGAGGTCGTGCTTTGTATTATAACTATGGAAAACCCAATGCGAGAAATAAGAATTGAAAAGATCACCTTAAATGTAGGTGTAGGGGAGCCTGGAGATAAACTGGAGAAGGTAAGCGGATTGTTGCAGCAAATTTCAGGTGCAAAACCCGCAAAGACCACTACAAAAAAACGCATACCGGAATGGAATATCAGACCAGGTCTTGAGATCGGTGTAAAGGTTACATTAAGGGGACAAAAAGCAGAAGACCTACTGAAAAGACTTTTTGCATCCGTAGAAAACAAATTATCCAAATCAAATTTTGATGAGCACGGAAACTTGGCTTTTGGCATTTCTGAATATGTACATATCCCCGGAGCGAAGTATGACTATACTGTTGGTATAATAGGCATTTCAGTCGCAATAACTCTTCAAAGAAGAGGCTATTCGATATCGAGAAAGCGTATACCTGCCGAGATAGGGAGGTCGCATTTGATAAAGAAAGATGAGGCCGTAGAATTTATAAAAAACAAATATAAGGTTACAGTAAACGCTTAAAATGGAAACCGCTTTTGAAAGAATTGCAAAAACACTGAAAGGTAAACCGGTAAAATATAATCGATTTATAAAATTTAGTAGTCATAAAATACAGCCGCACGATGCCAGATCTAGAAAATGCATACGTTGTAATCGACCAGAGGCGCATATTGGAATACATGGACTTAACTACTGCAGACAATGTTTTAGAGAAGTCGCTAAAGACATAGGCTTTAGAAAATACGGAAAGGAGGCTTGATTGTTATGTCGGATAGTTTATCAAATGTTTTTAATATAATTAATGTTGCTAGAAAGAACGGTAAAAAAACCTGTGTGGTTAGTCCAGTCTCCCGTTTTCTTATAAAGATACTTGATATCGTAAAGAATAATGATTACATAAAAAAGTACGAGATAATAAATGATTCGAGAGGCGGATTTGTAAAAATAGAACTGAGCGATGACCTTAATGAGTGCAAAGCTATAAGGCCGCGACTACCTATAAAAGCGGAGGAAGTAACCAAATATGAAAAAAGGTATTTGCCTTCTCTAGGCTTCGGCTTAATCATATTATCAACAAATAAGGGGCTTATGACAAATAATGAAGCAAAACAATTAAGGGTCGGGGGCACATTAATCGCATATGTCTACTAAATTCAAGGTTGATGTATCGGCTGCCGATGTAACTGCTTCTGGTACCACAATCACAGTTAAGGGAAAACTCGGAGAGTTAAAAACGGAGATCAGATATCCATTTCTTCACTTAAAACATGAAGGGAACATCTTATACATAGAAACTGATAAAAATGTAGCTTATCAAAAAGCAATAGCAGGCACACTAGCTGCAGGCGTTAAAAATATGATAAAAGGCGTAAATGAGAAGTATACCGCGGAACTAGAACTGATTTACATGCATTTTCCCGCAACGGTTAAAATAAATGGAAATAAGCTTATAGTAGAGAACTTCGTCGGCGAGAGAAAACCTAGAGAGATCCCCCTACCGAAGGATGTCGAGGTTAAGGTCAACGGTACCAAAATAAAAATATCCGGTATAGATAGGTATAGCGTAGGACAGATCGCCGGCTCGATAGAAAGTAAGATACAGATAAAAAATAAAGATAGACGTGTATTTAAAGACGGCATATTTATAACTAAAAAGCCTTGAACATGGAATTTATAAAACACGATGCGAAAAAATTAAAGCGGGTTGGTTTGTCTTGGAGAAAACCGCGCGGTAGAAAGAATAAGACAAAAGTAGGTAAAAAGGGGCACAAGCCGTTACCTTCGAAGGGCTTTAAATCCGATTTGAAGACACGTGGAATGATAAATGGAAAAATCCCTCTTCTTGTTCATGCTATATCGGATATAGATAAAGCAAGTGAAGGAAACATAATCATAATCGGGAGAACGGTAGGCGTATTAAAGCGGAAGCGGTTGCTCGAGGCATGCGCATCTAAAAATTTACAGGTGGTGAATAACAATGAAAGGCGTACTTAAGACGCAGCGGCGCCTAGCCAGCGATTTACTGAGTACTGGGGAGAATAAAGTGTGGATGGATCCTACAAAATACAAAGAAATTAAAGAAGCAATAACTAGAGAGGATGTGAAAAATCTTATTTCAAAAGGCGTTATAATAGAAAGAAAAACAAATGGACAGTCTCGCTCAAGAGCAAGGGCGGTGCACAAAAAAACTAAAAAAGGACATAAAAAAGGTCCGGGTAGCAGAAAAGGAAAACACGCTGCTAGATCTAAGTTTGAGTGGAAAGACAAAGTTCGCGCACTTAGAAACGAGCTTTTCAAGCAGAGAAAAGCAGGTAAACTAGATAAAAAGCTTTTCAGAATAGTTTACAAAAAAATAAAGGGCAACGCGTTTCACAGCGTATCTCATATGAGAAATATAATCTTGGAGATGAAGAAGGTACAATATGAAAAGCAATAAGACAAAGACAAATTATAAAAAAAGACTCGCGCTGCTTAAATCTAGACTTCCGCGGTTGGTTGTCCGTAAGACAAATAGTAGAATTATCAGTCAATTAATAGAATACTCAGAAAACGGTGACAAAACCCTATCTAGTGCATATGGAACCGACCTAAAAAAATATGGTTGGAATTTTAGCAGCAAGAATATCCCTGCGGCATACCTTACAGGTTTTCTTTTAGGTACAAAAACTAGCCAGAAAGAGGCCATTTTGGATAAAGGAGAAAGGACGTTGAAAAAGGATAGTTTTGTATACTATTTTGTCAAGGGCGCGTTAGATGGTGGTTTGAAGGTACATGCGGGTGAATTGCCAATATCATCCGATATAATGTATGGAATACATATAGCAAAGCATTACGAAACTAAAAAAGGAAACCAATTCCATTCTGTTGGTGATAAGATAAAAGGGATACGCGAAGAAATAAATAAGGTGGTTGATAACATAAAACAGCATGGAAAAGAATGAAGACGGTGTAGCAACTAAGACTATTGAGAACAAGGCCATCGAAGAAATAAAATCTGAGATTGACACGTCAGTAAAAAGGAGTACGTCCGAAAATAAATCGGTGGCTTATACATTTAGAACCGAGCTGGGGAAAAGAGTTGCCTCCGGCGAAATAAGTGATATAGATGAGATAATAAGCAACAACCTAAAGGTGCTAGAACCACAAATAATAGATTATCTTTTACCTTCTTTACAAACGGAGTTTCTCTTTATAGGACAATCAAAAGGAAAACTTGGTGGTGGAAAAAGAAGAATCATAAGAAACACGCAGAAAGTAACTGCAAAAGCAAAACGTCAACATTTCTCTGCCATGGCGGTCGTAGGGGATGGTAATGGCCATATAGGTGTAGGAAAAGGAAGCGCATTGGAGTCCGTAGTAGCGAAAGAAAAGGCTGCTAAAAAAGCGAAATTAAACCTAATAAAGATAAAACGTGGGTGTGGTAGCTGGGAGTGTGCATGTAGTACTCCGCACTCCATTCCATTTAAAGTAAGTGGAAAGAGCGGTTCAGTTATAGTAACGCTCGTCCCAGCTCCAAAAGGGATCGGGTTCTGCGTAGCTGATGATATAAAAACGTTACTTAAGCTAGCTGGCATAAAAGATGTGTGGTCAAGAGTTGAGGGCCAGACAAGCACACGTATAAATCTTGGCTACGCATCATTCGAGGCATTGAAAAAACTCAGTGCTTATAGATTATTAAGCAATGAAACTAAATCTCTTGGGCTCACAGGTTGATTTTTATGGGAAAACTATGTGTGATAAAAATAAGATCCTCTCTTAAAAAGAGCGGTGGCGTGCAGACAGTGATTAAGAATCTAGGTTTAAACAAACTATACTCTTGTGTATTAATCGATGATACGCCCGCAAATATAGGGATGCTAAAAGTAGCAGATAATATACTTACATATGGAGAAATAGACAAGGAAATGCTAAAGAAACTCCTCGTCAAAAGGGCGATGACAAGTATACGGAAGAAATACACAGTACAGAATTCGGAATACGAAATAGTAGCCGATAAATTAATGTCCAGTACCGCAAAACTCGCGGATATGGGCATAAGACGGGTATTCCATTTACATCCGCCTTACGGTGGTTTTGAAAGAAATGGTAAAAAAACTCCATTCTCTTTGAAAGGGGTATTTGGTTATAGGGGCACTGAAATAAATAAACTTTTAGTGAGGATGGCATGAAAAGGAAACATCTCAGGGGTAGCACAACCGCCGGAAGAGGGTACGGGAAAAGAGCTAGGCATGCTGGTAATAGAGGGGGCAGAGGTCGTGCGGGCGGTGGAAAACGCGGTCAGCAGAACATGATGTCCATAAGGGCACAGGAGCATAGATATGAACTTTCTAATCTGAAAAAAGTGCCACTGAATCTGAATCACATAACGGATATTCTAGGGTCTTTAGAGAAGAAAGATGCTTTGAAAAGAGAGGGTGATAAAATAATAATTGACCTCGCCAAATTGGGTTATACAAAGGTTTGCGGTCATTTTGGCCAAAAAAGAATTAAGCTCATAGTGCGAGGGCGCGCATCGGAAAAAGCGAGAAACGAAATAGTCTCTGCTGGCGGAGAAGTGGTATGAATGCACGGCTACAGGCATTTATATCTAATCTGCCATCTGTTCCAGTTCCTGAAGAAAAGTTGAGTCTACGAACAAAGTTTGGATGGACATTTGCAATTCTTTTGTTATTCGTAGTGATGTCATTTGTACCACTGTTTGGTGTAAGTAAGTCATATAGTCTAAACTTCGAAATACTTCAGGTGCTTATAGCATCTCACTTTGGCTCATTGATATCCTTAGGCATAGGTCCGATCGTGAGCGCAAGCATAATAATTCAGATGCTGCAGGGTACCGACATCATTCATATAGATACATCAACAAAGGAAGGCAGAATCATGTTTCAGGGTATACAAAAACTTGCGGCGGTAGCATTTGTAGCGATTGAAAATGGAGTGTACGTTTTCAGCGGTGCATTGGCGCCGGCCGGCCCAGGCTTAGCATTTCCTATAATACTATTTGTACAGTTAATTTTAGCAGGGATAGTGCTTATCTTTATGGACGAAGTAGTCAGCAAGTGGGGTATAGGTTCTGGTATAAGTCTTTTCATACTTGCAGGTATAGCACTTCAGCTTGTAAATACAACGTTGAACCCTTTCGGATCCTTTCCCGGTGCAATACCACAGATAATCTCAGCGTTTATGTCCGGTGCAATGAATAGTGCGTTATTACCGATAGTTTCGATAATATCAACAGTGGCTCTATTCGCAGTAGCAATCTGGTTACAGGGTGTAAAGGTAGAGTTACCTCTTTCGTTTGGAAGATTGAAGGGTTATGCTATTCGCTGGCCAGTAGCTCTTTTTTATACAAGCATAATCCCCATCGTGCTTGTAGTATCACTGGTAGCAGGGGTCCAATTTTTCGCGATGACGCTTTACAATATGGGTAATCCTATTCTGGGTACATTTACTTCCGCTTCAAGTCCGTTATTTGGGAATCAGCAAATCGCAACTGGCGGTCTTGCGGCACTTTTGTCTCCGCCAACGCTACAACAGCTTTACGTCAGTGCGACTACCACAGGAATAACAAGTCTCCAGATAGAATCTATGGCAGTCTATACTCTAATATTGATCTTTGGAGCCGCAGCATTTTCATATATCTGGATGTATCTCGGAGCACAGGATCCAAAATCAGTTGCTAGAAAACTTATGGATTCTGGTTTATCTATGCCGGGGTTTAGGCGCGATGAACGTGTAATAACCGATATCTTAAAAAGATATATATTACCATTGGCAATAATCGGCGGCGCTCTTACCGGGTTAGTAGCGGCTCTAGCTACATTTTTGAATGCATTAACGGCGGGCATAGGTATACTGCTTGTTGTAATGATAATCTATCAGTTTTATAACTCATTAATGCAGGATAACGCCGCTGAATTTAGACCAATAAAGGAAAAACTAACCGGAGAAACGTTCGACTAATATGTCCATTGAGGGTTTACTCGTCATCTTAATCGCTATAGCAGTAGGCGTCTCTGGCCAGTTAGCATATCTCTTTATAGTTGATCATGAGATGGTGCGAGTAAGCAAGGGAAAGATAAAAGAGTTTCAACAGCAACTAAAAGCGCTAAAGCCGGGGGATGAAAATTTCAAGCCCTTATACTCGCAGCTAATGTCTGAGAATTCTAAGATAATGAAGCAGACGATGAAACCTACGTTCGTTACTTTTGTGCCGTTTATAATAATATTCCTAATAATGTCCTCCTTCTTCAGTTACATACCAATGTCTGTTGGTTCGGTCATACAGACAACAATATCCGGTCCAGTAAACGGAACATTGATTTTTTCGAACGGCTGTATAACGATAAATAATAGTAGCGATATAACCTTGGCTTCCAAAAATTTGCCGCTTCAAATGGCGGCAACTGTAAATTCCGGAGTATGCACAATGTTTTTGGTACAAAATGGCTCTAAAAGTAATATGTCTCTTTCTGGGTTAATCGGCTCAACTCAAACAAAGACATATAATGTCAATGGTGTTTCATTATCATTCAACCCGAATCCACTTATAATAGCAAATCTTCCGTTCAGCATTCCTCTGATAGGTAATCAGATAAACTGGTTTTGGGCATATCTTATATTTTCGCTTATATCCTCTTTGACTTTGAATAGGGTTTTGCTTCACTATAAATTAATCGCTTGAAAGTCCAGCGTATCGTAACACTAGAAATTGTTAAGATTGGTTTGTTTTTCTATATTTGATAAAACTATCGATTTCTTTTCGATATTTATTGGATAAAATAACGCTTCTTTTGCATTTCTGATGGCGAGTTCTTGGCTGCCAAAATAATTTAATTCTCCAGACAGCACTCTTCTCGCGCCTTCTCTAACTACCCATACGCCAAGCGGCGCAAAATATTCAGGTGTTATCTCCCTTATAACAATCACAGAGAACTGTTTCTTCATAGATTTTAGTTTCTCTAGAATAGCCAGGCGTATTGCATAATAAGCACCAGCGGTGTTTTTTACATACTTACTTCTTCCACCGTAAAATTCGTGGTCTCCGGCTCCGCTAAAGATATTCTTTCCATCGCGGTTCCACGTTTCCAATAATTCAAACGACCACATACCTGGAATAAATATAAATACGTAATGGTTTCCTAATACGGTTCCGGTCTTTATTGCACAGCCGTCGCCTTTGGGATATGATTTGACTTCTTCTAGCAGGCCTTTTCCTATTACATCGTCTACAGCAGTTATAGCCCACTTTGTGGGCACGATTCTTCTCTTTATCCCGATGGCGCCCACGCTAAGTGCTTTGCTTATTCTATTGTCATCGATAGAATTGTTATAAAGATATATCATACCGTCTGTCGCCTTTAAGTCTCTATCATAATATACTTTTTCAAGATTTTTATTCAATCTAATATTTTCTACTAGTTTTAATCCAGATAGCTCCGCCGTAAAACCGTGCGGTGTTAGGTCTTTTGATACCAAAGGACTGTCATGTATGTGTAATAATCTTAAATCTATAGCCAGCTCGTTTTCTGAGAGTGTCGCTAGCGTGACATTATGCATATATTTATTATCTGGTTTTCTTATGTCTACGTTATTTTTTGCATTTATGAGTGTAGATCTCAACAAAAAAATCTTTGAAACATCAAACCCAGTTTTTATCCAGAACTTTGGTGCATCATAAATAGCTGCATTTTGATCCGTTGTAAATATTACTCCTACAGAAACGCGAGGATAATTAAATTCACCTATCAACGTAGATGGTGGAGTGAATCCGCCTATATTTCCCGTCTTCGCTAAGTTAATTATTCTACTTAGTGTTCTTTTGTTCTTTTTTATTTCTTTATAAACCGACTTTATAGGTATTATTCTCATATCATAATATCCCACGTTTAATCAATAATTCTTTTTTTATTTGGCGACGATACTTTGCAATTTCTTCATCTCTCGAATACTTCTGTGGCGCATTTATTATAGTATCAGAATCGCAAATCTGGCAGGTTTCCTTCAAGGAATACTTTTCGCATTTTTGACAAAATCGTATTTTTTTCATTCTTTTATTTCCTTATAAGTAAATTCTATACCGAGTTTTTTACTTTCAGCTTCTAATCCTTCTAGTATCTTTTTATTTTCGCTCAGGGTTTTCTTAGTATCCGAAGCATTTACGCTTAGAAGATAGTGTGGTGCCTTGATGTACTTTATCGAATAATCTTTATCATTTGTATAATTTTTAATTAGCAGATTTTTAATGCT
Organism: Nanobdellota archaeon; assembly: GCA_021800365.1. Lineage (GTDB taxonomy): Archaea > Nanobdellota > Nanobdellia > Parvarchaeales > Parvarchaeaceae > Parvarchaeum. The sequence continues at coordinate 65,847 of JAJYZA010000003.1, forward strand.
TTCAACGCCATCTTCATTGAATGCTCGGATGAACAAATCCGTTTTTATTGTTATTCTTTTTTTAGTTTTTTCTACGAAATCGAGCAGTTCTTCTATGGCAGTTTTGCTTAACTCCATGTTCTTCAATGTAGGTTTTCCATTTCTTAAAACCGCACTATAAAAATCATATAAAGATCCATACTCGTCTTTAATTTTTTTGATTAGTTCCTGCGCCCCTTTCCCGGCGATCTTTTCTATTATCTTTTCCGTCCTAGTGCTTATAGACCATTCCTTTAGTGCCTGCTTCTTTTCATTATCCGTGACCCGTTTCGCAGACAATTCTATCGACTGCGGTTCGAGTTTTATTAATTTACAAACTATTCTTTCCCCTTGCCTAGCAACATCTTTTACGTTTTTTACCCATCTCTTACTTAATTCCGAGATATGTACAAAACCTTCCTTGTCAGAATCATCTATGCCAACAATTATTCCATGCTGCAGAAGTTTTCGTACATCGCAGATGTAAATCGCCCCTACAGTTAATTTTATCATCTCATTTATGCGCCGTTTCTTATATATATCTATTGTGGCTTACGAGTTTAAAATATTAATACTCCAATTAGTTATTTAGTGCATGGTTGAACATCTAGATTCAGAAAACTTCAATAGCACAATAACTAATTCTAACATAGCAATCGTAGATTTTTGGGCGGACTGGTGCATGCCTTGTAAACAGCTATCTAATATACTGGAAGAATTTGAAATTAAATTAGGCGCAGAATCGAAACTATTCAAAGTAAACGTTGACAAAAATCCTGCTCTCGTCGGTCAGTACGGTATAGAAAGTATCCCCACAATAATAATCTTTAAGAATGGAAGTCCTATAAGCTCTATAATAGGACTACAGTCAAAAAACGAAATCGAAAAAGCAATTTTCTCTGCAATCAGCTAAAAATGGAAGGCGCTACAATATTTAAAAATAGCATGGTAGTTTTCGATCAGGCTCTTGCTTCGAGACTATTTAATAAAGGATACTTCGGTTCTTTTTTAGATGGAAAACTTGAACTTTCGCTCGAGGAGGCATTATACTTAAAAGAAAAGAAGGGACTTAAGTTGCTTAATGAACGCGGAAGGATATTATCTACACAAAGTTTCATGCGTATTGCAGAACGCATACAAAAACGATTTTCGATAAGATATCGCGTCTTTAAAGACATGAGAGATGGGGGTTATATATTAAAGACAGCCTTTAAATACGGTGGAGACTTTAGAGTTTACAATAAGGGTGACACCCCGGGAAAAGCCCATGCAATGTGGATATTGTATGCAGCCGATGAGCATGAGTCGATGCGTTTCCTTTCATTTGCGGCGATGAGCAGGGTAGTGCACAGCGTTAAGAAAAAACTGCTTATAGGTATTGTAGACGATGAAGGCTCAGTGACTTATTATGAGATGAGGTGGATGAAGTTGTGATTTTTATGGCAAAATTGGCGTTTAAGCATCGCGCGAAAAAAAGAAAGGAGAGATCGAAAGTAAATTCAGATAAAACTAAATTTAGTAAAATCCTTAGAGGTTATCTTATCAAGAATTAATCAGAGAATGAAACCCGGAGCTTACCTACCCAATTTAGTCCGTCAATTTCTCTCGATCGCACAACTACAAAGAGAGTAGTGCCTTGACTCTTGCTTTTCTGACCAGCCCAGCCTATCTTGAATTTAAAACGATTAACGCCGCCACTATCAACAATGGCTTCAGATGTAAAATTGTTGAAATAAGCCCCTTCAATCTTATTGAATACTACTGGTAGAAAATTGTCCCTGTCCTCAACCGTGACCTCGAGGACAATAGGCACGTCGAATCTATTAATTATCTCTATGCTTACGTTCTCGCTTCCTCCGTTCAATAGATTTATGGAATCTGGGGCTATTTTAACATCCAGTCTTGATGCTAACGCTTCCGAAAGCGCCTCTAAAGCATTCTTTATTTTAAGGCCGTAGCTTTGTTTTACCAATAAGGCATTTATTTCTCGCAAAAGTGAATTTGTTTTTATCTCACTGAGTCTAAGCAGGGAATAAACGCTGTTCGCACCATCTTCTCCTATTGTTTTCTTTAAAGAGTCAATAATGATACGCTGTAAAATCTTACTGTCAGCAATCGTCAAGTCCATAGCTTATTTTATTTAGTATAATATTTAATGGTTTTTATTATTTAAGTGTGCAGTTTTGTAAGATCAAATGCCACATTTAAAGTTTAAATTGCGCTAATGACATTTTAAAATATGCCAATCCCGCGTAATAATGGACATAAAAAACGAACTCAAGCAGCAACCGACTTTCTACTTAGTTGGGGCTGGGTAATAGCGATAGTTGTAGTTGCAATAATAATAATCTTTGAGCTTGGCTTATTTCCCTCGTCAAAGAATGCAACTCTTATAAATGGCTTTCAAGGAGTTACAATCTCTAATGTCGGGGTTAATAGCTCGCTTTTTGTGGTGCAGCTAAAGAATCAATTCGGCCAGCCAGTTAATATTAATAACGTCTCCGTAACGATAAATGGGCAAACGTATTATGCTTTTCAGTGCAGTACACAGTTAGTAGCTAATGGGGCGATTACGTTATGCAGAGTACCTGTCTCAATAAGCTCGTCAAATTATCAATCTTCGGTCAGTATCAAATATGCGCCAGCTGGAGCGCCGGGAACAACGCTTTTTTCAAATGGGACTATATCTGGCTCCCAGTCCCCAGGAACCATTTCTTTAAACAATCTAAAATATTACTTTGTAGAATCGGGTTTGCCTAATGGATATAGTTGGGGAGTAAACTTGAACCAGTCCGCGGAGGCTACAAATACCTCTACATTAGTGTTCAGTGAACCTTTCGGCACCTATTCTTTCAATGTAAGTAACACTTCTGTGGCGGGCTGCGTAACACGGCTTGCGCCAATCAATGGAACTGTATCCTCTGGTGTAACGGAACAGATAGTTTACAACTATAGTTGTACAACGGTATTTCATGAGAGGGGTTTAACTAATAATGACAGATGGAACGTTACATACGATGGTGTCGAGAAATCAGCAGCAGGCAGTTCGTCTATAACATTTACAACGGGGGTCGGAACATATGCCTATAGCATCCCTTCTTACGAGGTCCCCGTAACTTATCTTGTTACAACTAATCCGACAGTTGCCTCACCGGGTGCGATAGCGTATGACTCCGTAAATAGAAGCTTATACGTGCCATCTTCATCGGGTAATGGTATAAGCGTGTTCAATGCGTCTAATGGTTACATCACATTGTCGATTAAGACTTCCTCATCCGGCGCTTATTACAGCCCCGTAGATAGTTACGTTTATATCTCAAATTCGTCTACAAATAAGGTTCTGTATGTTAGCACATTGACAAATACCTTAAAAGGCTCCATTTCGGTAGGTTCAAGTCCGGGCGCAATAATCGGCGGTGCAGTAATAGGTACTGAATATTCTGCTCTCGGAGGTGTACCAAACGGTGGACAAAACATATATATAGCGAATTATGGATCGAATACAGTTACAGTATTAAATAGCGGCTCTGTAGTCGCTACGATTACTTTGGGGGGTAGTTCGCCATCTGCATTGACTTTTGACCCTTCAAACAAGGAAATATATGTCGCCGAGAGCGGCGCTGTAACTGTGATAAATGATTCCTCACCAAAAGATATAAAGAACATAACAATCTCAGGTACTCTCGATGGGATAGTCTATGATCCAGTGAATGGAGAAGTTTATGTCTTAGACTCCACTACAAATTCTATTTCTGTTATAAACGCGACTACAAATGCGGTAATAACGACAATTCCTTCGTGCAGCACCCCGAATGACATAGCTATGGATACCGTTAACGATAACTTATATGTCGCTTGTGGGGTATCGAGTGGTTCAGATGTCAGTGTGATAAATGGCTCAGCAAACAAAAATATACAGAACTTTTCATTTGGTACCGCATTTACAAAAGCCGCATATGATATAGGAAGTGGAGATCTTTATTTTGTTTCGAATACAGGCAATTCAATTTTGGATTTTGAGCCATGGGCAGTTAATACCCCCCGGGGTACATTAACAGCTGGGCAGAGCACAACGGTCTCATTTGCACCTTTATCCAGCAGCATATTTGTAACTCCCCCCTACAAACTTTACAATAATGGGCCGGCAGATTTTTCTCTTTGGTGGTTGAAATATGGTAACGTAAACTTAAGCCAAATGATAGGATCAAATATAGTGATTGCCACCGCACCGGCAGCTTCAATGTCTTATAAAGGGGCCATGTATCCATACCAAAATGTAGGCACCTCGCAGCCAGAATTAGACTTCTGTAATATAATCAGGTCTACTGCAGAAGCTAGCAACTTTGTTACGCCCTCGTGGAACTGTTCCACATTTTTCCAAGGATATGGCTTGCCACATGGTTATAATTGGAATATCCTATTTAATGGAACTGCATACCACAGTACAAAAGAAAACATAACTTTCTACACTGCATTGGGAAACTACACTGCCACTGCTTTAGTTTTGCAGAATTCTTCTGGGTCGTGTACTACTACTTACACACCCCAAGACCTACCTCCCCCATATTCTATAAATGTAGCGGCAGGTTATCATTCACCAAATAATGCAGGAGTATTTGTAGATTATACTAGCGGTGCAGTTACAACATGTACAACCCCAGATGCAAATTTCACGGAATCTGGCCTTCCTTCCGGCACATCATGGTGGGTCGATTATAACAACACAAATCGTTCATCTGCGACAAACGAAATAAATTTCCGTGCAATCAGCGGCAATACATATAGCTTTTACGTGGGCGCACCGGCAGAATGGACTGATAATTATGCCTGCTTAACAAAATATACACCATCCCCCTCATCCGGTTCATTGACTGCAGGCCCAAGCGGATCAATAACTATAACCTTCACTTCGTCAAGTATCTGCGACGCAGAGTTTACTGAAAGCGGGGTTAATGCTGGCATTTCTAATGGAGAGTCTATAGCTTTAAATTGGCGGGTAACTTACAATGGGCAAAATGCAAGTGCGTGCGCCAATGGATACGATTGCAATGTCGCAATAAACTTCATGCTTCCTTCAGGAATTAATCATAATTATTACGTTCGTTATCCTTACTGTACAAGTAGTGGGTGTATATTTATCACGCCTAATTACACAGAATATATGCCTTACCCGGGGTCGGGATCAATTGCAACGCCATCCTTCCTTCAAATACAGTATGAGCCCCCAGTATGGACTAATTTCACTGAATCTGGGTTGCCTTCTGGCGCTAGCTGGTCTGTTACTCTGAATGGAAACGTTACCGCAACGACTTTTGGGGGCTCGATGAATTATAATGGGCTTACTCTGTCTAATACATCTTCGAGTGAAATTCACTTCGTAACAGGGTCTAAATTTACATATTATTTCACTACGAGTTCAACTTACTGTCTGATTTTTGTAGCTAGAGGCGTATATCACTACTACAAATATGCGGCTTCTCCATCATCCGGTACCATCTCTGCTGGAAATTCTGAAGCGATTTCTTTTATACCTTACCAAGTTTCTTTTTGCTAGGGAGAGATTTTACGCCGGTGCATAACTAACCTAAAAGACGATAATTTCATCTTTCTTTTTCATTTCTACTGTAAGTACTTCATTCTCCCATACTCGCCGAAGAGAGTCTCTCTTTTCTTCGCCATGAACTGTCCCGGGATGTCCCATTTTACCACCAAATCGGTCCTTTTTTAGTGGTATTAAGCTCTCATCTCTATTATATCACTGTAGAATAAAGGTTTATTGGTCGAGTTATGCACACGCATAAGGAGATTTATAACCTATTTATACTAGTTGCCATCATAGTATTTTTATTATATCAAAATAAATAGATTTATTTTGATTATAGAGTGATGAAAAATGCTGGATAAAATATTTGGGACAGATAAAAATGTAGGGGTCAAATTACAGAGGCAACTGTATGCAAGTGAGGGTAAAGAGTACAAATCTTTGCTTAGGCGCAATCTCAAACGCACTCTGAATAGTCTGTTAATAAATGCGGCATACTCTGCTGATTTGGACATCGCGCAAATGGAGAAAAATGGCGAGCATATAACAAAAGAGCTTGAAGCAGCAGCATTTTATAATCGTTTTATGTGGACTTTGGGCGCTACAAAGTATTTATCCCCCCCGGAAAAAAATACGCTGTTTAGATTTTTGAGTGTCAGAGACGTACAAAAATCGGTAAAATATTTAAAAAGTCAAGCGCGTTGTATTAATTCTACTTATAATAAAGTATTCGGGTATTCTAGTTCGGTCGGTACTAATTTGTTATTGACCGTTCCAGAGCTCATAGGTTTAAGCACAAGCGCTTTAATTAACACGTCAGATAAGATAAATAAAATTGCGTTTAAAAAAATGGAAAACGTCGATTATTTGGGGGCATATTTACCAGCAAATAAAACGCTTATAGTCAGAGGAGAAACGGGAAGCAATTTTGGCTTTAGGCGAGAGGAAGGTAGCAGGGCATTTGCTTATAAATTAATCGATCTAAATAAGCCTAGACGATTTACTTCTATTGTGTTCAAGAATATAATTAGAGGTGCAAAAGAGTTTATTTTCTCTTTTGCTGCTTACGCAGGACTTATAGCGTCTGCAGGATATATCGGAAACTTGGCTTATCCGTCTATGATAAAAGCGGGACTTGCTTCATCGCAGGGATCTGTAGGTATGAGCATAGCTGTTGCAAATCATTACTTTGCCCCAATTTATATCGCCGCAATTCTAAGCGGAATAACCTACTACACATCAAAGTCAATTTTTAATGAGTATTTGACCCAAAAACGTAAATTTGATGGATCCACGCATAGCTAGTTTAATAAACTTAATTTTAATTTTTCTCAAGGCTAAAGATGCCTTATTCGGCATCTCTTTTAAAAATAGCTTCTTTCTTTTTTTGTAGTGGGGGTTTATGTTTAAATTTTGAAGCAACGCTTGCTCTCTTAAAGTAATAAGATATTGGGTTTTTAATTAGTTTGCACGTTTCATCAGGAAAGCATACATTGAAGTATTTATAATACCCGGGTGCATCACAGTTCGGCGGAGGATACGCCTTACCACCAAAAGCGTAGTTAATCTGCTGGAGTATCAGGTTCTCTTTAAGTGGTGGCTTATTCTTCTTATTCCATTCGACTAATAACTGTTTTATTTCTTCATTTGTCTTTCCGATTGCACGATAAAAGTTAGTTAGGATAAATACGCTACGCTTTCTTCCATCTTGTAACCCGGCCGATATCGCTTTTATACATGGCGGCAAATAATCCGTATTTAGTGGAATCTTTCTTATTTCAAAGTCTTTTTTTGTAGCAATAACTCCCGCATCAGCTTCATTTTTTGGCTCATATTTGTCATATGCGCGTATAAACAGACCGGCCGCCTCGTTTTTTGATGGCGACAAGTTAAAGAAATCCAATTTAGTATCTATGCTGCCGGGTGTCGCGGAATCTAGGCGGAACTTTTCTATAGAATGTTTCTCTACTGGCACAGAAACTAGCCATTTTTTCTCGTTAAGTGAGTATTGCATCCTGAACATGTGCCGCTCTGATATGAGGACAGTATCTATGTCTATTACTGACCAAGGGTCAAACTCGCCGGCGGAATACAATTTTTCTTCGTCTTTATGGAACATCAACGCTAACTTTTTGATGCCGTAATCTTTCTCCAAAAGTGATTTAAGTGGATTTTTTAGTTCATTTTTTAAAAAGATGGATATTGTCATCGGTGCATCCGGAAAAAGACGGTTAGTCTCTACTCCATTTACTGATCCCGGAAAAGTTTCATATGGCACTAGTATATGGAATCCGGATCCGCCGCTAAATTTTACTGAAATACTCCTAAGTCCCTCTCGTTCTAGCTTATTTACAACCAGATTACAGAATAGTTTGGATATTTCAAATTCCTTGCAATCTATGTCTATGAGAAGATCCCACCCCTTACGCAGATCGTTCAATTTTTCCTTCGGCGTGTCTTTACTTAATTCTAGGGGGTTAAACCAGCGCTCTTCACTAACATGGAAACTGGTTGCGCCAGTTTTTATTGCATTTTCTATATCTCCTTTGTACTGGAAATATGATGGCCTCTTGCCGAAACTTTCTCCATAGCGTACAGCACATTCTCTGTCTTTGCAATTAAGTAACTTACTGATTATCTCATCATTAAGATAGTACTTCAATATCTCTGATGGCTTCATACCTTTTTTAATAATTTTTAAGTATTAATCTGTAAGTGGTGGTTGGAAAATCTATTTAAAGCCAAAGGTCACATAATAAAAATGCTCGGGAAGAAAATTGAAAATCTTAACATTACAAAAGGGGAGACGATAGGAAACCTTTTGAAGCAGTTTGAGTCTACGGGAGGATTCACCGCAAAGAAGCTCGCAACTGCAGTAAAAATATTCTCCGACATGCAGAGCGATAAAGAATGTGTAAAATTTCTTTCTTTTCCAGCCGACATAATTTCAACAGGAACTA
>JAJYZA010000026.1 GCA_021800365.1 Nanobdellota archaeon
TTCTTCGTGTTTTATAGTGTTTTTTACGTCTTCCGGCGCGGAACTTAGTAAATAGAGTGGATCCAGCTCAATATAGTCAGTTTCAGCAACGTATCTTGCATTTTTAACTCCACCAAAAAGGCCGAGTGGTTTTACATCGTAATGCGCTATATCAAAAGCACCGTTATTCTTGAATCTACAGCCACGAGCCAGCTCATCCAAAAGCGGCTTGAGTCTGTCCATTGCGGCGGCTCGATCTTCTTCAGTCCAAAGCACCGTTTCTAATGTCATACAAAACCAAGAAGACACTTTATATAAATACTTCGCTAATTTGCGGTAAAAACAAATTTAGAGACCGTTTATCTTTCATTGTGACAGAGTTTTTTACTATATTCTCCTTATTTGATGGTGCGTTTTTATATGCTGCCAACAAATTATTTTATTGACAAATTCGACGTTTAACATTTAAATACTCTTATGTATTCAATATCTTAATCTGATATGCAAGATAACAAAATAAGGCTGAAAGCTCCGAAAGCACCAGCAGTGAGTGCTGCCGCGGCAGGCGAACGTAGGATAATTAGGATCGCGGATACAGACATAGAGGGTAATAAGAAGCTTCAGGATGCGCTTAGGGCGATAGACGGGTTAAGTTTTTCATTTGCAAATGCGATTATAAAGGTTCTAGGGATACCAGGCACAAAGAGGCTACAGGACATAGACGAGCAGGGGATGATAAAGCTTAAAGCAATACTACACGATCCGAGGGGTAATGGGATCCCGGACTGGATGTTTAATTGGAGGAGGGATGAAACTACTGGCTCTAGTATTCACCTGCTCGGGAACGATCTAAAATCGAAATCAGCTCTTCATATACAGATGATAAAAACCACTAGATCATACTTGGGATATAGACATTCGTTCAATTACAAGCTAAGAGGACAAAGGGTGAGGTCCAGGGGTGCAAACTTCAAAGGCCGTATTGGATCGCCGCTCGGCGTGACTAAAAAGGCTGCATTACAGGCACAGCCTACCGCGGAATCGAAACCCGAGGCCAAAAAATAGTTTATGGGAACTAGCAAAAAGCAATCCAAGAAATATAAACCCCCGTTGAGGATCTGGGAAAAGACAAGGATAGACCGCGACATTGCACTTAGAAAAAAATACGGCTTTAAGAACAAAAAGGAGCTTTGGAAAGTAGAATCGAGACTTAGAAATATAAGAAAGCGTGCGCGTGATTTGGTAAGCCTAAAGGCTTTGAATGCGGGTAAATTAGAAGAAAAGGAGTTCATAAAGAAACTGAATTCGCTTGGCTTAGTCAAGGAAGATGCAACTGTCGATGACGTCTTGGATTTAAAACTGGAGGATTTGCTTTCGAGGAGACTTCAGACCTTAGTAGCAAATAAGGGCATGGCCAGAAGCATACGGGAAGCAAGACAACTGATAACTCATAGGCATATAGAAGTAAATGGAAAACTTATAGATACGCCTAGTTACATCGTAAAGAAAGATGAGGGAGAAAGGATAAAATTCACCGAGAACTCGCCGCTCGCATCGGAGGGGCATCCAATAAGAGCTGGAGTAAAAAAAACTGAATAAATATGCAAAACGAAAAGATGGGGATAGCTCATATCTACGCGACGATGAATAACACAATAATACACGTAACTGATGCTAGCAACGGTCATACATTTTCTATACATAGCGGCGGTGCACAGGTAAAAGCCGATCGATTGGGATCCTCTCCAAGGGCGGCAATGGATGCTGCAAAGAAAGTAGCCGAGGAGATAACTGCAAAGGGCATAACTTCTGTGCATGTAAAAATACGCGCCGCCGGTGGGATAAAATCCAAGACCACTGGACCGGGGGCAAGATCCGCAGTAAAAGCTTTAGAACGCGCAGGCATAAGAATATTAGGTGTTGAAAACGTGACTCCCGTACCTCATGATGGTTGTAAAAGAAAGGGGGGAAGAAAAGGAAGGAGGATGTAAATGGAAGCGTCTCTTGTAAAATCAGATGGAAAAACCGCGACATTGCTTTTGAGCGGTTTTAAGCTAAGTCTTGTGAATGCACTAAGGCGTACGATAATAAATAGCGTTAATACACTTGCTATAGACGACGTCACTGTATACAAAAACACTAGCTACATGTATGACGAAATCTTGGCCGCACGCCTAGGACTCGTGCCGATAAAGACCTTATCAGCTCTTTCAAAAAGCAAGAAGGAGGTAATATTCAAACTAAAGGAAACTGGACCCAAAGTAGTCCACGCGTCAGATTTGATTTGCGAAGATAAGGACATGGTTCCGGTTTATCCAGAAACACTGATAATTAACTTAAAAGAGGGGGAGACAATCGATTTGGAAGCGAAGGCCATCTTCGGAAAAGGCAGTGAACATATAAAATTCTCGCCGGCACACGCGTTTTATCATTTTTATCCAGTCATAGACATAAAAAAAGGAGCTGTCAAAGGTGCTTCCAAGATTGCATCTTTGTGTCCAGTCGATATACTTGAAGGAAGCGGCGATAAACTTGCTGTAAAAAAAGGCAGACTGCCGGAATGTATACTTTGCAAGGCATGTGAGGATTACGCCGGAGAAGATGTTATAAAAATATCGGCAGACGAGGATAAAGTAATATTTGAACTTGAGAGCTGGGGACAGCTTGAATTAAAGGACATAATCGAACAGGCAATAGATACTCTGGGAAAAGAGGTAAAAGAGCTCAGTGATAAAATTTGATATTTTTCATCGATAAATCGTTTGTTTTTCACTAAAATTTTTCACAAAAAAGATTTTAATTCCCATAAATCCTAAAAATTCGATGAGGAAAGACAAATTTTTCGTTGAGCATGCATTTGGACATTATTCATCTATATTCCTTTTTCTTTTAGTCTTTTTATTGATAGTAGCTACTGCTATACTTTCAGTGCTCTACACATCTGGCGTTCTAAGTATAGGGAGCAGTTCACCGGTTCAGTTTTCAATATCCGCGGCATACTGTAATTCGAGCGGCGTTTTCGTCTGGTTAAAAAATAATTTTAACGAGGCAGAAATGTTATCAAACGTTTATCTGATTCTGCCGAACGAAAGTCTAGCGATGACTCCCATAGGTGCTAGCGGATATGCGGTTCAACCGAAAGGCAGCATAGAGTTACATTCCGTAGTGTATAATTGTCCTGCGTTTAATACTCTCGCAAATATAAATCTTAAATTTACTTTTAATTCGACAGAAAATATCGCTTACGCCTTTGGACCAAACTATTGGGATAGCACTCTGCTTAATACGAATAGCACTTCGAAAACGGTTAGCGTCTCTTGATTTTCTTATTGTTGTAATAGGTCGTCTTTTAAATAACCTTTGGCCTTAAGGTCATCCCATGCATTTTTATTATATTTGTACATCACATCTCCCTTCTTTTCGTGCTCTATCGCCCATGGCTTGACTATAACGATGTCCCCTTCGCCGACCCAAAGATATCTGCTGATGCTTCCCTTTACTTGACAAAGTCTTATTTTACCATCAGAACATTTTATATACATCCTTCCGAAACCGAGTAGCTGGGTAACATACCCAAGCAGCTCGTCTTTTTTAGGATATCTGAACGCTGGAGGTTCTGTCATAAGTTATTAATGATTTCTAGGTTCTTATATTTAGTATTTTAGGCAATAAACCGCACGTATGTGGTAAGATGTGCGAGGCCAAGCAGGTTTTATAATTATAGTTTGATAATGTCATGAGCTTCTTATATCTTATATAACTGTGCATGTTTTATGCCGTTTATGCTTATTACGTTCTCAGGATCTATTATTTTTTCTTTAATGAATGCGTCCACTACTTCAGAACCTATCAAGTTCGCATTTCCGGAAGCAAGTACTACCGGTATTATTTCTTGGAGTTCAAACTCCGACTCCCCATAAAATTCCTTTGTGATTGTGATTTCTATCCCTTTGTCGCTATCCTCTATATGTTTGCCTATAAGTTTGGGATCACTGACTGCGACGACTTTGCTACCGACGTGGTTTTCATGAACCTTCATCAAGAATTTTTGCATATTATTTTATTCTACCAGTAGGGTATTCAGCTCCGCAGGCAAGGCACTTTACAATGAAATTATTCAATACCTTTGACATTTGGGTATCTGGAGATCCGCATTGTTTGCAAATCACATATTCCTTAATGTAAGCGTCAAGTTTTTCCTGTACAGTGCGCTTCGAGAAGCGCCCGCCGATTACTATTTTTCCACTTTCATCCACTTGCCCCGGCGCCGTTAATT
>JAJYZA010000001.1 GCA_021800365.1 Nanobdellota archaeon
GAGCAATGATCCCCTAGACTATGATTCCAGGGTACAGATGGCCTGCGTATACCTTCCAAGGTACTTTCACGAGGGGATATACGATTATTGCAGGGACGAGCGGTTTACACTTGTAAGATACGATATCGGCGGTAAGACCGCGGGAAGCGCCATATGCTACGCGGAAGGAGATAGATTCCTCGTCGATTCCGTGGAGGGACATAGGACATTCAGGAAACCACAGATATTCGATGCTGTCTATAAGGACCTCATGGACAGGGCCAGGAGCAAAGGATACAAGGAGATAATATTCAGCAACGGCGGGACGAATGAGACCCCTAAGAGGTTCATCGAATACCTTGGCAGCGTAGGGCTGAAGAACGGCAAGGTGAAGATGGATCTGGATACCAAGGGATATCTTGAAGCCGGCAAATATTGCGTAGAGGGGTATACAGTGTTACTGTAAACGTCTTTTATTTTGTATATGTTAGTTCTAGAAGTTTACCAGAAAGATGTTTTAAATCACCATCTAATAACCGATTCGCAACGTTGTATCTAAACTGACCAAAACCATAGCGTAAACTGAAACTAGGCACAGTTATACCATCTTAAATATATTTTACAACATTCTTTTCACAAGCAGGACAGCAACAAGTTGAATTACATAACAACGCATTTAGACCTAAATACCAGACAGAAAGAACATCGGATATTTTGCAAATTTGAAAATCTTAACTGTTGCTTTTTAGCAGTTCCTAGTAAGCGGTTAATATGTTTTATTATTGTATCAAGATTTTCCCCTTTTTAAGAACGTTTAAGCCTATAAAATTCTTGATAGACCGAAAATGACATACATGATGATACCGACGCACTTGAATATGACCTCACTGATTTAATAAAAATAGGAGGTGATCCAGCCGCACGTTCCCGTACGGCTACCTTGTGGCGACTTAACCCTACTCACTGAATCTAGACTCGGCTATCATTAATACGACAGTCTCATCTAAATCCAACTTGTCTGGTTTGACGGGCAGTGTGTGCAAGGAGCAGGAAAGTATTCACCGCGCTTTGTTAAAACGCGGTTACTACGGATTCCGACATTCACGAGGCCGAGTTACAGGCCTCGATCCGAACTAGGGTAAAGATTGGAGGATTGGCTTCTCCTTTCGGAGTTGCTTCCCATTGCCTTTACCATTGCAATTCGTGTGTAGCCCAGAAGATTAGGGTCATACTGACCTACCGTCGCCCTCACCTTCCTCTTTCTTTCGAAAGCAGTCTCCATATTTTGCTCATTCGTGACGGATCACATGTTAGTAAATATGGAGGAGGGTCTTGTTAGTTACCCGACTTAACGGGACGTCTCAAGATACTAACTGATGATGGCCATGCAACACCTCTCAGCGCATTGGGCAAGTTCTTCAGACTGGCCTTCATCTTGCTGTCGCTTCTGGTAAGATTCCCGGAGTTGAATCCAATTGAACCGCAAATTTCACCCGTTTTTGTGCTCCCCCGCCAATTCCTTTAAGTTTCGACCTTGCGATTATACTCCCCAAGTGGCTTACTTAACGCCTTCGCTGTCACACTGCATTTCCTCAAGGAAATGCAACGTATAGTAAGCAGCGTTTACTGCTAGGGCTACCCGGGTATCTAATCCGGTTCGTTCTCCTAGCCTTCGTCCCTCACCGTCAGGTCCGTTCTGGGGCTGCGCCTTCGCCACTGGTGGTCTTTTCAAGATTAAAGGATTTTACTCCTACCTAGAAAGTTCCCAGCCCCCCTCCCGGCCTCTAGTCTAAAAGTATTCGTACCATGTCTTCCCGTTAAACAGGAAGATTTAAGCACGAACTATTCAGACCAGCTACGAACGCTTTAGACTCAATAATAATGGTCACCATTTGAGCGACGGGTATTACCGCGGCTGCTGGCACCCGTTTGCCCCGCTCTTATTCGTCGTGCCATTTAAAAACACGGCAAAAGTTCCTTCTTAAAAAGAAGAAACACTTGGGATCCCCCTATCACACTTTCGTGCATTGTAGAGTTTTCGGGACTGCTGCACGCCGTAGCGCTAGGGTCCTTGTCTCAGTACCCTTCTGGGGGAAACCACTTCCATGGCCCCTACCGATCTAAGATTTGGTGAGCCGTTACCTCACCAACAGTCTAATCGGGCATAGGCCGGTCGTAATGCAATTTATAACGGTAATAGTCATAAATCTTTGACGATAAAATCATTTCAGAAATTATCGCTATGGAGAATTAGCCTCAGTTTCCCGAGGTTATGCTCCTCATTACGGTGCATTACCTATGTGTTGCCTCAGCCGTACGCCATCCATCCTTACCGGATAGATATGACTTGCATGTCTCATTCGAATCCCAATAACAGTGACCTCCAGCAGGATCAACTGGAATTGTGCGTCGATATCATCATGCATGAACGTCAGTTGATGCACTCACTTTTGTCATCTGCCTGAGTGCGGCATCGAATGCTTATCTATAATATGAAATCGTGTCTTCAACGCACCGTTATTCGGCACTCTGACGCATCCGGGATATTATAGACAATTACTTATCTTGATTTCATGCCTTTAAATACTTTTTGTGTGTGATAAAGATTTCTAGCATGTCTTCTACACTAAAAATTGATCGAGTCTAAAACGCAGTCAGTATAAGAAGTAAGCTGAATTCATTGTGAGCAATGACAGAAGAAGCGGCGTACGGTATTGCCGCGAAACCGAATAGAAAAAGAACCGCTGCAACTGATGCACATAACAGGGCCAGTTCTCGCCTTTTGTGTGGATTCTAGGTTTTTATTTCTTTAAGTGCATAGAATATGCATGAGGCGGTTTATATTATATTCGAGGACTGGTTATACAGCACCGTTTAGCGGATCTCTACAGGAAGCAGGAAGATTAGACATAGTATATCAGTGCACCTTGATGGCGCTATTTGCTTCGCATTACATACGCAGGGATACGGAGTTCCATGCGTTTATCTACGGTGCTCCGAATCCTCCTCTGCACTTGTTCATAGATGGCAAGTCGCTGCGAGATGTAAGAATAGATGAAGCAACGTGGAAACGACTTATAAACGAGGCATTTGCAGGAACAGAACATCCTGGAATAAGAATATCAAAGGAAGGGATAGAAACATATGTTAAGACGCTTGAAGAAATGTATGTCTTAAGCGAAAAGGGGATTAATATACAGGATGTCGAATTTAAATCCCCCTCATTCTTTATAGGAGACCATATAGGACTACCAAAAAAATTCGAGGACTCGTTAGTAAAACACGGGGCAAAGAAAGTGTCAATAGGAAAAGAGCGTTATCTTGCTGCTTCCACGGTAGACATTGTCAATTATATTTTAGATAATAAGTTACGCGAAAAAACACAGTATTAATTGAGTGAGCTTAGTTCTTTCCTTATCTTTTCAGCAAACTCCACTGCCTCTTTATCATCGACATAGGGGTGTCTTGGCCACATAAATCCCTTTAGACCGTCCCCATTGTTTCTAGGGATTATATGTATATGCAAGTGGGGAATACTCTGGCTTATATTATTATTAACGATTATGAGTATCCCTTCGGAATGCATGGCACGCTTTATCCCCTCTGAGACTCGTTTCGCGTCTACAAACAATTTAGATACAAGCGCATCGTCCGCATCCATAAATGTTTCTACGTGCTTTAATGGAACCAAAAGACAGTGACCGTGAAAGACTGGTCTTGTATCTAGAAATGCCATAGAATCGGCGTTTTTGAATACTATATTTGAGGAGGCCTCATTGTTTATCACAGCACAGAAGGCACAACCATCTCCCATATTATTCACTACGGTGCGTAACTTATTAATACTATAATATAACTATCAAAAATCATAGAATATTTTAACTACTTCATATTAATAAACGTAAAGGTATTTAAAGGCATCTTTTCATATAGTAAGATGAGTAAGCTTAAGATAGCTTTCTATACGGATAGATATCTGCCGCTGCATGATGGTGTTATAACCTATATAAAAACGATGCGCAAAGAGTTAGAGCGGCGGGGACACGAGGTGTTTGTAATAACATCTGGCGGCAAAGAAACGCATAACCTAGCTAAAAAAGACGGACATTTGATTGTACTCAACGGTTTGCGTTTTATAGACGGGGAATCTACTGTAGCATTTGACCCATTGATACTACGTCAGGTAATAAATGACAAGAAATTAGACATAATCCACGCCCACAACCCTTTTATTCTTGGACTTTCCGCCAGAATAATAGCCGGTTTAACAAAAGTCAAGCTGGTAAGCACTTTCCATACTTATTATTTCCATAAAGCTTCGTTGAATAAATGGCTGTCATTAATATCTAAGTTCTTATCTTCCAACAAGTTCGCTGTAAAACTGTTTAAGAGCGCCATGATAGGGTACTTAAAGTGGTATTACAAAAAATGCGCGTATATAATCTCCCCATCAAAATTTGCCAAGAGGCTACTTGCAAGACAGGGTATAAAAAACGTAGAGGTAGTGGAAAACCCAATCGAATTTGAAGAAAAGAGTATGATTTCAAAGGAAGGTGCAAGACGCCTGCTGGGAATACACAAAAATGACAGAGTCATACTTTATCTCGGAAGAATAGGCGAAGAAAAAAATCTAAAATTCCTGTTAAGGGCGGCACCGGCTCTTAAAAAAAATGGATTTAAGATAATAATCGCCGGAACGGGACCTAAACTAGTCGAGTATCGTAACAAGAGCCTGCTGTTGGGGCTTGATTCGGTCTCTTTCCCGGGTTTTGTAAAAGACTCTGAAAAGAAATATTATTATCGCGCAGCTGACATATTCTGCAACCCATCTACGTTCGATACCTCATGTATCGCGGCCATGGAAGCACTAAATTATAATTTACCAATACTCGTGCCCGCCAATAGCGCTCAGGCGGAATACGTAGAAAAGGGCAAGTGCGGTGAAACATTTCAGGTGAACGATCAGCAGGATTTCATCGCAAAGGCATTAAAAATAGCGGGAAATGGAAGGTCCTATTCTCCGCGAACTGTTGCAAGAAAGTTTAATGTACAGATTATTGCTAATAAATTGCTGGCTCTGTATAAAAGAGTTCTGGCGGATTAAATATTATCTGAATGGAACCAAAGACGCGAGAAGCAATAGATATTATAATAAGATGCAGAACCGAGAAGGGATTCGTTGCTAGTGCCGACAGATATAATGAGGAGTATTGGACAAGAGACTTTTATTATAGTTTAAATGCACTTCTTTCGATGGGTTTTATAGAAGAGAGCGAACGACATCTTATGAATATCTGGCCAAGACAGACCCGGTCGGGGGCACTCCCAAGACTGATCAGATACAATTATATAAGATGGGGTGTGATAAAGCTGTTCAACATGATAAAATCCCACAGATTTCTTTCAACACTGCGCGTAGGCAAAGACGTTGAAACCCGGCTGCACCAGTGGAGCGTTGACTCAACACTGGCAGCAATAATAGCAACTTACATTGTAGCCGAGCGCAGTAAAAATGGCAATTTGCTACACCTATTGAAACCAAAGATGAATCTGGCTATGTCATATCTTAAAAAACGGATTAAGAACGGATTTATACGTGGCGGAGACTGGCGCGACCTCATCCCGTCTTTAGGTGATAAGTTCTTGCTTTCGAATAACGTTCTTTTGCATAGAGTATATAGACTTAGCGGAAATCTGCGCGCAGCGGACCGGTTAAGAAAACAGATTGGCTCAAAATTCTGGAATGGGAATTATTATATAGATTTCTTGGGCGGCCAGGAATTTGATACGCTCGGTACTTCTCTGATGGTACTTGAAGAGTTAGTCCCTAAAAGTCGGTATCCTAAACTAATTAGAAAGCTACTTTCAGCTTCTACAAAATATGGTATAAAAAACTCTTTAGAAATAAACCGCGTAACGTGGTCGAAAGCCGAGGGATATGAGCTAACCAACCAAAGGTATTCTATCTGGCCATTTGTAGCCTACTTCGCAGTATCTGCGCTGAAAAAAATGGGAGCAGAAAAGGACGCGGACGTGGAACTTAAGAAATTAAGAGCATTGCGCGGGTTTTATGAGTGGTATAATCCTGACACCGGGGCACCCATGGGAAGCAAAGACCAATTATGGAGTGCTGCGGGTTATTACGAATTCGAAAAAACGCGGGTTAAGCGATTGTAAATAATACAACTTAAATCCACCTGCTGATTAATCCTGCTCAATATAAAAATGTTGTATGTGGGGTCGTTTTTAATGTATGAATCCTACAATTTTTAACGATATCAACAATTCTTTCCCGCTAAAGTAATGATAATAAACAAATCCAGCCTTACCCGATATTATCTCCAAAAAATACCTGGGGTCGGCCGGATTTGAACCGGCATCAAACGCTTTCGCCTTTTAATCATCCTTTCGTCATATTTCCAGTCAAGCTGGAGGCGTTTGTTCTGCCTGGTTAAACTACGACCCCCTAAGTGAATATTCGATACTTGTCTTTGTTCTCAAGCTCTTCTAATATCCTTGCCTCTATGCTGCGCACTATGCTAGAGGATAACTGTAGTCTTTCATCTATATCCTTATATGAATCGAATGACTTCTTCTTGCGCTCTTCTAATAATTTTTGAGTTAACTTTTTGCCTAAGCCAGGCATCAATTCTATTGCATGTAACCTTACATTGATCGAGCCTAACGCATTTATAATCTCTAGATATTTTTTTTCGTTTTCATTAACAATGTTATGTATTAAGACCTTAAGAGTTTGTAAGCCACTTTCATTAAGTTTATCTGGCGTTATTCTCCCTATTATATGGTGTATCTCCTCACGTTTGTTTTCACCGATATAAACCCGTTTAGAAATGTCGACTTTAACGTCTTTTTTCAACGCCGCTTGTAAAAGGGCAACCGAATCGGTTAATATTATGACGGAGGGTCTTCTGTCTTTAGAATCTGACAGACCGTATGGTAGGTATTCAAGAACATACGCGTATTCATCCCTTCCCATATTTCTTTTAGCCTATACGACTATAAATGCTTCTTTATAACTGCTAGAATACTTTTTATTTCCTCCTCTTTCAGAGTCGATTTTAATGGTGCAAGTATCGCCCTCGCTTGATCAACGGATGTCGGCGCGACATCTATAAGCATTCGTATATAATCATCACGTATACCGAGGTTCAAACCCTCGATTTCGCTAAAAATCTCCTGAAAATTGTTAATTTTTATATTCTTTTTTAAATGATCTAACAATTTTTTTCCAGATTCGTAGCCGTTATCAATATAATCACTATATTTTTCTTTAAGCTCAGTCTCACTTATCGGTTTTTCGTCTATTATCTCATATTCCATTTTATAACCTCTTTAGGTGAACTGGCAGCAAATCTACCGTTTTGATACTTGCTCCCTGACCTACCGCTATGCTATATGCACGCCCTTTCTTCTTAATCACTATACCAGATATGCCAAAAAATCGTCTGTGGGGTATATTTCTCTGCACTGAAGCAGTTGGATCTATTAGCACTCTATCCCCTTCTTTAAATTCTTGAAGCATCTTTTTTAACTTGATCTGACCATGTTCCCCTACTCTTAAGGTTAATCTGCGTCTTGACCTGCTGTGCGCACCTCGACCGGTTATTGACATATGTATAATTTTAGCTAATTTGGAGTATTTATACTCTATCATGTTAGTATCTTCTCTTAATTTTAAATGCAGGAGGAGGGATTCGAACCCTCGAAGGCCTAAGCCATAAGGTCCTTAGCCTTACGCGTTTGACCGCTTCGCTACCCCTGCACGTATAATCCTAATCTTGTTCTCCTCTATTTATAAAAATAACCCGATTGCGTCTAACTATTACTATTAATTACTGTATCTTGCTTAATAAAAATAGGAGGGACTTATAATGGACTTATTTACCCATGTACTTTTTGCTTATCTTGTTTCTTTCGTAGTGTGGGGACCAAGTGCGCCACAGTATATTGCGGCTGGGGCCCTAGCCGGAGGCCTGCCCGACGCAGACATCCTTTTAATTCCCGTCGCACATTATTTCCAACTCCTTAGGCACCGCGGTATAGTACATAGTCTCGTTGGCATCACAGTGATAGCCGCATTTGGAAGTTTACTTGTGCATTCACTTCCATATTTCGGTACCGCTTCAATTTTTCTTTATTTTATAGCGATGGAAATAGGCGGTCTTTTGCACATATTCCTAGATGGAGCCACACAGTATTCAATAACACCGTTTGCGCCATTTTCTACACGCAAAATTGAATTTAATATCGATACTGCAGTAAATGTAATTGCACTTATAATTTCAATGACATCAATGATAATTTTGTTAGCTGAGCATGGTGCCGTATCTTCTACAATATGGATTGAAACTGTATGGATACTTTGGGGGGTATATGCCGGTTATTTTTTGTTGCGTATCTTAACCTGGCGAAATGCAAATAAAATAAAAAAAGAGAAGAATTATTTGAAAGCAATACCTACAATAAATCCTTTTGTATGGGAATTAGTAAATTGTATAGATTCTAAAAAGGAGTATAACATTGAATATCAAAAACTATCATTATTTAAAAAAATAACCGCTAAAAAACATACGCTCCATATAATCAAAAAGCGAATCTATTCCGGGCCGGTTAATTCAACTAAAGAGGCCTTGAACCGTACATACTCGGCGGCTCTTAAAAAGAATAAATTCCTTGCATTGCAATTTCATTTTGGCGAGGCATTTGCAAATCGGGACGTGTACAAAGTATTTTGGTATACAATAGGCGATAGATTATTCAATCTTACGCTTGGGGTATCTGGAGAGATTAATCGACATACGGGTAAAATGCAGTTGAAAACAACGTTTATTCACTTACATAAATACGTGCGGGAATAAATAGCAATAAAAGATGAAAATAAAGGCGCATATGCTTAAGGTTTATGGGTATGTCGGAATCGCATTAATTTCGACGGCGATAATTAATTTCTATTTTGTTTTGCAACCGTTTGCAGATTGGTATATTCCAATAATCTGGTTTGGATTTATCTTATTTATCGACAGTTTAGTCAATAAAATAAAACATAGATCTCTGCTCTGGAACCATCCGAAGGAATTCGTGTTAATTCTATTTATATCGATATTTTTCTGGCTAATATTTGAGATATATAATTTTTTCACAAAAAATTGGAGTTACACAAATTATAGCGGGTACATACACATAGTAGATTTTGCTACAACCCTGCCTTCGCTTCTTGAGTTATCTATTTTAATGAGCTGTTTTATACCGAAAATAAACCTAAAAATCAAAATTATCTTCACAAAAAAATTGCTTTACGGTGTTCTTATCATTGGGATTATTATTTCGACAATACCCATAATTGTACCAAACCTAGCCTTCCCATTAATATGGGTTGGTCCTTTTTTGGTATTAGACCCGATAAATGCATTACGCGGATATCCTAGTGTAATAAAAACTGTGCAGCATAGCTTTAGGTCAGTCTATATGTTCTTTATTGCGGGAATTATTGGGGGATTCCTGTGGGAACTATGGAATAACTTTGCGTATCCGAAATGGATTTATTTGATGTCTGTACCGGGTATCTTTGGAGTTAAGTTATTTGCAATGCCCCTTCTAGGATACTTTGGTTACCTTTCATTTGCGCTTGAAGCATATTCTTTTTATGTCTTTGCCAGTTCTTTGTATCAGAAGCCAAAGCGAATTCTGATAAACGTAGACGGCACCTTAAACAGCGCGAAATTGCCTGCAAAAGACTAATGGGGTGGCTGGGATTTGAACCCAGAACTACCAACCTTTTCTACGTTGTGTTCCCGAAGCTGGCGTCATGACCAAGTTAGACCACCACCCCTATTTTAATAACCATATTACAAAGCAACGATTTAAAGGCTTAACGCGAAGGTCTCATATTTTTACGTATTTTGGATACGTACCAGTTTTCATTATAACGCTATCAGTTTTAACAACTATACCTTTTCCATTTGCTTTTATCTCTTCAGAAGCAATTATAGATTTCCCCAATGCGATTAATTCTCCCTTTAGAGTCGAAATAAATATCTTCTCCCCTGATTTAAAGTGGTTCATTTTCACTATTCCTGGAATAGCTAATGGAGAACCATTACATATCGTGTCTACAGCGCTATCGGAAACAAATACCTTCGGCAAGAAATCTATTGCGTCTTCTATATTTTGTATGCAATAATCTATAAAGCGTTCATCGCTATCGTGTTCATAATAATACATTGCATCATCCAAATCCTGTAATGTTACCAGATGATCTTTTTCAGTAAGAGTAGACACTTTTGTACGCCTAAGTTCAACCATGTGTGCACCTATACCGAGTTTCTCACCAATGTCGTGGATTAATTTTCTAATGTATGTGCCAGATTCAACACCGACTTTAAATAAAACATCATTATTGTCTATCTCAAGAATCTCCGAATAATAAATCTCGCGTTCTCTATATTGCCTTTTAACATGCGATCTTACCGGTGGAAGTTGCATTATTTTCCCAGTGAACTCTTTAAATGTCTTGTTTAAGACCTCTACAGAAATGCTCTTATGAAGATGCATAAGCGCTATGTATTCTTTCCCACCTACTAACAATAAAGAAAGTGCCTTATTTGCAGCGTTGAGTGCAATTGGTAGAAGTCCGGTTACGTTTGGATCTAAGGTACCTGAATAGCCGACTTTTTTTACACCCAAGGGCGATAAGATTTGCTTTGCTATCGAAGCTGCCGTTTTTGATCTAGTACGCGATGGCTTGTCCAATAACACAAAACCAGATTCTACTCTTTGTTTTAAACCGCGTTTTTTAGGATAACTACCATAAGCGGTGTCTGTCGCTTCTTCCGATAAGTTAATAATTTCTTTCTCTTTTATGTTATCTAGAGGCAGGTCCATCCAATCCTTATTCTGGTTTTATTTAAAACGTTTATCAGTTTATTTGCCTCTTTCTTATATAATCAAGGCATAAGTCCCTTAAATCAGATATGGACAAAGTACCTGAGTCTATTACCAGGTCAAATGGAGCGGTGTCCGTGTCTATAGAAATATTATATAATTTTTTATAAATCTTTATACTAAGTTTATCCTTTTCTTTCATGAATTTTATGGCTGATGCGAACGGAATCTGGTCTCTTTCAGAAACGCGCGCTGCTCTTATCTTTAAATCTGCTTTTAAATAAATTTTAATTGCATCGTCCTTTATTCTCCAGGAAGCGGTCCAACTATCTAATATGAAATTATCATTATTTTTTGCATATTCAAGTATGTAATCATCTAGACGACGATCATATTTTGTATGTGCTAGCCTGAATTTCAGCGCATCGAGCCCTTTTTTTGACTCCCAAAAATCAAAGAGTTTTGGTGGCATGAATTCTCTTAATTTTGAACTTCCGGAGAAAATACTAAAATCAAGCTGATTACTTAATCCGGCCACAAGTGTAGATTTTCCCGAGGCCGTAAGACCTGAAATTATTATCTTCATATCAAAACCTCAAGGGATAGACGTGTTTTCAATAAGTTGACTATCATTAGTGAAAACACTAGGCAAGTAAGATAAGTTAGCACAATAATTCACAGAAGAAGTTGATATTGAACACTGCTGTGTTAAAAGATTGTATTTTTCGAATGCTGTGTAATTTATTTTGTATACGTTTATGTTCGTAAGTACCTGATTATCAATGCTTAAAAGAGAATCCGCTGGCAGACCATCAGAAAATACTAAAGTAAACCCGGGGATTGTTTCATTTAGTAAATAAAGTTTTGTAAACAGAGTATTAAGTGACTTTTCTGGCAGATATAATAGCCCTGGACCGTTACCATAACTGTTGGTATTGACGGGTGCAGACGCGTAACCACCGGGTATCTGATAACCGCCTATATGAAGATCGACAGTATTAGTCGAGTTTAGCAGTATAACGCCGCCCGGTATCGCGCTAGCGTTGTTTGATACCGCTGTGCAACCGGCATTATAAACGCATAAGTTCTTAATCGGAAGAGGATTTGATTCTTGTTGGGTCAATTCATTATAAACTATACCGTATGGTTCTCCCTGTGCAAATGATGAGTTAGTATAATTGAACGGAACTAAGACTGCTATCAATAAGGTAGTGCTTGCATTCCAAGGAACCCCATTTACAACCATATTCGCCTCGAGCGGACCAACACCCGCATTTGTTCCCCCAAATACAGCTAGATACTTATAGTTGCCTCCTATATTATTTTGATTAGAGACCGATTGGCTTTCTGCCATCGGCGTAAACTGCGTATAGTTCAATCCTATGGTTGAAATTGCAGAAAATTTCTCTATTTCGCTTCCGCTTATTACGGCATATGTCGGTTTATGTATAAAATTCAAGTAAGTAGCGTATTGATATGGCGAAGTGGACATGAAGAAATATTTAGCTATCATCGACTGATAACCGTAAGCATTGCTTCCGTCAGCTACCGTGGTTCTATTTGCTAACGCTTCTTCCCAGTAACCATAATCCCACCACGAGATAAGTGAAGAATTCTGGGGGGTGTTTTGATTTATCCAAAGCATCGTTGGTCCCCATAATGCCAGCCCGCTGCCACTCTGACTAGATGCCTGATACGACATTTGAAGACTAATATTTAAATCATATACGATGAATGCCAACGCCAATATGATTATTAACGCACTTATAGTCCATGCGGTTGTTTTAGAAGACCTTAGCCAGATATTTATGTATCTTACAAATAAAGCGACTAGTATTACAGCACCAAATGGCGCAACTATTGTCCCCATAAAATCCATCCCTTCTAAAAGTTGATTTTCAAGATTGGAAAAGACCATTGCCAATAAAAAGAAAACTAACATTATTATGTATAATTTTCCTTTATTTTCTGCTTCATTTATCTTATCAAATGCAAATGCAAGCAGGAAGATTATAGCGACCCCGAACATGCCATATTTATAATAATTAGAAGTTTGTATCGATAGGAAGAAAGAAACAGACAATATTATTGAAATTAACGTCATGACTATTATTGGTGAAAGTGCTTTTTTCATTTCTGGCTGCTTCCTATGCAGTCCTACATAAAGCAATGGAATAAATGCGCCAAGAACAAATATCATAAGGACAGATGATGCCCCGCTTCCTGGGGTATAAACCCCACTGACAATAAGCAGAATAAACGGCAACGCAGCTAAAAATGGGAGATACCAGTGCTTAAAGCGCTTTAATACATAATATAGTAAAAATACGCCGCCGGTCAATAATAATAGTAAATTTATGCTTACTGCAGCCGGGTCCCCGCACGTACCGATTAATCCGCCCGCATCACATATTCTATTAGCTAGATTAACCTGCCCAAACTCAGCTACTGTCAGGCTTACAACGTCTACTGCACCCAAACCGAGCGGATATTCTATCTCTCTTACAACATAAGCGATTATATGACTAAGCTTCCCGACAAGTGCAATAATTGCGGTTATGATTATTGCACTGTAAATTGCCACGGTCATTCCGGGATTTATTAAGGGTATCTTCAATTTTTGACGGTACTTATCATAAATAAAAAGTTTGAATAGAACGAGCACATAACAAAAATACAAAGGATAATAATATACGCTATCTATAAAAAATGAAGATAAGCTACTATAAGCTGGAGTTACAAAACTAAAAAATATTAAAAAGAACCCGCCGAACGGCAAGAATGCGTACAAGTCGCTTTTTTTCGCATAATCCAACAATATTAACACTATGTAAACAAGTGGCACTATAAAGTATAGAAACTTGTCAAATCCGCTAGTGGCGGCGGTAAGACCTGTGCCGAGTGCAACTAGAAATCCATATAAAATTTTAGATTTTGTCTCTTTCGAATTAAGAGACTTGGCCAAGAAGTATACTGTTAATAGTATAAACAGGAAACCCATTGCATCTTTTGTTGAGAAGCCAGCGGTAGTTCTATTTAAAAGCGTTTGGAAAACGGGGAAGATAAATGCGCTTAAAGACGCTATGCTGTAACTATCAAAGACTTCCAAGCCTATAAAAAACAGGATAATCGTGGCTAAGACAGCAACGATTACCGGATATAGCATCGCCCATGTCATCGATGTAGCTCCCGGTAAGATGGGTTGCATAAATCGGTACATAAACGCGTCAAAGAACGAAATTAATAACCTGTCTTGTCTTGAAACATATCCGATTGGTAGATATTCGAGATGCTGAACTACCGGTACAGTTCCTGTAGCGATTATCGCATTAGTATTTATATAGAAAATGTACGGGTCCAAACCTGTTAATGAACCACCCTGACCGAGATAATTGTTACCTATAAGTGGGGTTGCACCTAGAGCCGGAAGGCTGGCAGATCTGATAAGAACGCCAATTAATATTGCGAGTATTAACAGTATATAAAACAGTATCCGCTTTTTAATAAATATATCATAAAGTATATGATAAACTTTCGAAAAAGCATCAAAGTTTACCTCTATTTCAACTTCAGTTATTTTCTCCTTTTTTGCGGGATTTATCTGATTTAACTGTATCTCCTCGTGTTTTAATTTTTTAAGTTTTTCTTGTTCTCTTTTTAATTCTTCTAGTTCTCTCTTTAGACGCGCATTTTCAGATTCAATCTCTTTTTTTACTTTTTCCTCTGCTACCTCTATCTCTTTTTCCACGTGTTCCAAATCTTTTTCTTCCGGCATAAAGGATTTAATACTATAAGAAAACTATTTCGGATTTAAAAGCTTTCTTGGTGTCTATAGTCCACAATTAATGATTTCTCTAGTTAAAAATGTTGAGTTTGTAAGTCCCACGCATCGTGTTTCCATAGAAGAAATTCTGGATTATTAAGAAAAATGAAGTGCTCTGGATGTGCGATGTATTCATCGTAAATACTTTTTGAATAATCTAAAAATTCTAGTTTCTTAGCTTCTGCGTAAAATATAGAAACATCTTTATAATTCTGGTTTAGAACTATTGTTTTTTTATCCGTAATATAAACTGCACCGCCATACATTTGCTCCATCGGTCTATAATCGGATTGAAAAGTTGAATTAACAAGATTCGACATTACTACTGGGTCTTTACCTATATTTATCGTAATATGGCCATAATTTGGTTCAACCAAAACTTTATCTCCTTTTTTTGCATGTACTAGTTTTACGTCATAATGGCCATCTTCATTTCTTTTCTGGAAAAGATACATAACTTCGCCAGAGATCACTTCATAGAGTTCCGGAAAAGACAGATTATCTTTACATAGTGGATGGTAGTGCCCAAGGGTCTTATTAAATTCACCGCCGAGACCATACGGTAAAAGTAAAGTAACGTCATAGCGAATGTTGTGCGCATCAAATATCGTCTGTTCTTTATTTTGACCCGCAGCCCTAAACATATAGTATAAAATATCATTTCTGTTATTTTTGTTGATAAAATTCTTATTTAGTAGAACGTTCTTCAATTCTTCAACGCGTCTTGTTGAAGAAGTAACATTGATCCCATCAGAATATAATTTATTAGTCTTCAAATCTAGACTTAGGTCTATGTCCTTTACATTTAGCTTCATAACATTATTTAACGCTATCATTATTAAAATATTGTAATTTTAGTTCGCACGCAAACCAAGTAACTTATCCAATTTAATTAACCTCAAGAAAAATATGATATCCACTTTTGTAACCAACTTCATGATATAAGCAAAGGCGACATAAATCACCAAAGCAGATATAAGCACAAGCGGTAAAAAGGCCAACTTTATGTATAGATTGAGGAAGTAAATATAGCCCCCCATTATAAGTGAAGCTACTGTACTTTTCAAAAGAACTAGAAATGGAATGTTTATCTTGATATATTTTGAAACAAATTTAAGATTTACAAGTACTAAGGTCAGACTTGAAAGAAAATAAACCAGTGCTGCACCAGTCGCAGCAAATATCGGTAAAAGAATTATGGCTGAAATTATACCTATAACGGCGGCGATTCCATTAGAATACATAAAATATTTCTGATGGCCGATTGCGCTTAAAACGCCAGTGATAGGAGATAGAATGCTGGTAATTACTGCAGCCAGAAGTAGAATTATAAGCGGGGTTTCTGCCCCGAGAAAACTACTGTGATAAAAGTATGTTAACAAAGGCCCGGCGGCTACGATTCCACCTACAACTAGCGGTATTGTTAGCATTGCCGCATATCTCATTATTAGAGCTAACATTCGATAAAAATCACTGTATTGTCGCTTTTCAAAATATTTTGTATTTGTAGCAAAAAATGTTGCTGCAAGCGCGCCGGCTGGCATGCCGACAATTCCTGACATGAATAGGCCTACTCTATAAAAGGCTACTGCCGATACATTAACTGCGAAGAAACCAAGTAACAAGGTTATCAACGGTCCGTAAATATAACTCACTAAAGCTGAACTATACGAAAACTTACTGTATCTACCGAATTTTACAAGTTCAGATTTTGTTACCTTCTGTTTTGTGGTGCTCTTATTAGATAAGAGCAACCTATAAACAAAGAATACAGAGACTACTGCGAGTATTAGATACACAACATCATAAAAAGTAATTGCACCAAGCAACCCGAGTCCGATAACAACCACAGATACTTGAAGCAGTCTAAGAGCATCATATAACAGGCCTGCAAAAAAAGTATATTTAAGTTTTTGGTAGCCGACGTATATTGGAGCCGCAAAATTTTCTGTAATGGAATACGCCACTAAACCGACTGCCAATATTTCAAGAAAATTCGCTAATTCTGGGATGCGATAAAACGCAGCGATTGTCTGAGCAGATAAAAACATTATAATCGATCCTATTGTTGTGCTAATCATTAGAACGATTAAATAATGTTTTACTAACCAATCGAGTTTACTAAACTGCTTCTTCGCGCGATATTTTGCAATGATGTACTGTAAAGTTGGGCCTGTTCCCAAAGAAAATACTAGAAGGAATAGTGCCCAGATTACAACGGCTAACGAATAAATACCATAGTTTTCCACGCCGAGAAACCTGACCAGTAACACACTGGTAATAAACATCATAATAAACTTTGAGGTGTATCTAAATACATAGTATAAACTGTTTGTTGCGAGAAGGGACTGTTCTACCTTTAGCTCTGCTACCTTTTTATCTTCTGCCTTCATAATGGATTAGGTTATTAAGCTGCCTATATATTTATTAAAATATATCTTATATTTTATGCTACCGATAATAAACAACATATTATTGCTGCTAATAGTTACTGCCGCTTTCCCAATGGGCTATATCATAGGCACATATACAGAATCTGAAGTGGAAGCCGTATCTAAAGCTGTAATTGTGCCGCGCATATTTAATGCATATTTTGTTCTTGCAGAAAGTATATTCGTCACAATTTTATTTTTATCCGAAAGTCCATTTTACATAGTGACTTGCGCCGGAATCATGATAATAAATGTTATTTTGGTTGCTTTCCATTCGGCATTAAAAACCGATCTTTCAAAAATAATCGGCTATGGCACCCTTTTCTTAGTAATAACTCAGGCAGCCCCACTTATAATGTTGCTTTTATGAAAGTAGGGATAATAGGCAGGACGAATGTAGGAAAAAGTACTTTTTTTAAGGCCTTGACCCTTGAAGAGATTAACATTGAGGATCGTCCGTTTACTACGATAGAACCTAACAAAGGCATAGCCCATGTTACCGTAAACTGTCCGGAAGTGGAATTCCATACTAAATGCTCTCCGCGAAATTCACCATGCAGTAGTGGCGTACGATTTGTGCCTATAGACATAATCGACGTCGCTGGGTTAATAGAAGGGGCTAGTGAAGGACATGGACTTGGAAACAAGTTCTTAAGTGAAGCGATGGAAGCGGATGGTCTTATAGAGATAATTGACATTTCCGGTAAGACAAACGGCACCGGAAATCCTTCTACCGATTATGATCCAAAAAAAGACGTAGCTATGGTAAGAAACGAATTAAAGCTATGGATAAAGTCCATTATTTTACGTTCTCGGCTAAGGGGCGGAGAAGATCTGGCTGAGACGATTTACAAAAATTTATCGGGATTAAAATTTAAACTTGATACGGTAAAGAACGCAATAAAGGATCTTGGGATAAAAACCATAGATGAAAGTTCTGCTGATGCACTGAGTGCTTATGTCTTAAATAAAGATAAACCAATAATAGTTGCATGCAACAAGATGGATGCTACTGAAAATCTAGAAGAACGGCTTTACGAATTAAAAAAAAGTTTTGACTATACATTTATGCCGTGTTCTGCCGCTGCGGAACTTACCCTTAAGGAAGCGGAGAAACATGGTTTTATAGAATATGTAAAAAATAACGTGAAATTGAAAAAAGAGCTTAATAAAGATCAGAAAAAAGCACTAGACATAGTAATTGGTGTAATAAAGAAGAACAGTGGGACTGGGGTGCAAGAAATTCTTAATGAACTTGTGCTTAGAATAATGGGATATAAAGTCGTATTTACAGTGGAAGACGAAAAAAAACTAACGGATGGTCGTGGACGCGTATTGCCGGACGCTTATGTGGTAAGTCCAACTTCTACACCGAGAGATGTCGCAGAACTTATACATTCGGATTTAGCTAAAAAGTATAAAGGCGCAATAGATTGCAAAACCGGCTTAAAGGTTAAGAACGATGAACCGGTAAAGAACGGACAGGTGCTAAAAATAATTATATGAGAAATACACAGGTGTTTCTTAAAGATAAAAATATAATGGCTAAGATAGTAAATGCAGCTAAACTAGAAAAAACGGATGTTGTTCTTGAAATTGGCAGCGGAGACGGTAGACTTACCAAAGAAATTGCCCCGCATGTAAAAACTGTTTATGCGATTGAAAGAGATATAAATCTATTAGACGCCTCAAAAATGGCGCTCGATGGATTAACTAACATAATCTTTGTGCATGGAGATGCACTTGAAGTAGATTTTGCACCCGAGGTAAATAAAATTATTTCAAACTTACCTTATGCCATCTCCTCTCCAATTACGACAAAGATAGTATACTTTCTTAATAAAAGGCCAGATTCTTTTGCAGTATTAATGTACCAAAAAGAATTCGGAGAAAGGATGATAGCTATCCCAGGTATAAGAGATTACTCGATGCTTTCGATTTTCACTCAGTACACTTCGGAGATAGAAAAAGTAGTCAATGTAAACAAAAAGTGCTTTAGACCAATGCCGGCTGTAGATTCCGTTGTAATAAAATTGACTCCAAAGCATATGGATTTCGATGATGGGTTTCTAAGTTTTTGTAGACTAATTTTTCAACATAAAAAGAAAAACCTTTATTCGGCAATAATCGATAGCCGGGCAAAGCTTGCTATAAGTTCAAAGGAGGAATTACGAAAAAGACTACTTAAAATTGAGCAGTATGAATTAAAGAAAAAAGTATTTTTCTTTGAAGTGAGTGAACTAATCAGTATATATAATATCATGCTTAAGATAGGAATATGCCAAAGGTAAGAATAACACAAAAGAGAAATGGGATTCGCAAAGCAATTAGGAAATTCGCAAATCGTTTCACTCTAACTGAGGTGTGGAACATATTGGTTGCCTGGATAATCCTTTCCGTCGCGATAGGTCTTATTTTTTATGAGGGATTTGGACTTAACTTTTTCATTGCCTTTGCCGCGTCGGCGATAGTTTTATGGTTTGGATTTATAATGCACGAATTGATGCACAAATTTACTGCACAGGGCTATAGGTACCATGCAGAGTTTAGAATGTGGCTATGGGGGGTCTTATTGGCGTTAGTACTCCCACTACTCGGTTTGCCATACGTATTCGCTGCGCCGGGTGCGACATATTTTAGTCCAGATTCTCAAGAGATGTATCTAGACCCAGCCGGATTTAGGCGCAGATATGGCATAATCTCTTTGGCTGGCCCAAGAACAAATCTTATTTCTGGTGTTGCCTTCAGCGCACTATTCTTTCTGTTTGTTTACGCCTTTGAAATGTTTCCATCCGGATTACTTGCTTTCGGCATAATTGTTGCTTCAATAGGTTCTTTTATAAACTTTTATTGGGCCGTGTTCAACCTACTGCCAATAAATCCACTTGACGGATATAAGGTAATAAATTGGAATAAGCGACTCTGGGTATATTACTTTGTATTATCGATAGCGCTTACTGTCTTTAGTTTCTTTTTTATATATTCAAAAATATTTTATTAAGTAGCTATTTATAGCTGCACTGCAAAATATAACTATGCAATCAATAAAACTTAAAAAGTCACTTAATCCTGGAGGGTACATAATAAGCTCGTTTCAGACAGTTGGTTACATTTCTATCCTAGCTACAAAATATCTGGAAGAGAAGCATATTATAAAAGACGCTGGCTTTTTGGAACTGGACATAGGGACTCCGATAGCAGTTATAGAAAACGGAGAAGTCGGCTTTCCCATTAGAGTTTATCAAGCAAATAACTCGATTCTCATAAGCTCACAGTTTCCTCTATCACAATCCTCGATAAAAAACGTTATATCGGCCATAGTAGATTTATATAAAAAATATAAGTAT
Organism: Nanobdellota archaeon; assembly: GCA_021800365.1. Lineage (GTDB taxonomy): Archaea > Nanobdellota > Nanobdellia > Parvarchaeales > Parvarchaeaceae > Parvarchaeum. Next base: position 20,484 of record JAJYZA010000001.1, read on the forward strand.
AAAGGGATAATTTGTCTCGACGGACTCTCCATTGAGCAAGGAAAAGAAAATAGTGATATATATTATACTGCCACTAAAAACGGTTTCCAGCCGACCGGTGGTAAAAAACTTGAGAGCGGAGCCATAATCGGATTAAATGCAGAACTAATGCTGCGTGCACAAGTAGAAGGTATCCCTGCGACCATTTTGATGGCCGAAACGCACTCTGATATACCGGACGGGATAGCTGCAGCATCATTAATTTCTGCCCTTGCGCCAATTGGAATAAAGGTTGACACGACAGAACTTGTTTCTCAGTATAAGAAGACATTAGAAAAAATAAATCAGATGCTGAAACGCGTTCCTCAAAAAGAAGCGCCGAAAAATCAAGAACTCTACGGTTAAGTTTTAATTTTCTGTTGCTTTTGAAGCAATGTCATTTAGGTACTTAGAAATTTCCCCGTCCATAAACGACGTGGAATATGCAGTTATATCGTGTATATTTACCCACTTGTATGCTTGGAAAAATCCGCTTATTTCGGGTTCCCCGCTCAAGTAATCCGCGACGTATACAATGTATGAAATCTTTGGATTTTCGGATGGATTATACTTGAAAATCCTCTGGCTAAGGGTGTATTTTAAGCCAATTCGGCTAAGAAAATCATTTATATTTTTTCTTGGACTCTCGTCTTCGCTTATATTCAAAAACGGAAACACCCAGGAAGCTCTTGGCAATAATTTGTCCTGTTCCTTCAGTTTTACGAGAAGAACCGCGTCTTTTTTTAAGATTATTACAGATGCTCTCTTAAACATATAATTATTATAAGATACCGATATAAAAGTGTAAAAACAGTGCAATTATTTATAGACAGGGATGCTAAAGTAAGGATGGACCGAGCGAGCTTGGTTGTTCTATTAGTACTCGCCGTACTTGTAATTGCAGCCGCGGTATTCTACACAAACACGGGTGAGAACCACCGTTCGGTTGCGGTCGGATTATGCGAGATAAAATGTCAAAATTTAACTGCAAGTTCAAATGCGTATAATAATATTTGTGCGGTTAAAAATATAAGTTATGGTTATTCCTGCGCAATATCGCAGGTGGAAAATTCTTCCATTTGTAACAACCAAGCTACGATTTATGTAAATAATAACTGTCAGCTTGTATCCGTTGGCTAGTTTATTTTGCTTTTATAACCTGAGAAAGTTTCTTTATTTTTTCATTAAGAAAGTCTATCCTGTTACGCTTCTCCCCAACAACTTCCGCTGCATCCATGTGAACTAATACAGAATTGCAGTTGACACATCTAAAATCATTCTCTAGCGCTTCTTTCATATCATATCTTCTGTTGCACGTTTCGCAGAGATAAAAATCGCTGACTTTGTTCAGATCTATTGCCTTCTTTGCCTGATTTATCTCATCCTCGTATTCCTTTTGTATCAGAAAAACCAGTCTCTCCGGATTTGCGCTCCAGTAATAAGTGTACCACGCCTTGTATCCCCTTTTCTTCTTTACGTATGAAACCAGATTTTTGTTATATAACCTATAAAGAAATTTCCTGATTGCATTTGCTTTCTCAAAATTAAGTTTCCTGGCAAGTAAGTTTTCCTCAATCGGACCATGAATAATAAGATATTTAAATATTTCCAGTCCCTTTTCTCCAGCCAGGTCTGTAACGTATTTTATGGCTTCTTCGAGGGATAGAAGCTTTTTAATGTTAACTATTATTTTTTTTGCTGGTGGTCGTTGGTTATTTGTCTGTTTCACCGATTTTTTATGTTTAACTTGTAGTCTTCTTTTTACTTTGACAGGTTTTTTCTTCCTGATTTTCTTTGACATATTGATTATTTACACAGCCATATCATATAAATCTACTCATTATAAATTAGAAAACAGTAATGTGCCAAGCGGCGATAATAATATAAAGAACACTGAGAATGCGATTATAACCCAATTAGTAATTCTTTCCTGTAATTTCTGGTCGGGTGTAAAGTAGCCTATAAATTCATTCACTATCTTACAACCATCGGTTATATAGAATATTGGCAAAAAGTTTGCAAGACCGACCCCCAAGGAGATGATAAATAACCAAAGGAACAGTCCATCGAACCAGTATAATATCTGTGACCCGAAACCACTGTTTGGGTATGCGGTCGGCGCTATCGGTTGTATTATAAACTGACTCGGGCTCGTCTGTGAAAAATCGTCTATTAGTCCAAGCGGAGATACCGATTGCACGAAGCCGCCTTCGATACCAATGTAACTGTGCGTTTTTGTAGTTATAGAAGCATTATACGTCGTTTTTATGGTATATACATTGCCAGAAGAGTCCGTAAGATTAACATATTGCCCCGGAGTCACGCTTAAATAATACTCAGCTTCTGAAGGGCTAAAGAATTGATTGCCGTTTATCTCTGTTATCGTCGTGTTTGGTTTTAAGCCGGCATTATATGCTGGACCATTTTTTATTACCCCGACTATGTACAATGCGGACAAAAATGTTACGCTTGAAGGCTGTTTTATACTATAAACGTTGCCAGAAGAGTCTGTTAGATTAATATATCGGCCAGAGGTTGCACTTAAATAATACTCAGCTTCTGAAGGGCTAAAGAATTGATTGCCGTTTATCTCTGTTATCGTCGTGTTTGGTTTTAAGCCGGCATTATATGCCAAACTTCCATGCAAAACTCCAAGTGTATTCATTGCTAGAGATGATGAAACTGCATGTATGCCGATTATGTAATTTGACAACAAAAAATAAATCACCAAAAATGCTATTCCGAGCAAGATATTTGTAAATGAACCGGCTGCAAGTACTTTAAGTCTATCCCCCCTGCTAGCCTTTGCAAATCGTTTTTCGTCTGGCTCAACGAATGCCAATGGAAGGAACGCTAAGAAAAAGCCGAACCCTGAGGATTTTAACTTTATCCGCTTTGATAGTGCGACTATCCCATGTGAAGCTTCATGCAATACTATTACAACTACCAAGGCTATAAGCCAATATATAACTGGTACACCAAGAACCCCCGGGACTCCAGATACCGGTAACAGTAGCTGTAGCTGCGGTGTTGTTGACGCAGGCTGCGATATCATCTGCCCAAAATATGGCACCAAAAGATATAGCATAAGTGCTATTGAAACGAAGGCGGCAAATACCCCCATAACAGAATATATATTTACTATACGCTTGTACTTTGCAAAGCGTTTCATAATTTTTAAACCCAAGTGAGTTCTGTATATGAACATTACTTTTGCTTCTACTGAGAATTTTTTCCGATTGATAATTACAAAAACCACCAATATCGCAAAAACGACAAGCGCAATAAGATTATTTTCATTTGCGAAAAAGAAACTAGTAAAGGACATAAGGTACCTAGACCTTTAGTTTCCTCAATTCCTTATGCTTTGGTCTAAGTGCTTTACTACCGCAATTTCTGCACCTTATTTGCATCGGCCTTAAAAGTTTTGGGTTTGATACTCTTATCTTTGTATTGCAATTTCTGCATACATAGATGTTTCTAAAAAGCCTCGCATCTGCTACTGGGTTGCTTCTTTCTGCCATAGCTGTTTATTGTATCTTTTAAGTTTACTTGTATATAAACTTTTGTCGGTATAGAATTATATGTTTATTGATATTGTAGAAAAAAACCGTGCAAAACTTGCTGTACAGCTTAAAGAACTGGGTTTTGAGGTTATTTTTGAGCTAAAAGGCGATACTTTGATAGATCCCGAAGATAAGAACTCATTCGAACTACGCACTTACTATGGAAAAGATTATGATTTTGTTATACGGAAAGGAAAGGCCGATGTAATTCTTAATCTAGAAAATAACGGTTTTCTACTCAATAAAGGGCTGTGCTCTAAACTTAAAGAGAACCATATGTTCGTAGTATTTAAATTCACTTCTTTGTTGGAGTCACAAGAAGTGTTTAAGACCTATAAGAATATGCTAATAAACGGCAGACTATGCGCAGATTACGGCGTTGATACGCTATATGTGTCTTCGGCTCGTGACCTAGATGATATAAAGGCGCCTGCGCAGCTAGTCGCATTTGCGGAGCAGTTTGGATATCATTATCTAAATTACAAAAGGGCGATAGAAAACCTCTTAAAAAGAAAATAGATAGAAAAATTCTAAACAAGGTTTATAAATATAGGCACCCGATAATAATATCATGTCAGTAGCAAGAATGGTTCTGTTGTTCTCTGTGTTGTCATTGCTTCTGGTTGGACTTGGATCCATTATTGGCTATTTAGTCGGCGATTTTATCGTTATGCTATCCATATTCTTTGTAATCGCCATTGTAATAAATGTCGTTTCGTATTTCAAGAGCGATTCAATAGCGATAAGGATGACGAGAACAAAACTCATAAAAAGAGAAGATAATCCAAGATTATATGATATGGTTAAAAAGGTCGCATCTGAAGCAAATATCCCAATGCCGCGTGTCGGAATTATGCCATCACAATCACCAAACGCATTCGCAACAGGACGGAATGAAAAACACGCTGTTGTAGTTGCAACAGACAGCATTTTGAGCATGCTAGATGATGATGAATTAGAAGCGGTTATCGGACATGAAATAAACCATATAACACATAAAGACGTATTAGTATGTACGGTGGCCGCGACAATTGCCATGATTATCTCTTATATAGGGAATATAGTCCTGTTTTCCGAGCTCTTCGGCGGAATGAATAACAGGAATGGAAACACTAATCTATTATTACTACTTTCGGCGATTTTGATACCGTTGGGCGCTACATTCGTACAACTTGGAATATCTAGATCACGCGAACTGGATGCAGACATCGGTAGTGTAAACCTAGTTAAAAAGCCAGACCAACTTATAAGTTCACTAAAGAAAATAAGCCGGCCAATAAATGCTAATGCACACCAAAGGTTCGGGGTGCAAAGTCCCAGGCCCAATAGCAATGCGCAGAGCGGTGCATATTCCTCTCTTTTTATAGTCAATAACTTTGGTTCGCATGCGCTTCTGAGCTTATTTTCTACGCACCCTTCACTGGAAAAAAGAATAGCGGCAATAACAAAAGCTAAAAACGATATGCATCTATAGCTAAAAACTATTATATCAAACTACGTGCCAAATACCTTTTAATATACTAAATTGCTATAAAAGTTATGGAAATAGCCCACGTACTTGAGAGGGGATTTGGTTATCTCCTTCTTCTTTTCTCATTGCCGATGTTCATGGGGTTATATATCGCATTTCATTCTGGCTTAGTTTCCCCGTTTTTCCTGCAAGGACTATCCAGTACGATATCTTCTTTTACCAATAATTCGTTATTATCGGGTCTGTTTAGCTTTTCCATCCTTAATAACCTGCTGTTTGTTTCTGGTCTCGTTGCTATAGCTGGCGGGGCGCTGATTCTATTTGGCAGCAAGGATTATACTGGATTATCCGCCATAGGAACGGAGGTATTAATCATATCTGTGCTTTCGCTCGTGTTTGCATATGCTACTTCTTCTTATTTACTGCCTTATGCCATATCACATGTAACGGCTTCAGCTTCTAGTATAACTTCTATAGTATCGACTATCGCCTCACCATTGATTTCTGAGGTATTCGTAGTTGATGTTGTCTTTATAGCTTTCGGAGCCGCGCTTATAGCTTTAAGATTCCTACTGCCATATTTGGTAAAAACCATCTCATCAAAAAGAGCTGCAGCTAATAAGAATAAACGCGCGACTGTGCCTACATACTCATTATATCGATATGTCGGTATACCAGTTGGAAGCGCTGTGATGATCCTTATTTTAGCGTTAATGACGATCTTTGGCCCTTCTCTCTTTTCTGGAACCACTTATCAGACAACTGCCATAGCTGCAAACAGCGTGTCCTTAGCATACCAATCTCTAGCGGAAACCCCACAGATACTTAATCTATCTGATTTTTACTTTTTATCAGCTCCAAACCTAAATAGTACATATAACGGACAGCTAACATTATCGCCCTCCTTTGAGCCCATGCCATTTGCGTTACCGATGCAATTTTCTATTTCAAAACTCAATGATCCGTTTTTAAGGGTTAATTTTGACATTAACATAAGCGAGTTTAGCGGATTGATAAGTGCATTTCATCCAAGTAACTCCACCCAGATACCAAATAATATAAAATTTACTTTCCTTTATAACGAATCCGGTATAATTACCTGCTCTAATTTAGCAAACGGCTTATCTGCCTCCGCCGGCTTGCAATGCAATTACAACTCATTGCCAAGAAACTTTTCAAAAATCCTTATGAATATAAATAGCAGTAATGCCAATGATTCTATAATCGGCACGCTGTTCGAGGCATTTAGTTTGCCTGCACATTTATTGTCATCTAACCAAAATAGTTCTACTCCCTTACAGAATTACTTACCTACTTTCACCTTTATAAACCACGTTAGCTATAATGGAAACAATTGCAGTTTATTTGATATCAACGGAAACTATTCTATATCAAAGACACAGGGGCAAATATGTATTTTAGATACCGACGGTTTACCCGCATTCTTAAATATAAACGAAATTCTATCGACTGGAAATGCCGGGTCATTTGACATAAAATTTGCATTTGGTCTTACTGCGTTAACTGGTAACGTGACCTTGACAGGAATAAATAGCCTACCACAAAACGTAACATTCACAAGTAGCGCCACCGGGATATTCGGTTAATCTAATTAATAAGGTAAGACAAAAATAGGTCATTTTATAAAAGTTGGGCGATTAAGATTTAGTATTGGCTCCCGTAGTCTAGCTTGGATAGAACACTGGCCTGCGAAGCCGGTGACCTGGGTTCAAATCCCAGCGGGGGCAAATAACCTTTGGCACTCATCCACTTTCCTATGCCCTTCCATATTCGTCCTTGAGCCTAGTGATGTCGTTCTCGTCATAACGCCCGAATGATATCTCCAATATAATCGCATCGCTTAATGCAGTCATCCTATGCCTGTCTCCTACCGGCACTTTCGCGGTATCGCCTATTTTAAGTAAAGTCTTTTTATCATTTATTATCGCCTCGACCTCGCCAGAGGCAACCTTCCAATACTCGCTCCGATGCTCGTGGAACTGGTAGCTTAGACTCTGCCCTTTTTTTATGTACAGTAGCTTTACAATCGCGGGCTTTGCCTTAAGCTCAAACGATTCCCAGCTGCCCCAGGGCCGTGTATCGCTGGCAGAAAATTTATCAGACATAGAATCGAGCGCTTTGTTCGCCCTCTCGTCCTGTTGCCCTGCTACCACGGGTGCTTTTGAGTTATTCACGCCATTTTGTTGGTTACCCTTCAATTTTTCATCTCGCATAGTTGAGATATTACAACAAGATATTTATACTTAATACATAATGCGAGTAATGTCCATAATGAACAAGAAAATACCTCTATTAGTAAGTAGTAAAGTATTTATATAACCTCTTTTCAATTAAAATGATGGAAAACGGTCTTGAAGAGGCTATAAAAGCTGCGGGAAGGATGAAATATACTGGGAGGGTGCCCGGTACGGACTATTTCTTTAAATCTCGAGTTTCATTATTAAAATCAAACTCAAGATATGGTGATGGGCAGTCAAAAAATGGCGGGGCGCCGTCTATAGAAGATGAGTACAATGCACTGTCTGAAGTACATAAGATTATACCTAAAAACTCTCCGAAACCTGTCGCGTTGATAAGGGGTATAAACGGAGCCCCCAAGGGTTATTTGATGACGACTGTCCCTGGAAAAAGCTTAGAAGGACAACTTTATATCTCAGATGCGGCAAGAGGCGAATTGAGCCTGGCGTTGTCCGAATTGCACAAAAATGGGATAGCACATGGAGATCTTAGAACCAAAAACATACGCATTACAGACAATAGTGTGTACTTGATAGACCCATCGGGTCAATCTTGTCAATCTGACACGTATCAACAAAAATTTGGGGAAGATGAGGTATTTGGTAGTTCAATTCTTAATGCGTTTCAATCGCGTGAACAGATACGTGAAACCCCTTACCGCATGGTAAAAGGCGTTATTAATCGATTAAAATATTCTTTTAATGCACGGGTTGCATACCACTTAAAAAGAAGCGGATCAAAAAGGATAGATTACCTAAAATAAGTTGCTTTGACCCTTACCCCATAAAATAAGCGTGTAAGGTATTCAGACCCTGCACAGTTAAAGGTTATTGGATTAAACATCGATTTTATCGGCCAGGCCGATTACCGCCGTTGTGGGGGGTTCGATGTAAAATTCATTAAATAATCTTCCCATTTGTGGCCCCTGTGTTGCACAATATCTGCCATAGATCAATAAGAATATTTAAAAGTTAAAATTATTTATTAGCTGATAAAATCAAATAACGTATGCTTGCTTGGCTATCTAATAAAGTAAGGTTAATTTTCTTAGCAAAAACGTTGCGGGTTTTCGGTTTCGGCTTTTTAAGCATAATTCTCCCGTTATACATGCTACAAATAGGTTATCCTACAATTATAATCGGCGCAGTTCTTTCGGCAGCTGTTTTTGGTAGCGTAATATTCAATTTACTTGTAAGTAGATTTTCTGACGCGTATGGGAGGAAAAAATCATTGATAATTCTATCTATTCTTATGGCCGCATCGGCGCTACTGATGATAGCCAATATAAACTCGATATTCTTTATTATCGCAGCCTTTTTTGGATCTGTAAGTGTAACCGGGACCGAAACGGGCCCATTTCTAACTATAGAACAGCCGTCTATTACAGCTCAGGTAAATGAACAAAACAGAACGAAGGCTTATAGCGTTTATAATTTTTTAGGTTATTCTGCAGCGGCATTGGGTGCGCTTTTCAGTAGCACCTCATCGTTTTTTAATAATATTTTATTCGGATACCGTGCCTTGCTTTATGTATATTTTGGAATAGCTATTGCGCTTGTTTTTATCTATTTTGCGCTTGGCAATGCCCTTGAGATACCTAAAAAGGAATCAAAATTTAAGATCTCGAAGAAAACAAAGAAAATTATAGTGAGATTAGCCGCTCTTTTTTCTATTGATGCATTCGGGGGTGGATTTATTCTCCAAAGCATTTTAGTATTGTGGTTTAATTCTAGATATGGTATAAGTTTAGATAATCTTTCTCTTCTGTTATTATTTACAAACGTGATAACCGCTATCTCGGTTTTACTTGCGCCGTTAGTAGCGAAGAGGATTGGGCTTCTGAAGACAATGGTAATTCCCCACATAATATCTAATTTAGCGTTGATATCTATACCCCTAGTTCCGTCGCTATTTTATGCAATCACATTCTTGTTTATAAGACAGACTTTATCCCAGATGGATGTCCCAGCTAGGCAGTCTTATATGATGGCGATAGTAAAGTCACGTGAGAGGACTGCAACCGTTGGTATAACAAGTATACCTAGAAGTTTGTCACAGGGAATCAGTCCGACAATCTCTAGTTATTTCATAGGAAGTTTACAATATTCCTTACCATTCTTTTTATCCGGGTCACTAAAGCTCTTTTATGATATATCTGTATTTTTAAGTTTTAGAAAAATAAAACCACCCGAAGAGAAAACAGGTAAAACAAAAATATAAGGTATAAGAATTTGTAAAGCGATTTGAATAATAATATATAAAGGCTATAATACTTTAAATATAAGATAATCCGAATAAAGACAATATGCCAGAAGATAAAATGAAAGAAACAGACGTACATAAAGAGGTGTTGGAAGTTAATGAAGAGCACCGACCGGGGAAAAGAAAATTTAAGTTGAAATTAATCTATATTCTAGCGGTTATTGTTATTCTCGTGGCATTAATCAGTACGGTGTATTTTCTTACAAGCGGATCTAAAACCCAGGTAAATACCGTCGTTGCTGCGGGTGATAATGTAAGTATTTATTATACTGGTTCCTACCAAAACGGGACTGTTTTTAGTTCAAACATGGGTACGGGTCAGCCAATAAGTTTCATTGTTGGTGCGGGAAGTATGATAGCGGGCATTGATGATGGGGTCATTGGAATGAGGGTAGGGGAAAGTAAAATTCTAACTATTCCACCTAACGAAGGGTATGGTTATATAAATGATACATTGCGTTCATTTTCAGCGCCTATAAAACAAATAGAAAACCTCAGCAAACAAGTTAACAATAACTCTAATATCAGTGTAGGAGAACAATTTAACTTACACAATGGGTTTTTAATAAGAATTAGTTCATTAAACTCTACAAATGTAACTTTAGATTATTGGCCCCTATTAGCGGGATATACCTTGATCTTCAACGTAACCGTAGCCAGCATAAATCAATAATCCTACTTCAAAAACGTAACTTTATTGGATACCCTTTTAGTCTTCTTCGTATTCTTATAAAGCAAACCTTTAATTTTAGAACTGCATAATTATTTAAATGGATAATTCAAATTTTGATAAATTGTTTAATCCGGATAGCATAGCGGTTATAGGTGCCTCTAGAAATCCCAATAAAATCGGTAGTATAATACTTAAGAACTTGAGAATAACCTATCGAGGCAAGATATTTCCAGTAAACCCGTTCATAAATGAAATCCAAGGTGTTAAAGCGTATCCAAAGGTATCTGAAATAAAAGAACCGCTCGATCTCGCGATTATTGCGATACCTTCCGAAAAGGTACTTCAGGTATTAAAAGACTGCGATAAAAAGAAAGTAAAATTTGCAATAGTTATAAGTGCTGGGTTTAAGGAAATTGGTAAAGAGGGGGAAAGATTAGAAATCGGTCTAATTAAGTTCTTAGATACGGCAAAAATTCGACTCATTGGACCAAATTGTCTCGGGGTCATAAATACTAATCCGGCTTATAATGCCACCTTTATGGATCCCGAATCAAAGCCGCTCGAAGGAAAAGCCGCGTTCATATCTCAAAGTGGCGCCTTGATGAGCGCAATTGCAGATGACGCTACGCTGGAAAAAATCGGTTTCAGTAAGATTATCAGTATAGGTAACGAAACTGACATTGATATATCGGACATGCTAAAAGCACTCCTCGTGGATCCAAATACCTCTGTAATAGCATTATACCTAGAAGGAATAGAGAATGGGCGGGAATTCATAAAAAGTGCATTGGAAGTATCAAAGAAAAAAGTCGTAGTGGCATTAAAGGGTGGAAAATATAAAACTAGCGCTGCTGCAGCAGCATCGCATACTGGTTCTCTAGCGGGAAATGATATAAGTTATGAGTTGGCATTTAAAAGAAGTGGTGTAATTTCGGTATCAAATATAGACGATCTATTCAATTTTATGCGTGATGCACCTAACTTAAAAGTAAATAGCGATGAAGTTATAATTGTAACCAATGCGGGTGGGGCTGGCGTACTTACAACAGATAACATAACAAAAGAGGGTCTGAAGCTTGCTAAACTCGGTACAAATATAATAACAGAACTCGAGAAAGTTTTACCAAAAGAAGCCAATACACATAATCCTATCGATATACTCGGTGACTCCACACCAAAGCGTTATAAAGAGACGTTAGAAATCATAGCAAAACTAAATAAACCAATAATAGTTTTATTCTCACCACAAGAAACTTCTATGCCTATAGAAACCGCAAAAGAAATATCTGAGATAAAACTACAAAATAGAGAGCTACCAATATTGTCGGTTTTTCTTGGAGGAACTAGAGTAGAAAAAGCAAGACACATTCTACGAGATAATGGCCTTCCGGTGTATAACTACCCTCATGAAGCAGTCGATATAATAAAGGGGCTTTATAGCTATAGCGCCTTTTTAGATCCAACCTTCTCCATGTACAATAAAGAGAAGATTAAGAAAGTGGAATTTAAATTTAAAGAAAATCTTTTCGGGCTCGGCGCGAAGGTTATCTTAGACAAACTTAACCTGCACACCGTTGATGGAGTTGAATTCAAAAACGAGACGACGCTTAGAAGAGCAGTAAGGGCGACCGGCTATCCATGTGTAATGAAACTTGGTTCAAATAAAATAGCACATAAAGGAGAGATCGGCGGTATTGTAGTCGACATAAAAAATGAAAAAGAATTAATTAAAGCATTTAATTCGATAAGGGACAAAGCGGTCGAAAACCGTGTAAAACCAACACATTATGAACTCTATAAAGATGCAAATCGGGGAGAAAAAGCCAAAGTAGAACTCCTGCTCGGTGCCCATCGCGATTCACAGTTTGGTTCGCTTATAGGGGTGGGTTTAGGAGGAGAATACGCAAACATACTAAAAGAGACGGAATTTCTGCTTTCTCCTCCATCAGATGGCGACATTTCAAAATTCAAGAGCTCTAAAATCGGTAGGCTTATAAATGAGGCCACAAAACCTAAGGTCTTCTCTGAGATCATTAGTTACATGCTAAAACTGGCCCGGTTCATGGAGGATAATCCGTCGGTTAAAGACATAGATATAAATCCGCTATTCTTATTCGATGACGGCGTGGTCGCAACGGATTTCAAAATATTCGTCTAAAACTAAAAATAGCTTTTGTTTGTTAAAACGTTGCCCAGTAGCAACGTTTTTTATAGTAAAAACTCCCAGTAAAGATATGGATACTGTACTCGCAATCGGTCTCGCTGCCGGCACGCTAACAACAATCGGCTATGTACCTCAACTGGCGAAGATAATACGTACTAAATCTGCGAGGGACGTTTCACTGATGATGTTTCTGATTATCTCTATCGGTGTATTTTTATGGTTTTTATATGGCTTATATATCAACTCGCTTCCCGTAATAATTGCAAATGTCGCGGTACTTGCATTAACTATATCGATTGCCTTTTTCAAGATTAAGTATTTAAAACGTGAAAAACTCACAAATCGAAAGTCGTCTAATTAAACGCTTTCTTTACAGAACATCGATTATTGTTGCATATATCGCATTAAGTAACTTTTATTAAATTATACCAATATAAGATTGTATGGTAAAAATAGAACTAAGTGAATATTTTTCGGAAATTTATGAGAAAGGCGATGTACCTAGATTTAAAGTTTTTATAGACGGAAAATGGGTTTCTACAAAAAATCGACTTGATCTTATAAGTCCAATCGATGGGAGAAAAAGTGCTGAGATAAGTAATGTATCTTTTGATGATATGGAGAAGGCAATTCAGTCTGCATCTTCCAAAAAAGATAAGATAAGAAATATGGCGGCCATAGATAGGATTGAATTAATGAATACAGTAAGAAAAGAACTAGAGAAACATAGAGATGAGATAGTCGGAGTGTTGATTGCTGAGTCCGGCAAAGCATATAACTCTGCCATCGGAGAATTCAATGCGATGCTCGAAAGAATGCGTCTTAGCATGGAGGACTCGCGTAAGATATTGGGAGAATATCTACCGGGAGATTGGTCAAGTGATACTGCGCAGAAAATAGCATTGGTTATACGAGAACCGATTGGAGTAGTCCTTGGGATATCGCCATTCAATTATCCGATTTATACCTCAGTAGCTAAAATTCTTCCGGCACTTTTAGCTGGAAATTCAGTGGTTATAAAACCACCCAGCGCCGACCCCATAGCATTTATGATGTGCATGGAAATTTTCAGAAAAATGGGCGTTCCTTCTGGCACGCTTCAAGTTTTGACTGGCAGTGGCGAAGAAAGAGGGGACTATCTAGTTACAAATGAAAAAATTAATATGGTAAGTTTTACCGGCAGTACAGTTGTTGGCAAGCATATCTCCAGTATAGCGGGTCTAAGAAAAATACACTTAGAGCTCGGTGGAAAAGCTGCTGCAATTGTGTTAGAAGACGCCGAATTGGAACTAGCAGCCAAGGAATGCATAAAGGGATCACTAGAACTTGCGGGACAGAGATGCGATGCAATAAGCCGTATACTGGTGGTTCAAAAAGTGTATGATAAGTTTGTAGACAAATTAAAATCTCATATCTCAGACTACAGTTTTGGAAACCCGTTGGATGGAAAGGCCATAACCCTCGGCCCGGTCATAAGCACTAAAGCGGCAAAAAGGATAGATGACCTAGTGCAAGACGCCGCAAAAAAGGGCGCAAAAATAATGTGCGGTGGAAAATACAACGATGCGTATTACGAACCTACGTTACTAATCGACGTGCCATTAAATGCTGATATTGCAAATGAAGAAACGTTTGGACCAGTTATCACGGTTATAAAAGTGAAAGACCTTGATGAAGCTGTAAGAGTTGCCAATAATTCAAAATATGGTCTGGATTCCTGTGTATTCACAGAAGACTTCTACAGTGCATGGGAAGTCATGAAAATCTTACAAGTTGGCAATGTTACCTTAAATTCAGCACCGTCGCATGGAACCGCCTATTTCCCATTCGGGGGGATAAAGGATTCAGGCCAGGGAAAAGAGGGAGTTGGTTATAGTATCGAGGAGATGACTGTGATGAAGACAGTAATATTTAATTTGGCACCGAAAAACCTAGGCAAAAAGTACACCGGCGCCTTTAAGGACTAATATGAGAATTGAGAAAAAAGTACAAAGTAAATATTTTAATTCAGTTTTATGCGGAAGAAAACAGTTCGAGGTAAGACTGGCCGACTTTAAGTGTAAATCGGGCGATACACTTATTCTTAAGGAACAGAAATTAAATTCGAAAGAATTGACTGGAAGAACGCTGCAGTGCGAGATTTTATACAAATTAAATACAAAAAATGTAGAGAAATTCTATTCCAAAAAAGATATAGAAAAATATGGATTAATAATCTTTTCAATTAGACGAAAGTACAAATAAAGATTAAACCGGCTTACAAAGACAATCTCACTTTAAAAAATATGGTCTAATTAGACTTTCTAGATATCCTATCAAACTAATTAGATTACGTATTGGCTGATGTGTACCGAAGATCTCGTTTAAACTTATAGGTAGCATCACTCCGCTTGGTAAGTTAATTTTTTGATAGCAATTCTCGGTTGGTTTCTTAAAGTTGGTGCGGTATTTATCAACTAGTGCCGGATAGACTGAAGTTATTAATTTTTTAGCATCGTCTATGTCTAAATCTCCTCTAAAGTTTAATAGCCTATTCTGCCAGGATTTTAATTTTATATATAAAAGTATATCGGGATTCGTTACTAGCATACTTTTATGCGTCGATGCTATTGGAAACCTTACGGCAGAGGATACTATTTTCTTAAAATCCATATCATAAACCACCTTCGTGATTTCAAATAAATCTACTTCGATCTTCTCCTTTTTGGTTTCATTTTTATAAATATAAAAATGGTATGTCTCTGTTTTTATAAACGGATTAAAATCCCTTTTATCATAAACAAAACCTGCTTTCTTTAGTGAATCAATATAGGGTTTTATAGATAACCTAGATGACGACCTTATCAAAAAGTCTAAATCGCCTACACTTCTGTCAAAATAATAACACAATGCGCTACTTCCGAAAACTATTACATTTTCCTCACCGAAAACGTCGATGAGTCGAAGACACACGTTTTCTATTTCACTTTTCGATATCACATATGGATGGGCTTTGACTACGGGAAAAATCGGCACTGACTTTAATAAAATTTTATCCAAACCGTTTTTCCGTAGGATTTTAATCTCTTTGTAAATAGATGATAAGATACTCATTTTTCTGTATGAAGATAACTATTATTTATAGTTTATTTTTATAACAAAATTTGTATCTGCTGTTGAGTATAACAATGCACAGAAAAGACCTAAAGGCTTATTATTATAATAATAAGAAAATAATCGAAGTAGAGACGGCGGAGAAAATGTAACACTCGATCATATTAAAATCCGCTGGGTGCAGGATTCGAACCTACGCATCCTTACGGAAATCGGTTTACTTGCAGCTTCTCAAGACCGACGCTTTAACCACTCAGCCAACCCAGCATAATCATTATTATGAAACCACTATTTTATATTAGTTCTGCTAAGTTATGTTATGCGATTAAAAGTTAAAGACTTCTCCTTGGATAAAAATTTGACGGCCGGGCAAACTTTCTGCTGGACGCATAGTAATGATGCGTGGTTTTCATTTATAGATAGACCAATAAAAGTAAAACAAATAGGTGATGTTTTAGAATATTATGGTTGCAGTGAGATTGAACTTAGAACACGTCTTGGCCTTAATGACGACATAAATTCAATAAAAACTGAGTTAGACAAAGATGATTTAATCGACAGAGCGATAAATTATTCTAATGGATTAAGAATTACTAAAGACGGGCTCTGGCCAGCGACCTTGAGTTTTATTCTTTCTATACAGTCCAATATACTGTTGATACAAAGGCGCATCTTAACCCTATCAAAGGCTTACGGAAACAACATAATTTTTATGGGCGAAGAGCTATATAGTTTTCCACGATACGAAGAGATAGTAGGGAAAGGAATAGGGTTTTTAAATGGAATGAAGCTAGGTTTTAGAACTAGGTTTGTAATGTCCGCAGCGGAATATTTTTATAATCACGAACTATCAGAACGCTTTAACCAAGAAGACATAAAGAAACAACTTTTGAGTATAGTTGGCATTGGCGACAAAGTTTTAGACTGTATCCTCCTGTACGGTCTGCACGACTTAAGTGCTTTCCCGATGGACGTATGGATGTTACGCATATTAGCGAAATACTATGATAAAATCTTAAATAAGGCGAAAAGCTACAAAGACAAACGCGATACGATGGTCAATTATTTCGGAAATTACGCTGGCTATGCACAGCTTTTTCTTTATAATTATGCACGACTGAATGGGCTGGAATAAGTTGTTTTATATCGCTATTGTGCAATAGTAAAGTATTTATATTAGTTTATCTCTTATACTTGCATGGAAAATGATAAAGAGTTGGATGAATTAGTGGCTAAAGAAGACGCTGGACTACCCCCGCGACAACGTATTTATCCGGCAGACTGTAAAGAAGCGGGTGGCATTTGTACGCGTGCTTATTCTCCGTTTAAGAGGCTTATTGGATTTATAAGCGGGATTAGGTACGGTGATTATAAACCTCGGGAAGCCGGTATATCAACCCAGTATTTTAACAATCCAATGGAGGCCACACGAAAGATGGTTTCCGAAGACAATGCAGAACGTGCTTACCGAGTGGATTTGGCGTACCGATCAAATTTAAGCGTATTGCACGCCTTTGCGCAGGCCGATGATGCAATAAAAAGTAGCCAAACGGCCATTGATGCGTTTTTCAAAGAGCAGAAAGAACAAGTCGAAGGGAAAGAAGATGAAATTGAAACTTAAGGAAATATTGAAAAGAGCCGTAGAAATAGGTGGTGAGGGATTAAAAAGTTATCTAACCTACCCAAGCAAATTCGGTTATTATGGTCAGTCGGCACATCTTAATAATGATAGCGCGGGCGAATTAAGTGCGGTGGCTTCAGAGCTACTATGTGTAGGTACAGAGTCCCTAGCATATTGGGGGTTGGTACTCGGCTTAACTGGCTCTCCTTATCTATCTCTCGGAGCTGGCGTTACGGTTACGCTAGGCAGAAGCATGCAATATATGTCGGGATTCAAAAAGAGAAAGGTGGAAGAGAAATTTCATTCGACTAACTGGGTCTAATTAATACGTTGGCCATGTATAAAACTTGCTATGGCTAATTGTGATAAACTATCATTTATTATTTTGTCTAATCCGATTTTATTCTCGAATTCTTCCACCTTTATCTTAGATGCAGCTGTTAAAGGCTTCTTTGATACGAGCGAGCAACAATCCTTGTAGCTTTTTATTGACATTTCATAGGTACTATATAACTTTGCTTTTTCTATAATTTCTTCCTTGTTATGCGACAGGAGCGGCCTAAAAATAGGTACGTTGAATCCATAGCTTATCGCATTTATGTTATCCAGAGTTTGTGATGCGACCTGAGAAAGCGAATCTCCTGTTGATAAACCTTTATAGTTATATCTATAGCACATTTCTTCCGCGAGTTTCAAAAGAAATCTTTTGAAGAGGACCAATTCATAGCGCGGGTTTATTTCCGTCACCTTTAAATTAAAGAAGTGAAATGGTACCAAGTATAATCTAACCGGCTCTATAAGCGACAGCCTACTGGCTATCTCTGCTATCTTGCCACTTAAGGCGAGATTACTATCTGGCATAGCATAAACGTGAAGGAGGTCTACTGAACAGCCGCGCTTCATCATCTCGATGGGTGCTACAGCAGAATCAATCCCGCCAGAGAAAAGAGAGATTATATTACCGGCGCTTCCAACAGGCATACCGCCAATAGCTTTTTCGATATTATAATTCACTATAAATTCTTTATTTGTAATTTCTATTCTAAGGCGATATCCGTCAGTAGAAAGTTTCAAACCCAAATCTTTTATTAATTTCTGCTTCACTTCGAGAGAGGTTCTTGGAAATGATTTATCTATTCTCCTTACGTCCAAATTAACTTTATTGCCGTGCCTAGAAACTAACTCTTTTAAGACTTTTATTAACATATCTGTGTCTCTGTCTATGAACATCGCCTTACTAACCCATGAGACACCGGGAGTAAGTTTGAGTAAATTAAGCGTATTCTCATCACTGTTTCCTAAAAATAGGCGGCCCTGAAGCGTACTGGCTAGATTACCTGTTTCATAGTCTATGTTTTTGCGCAGGACGTCCTCAAATTTTGATCTTAATTTGCCTTTTAAGGCTATTTCATTATAGTGTATGCTTATCGCTTCTTTTTCCATGATCAGATATCCAACACCGCTTGTGCATGCCACCCATTTCCTTTCTTCTCAACCTCAAGAAGATGCATAGTAACTGCTTTAACATCAACAATCAACTCGTGTTTCTTTGCGTTAAGCTTTTCCCCTTTCGCCTTACACGATACCACCCATTCGCCGTCTGTCTCCTTTATCACCAACTTAAATCCATTAAAAACAAGCCCTTCTACGTCCTTATAAAAAATAAGTTTCTCTAAGAAAGCAACAAAAAGAGACTCTAAGTTGCTCTCTCGGAGCGTGAATTCTACGGTCTTTACCTGTTTTATGTCCTTATAATTTCTTATCATGCTATTCACTAATGCGTCCGCTGCTGATTTAAACAGCCCTTCTAAGGTGCCGCTATCGGCTTCAAATGCAATGTCCGAAATCGAAATATCATTAAGAAATTTAAAGCCCATATCAATTAGCCGTATGTCCCTACCTATAAATAAGCTTGGTAATCTCTTTATTTAATGTTGCCTATAGGCGTAAACCTACAGACTCTTCTGGATAAATTTAACTGCTCAACGGAATCGACAACGTCCTCTATCGATTTGTACGCCTCTCCGCTTTCTTCTGCCAGACCGGCCCATGTGGCACTTCTTACATAGATTCCGTTTGCAAGCATTTTTTGTACTAGCGCTTTTCCATTAAACTTCTCTCTGGCCTTCTTCCTGCTCATAACCCTACCACTTCCATGTGCAGTTGAATCAAATGTTTGTGAGGCACCTTCACTTCCAACCAACAGATAAGATCCAGTCTCCATGCTGCCGCCGATGATGACGGGTGAACCATCTTTTCTGTATAGCTTTGGAATTTCTGTCCTACCGGGAGGATAACTTCCTGTGCTTCCTTTTCTATGGACAAGCAACTCCTTCATTTCCCCGTCTACCTCATGTTTTTCAAGGCTGGCCCTATTGTGTGCTATATCGAATAACTGATGCATTCCTAAAGACTCCGGACTTTTATTAAACACTTCTGAGAAGACCTCTCTTATCTTTTGCAGAATTATCTGCTTATTTGCAAAACTTATATTTACGCCACAGCCCATCGCTTTGTAGTATTCCTGTCCCTCTTTTGAATTAAAAGGTGCGCTTGCGAGTTCTTTATCGGGAATCTTTATTCCATATTTTCTATTAGATTCTTTTAAAAACGTTTGTATATAATCACTAGCTATCTGGTGGCCTGCGCCCCTGCTTCCGCAATGCCACATTATTACAATCTGGTTAGAAAATAGCCCCCACTTTTTTGCAAGCCCCCCGTCATGCAACTCGTCTGGTTTTATATACTGGATTTCCAAATAGTGATTCCCTGAGCCCAATGTACCCATTTGGCTTAAACCACGGGATATCGCAGTTTTTGAAATCTTTGAGCTGTCTGCCCAGTCAGCGATTCCACCAAGTTCTGTACGTCCCAAGTCCTCTTTCCAGCCATAGCCTGCTTTGACGGCCCATTCAGCGCCACCATCCGCCAGCTTCTTGAATTCTGCTTCAGAAAACTTAGTCTTACTTTTACTCCCCACCCCCGCGGGTATCTCCTTAAAGAGTCTATCGACAAGTGTCTTTATATGTGGTCTTACGTTCTTTAAGGTTAGATTAGTAACTATTAATCTCATAGAACAATTTATGTCAAAGCCGACTATTCCCGGGGAAATTACACCTTCTTTATTTATATCAAACGCGGCCACGCCGCCTATTGGTGACCCATATCCTGAATGGGCGTCTCCAAGTGCAAATGCATATTTTTGTATTCCGGGAAGGGTTGCTACGTTTGAGATTTGGTCAAAAACCTGTAAATCCATCTCTTTAAACAGTTTCTCTGTGGCATAAATTCTAGCAGGTACGCGCATACCATCCTTAAATGTTTTTGGAATCTCCCAAATTGTATCTGATACTCTTGTAAAAGTTGGTTTTTTAAATTCCATATCTTAAGACATATCATTATACCCGACAAGCACTGGTTTATTGTCTTTTGTCTGTTTTACTTTCTTTTTTATTTTTTCTAATATGTCCTTTTTTTCCATTGATTTTGAACATAATATGATCATATTTCCAGAGGTAAATGGATTGTTTATTGTATAAGTTTTAAAATACCTTCTTAAGGATTTTAAGTAGTGTTCTAAATAAACCAACGCGCTTAAGTTTAATGCATAATTTATTGCTAAAACGCCTTCGCTCTTCAATGCCGAATGCGCTGCTGATATAAATTCATCTTCAAAAAATGGCTGAGGGATGTGGTCTCCTTCATAAGCATCCAGTATAATTATGTCGTAAAAATCATGCCTTGTCTTTATATATTTAACGCCATCATCTACAATTATACTTACCTTATCTAATTTAACGGGTAAAAAATATTTTGCCGCTTCAACCATCTTTCTACTTATCTCGACGATATCAATAGTTACTTTCTTACCAAAAATCTTCTTTAATTGAAATGCTACGGTTCCGCCGCCCAATCCTATCATTAAAATGCGAGGATTATTAAATAATGCCGGTAATGGTGTAAAATAATCCCAGTATGAACCGGTGTAAATAGACTTTTTATTAAGACGAGAGTAAACTACATTATTTAATTTTAAAGCCCTCTCTTCGCCATAGTCTATAACAGAAATTGTGTCGTCGTTATCTTTCACCGAATATATCTCTTCTTCATGCCTGAAACTTCTAAATAGCCTATTTAAGATTTCTATCATATTATTTTATGGTACTTGGCCACCAATTATATCTAGATAATAGGAACATAAAAGAAGGAATTATAAATAGTATCGAGAGGAAGGTATCTAGAAGAATACCTATTCCTACCATAAAACCTATTTCCGCTATAAGAGGTATCCCTGAAGCTGCCAACCCGAAGAATACGGATGCTAATATGGCGCCAAGGCTGAGTATAATTGGACCACTTCTTGAAAGACCTGATTTTACCGCCTTTATATTAGTCTCCCCTTTTTTTACGTGCTCTCTTATGCGCATTACTAGAAAGATGTCATAGTCTACGCCGACGCCCATTATGTTAGTTATTAAGAATACCTGAGCAAAAATTATAAAAGGCAATGACAAAAGAACGTAGAATATAAATATTGTCGCTGCGTTCGCGATTGCGAGTATTGCAATGAGTAAAAGCACCAATCTCAATGGAGTAATTAGTGAGAAAAGTATAATAAATAGAATTGCAAATATGACAATGCCAAGTATGGTTATAAGCGGAAAAATATCCCCCGATATTGCATTATACGAGCCAGCAAGAAATGTAGTTACGCCGCCCAAGGAATAAGGCTGACCGGTTGCCGTTAAATATGCAACCAAATTGTTATACGTGTATATGGCGGGCCTACTAAAGGCTAAACTATTCAAATAAATGTTATAGCTAGTTCCGGACCCATCCGATGGAAACACATAATGAATTCCTGGAATGGATTTTATATTATTTATCAATGTAGAAATTCGTGTTGTACTCATCGAACTGTTTAAAAAAACTAGACTTATCGGATTGATTACATCATAGCCAAAAGAATTCTCAGCCGAGTAAAATGCACTTTTTGTTTGGGAAGAAGGTAATAAACCAAGGATATTAAAACCTGGCGTTATCGTTATGAAAATGTAAAAAAATATAACCGATAATATTATGAAAATTGCGATTAATTTACCCGCATTCCTACGATCAAATTCGCCTATTTTATCAAATATTCTACCCGCCACGGTACTGTTATTATGTTTAGACGAAACGAACTTGTCGCCAGCGAGATGTAGTAACGCCGGTAAAAATGTGAGTGCAGAAGATAGAACTACCCCTATACCCAAGGCATTCAAAATGCCGGAACCGCCTATAAATGGCAGATTAAAAAAAGCGAGAACTGTATATGCACTTATAACTGTAAGGCCGCTGACAAGAACTGCCGTACCTGCCCAACCCAATGCTAGGCTAGCCGACCGTTTCTGTGTTTTTCCGAGTAGCTTCTCCTGCTTATACCGATAAAGTATATAAATTATATAGTCTGTACACAGCCCAAGCATTAGTATTGAAGTTAGAACTGGATCAAAAAATGAAATGGATGAATCTAGTATAAAATGGAATATAATATAAAACAAAGAATATGCGATTACTAAATCTATAATGAACATAACAAGCGGCATAAAGGCAGCTATTGGAGATTTAAAGATAAAACCTGTGATAAGGATAGCGATTAGAATCCCTGCAAGTATGGCTATTAATGTACCAGATAATGTACTAGCTTCTAAAGAGTTCTCTAGCGGAGATGCGCCAGCGATAAATACACTCTGGCCATAATTTGCTGCTAGAGAAGTTATGGCTGCGGATGCATTGGAATAGTTTGAAACTCTCATAATCGCTATTGAGGTATTATGCGCGGAATTAACAAACTGTGCTAATGTAGCATTTGATAATGTTATCGGATAATCAGTAAAAATATAATTATTGTATATGTTTGCCGGGGTAGAATTTTCATATCCACGTATGACTCCGTTAACAAAAGAAAAAAGTGATGCACCTGGCAAAAGTTCTCCATGCGAAAGCAGTGGAATGGAGACCGATAGATTATTAAAAAGCTTGTATGCGATATCTGTTAAAATCGTATTGTTTAAGGGTTTGCCTGCGCCTAATTTTAGGTAATAGGTCTCTGCATTTACAGAATATGAATAGATTATCCCGTATATCTTGTACAATGAGGCATTTTCAATCGAATAAAGTGACGTAACGTTTGCAGAAGGAAATTCTAAACTTAATTTTGTAAAAAATGTTTTTGACAGATTTGAGTAAATATTATTGTTTTGCACGATCAGGGCTATTGTATTATCAGCGCTATTGGCAGATGCTGTGCTGCCGTTTGATATTGAATTCCCAGTTATGTTATAAGAAACTACTGAGAAGAAATATGATGCAAATGGAATTGATACAAAGAAAATTGAAACCCAGACGATTATTATGATTTTTTTATGGTTACTTAGCCAGTTATCATATTTTTCTATATTTAGTCGCATAAGTAATTGCTAATACCAGCTAATAATCCGTTATTTATAAACTTACTATTATATCTTTCTTAAACTAACTTGACAATCCTGACCGGGCCGATTAACCACTACGGCGTTACCCGCGGAAGTTTCTATGACACAACCTTTAGTTATTATATTTCGCCTTGCGTACGCTCTATTTGATTTATTTTCAATAACTTTTATAAGTGTAACTTTGCTATTTGTTTTAGATTTTGAATCAAAGAGATTGCCTACATTCGTTCTTAATAGTCGAAATTTTCTATGCCCACCAACAGTTCTTATTTCTCTACCTGCATTTTCACCAATCTGTAGTGGAACCTCCAAATCGACCAATTCGCTCTTACGCTTGTCTTTGCGTTTACCCTTAAATCCGCCGCCTTTTTTCTTTAAAGTAGATGCAGTACTTTTTGACATATCTTTATCTTATAATTAAATTAATATATAAACCTTTTATGGTATAAAATTTCGCATTTTAAACATCTTGTTCTAAATTTTGCAGCAATTTCGTCGGTTCAGGGAATATCCGAAGCTAAAAGTGGAGCCAGAGAGTTTTCTCCTATCACATCTCCCAATACCAATAAATAAATTACTATGTTGTCTTTTACCCCAATGACCAGTGTAACATTTAAAAACGCATTCGTTGTAGCCATGTATGAATAAATAAGACCATTTGAACTACTATTTATATTTGAAAACCTAACAAAATCTCTTGTCAAATTTTGTAGCATGTATGCATATAGTCCTGTCGGATTTGAGGACTCAAAAGCCACTTCTATTGCAGTCGCGGTGCGATTGGCCGAGCGGATGGTGTAATTATATCCCATCCCCCATACGCCAGTTAGACTATTCAAATATTTTACTGGCAGGTTTAAGGTTCCATTAAAAAATTTGATCGAAGAACCCATGCCGCCAACTTCTTTGTATATTCCACCTGCGCCAAAAAGTAAATTTGCCTGGCTTTGCGTTATTAGTGAAGTACCTGCACCAGTACTTGTGTTCAATCCTCCGCCACTAGTCATGGTCTTATTGGGCGCTTTTGAACTAGGTAATCCGATTAGAAGGACAACAATTATAACGACTACTGCAATCCCTATTAAAATTCCAATTAAAGTTTGGCTGTTTAAGACCTTTTTCATCATAAAACTATGCTCACACGTTTTTAATAGTTAATCTTCTATAGATTTTAGTATAACTACTTTTAGTTTACCTACAAGGAGACTCTCAAATTTTTTAGCATCTGCTATAGTGCCTATTCCTGAACCATAATGGGCGGGTATAGTCAAATCCGCCCTTATTTCCAATGCCGCCATTGCTGCTTCCTCTGGCGTCATAACATAAGTGCCGCTTACGGGTAGAAAAGCTATATCTACCTTAACTTCCTTCATTTCGTCTATAAAGTCTGTATCGCCGCCTATGTAAAGGTGTACTGAATCAATTATAAACACGTAACCAACGTTACCCTTATCTCGTGGATGAAATACTTCCCCCCTCGTTCTAAATTTATTTATATTATAAGATGGAATAGTCTTTATTGTTATCCCTCCTATTATCTTGACTTCATTTGTTTCTACAAATAATTTATTTGCGGCTATTGATGAAAGTTTTTCCTCGCAGTCTTTGGGCGCTACGATAACAGTTTTTGTATTTATTATTTTATTTAGGCTTTCTAACTCTAAATGGTCATAGTGATCGTGTGTTATTAGAACTATATCGGCATCATTGTATTTCTTACTTACTTTATATGGATCGGTATATACTACCTTATTTTTATTAGCGATTCTAAAGCAGTTATGATGTAACCAATCTATTTTTATTCCATGGTACTCCATATATCATTAATATGATTTATTGATTATAAAGTTATGGAGGAATAATAGTTTAATAAAAACCTCAGATATTCATTTTTATATTCCGAATTATAAATAATTAGATGATACTTGGAAACAGGGACATAAAGAAATACTTAGAGGAAGGAAAACTGGTTATATCGCCGCTTACAGAGGACACAATCAGAGAAAACGGCGTCGATTTAAGAGTCGGAGACGAGATACTTCGATTTAAGCCGACCACAAATCCAATTGATATAAATGATACGGATATGATTAAGAGAAGTTATTTGCATGAAAAGGTCGTTGATTCGTTCGTGCTAAATCCGAATGAGAGGGTGCTTATAAAAATAAAGGAGAGTATAAAAATGCCTAATAATGTTATTGGATTCTCAAATGTTAGATCTACATTTGCCCGTCTCGGAATTTTTATGCCACCTACGATTGTAGATGCCGGGTTTGAGGGCGATCTCACTATACTAATTATTGGCGGAGATATTCCTATAAAAATCGCGCCTGATACAAGACTGTTGTATTTGGTATTTTCCACTACAAAAAGTGAAGTTACAAAACCATATCGCGGAAAATACTATAAAAGCAAAGGTATAACCCACGCAAAGATATAAATCCAGACATCTTGAATAATATCTATGAAAAGAAGTTCAAAAAACTGGAAGAAATACCATAAAGACCGTTGGAAGACGCGGAAAAAGAAAATGCTTGAGAGAAAAAGAAAGCGCAGGCTACTAAGAGAAAGAAGTGCTTAGGTCTTTGATAGTGGCATTAAGCAATCCATAATTAAATTAGGGATTTATGTGCACTTTGTTCCACCAGAGATTATTTATTCTGTACATTCCTTGAATCCTTAAGTTAATGCGGGGATAGCGAAGTCTGGCCCAACGTGCAGGACTTAAGTCCTTGTCTTTATTGTGGAGAATAAGTCCATAAGATAAGATATCCTGTGGCTTAGCGCCCTCGTGGGTTCAAATCCCACTCCCCGCAGTTTTGTTTATATTAATTATTAGAGAAGGCCTGCTAAGATGATAAAAATCAATTAAGATACGAACATATATAAATGAGAGTTAACTATAGTTAAAATGGGAATAGACCCAGATTTTAAAAAAAATCGGCAGAAGGTAAGCACCCATAGCAATCATGACGTTTGGGGGCCGGTAGAATCCCCTGCGAAACTAGGTATACACGGTACAGTAGTGGCTGTTGATTGGGATATTTGTAATGCCGACGGATCTTGCATTTCGGTGTGCCCGGTTACTCTTTTCGAGTGGAATGATACCCCCGGAAACCCAATTTCTGAAAAGAAATCTGATCCGGCAAGAGAAGATACGTGCATATTTTGTATGGCGTGTGTAAACGTTTGTCCAGTTCAGGCCATAAAGGTGACTGCTCCGTAGAGATATGGATCGAGAAAATGTATTCGTAGGTCTGCCTTATCTCTTTAAAATGCTTTATGAAGAATTAAAAAGGAATACGCCTAGATTTGAAGAACAGCATGAGCAGATGAAGCGACTTGCAGAAAATAGCCCAAAACACTTGGGAGAATTAAAAACTAGATTAACAAAAATGCAAGAAGAGATAACTATACTTTTTAAGGATCTTTCACAATCCGCACCAAAGAAACTGTAATTTTAATACAGCCGGCTTGGACTTCAGCTTTCTAATTATTATAAAGTTTATAAAGTTTAATATGCTTATGCAGGGGTAGCGAAGCGGTCAAACGTGTCGGCCTCAAGAGCCGATGGCTTAGGCCTTCGAGGGTTCGAATCCCTCTCCCTGCAGTTAATATGGGCCATATAAAAAAAACCGAAACTCTACATATAATGGTGAAGAAGCACTACACAAAGCCACGAAGAGAGTGGAGCAGGCATGAAAAGCACGGAGGCATGGAATGGATTACTTCCATATACCTATTAGATCGATATCTTCCAAAAAGGGGACTAATTTTAGATGCGGGAGGCGGTCCTGGGCGATACACCATCGAACTGGCAAAAAAAGGACACAAAATAATTTTATTGGATCCTTCACAATCACACCTAGATTTTGCTGATAGAATGATTAAGAAAAACAAGTTAGAAAAACGGGTTATTAAAATCGTGAATGGCAAGATTGAAGATTTATCGGTATTTAAAAAAGAAACTTTTGACGCAGTCATATGCTTGGGTGGTCCACTGTCGCACGTAATGAGCAAGAAGCTACGCGAAAAAGCGGCCTCTGAACTTATAAGGGTTGCGAAGAGGGGTGCACCAATTTTCGTCTCTGTAATGAACCGCTTAGCAATAATACGTGGCGAGTTAGTAGACTTTCAAAATGAACTTTTGACTACGTATTTTAGGAATTGGCTCAAAACCGGAGATTATTTTGGAGGTTATGGTTTTACGCCTATGCATGGATTCATGCCGGAAGAGCTAAAAAATCTTTTCGAAAGAAGAGGTGCAAAGAATTGCAAATTATTCGCTTTGGAGGGATTTAGTTCGCGTGAGGACAAGGCCATGTTAGAACTATCCAAAAATAAAAGACGCTGGAAAGTATGGATAAAGACACATTTTGCAATAATCGACAGGCTGGAGGTAATTGGCGTAAGCGACCACTTCATGCTTATATGTAATAAATAAGATTATGCTTTAGAAGAAGAAATTATAGATTCACCAGAAACTTTCGCTACGCTTATTAGATTGTCGGCTATGTTTTTCATTATATCTTCGTGGGTTACTATTATTATCTGAACTATATCAGTTATTTTTGTTATGCAGGTCGACAAAGCGTTTATATCTTCGCGGTCTAAGCCAGTAGTCGGTTCATCCATCAATAAACATTCATTTTTACTTATCCCGCCTAACATAGATGCGATGGATGAAAGAGCGAGCCGGTATGCTAGCGCAACGGAAGTTTTCTCTCCTCCAGACAGGGTTTTAGCATCTAAGACCTCACCCCCGGCTGCCACTTTTACATTATAGTTATTATCTATATCAATGCTATAATCGTTTTCATTGCGTATCTCTAAAAACTTAGATTGAAAAAGTGACCTAAAATCATTTATAAATTTATTTCGAACATACTCCCTTATATCTCTTATGTCTTTTCTTAGATTTTCCATAAGCGAAAGAAACTTGCTCTTTTTATCAAGTTCTCTACGCATATTTTCGCGTTTTTCTAACTTTGTTTTTAAGACGCCTAATTTTTCTTTATTTTCTTCTATTTCTGATTCTCTGGTATGAAATTCACTATTCGCTGAGGCAACTCCAGCGGATATCTGAGAAATAGTAATGTTTAAATGTTTTAGTTCAGTCTCTTTTGCTTCTAACTCTATTGCATCAAAACCAAGTTTATTTATCTTTTCTGTTATCATCGCGATTTCTTCACTTGCTTTCTGTGATTCTATACGCAAATAAGCCGATCTGTCCTTTAAGACATCTATGTTTTTTATATCTACCTCTATCTTTTCTATTTCTAGAAGTTTGTTATTTAATGCAGATAGTTCCTGTTCAATATAGTTTTTCTTATTTGATATCGCATCATAATTCTTGCGCAATGCGATTATCCTTTCATTTAACTTATTTAAACTATTTTCTTTTGACTCATCTTCGTATATTCTTAGATGTGCTGCATTTTCAGAGATATGCAGAGTTAACAGATCATAATCCCTTTGCAATTCTTGCCTGCTTTTACCTGTTATTTTCTTATTCTGCTCTGTTGATAAGGACGTTATTAACTCTTCATAACGTTTTACTTTGCGAGTATATTCATTCTTTATGTGTATGATATCTGTAATATTTTCTCTGCAGATAGCACATCTTCCATTACGTAATGCGTCTGCCTCCTCAGATTTTATTTCTTCTATGCACTGTTTCAACTGCAAGACCCTACCATTTATTTCTTCAGCACTGAGTTCTGCCGATTTTAGCTCCAATAACTTTTTAAGTGTATTTTCTTCGTTTCTTAATGTTGTATTCTCCGATTCAATTCTTTTTATTTCTTTGTTTATCCTTTCCAATCTAGATAGTTCTACTTTTAGATCGGTTTCACATGCATATAGTGTCTCATAGGCAGATTTCAATTCTATATCTACCGTCACCAATATTCCCTCTTTTTCGTGTTTTTCTTTTTTTAATGCTAAAACCGCAGAGTGATCTATCTCCTTTACCTTTTCAAGTTTAGATTTTATATCAGAATCTATCGCTAAAAGTTGTTTTTCGAAACCGGCGAGCTGCGTAATCCTCTGGGACCTCTCTGCGTTTAAACGTGTGCTTTCATTTTTCTTATCTCTATAAAATTGTATTTCGCTTTCGATTTGCCTTAATTTTATTTTATTATTTTCGAGTGTATTTTTAAGTTCTGTGATACGCCTCTCCGCTTCCGCATTTAAAGCATTTAGCTGTCCAATCCTGCTCTCTATACGAATAGCCTCTTCTTCATCACCACTAGAAGATAATTCAGTACCTAACAAATCTACTTCTTTTTCTATCTTAGAGTTTACTTCCTTAAGTTTCTCATACGTATCTGCATATTTATTTAATTGAAGAAGCTGGTCTAGGTATTCTTGTTTTGCCTGGCCACTTTCAAATATCAAATCTTTTAATTCATCTTGTTTTATATAAGTTATGGCTTCAAACGTTTTGAGAGGATTAATCGACTCGATTCCAAGTAGCTTAAGTATAAAATTATTTAGATCTGCTGCCCTATTCTGTAAATCTATTTTTTTCCCATCTTTCCTAATCTCATTCTCTTCATCATCGTTACGTACACTGTCCTTTAAACGTTTTAGTCCTCTCTTTATATAATATTCGGTTCCTACATCAGAAAATTTTAAGGCCACCCAACCACGTGCTGCGCCGCGCCTGAGGAGCAATTTTCCTTCTTCCCTCCCTTCCCCAATTTTTCCAAAAAGGGCATATTGTATAGCCATGAATATGGAAGACTTCCCACTACCGGTGTTACCAGTTATTACATTTATACCATTGTAAAACTTAACTGATGCAACCTTATGGCTCCTTATGTTGTTAAGTTCAATTTCTCTAAGGATCATATCCCAAATAATTCCTCTGCATGTTTTTTTATGATATCTGGCTCAAATCCTTCTAAAGTGGAGTCTATAAGCATTTTTGCTAGTTTTACTTCCTTCTCGCCGTAGCCACGTTTGTTTAAAAATTCCGTCTCTATCTTACCAAGATCTGATTCAGTTATTTCTACAGTTTCCTTGTCACTGCTTGATAGCTTTGAAATATTTATACTGACGAACGAATAACCAAGTGAAAGAGCCTCTGTCTTTAAAGCTCCAAAATTAAATTCGTCTAACTTTCCTCCGGTAGTTCCCTCAATTTTTATTACTAATAGATTACCTTCATTTTTTGACAGCCCTGCTCTTACTTCATCCTCTATCTCTTTTACAGACTTATTATTTGCTTTTACTAACAATATCTCTTTTTTTCGTGTATTCAGCACCACGTAATCGATTTTTTGAATCCCGTGCTCATCATAGTCTATAAGATAGTAACCCCTGTTTGGATTGTCGACAATTTCTTTTTCATCACAGTATTCCGTAGAGCCTGGATACTGTATTATTCCCGTATCATATTGAATATTGTCTTTATGCCCATGCCAGTGGCCTGCGGCGTAATAATCAAATCCCTTTGGTAAGCTCTCAGTGTCTAAATCTTTAAATTGCTCACCCAAAGCTGAGACAGTATGGTGAAATATAAAAATCTTTACCCACGTATTTTTATCTATGCTTATTTTTAATCTCTTAAATATTTCTTCTTCTACCCTACTGCGCTTCCCTTTAACGCCACACAAAAAAGCGTTACGATATGTCTCTCCCATCAACTTGAAATCCCGTTCGTCTAAGATGTATCTTTTTGAACTAAGGTTTACGAGCAGACCGTTTCTATCAAATAGTTCTATTATACTGTCAGATTCCCCCATGCCGACATCATGTGAACCGGGCACTATGAACACTTTTATTCCTGCTAGTTTAAGTTTATTTAATTGATCTGTAACGAATAATAAAGAATCTAAGCTGGGATTTCCTTCGTTAAAAAGGTCACCGGAATGTACAATAAAGTCTACTTTATTATTTATTGCGGCGTCTATTACTTGCTTAAAGACTGCCCTTACATCCTCATTTCTTTTAAGATTTTTATACACGGAGCCTATATGTGTATCACCGACGTGAATAAATTTCATAATTATAATACCTATTCTCTCTATAATTTAACTACTTTTACAGCAGCCTTACTGAAGTATGGATAATTACCAAGAACCACAAAAATTAGACTAAAAATCTATGGCTACGATTGCTTATACGGGGAAATGATTTACTTTTTAATTAAATGCCTATTTATTATCTCTTATGCAAATAATAATATGGAAAAACGGTTTATCTTTAAAGAAAATGTACGTATCTATGATACAGATGCGCAGGGGATAGTTCACTATGCGGGGTATTATCGCTTCTTCACAGACGCACTAGAACAATTTGTAAAAGACCGCATCGGCGGAACATTCCCGCTTCTCGAAGACGGCGTCTGGTTTGTCGTCGTGGAGTCAAATGCAAAATACTATAAACCTGCAAGAGTTGGCGATGAACTTGAAGTTTCGCTTTCGCCTACGCTACTATCAGAAAAAGTAATAAAATTTAATTTCGGTATAGAACGAAGCGGTGAGTTGCTATGTGATGGTTACATAACACAAGTAGCATTAAATGAATCAAAATGGAAATCAGTACCGATACCCAAAAAATTTGTAGACCGAATTTTTCAGAAAAAATCGTGAAGCTTTCTATTGTCTAGGTCTCTTAAGGTAGCCCAAGTGTTTCTAATGTATTTTTTATATTTTGTTTCTAGTATCGATCCGTTCTCTTTTATAATTTTTAGGAAACGAATTGTCTTTGGATCGGAGGGATAACCACTCCCAAAATCATAACCGAGTTCTTTTTTTATAAATGCCACGTCGCGCTCACGTCTAGATTTTGCTAGAATCGAGGCGGCTGATACTTCTATATAATTTTTATCTGCATAGTTTTCTACTATTAGCTCTTTATTTGGTATTTTTTTAGAAAGATAGATTTTTATTTTCTTTGTATTCGCACTCGGAGAATCTATTATAACCGCCTCACCATCAAGAAAATTTGCTATCTCAGACATCTCATCTAGTTCTAGAAAATTTAAGTTGGTTCCCGCCTTGTAGCGATTGTCTATGACTTCTGGACTAAGTTCTTTGAGGAGATAACCTGCCGCGTGCTCAATAATTAGTCTTTCTAGGAGAAAAATTCTTTTTATGCTTAGCAGCTTTGAATCTTTTACTCCCGCTGCTTTCATTTTTTTTGAGGCATCTTCATCTAGACTGACTCCTGCTAAAACCAGTGGTCCGATTACCGGCCCTCTTCCTGCTTCGTCTATACCTATACGTTTCATTTTATGATTTCCGTAGGTTTAGCGGTCTCATCCGCCCTAAACATTGCATGTCCGAATTGGATTATTAGTTTTATACCTAATTTTTCCAAACCGGATGGAACATCACAAGCTCCATAAGTACTACCACCCCAAATATAAACTTCAGAGCCGGTATTCTCTTTTATAAAATCTGCGATTTCTAAAGCATGCATCTTAAATCCATCCGGTATCTGAATCGCCACCTTATCGTATTTTCTTTCTTTTATTTTATCGATTATTGTATCAAAGTCTATATCATATTTTTTTAACAAGTATCCGATCCCTTCGCTTTTTGTGTGATATTTCATAAACTTCTCAATAAAGCAATTAAATAGTATTCCGATTATATATACTAATTACATATTAATAGAGATAGTTAAAAGCATGGATAATAAAACCTTTCTGTTTGTTATAAGTACATTAAACAAAAAGTATAAAGTAAAGATGACCAGAGTACGGCCATTTGAGGTATTAATACACGGTATATTGTCTACGCGAACAAAGGATGAAACCACCTTCCCAGCACAACGACGTCTATTGTCGCTCGCGGGAAATCCCCAAAAATTATATTCGCTGAATGCGAAAGTGATAAGAAAATTGATTTATCCGGTTGGTTTTTATAAAACAAAAACAAAATTATTAAAAAGGGCCGCAAAGATGCTAATAGGGGATTTTAATGGTAAAGTACCTTCGTCCAAGACAGATCTTTTGAAAATTCCAGGTGTCGGTCCAAAGGTGGCTAGTCTAGTCCTTGTCTGGGGATTTGGAATACCGGTAATCCCAGTTGATACACACGTAAATCGTGTGTCTCAGCGTTTAGGAATAGTACCTAAAGGCACGAAACCAGAAGCCACCCAAAGAATATTAGAAAGCGTACTTTCTCCCAAACGACGCTTGATAACGAATAAAACACTTGTTAAATTTGGCAAAGAAATCTGCCGCCCATTATCGCCGCTATGCGGTATTTGCCCGGTTTATCATTACTGTGAATTTCCGGATAAGGATTATTACAAAAATAGATATCGCAATTTAAATAAGGAGGACACCTATAAAATATATCGATAGGGCAATTTCCCATTGTTGTTATGAAATCAGATTCCTTTAAGGCAATAATTTCCGGTATGTATTACTTTACAAAGTTACGAATACTTACGATTTTAATAGCGATGGCATTATCACTATTTATTATCTTTTATGGTGGGTTGATCCTGCTTTTGAACCTTACCTTTAACCAACCCAACGGATACTACGTGATGTATCCTACATATATTATTGTGGTCGCGCTTACACTATTTCTAGTCGAATTCTTTCTGTTTTTCTATTTGCTTTCACTTGGATTGGAAGTCAAAAAGCGTATTGAGCTTAAATCTCCAATAAGAATACCAGAGGTTCTTGTAACTTCGCTTAAGAAATACCCGAAATTTTTAATCTCTACAATTTTTCAACTTTTCGTAGTTTTTGGCGGTCTTGTCTTAATAATTGTTCCGGGAGTATATTTTGGAGTACGCAGCATGTTTTTCAACATAGAGACACATAATGGAGACGTTACTTTAAGTACCGCACTAAAAGATTCTATTGAACTTACTAAAGGGCATTTTATAAAGGGAGTTACCGTGTTTCTTTTTTATTTAGTTATATTCTTTTTACTTATTTACGGAATATTCGAGGCTGGAACTGGGCTTTTACTTACTTATCTTGGAGACAGTATAGTGCTGTCATTTTTAATTCTCGCATATACATTTAGTGCAGACGCGCTATATCACTTATTAAAAACTAGTGTCGGTAACGGAATAAAATCACAATTATTCAGACGTATCGCTTACAAAGAAAATTAGCAATAAGTATTATCTTATCCTCATTCAACACAATCTTATCGGATTATTGTGAACTGAAGTTCTCGCTGTACTAGATCTTTAAACTCTGTCAAAGTCAGCTTATTCATAAATGCCTCCTTTTTTGTTGTTCTTAATACAGAATGGGGGCATTTGTTTGATTTATCGCTTATCGCGGGCTGTCCGCAATCGAATTATGCAACGGCCTCGAACTATAGAAAGCTTTATATACTAGTAATATCACTTTTACTAATTGAAAAATTTACTCTAAGAGGTCGCCTGCTTGGATATTGATGTTTTTAGTAGCAATTTGTCCCCAAAATATAGAGTAATTAAACCTGAGGATGCAGCGGCGCTTCTCGAGAAATTCCATATCACTACAAAAGAGTTACCAAAAATAAAATTAACTGATCCGGCTGTTAAAAAATTAAATGCGAATGAAGGCGACATTATAGAGATAATGCGAGCTAGTATGACGGCTGGCGAAGCAAAATATTATCGTTTTGTTATAAAATAATTTATGAACAAATCCGACACAGAGTGCTTATTAGATGCTGCAATTAAAGCCAATACTTTAGCTGCACACCATATTTCCTCTTTTGAATATTTTGTAGAAAGCGGATTACAGAATATAGTTAACAGTGAGTCTATAATAGAGCCAGTTATAAAGCCAGCTGGGGTAGGCGATTTTAAAATAAAACTCGGTAAAATAACGGTTGGGAGGCCGGATATTCTCGAGGCCGACAGCATAGTTAGATCAATATTTCCTATGGAAGCCAGGATAAGAGATTTGACATATGATGCACCGATGATGCTTTCTGTCTCATATATATCCGATAAAAAAACCGTCGCTGAAGAAGAAGTATTTATCGGACGATTGCCAATAGTAGTAAAATCAAAATTCTGTAATTTGCATGGTTTATCAAAAGATGAGTTAATAAAGCAAAAAGAAGATGCAAGTGACCCTGGGGGATATTTCATAATAAATGGAACTGAACGTATAATAATAACTACAGAAGATCTGGCACCAAATAATCTTCTGATAAGTAAGGAAAGCCAGGAGGGCTTCTTATACTCAGTTAAAATTTTTGCGGATGCAGACAATATAAAAGTGCCGCACACCTTGCAACTTTCTAACAGTAACTTACTTTACATTACCTTTGGAAAACTCAAAAAGATATCCGTTGTTGTCTTACTTAAGGCACTTGGCTTTACAAACGAGAATGAACTTATAAAAAAGATAGCAAAGGGTGATGAGGATATAGAAAATACACTGGATATAAATCTAGTTGCTTTTGATATCGATAGTGAGAAGGGGGCCTTAGAATCTTTAGGCAAATCTTTGCACTCTATGCACCCAATAGAGACGGCTGAAATGAATATTGATTCTTTATTATTTCCATTTCTAGGCAGGGATCCCGCGTCTAGAAAATTAAAGGGAGAATATCTAATGTACGTTATCAATCAACTAATGTCTTATTCTCTTTCGAAGAAAGAAGTAGATAAGGACCATTATTCTAATAAAAGACTGCATGCAGAAAATTATAACCTCGATATGCTATTTAGATTTGTATTTAAACAGATACTTAATGACGCAAAGTACAACTTTGAGCGTGGAATAAAAAAAGATAGGGTGCCTAGCCCGAAATATATTTTCACTTCAGACCAGCTAACATCTAGATTAAGATCTGCGCTGGCCACGGGACAGTGGGTTGGAGGTAGAGTTGGAATAACTCAGCACCTTGAAAGGAGAAGTTTTCCTTCGGTGGTATCCCAGTTAAGAAAGGTTGAATCTCTACTAACTTCAAATAGAGAAAACTATCGCGCAAGAGATTTGCATGGAACTCATTTTGGAAGATTTTGTGCAGTGGAAACACCAGAAGGACCTAAAATCGGTTTAACAAAGAACATTGCTTTGCTTGCAAAGATTTCGGAAGACAATGCAGATAATAAAGAAGTAGTAAATAAACTTAAAGAGTATGGAGTAAAGGAGATATGACGTTCGTATTTGTAAACGGAAAACTATCTGGAAGAACTGATGATGGAGTCGGATTGGCAAAAGCACTTATAAAAGATAGGCGTGAAGGCAAATTACCACCTACGCTTAATGTAAGATACAGGGAAGAAACTGACAGTGTAATGATAAATACTGACAGCGGACGCCTCGTTAGGGCGGTAATAGTTGTAAAAAATGGAAAAGCACTGGTTACGAAAGAGGATATAAATCTTCTCGAAGGTAACCACATCGGATGGGATGACCTTGTAAAAGCCGGAAAAATAGAATATTTAGATGCTGATGAAGAGGAAGATGCATACGTTGCATTAAATGAAGAAGATCTTACGCCCCAACACACTCATATGGAAATAACGCCTCTTTCCGTTTTTGGTACACAAGCTTCATTACTCCCATTTATAAATCATAGTAATGCCCACAGAAACGTTACGGCAGTTAAAAGTGTACAGCAAGGAGTTGGAACCTACGCTACCAATTATTTAATAAGAATGGATAATGACTCGATGATTGCGATAGACCAACAAGTGCCTATAGTAAAAACAAAAATGTATGATAATGACTACTTAAGAGATCACGTTTTTGGGCAAAACATTGTCGTAGCAGTAGTATCTTATTTAGGATATAATATGGATGATGCAATTATCATAAATAAATCTTCTATAGAGCGAGGATTATTCCGATCTATGTTTTTTAGACCATATAAAGTAGAGGAGACAAAATACATCGGTGGCCAAAGTGATGTTATAACCATTCCAGATAAAGATGTGGCCGGGTATAGATCTGAAGACGCATATAGATTTTTAGATGAGGACGGCATATCATATCCTTCTGCAGAAGTTGATAGCGGAGATGTTTTGATAGGGAGGATCTCACCACCTAGATTCGTATCTTCAATAGATAAATTTAGACTTGGTGTGCAAAAACAAATAGAATCTTCCGTAGAGTGCAGAACCGGCGAAGGTGGGATAGTAGACTCGGTATTCTTAACTTCGACATCGGATGGCAATAAATACGTATCTTTAAAAGTCAGACAGGATAGAAGAGTAGAAGTCGGCGATAAATTTGGTTCTAGGAGTGGACAAAAGGGAGTCGTAGGAATGCTGCTAGATGAAAGCGACATGCCATTTACATATTCGGGAATTATCCCTGACCTTATTTTTTCCCCATACTCTTTACCTGCACGAATGTCGATGGCTTATTTATTGGAGCTTTTAGGCGGAAAAGTCGGCGCTATGGCTGGACGCTATGTTGATGGAACCCCCTTTACCGGTGAATCGGAGGAAAGTTTGAGAAAAGAACTTCATGCTCACGGATTTAGAGAGAATGGGGTAGAAACCATGTATAACGGAATAACCGGCGAACAAATGCAGACTAGAATATTTATAGGTGATATGACTTACATAAGATTAAAACATTTTGTTTCAAATAAGATACAGTGGAGGGCACGCGGACCAATACAGCTCCTTACACGCCAGCCGACCGAAGGTAAATCAAAGAGCGGCGGGCTTAGACTTGGAGAAATGGAGAAAGATTGCTTTGTAGCTTATGGTGCCGCCTTATCCTTAAAAGAGAGATTTGACTCTGATAAAATCTCGATACCTGTTTGCTCAAAATGTGGAATGATAGCAGTTTATAATGTGAAGAAAAAAACGGGCTATTGTCAGCTAGATGGAGAAGACGCGCCAATAAAGCTAATAGAAGTATCTGCATCATTTAAGATACTTCTTGATGAACTTAAATCAGTGGGTATATACCCGAAAATAGCCGTAGGTAAAAAGGTATGAAACTTGATTCAAATTTTGTCTTTAATAAAATAAACGGAATAGAATTTGGATTGCTTTCTCCAAAGACTATACAAAAAATGAGCGCCGTAGCGGTTACTTCATCTGAATTATATGACATAGATGGTTTTCCTATTGACGGGGGATTATCAGACCTTAGAATGGGAGTAACAGATCCTGGTCTAACTTGTAAGACTTGCGGGAATACGATAAAAGACTGCCCCGGTCACTTTGGTCACATAGAATTAGCACGGGCCATTTTCAATATAAAAATGGTACCATATGTATACAATGTAATAAATTCTACATGCAATATCTGCGGCAGAGTATTGGTGCCGGAAAACACATTAAAAAAATTAAGTGAATCGATTGTATCGACGGAAACAAATGAAGGCAATCAAAAAAAGAATAAACTAATAAAAGCGATAATAAAACATGCAAAAAATGTTACGGTATGCCCATTTTGCAAGGAACGCCAACAAAAGATAAAATTAGAAAAACCATATACATTTTTGTATGGAAATCAGAAGCTAACACCAGTAGATGTTTTAGAGCGCCTAGAAAAAATAAAGGATTCTGACTTACAATTCTTAGGGCTAGATCCAGACCACTCTCGACCTGAATGGATGGTAATAACCGTATTACCTGTGCCACCTATCACTATAAGACCGTCTATAACCCTTGAAAATGGGCAGAGAAGTGAAGATGACCTTACACACAAACTTACAGATATAGTAAGAACAAATCAACGATTGGCAGAAAATATAAAATCTGGGGCGCCTGAAATAATCATTGATGAACTTTGGGATCTTCTTCAGTACCATATAACAACGTTCATTTCAAATGGCACTGCACAAGTCCCAATAGCAAGACATAAGTCCGGAAAGAAGCTAAAGACGCTTGAAGACAGGGTAAAAGGGAAGGAGGGCCGATTTAGAGGTTCTGTATTAGGAAAACGAGTAAACTACGGTGCACGTTCCGTAATTGCTCCAGATTCATTTCTTAGATTTGACGAAGTCGGAATTCCATTACGAATTGCACGAGAGATTACGTATCCGGAATATGTAACGGACATTAACATCGATAGGCTAAAAACCCTTATAAAAAACTATGATTCTTACCCCGGGGCTAATTACGTAATAACTCCAGACGGGATAAAAAAGAAAATAACTGAGTCTACCTCGACTAATTTAATAGAAGAGCTTAAACAAGGTTACATAGTTGAAAGGCACCTTATGGATGGTGATGTTGTTCTATTTAATCGACAGCCATCTCTCCACAGACAATCAATAATGGGACACTATGCGCGGATATTACCATATAATACCCTTGGTATAAGTCCAGCATCAACGCTACCATATAATGCTGACTTTGATGGAGACGAGATGAATATCCATATATTACAAAATGAAGAAGCAATTGCAGAAGCCGACATGCTTCTAAATATAAAGCATAATATCGTCTCCCCGAGACACGGGCTGCCACTTATAGGTGCTTTACAGGATTTCATATCTGGATGCGCGATGCTCACTTCTGGGGGAATGATTATAGATAAAAGAACCGCTGAATTTTTACTAGCGAATATCGGTGTTGAAGTTCCATTAAAGAAGGATAAATATACAGGTAGAGAGATATTCAGCATGTTATTACCGAAAGATTTTAATTTTGAAAGCCCAAGTACTACCTTTAATATAACAAAAGATGACAACAGTTACGTAAGAATAAAAAATGGCAAATTAGAAACCGGGGTTATAGATAGTGCAACTATAGGTAAAGAGAATGGAAGCCTGCTTCAATTTATGTTTGTTAGATATGGTGCGGACATTACCGCGCGATTTATAGATCAGTTCTCAAGATTAAGCTTGATGGTATTATTGAAATATGGAATGAGCGTAAACATAAGTGATTTTGACATGCCACAAGCAGCGTATACCAAAATAGCGGAGACGTTAAATGAAGGCGAGGCAGAGGCACACAACATTCTTAAAACTTATGGCTCTGCCGCTGAGCCGCAGATTATAAGCCTTACAAATCGATTAAGATTCCGCGTGAGAAACGTAATAAATACTTTCATCCGCACAAAAAATAATAATGTGGAAAATATGATGAATACCGGTGCAAAAGGTAGCATGGTAAATCTTATCCCTACTATAGGTGTTGTCGGGCAATCTCTATTGCGAGATGCAAGGATGACAAACGGTTTCGAGAAAAGGATAACTTCACATTTTATGAAAGACGATAACGGCTTAAAGGCGAGAGGATTTGTAAAGTCTAGTTATATGGCAGGATTAAACCCGGTAGAATATTTTGTTCATGCAGCGAGTAGTCGAGAAGGTTTAATGGACAATGTCATTCGTACTCCCGTATCTGGTTACATGCAGAGAAGACTATCAACCGCACTGCAAGATCTCCGCGTAGCAAAGGACTTATCGGTTCGGCTAGGGAATAAAATAGTACAATTTACTTATGGAGAAGACGGGATAGATGTCTCCGCAAGTGACAAGGGGGACCTAAGGATATAATATGGAGATACCTGAAAAATATCTACGTGCTTTTAAAAACAAGTACGGTGAAGACGCCAATATAGAAGAACTAAAAAAGATTTATGAAAAGGCACTTATAACACCGGGTGAAGACGTTGGAGTCATAGCTGCTCAAAGTATCGGAGAAGCAAGTACTCAATTAACATTAAGGACAAAACACACTGCCGGACTTACTATAATAAACACTACAACGGGACTTCCACGTTTAATAGAAATATTCGATGCAAAAAAGGATATTTCCACCCCCTTTATGGATGTATACTTAAAACCGGAATTTGCCAAATCAAAACAAAAGGCTACAGAATTAGCAGATAGTATAATTGAAGTAAAAATAGGCGATTTGGTTTCATCATATGATATATCAATGAAGAGAAAAGCAATAGAACTCCTTTTCGATAAAGATGCTCTCAAGACGTATGGAATCACATTAAGAACGGTATTGAGTAAACTAGAAAAAATGAAGTTGCCTGTGCATATGGAAGATAATAAGATAGTTATAACGGATAAAACTGCAGACAATGTAAAGAAATTAATAAAGTTACGAAGCAAACTTACCGAAACTAATTTATCTGGCATACCGCACATCTCTAGAGCGATATTAAACCGCGATAAGGAGGGTAATTTCTGGATAAAAACAGTTGGTACTAATTTAGAGGCGATATTAAAACTCGATGACGTAGACCAGACAAGAACCATATCGAATGATATAATAGAGGTTTCTAAAGTGCTTGGGATAGAAGCCGCTCGAAACCTAATAGTTAGCGAAGTTTACAACACACTGCAAAGCGTTGGTCTAAAAGTAGACTTAAGACACATATTCGTTATTTCTGATGCAATGTGCATGGATGGGACTGTTAAGGGAATAGGCAGATATGGTCTTAGTGGTGAAACTGAATCTGTTTTTGCTCGTGCCGCGTTTGAAATTCCGCTAAAACATATCGTAGAAGCGGGTTTATATCATGAAACAGATAAATTTGATTATGTAGCAAACAATATTATGTCAAACCAGGTTATACCGGTGGGAACAGGATCAATAAAATTAATAGTGAAAAAAGATGGAACAGAAGATAAAGGAAAGACTAAAGGAAAAGATAAAGAATAATGCAGTTTCTGTAGGCAAGAATTCGACGGTACGAGCTGCCGAGAAGAAGGAACTAGAATTTATAGTTTATGCTTCTAACGCGAGTCCTAACCTGATAAAGGATGTTTCAAATCTCGGCGTCGAAATTTATAAATATGAAGGGGACAGTGAAGCTTTATCAATCGCTTGCAGTAAGTCGTTTAACATTTCTGTTATCGGTGCAAAGAAGTAGATATGAATATAAAACTAGATAGTGACACCATCTCTTCAATGAATGTTTTCTCCGATGTCACTTCTGTGGTGCCTAGAGACTGTATTAATTCTACTGATAAGATAATTTTTATAGTCAACCAAGGTCAGGCTGGGATAGCTATAGGAAAAAATGGTACAAAAACTAAGATGCTGCAAGATATGCTTAAAAAAACGGTTTTGATTATAGAATATTCGGATGATCCTGTAAAATTCTTAGAAAACATTCTGTGGCCTGAGAAGTTGGTTTCTGGCTATGTGGCTAGCAACATTGAAGAAGGTAAAAAACTAGAGGCGTCCGTTCACGGAAAAATAAATAATTCTAAGCTAAAACTGGCAAAGACACTTATGCAAAGGTATTTTAATATAATAAGTATAAATATAAGATAAAATCACATGGGAAATAAAACGCGTGGGCTATTTAATGGCAGGATGCTCTTAAAAAGAAAGGCGCGGGTGCGCTTTAGTAAAAATAGGAGTCACCCACATTTTTTAGGGACATGGAAAAAATACGACCCTCTAGAAGGTGCACCACAAGCACGGGGTATAGTACTAGAAAAAGTCGAGATAACTCCGAAAAAACCATCATCCGGAAAAAGAAAATCTTGTAAAGTGCAACTTACAAAAAATGGTAAGATGCTAACTGCGTATATTCCTTTTAATAAGGGGGTCTCATTTGTCGATGAACACAATGACGTCGTAGTAGAACGAATAGGGGGGGCACAAAAAGGTGCTAGAGGCGACCTACCCGGCGTAAAATTTAGGATAACTAAAGTTAACGGGATAGCGCTTAAAGAACTTGTAAAAGGAAGAAAACAAAAGCCAATGAGATAAGATGGAAGAAGAAAAATTAAAAACTGAAAAGGAAGCGGAAGGAAAACCTAAGACGACGGAAAAGGGAGAAGCGCTTCCAGATTTTCAATTATTTGATAAGTACAACTTTAACATAATAATTAAAGACCCCGGATTAGCAAAAGTTATATCCTTAAAACCAATTATAATACCAAAAAGCTCAGGTAGATTATCGCAACAACGACTAGCGAGAGCAAAGGTAAACATCGTAGAAAGACTGATGGCGCATTTAATGGTGCCGGGTCACAAAGGGAAGAAGCATCTTAGGACATCAAAGATGGCTTCGGGTAGATTTTATACTGCGTTCAATATCGTTAATAGCGCATTTGATCGCATACAGAGAGAAGGAAAAAATCCGTTAGAAGTGCTTGTAAGGGCAATAGAGAATACTGCGCCTAGGGAAGAAGTTATGAATCTGCTTATATCTGGACAAAGAATAGCCAAACAAGTTGACACTTCGCCGATGAGAAGACTTGACCTCTCACTAAGATGGATCGCAGAAGGTACATTTCAGTTGTCATTTTCTGGCAAAAAAGCCAAAGATGCATTATATGAGATTCTCATGGGTGCATATAACAATTTAGATTCGTGTTTCCCCGTATCAAAACGCATAGACACGGAAAGACAGGCGGCATCGAGTCGTTAATAAGCAGATTTAGCTAACTTAAAACGCTCAAGTTTTGGTATTTCATTGCTATAGTCTTTTTTGAATTTTGGGGGGAGTTTCCGTGCAATTATAAATGACTCTAGTTGATTTACTACCTTAGATAAGTTCTTCGTATTATCTATTTGCAGTACGTTTTTATGTAGTTCTCTAGTTTCGATAAAACTACCATCTAAAGCTTCGAACATTATGTTGTCATATTTCTTTTCTTTGTTATACCTTCGTTTAGAAAGGCGCTTTCTAAGTATTAGTGGGTCACATCTAAGAACTATGAATAAATCTATCTTTTTTGAGGTTAAAAAATGTGCTAAATGTGATACTAATATCGTGTTATCTTTAATGTACTTATCCGCTATGCGTTTAAAAGCCGATATAGAAATTTCTAGTTCTTTATTTTCTGTAATATTGAGATGATCCGAAAGTCTTATAAATTTATAACCGAGCCTATTGGCAAGTGCTTTACCAACGGTGCTTTTACCGGTTCCGGGGGTACCG
The DNA here is from genome assembly GCA_021800365.1 of Nanobdellota archaeon. Classification (GTDB taxonomy): domain Archaea; phylum Nanobdellota; class Nanobdellia; order Parvarchaeales; family Parvarchaeaceae; genus Parvarchaeum. The sequence continues at coordinate 64,857 of JAJYZA010000001.1, forward strand.
CATATCGCGATTATCATAAAATTTTTTTGTCTAAACAACCTTAAATATGAGCTGATATTAATTACATAATATTTAAGCTATATGGTAACCGAATACCCTCCAAAACCATCTAATTTATTAGACTTATTAATTACTAATAAAAAGGATGAAATAATAAAGTATTTTACGCCGGAAGGTTTAAAAGCATCTGAATACATTCGGCGGCTAGCCGATAACTTAGAACTTCTTAATTATAATACCGCGGTTGGTGAGTACGGAGAGATAGGCGTAGAAAGATTCTATAGAGAGCTCCTTGGCCTTTGGGAACAACGCAATTACGTCGATATAAGACCGGTTCCTAGGAACTACAAAAAGATTAGAATACCGATACACAAAGGAGAAACAAATAACTTGGAAGAGAAACTGAGTATCAAAAAAAATAAACTTAACGCCCTTAAGGATAAAGTTATCGATGCACTCAGCTGGGTCGCTTTCCCATTAAAATTCATGTCAAAAACTTACGATTTTATATTAAAAAAAACTAATAACCACCTGCTCTCTTATGCAGTTTCCATAATACCTTTTTATGAAACTCTTCAGCTGAGTGGAATGGTGGCCTTTTCTGCATTTGCTTCTTCCACGTATAATCTACCATTTTTAGCTACATTAAACACCGTACTAGATTTTACTTTTTTACCGGCATTCATATACGGGGGTGCTGCTGAATGCTTAGCCGCAGTAGGTATATTGGGCGGAATCGTTGCTGCGGAAAGTCGCTTTTTTTCTGTTTCTAAAATAGATAAAGATGAGATAGTGCGGGACATATCGAAACTTAGTACGGAGTTTTATACGGTATGGTCAAGATATAATAAATTTATAAATAATTCAAAAGCCGCAAGTGTATCGTTAGCCGAATTAAATGCAACTTATATGCTGATCACTACGAAAAACAGCTTTTGCGATAAACCCAGCAGAAAAGAACTTAAAGATCATGACGTGCGGCTTTTAGCGTCTATAGAACATTCACTCGGCAAAAAAGTCAGTCGTTATAGTATAATTCACCACTCTTTCGAGGGCGTTGGAGGTATAACAGCGATGGTACCTTCTGTGCTCATGGGAAAAATAACCAGAAAGCACGCATTTGGTCCGATATTCATAAATAAGAACAGAATAAGTGCACACCCTTCATACGATTTTGCTGTTGCACATGAATTTGCACATGCTGCTGGCGCGATTACAGAACCGATGGCGAATTATCACGCATTAAATGCATTTGATGACCTAGCGGATAAATATCCTAGATGCGGTTATGATCTATACGCAACAACGAATCGGCTATGCTTCGCGGTTAGTGCACTGAGCACAAAAATAAAAGACACTGCGGTCCTAAAAGCCACGCTTAAAAAAGCGGGCGTTCCGACATTTGTTTTGCAAGCATTTGATGAAAATTTTGACCCAGAACATTCTCCCGTACCGCCATTAAAAAATACACTAGAAAACATTACTGAATCAAAATTTGCCGACCTATACGCTGCAAGTTCCTATATAGCGTCAAAATTAGTTGAACATAATGAGGTAAAGCCATTTAGCTATAGAAAATACAAGTAATCTGTGCATAATTTTAATACTACTTAAGTAAATCGAAAAATATACGCCGGAATTAATGCTTAAATTGTTTGATTTTTAAGACTATATTATAAGATACATAATGGAAGCGGATGCACTTGCGGAACAATTAAACGGAACGGATAAGCTTTTATTGAGTGCTATAAAAGACTCGCCGGGATTTATTTCAGAGCTTTCTGCAAAATTAAACGTAGATAAAACTGCTCTGCTTAACTCTACTAGAAAGTTGCTAACTTACAACCTCGTAACGGTAATTAATGAGTTAAATTTAAAGTACACACTTTCGGAAAGCGGAAAGATTTATCTTAAAAATGGATTGCCGGAATATTTCTTATATGAATTTTTAAATAAAACCTCTGGAGCGACTTATGAGCACTTAAGAGAAATTGGCCTTGAGAAAGACGAATTAAGCGCCGCAATAGGAAATTTAAAAAAAAGTGGTATACTGCAAATGGACAATAACCTGCTAATGGTCGACAAAAATAAAAGCAAGACTCTCGAGTATAAGAACATGTTATTAAAAGCGGTTTCCGAGGAAAAACCAATAATAGAGACAGATGAAGTCAAAGACTTGCTAAAACGTGGGATAATACTTAGGTCTGAGACCATTAATGAGAAAGTTGAGATAGCCCCACTGGGAATAAATGTAATAAAATCCACAAAATTCAAAAAGGATTTGATTGACCGCCTTACTCCGGAAATAATAAAAAATTGGAGAGGCTTAGAATTTAGAGAGTACAATCTTGAGACTGAACCCCCGATCCCTCTTTCTGGCCGCAAAAATATAGCAAAGGAGTTTATGTCAAAAATGAAAGATGTTTTAGTTGCGATGGGTTTCAGTGAGATGTACAGTAATTACGCAGAATCGAGTTTCTGGAATTTTGATGTACTTATGTTTAAACAAGACCACCCAGACAGAGATATACAAGATACCGTCTATATAAATACGACAAAAGCTAAATTACCTACTAAACTAGTAAAAAAAGTAAAGAATGTATACGAGCGGGGATTTTCTGCTGCCAAAAATAACTGTTCAATCGGCTACCAAAGAGTATTTGATGAAAATAAAAGTAAAATTATTATAATGCGCGGACATACCACCGCAACTACTTTTAGATATATCAATGATTATATCTCTAAGAATAAAGACGCTCCAGCGAAATACTTTTCTATAAGTAAAGTTTTTAGAAATGAAACCATTGACTCTACACACTTGCCAGAATTCTACCAAGTAGAAGGAATAGTCTATGGAGATAATTTAAACATTTCGCACTTGATCTGGTATATACAAGAATTTTATGCGCGTATTGGAATAAAAAAGATAAGATTAAAACCAACTTACAATCCATATACAGAACCGAGTTTAGAAATTCAAGCGTTTAGTCCTAAACTTAACAGATGGTTAGAAGTAGGAAACTCCGGCGTATTCAGACCAGAAACGCTTATACCATTTGGCATAAAGAAAAATATAGTTGCATGGGGTTTTGGATTCGATCGTATGCTCCTTTTACGGCTTGGGATGAGCGACGTAAGAGCGCTGTATGGTGCATTTGCTGATTTAGATAGTTTGAGAACTATAGAAACGAGAAAATTATTCGGAGACTTAAAGTAATATGGTAATGATAAATACCACAATGAATGAAATGAACGTACTTATAAAGAAGAGATTAACAAGGAAAGATTATGAAGACATCTGCTTTAGATATGGAATAGATATAGAAGGAGACGATAACTACCTAAATTTTGAACTCACTTCTGATAGAATTGAACTTGCATCAAAATTCTCGTTGGCGTGGCTCATAGGACAATTGATCAATGTAAAGGTACACAGAACCGAAACCGTATTAGCAAAAAAACTATCGGTAAATATAGAAAATACGCATCGTCCTTTTGTAAACCTCTTATATGTAAAATTGACTGAGCCGCTCGGTAACAAAATTAAAGAACTACTTACCTTACAGGATAAATTTGATAAGACGGTTGGCAGAAATAGGCATTCTGCGGCGATAGGCATATTCGATTTTTCTAAAATAAAATTTCCAATCGAATATAGAGAGGATGACCCTGCCAAAATCTCATTTACCCCCTTAGCCTCGGCTTCACCCAAAAGTTTTGAAGAGATAATGACGAACACCGAGAAAGGCAGAATGTATAAAAACCTTATTAAGAACAGACCTATAGTCTGGAGACAAGCCGATGAAAAGATCTTTGCCATGCCGCCTATAATAAATGCTGATTTTTCATCTGTAACTAATACTACAAAAAGCCTACTTGTTGATATAACTGGAAATAATAAAGAGACTGTAAACGCGCTAACAAAAGCGCTTATATTCAATCTTCAGTTTTTCGGTGAAGTCACTGTCATAAAACCAACCTATTCCGATAAAAAAAATGACCCAAATTTAAATTTTAAACAAAATAAATTTTTCTTGGATAATACAAATATTTCCAATTTGTTGGGAGAGAATAGCATATCGTTAAAGGAAGCCTCTCGGATCCTTAAGACTATGGATTATAAAGTGTTTGAAGAAAAATCAGGACTGATAGTATTGCCACCATTTTATAGACAAGATGTAATACATCAAGTGGATGTAATCGATGATATACTTAGATTTTATGGTGTACAAAATATTAAACCAATAGAATCTAACTTATATACGTTAGGTTCAAAACTCCGCGGCTCTGAATCCATAGAAAATATTAGATCTTTGATTGTCGGCTTCGGTTACCAGGAACTTGATTTAAATATCCTCACAAATGAAGAATACCAATTTAAAAAGACGGGAATACTCGCTGAAAACTATGCCGCACTCATAGATCAAAAAAGTGGGGACATAACAATGGCCAGAGCAAATCTTCTGCCAGAACTACTACGAACAATATCCAATAACTTGCACAAGAAATTTCCACAAAGTTTATTTGATATTGGATTTGTGCTCAAAAAAAGTGGTGCAGATGTAATGTTTAGTAATGAGCTGCATCTTTGTATGGGTTACTGTGGCTTAACTTCAAATCTAAGTGATATACTCGTGGTTCTAAGAAAGCTATTAAAAGATACTTTCGGTGACGAAAAATTGAGTATACATAGTGATGAAAAAAGTGATGGATTTGAGAAGATGTTTATTAAAGGCAGAGGCGGCTCGGCGTACTTTGGCAATAAAAAGATTGGCGTTGTAGGTGAAGTACACCCGCGCGTATTAAATGAATTCGGAATAGAGTTGCCGACGTCGGTAGCCGAAATAAACATTGAGCAACTGTTACTATGAATTGTGAGCTATGCGGACTTTACAGCGATAAGTTTTATAAGGCGGAGATAGAGGGCGCTGTCTTAATTGTCTGCAGTCAGTGTTCTAGATATGGAAAGATACTTGATGAAGCGGAAATAAATACGAATGAAAATAACAAAAACTCGCGAACTCCCCATACTGTTCTGCGTGAGGAACTTCGTCCAGATTATGCGGGGGTAATAAGTGAAAGCTGTAAGGAAAAGAAAGTCTCCCTAGAAAATCTATGTAAAAATATATTGATCTCAAAAAGTGAAATGAAAAGAATTCTCGCTGGGAAATTGTTACCATCTGATGAACTTATAAAGAAATTTGAAAAGTATCTTGGCATTAAGTTGACAGAGCCTTCTCTATATAAAATTAAAGAACCAAAATCAGATACGACTATATCCTTTGAGGATGTAGTTGAAATAAAAAGAAAACCTAAGCAGGGGTAGCGAAGCGGTCAAACGCGTAAGGCTTAGGACCTTATGGCTTAGGCCTTCGAGGGTTCGAATCCCTCCTCCTGCATATTAGTCTATCGGATTAATTCAAGTCAAATTACTGGAATGTATATGTGTGTAAAAGACGACTTTGTTTATAAAATAGTCAAATAAGCTTACTTTGTAAACAGTTTTAAGACTTTATAAACAAGGCCGTAAAAGACGTTAAAGTTATAATGATAGGATTTAAATACGCAAAATAATAATATAAAGTATAGAATAGGAGGTACATTTATATGGCAGTTTTATCAATCGATAAGTTTTTGAATCTTTTCAGAAAACAAGTAAATCTTGAGGAATCAAAGGAATATGTTGAGCTTGAAGTAGACCAAAAAGAAAAACCAATAGCAAAGTTATATGTAAAGTATTATACGTTAGCAAAATTTGAAGATTCCGGCTCAGTATTAAATGATATCCGATCCGGATCTACACTTTCTTTCATAAAAGTTAAAGAAATACGAGAGAAAGGTGGCATGGATGAATTAAAGAGAACGATAACTAAAATGAAACGAAGCTCCGATGCTTCTGATGCACAAATAGTTGGAATAGATGAGGACTATATCTTAATAGTTCCTAATTTTGTTAAGGTGGAAAAAGGCGACGTATTAACGCAAAAATCGACGACTTAACCCCCAGCATACTTAAGAGCAGCGAATGCAGCCGCTATAGCCGGTTTATCTGCGTTATTTGTTATGTTTAACATAGTTAGATTAGAGAGTAAGTTATTTATCTCTGTTGGAGAAGATTGCATTACTTTTGTAACATTAAAACTATATTTAATATCATCATAAATCTCTACAGAGGTTATATCCATCCCAACTATATCTGGTTTCGCAACGGATAGGACTTCCTTAACTTCATTAATGTTCTTTAAACGATGCACCTGTACGGTTGAATTTATTAGTACCGCCACTATAATCCGCCCGTTTACCATCGTTATACCTGCGCTTTTCATATATTCTCAAAAGTATCAATTCCTCGAAAAAGAATCGCTTAGTATCTAATACTTTAAACTTAAAGTTAAGTGACATTAAGCGTTTATAAACCTTATCTAAGTCATAAGCCGTGGATAAAATCAAAAACGCTTCACCACCCGGCTTTAAATGTGATCTAAGGCCGTCTATAGCTCTTAGTGTTATTTCATACCCCTCGTGTCCGCCAATCGTAGCGATATCTAAATAATCGATTCCTTTATGAATTCCGGGAAGATATGGTGGGTTCATATATATAGTGTCAAAAAAGTGCCCGTTTAACCCGGTAAATAGATTTGAGCGCAGGACCTCATAATTTTTTATTCCGTTTATCTTGGCATTTAATCTCACTAAAGCTAACGCGGCCGCGCTAATATCAACAAAGGTTACTTTGCATGCTAAAGGTGCGGCACTGATACCTATTATACCGCTACCAGCAAACATGTCAAGCACTTCTCCGTGAGCATATTTTACGGCTTTGAGCAGTAGATATGAGTCTTCAGATGGCGGATAAACGTTAGCAGCACTTTTAATCTTTATCATACTAAATAAACTATAACAAAATCTTTATGAATAATTAACTTTTAATAGATTAATAGAAGTGAATTTATGTACTCAAAAGTGTCTAAAAGATTTATCATAGCCACTATCATTATTGCCTCTGCATTGGTGCTCGCAATATACGGTGGTATATCTAGCGCACGAAGCACTTCCGCTCAAAGTAAACTTTATATAAACTGCAGTGGATTAAATCTTGAATTTAATTATAGCGCACAAAAGACTACAATCATTGCGCCGCTTGGAAAAGATACTTTTAATGTTATATATTTAAATAACACGGGAAACTCTACGTATAATATAAGTATCTCGGGGCAGAATAGCACTAATTTACAGTTACTTTTTGCTAAATCCTTTAATACGCAGGCAGGTCAATCCGGTTATTATACCGAATATGAGATTATTAATCCGACTACTCCAGGAAATTATACGGAGAATATAACCCTTACGTCTTTATATAAAAATTGCATGCTTTCGAAGTACTTACTCGCACATATAGAAGTTATAAACGACAATAAAACGGGATAAATGGAAAATAACATAATAAAGGATAGACTCCTTGGGAACATAGACGTACTTTCTGACGTTAGAGTACGCGTAGTGGGTACTATTAGCAATGTGGACACAAAAATAGGTACTTTTGAATTAGTTTATGAAGAAAAGAGGGTTACTTGCCTGCCTCCAATAAGTCAAAAATATCACCCGCTTATAGGCGATAATGTAACATTAGTAGGCCGCATTGTACCTACCGACAACAACGAAATTGAGATAAGAACTGAATCTGTAGCTAAAATCTCCAAAGAAGAATTAGATTCTTACATTAAGTATTTAAAGTTGCGAAATGAAGTATTAAATAATGGAAGTTGAATTCAAGGACGCTGATCTTTTTAAGAGAATAATGGACACTGTTGGCGGCTTAATGGCCGATGTTTCTCTTGATTTTACAAACACTGGTTTCTCTATAAAAGCGATGAGTCCAGACAATGTCGCCATGATTATGGTTGAAGGTACAAAAGATCTGTTCGGTTCCTTTAACGTAGATAAAGACACTAAACTTTCTGTTTCATTGGATGACCTTAATAATATACTAAAATTACTAAAAAAAGAGGATAAGCTTCGTCTTACGGATTCAAAAAATCGCCTGAATCTAGACATTAGTGGAAAAAATAAGATGCATTTTGTGATACCATTGATAGATGAGAATTATACTGCTCAGAAGGTACCACAACTAAAATTTTCAGCAGAGGTAACCATGCTATCGGCGCTGATAAAAGAAGCCATAAAGGCCGGTTTCTTGGTTGATGACTCACTCTATGTAACTATAGATGGACAAAGAGTGATACTGAGTGCAAGAAGCGAAGAAAAGGAATTCTCAGAAGATTTATCTATAAACGACAATAAAGAAATATTTAATATCCATTCCGATGTAATAACCCGATCAAAGTATTCAATAGAACATCTTACTAAATTTCTTAATTCTCTTGATGCTGATAAACCAGTTAAACTATCTCTCTCAAACAGCTATCCGCTTAGACTCGATTACGAAATAAATGCTAATGCGAAGATGTCTTTTATTCTAGCGAATAGGATAGAGTAAACCTAGAAAGAATATAGCTCATCGTCATAACGGTAAATATTAGTCAATAAATCCGGCAATACACTCATATCTACGCTTAGAATTTTCCCATGAGATTCTACGTGATTGATAAGCGAAGCAGTCTTGTTTTTGGTTACCAAAAGAACTATTTTCTTTTTGTATTGAAAATCTGTTCTGGTTTTAAGATAATTCTCTGCGCGTACGCGTTGTTTTATCACAAAGTCCTCTTCTTTGCCAGGGGAGACGTATAAGTGGTCCTTACAATCGATAAAAAAACATCTCTTTTCATCATATGCAATCACGTCTATCTGGAATCTCCTAACCGTCTTAAATCTTATATCCTGCTCAGATTTGTACCCAAACTGATCAAAAATTTCTGCAACGTCTCTTTCAAACTGTTCCCAATCTGTTTTTTTCTCTTTTACCTTTACATCAAAATACATAATTTAATTAAAATCTGCATCGACCGGGATTCGAACCCGGGTCTCCACCGCACTACCATAATAGTTGGCAGGGTGGTGTCTTACCACTGGACTATCGATGCGCTTTCAAGAAGATAATAATTTACTCGCTTTTATAATTTTTGCCTTGACTTTTAACCCCCCGCACGCGTCTGCTTAAACGATAAAGATAAACCCAATTTATAAGATTTTGTACACGCCTGGTAAGTGTACCGAACCCAATAAATTTTAATATAAACAATACCAAGGACGCTACTAACGGGATATAAATATATGGGACAAACGCGCCGATACTAAAAAATAATCCAGATATAATTGCAGTTGCCAATAAACCGGCATCGAGGCGATATAGAAATGAAAGGGCCACTCCACTTGCTATTGCGGCGATAAATATGTAAAATATAGTTGGATTAGAATATTGAACTGTAAGCAGCACTAAGTCTAATGCATTTGCCATAACACATCAAAATAATTGCAAATCGCCGGTTATGGAATCTAGCTTATCTGCATAATATGGGCCTACCCCTATAGCAGTTTCTGTGCCGGGTGCCACCTGAGTGCGGCCCGCATCTGTAACGACGGCGAATGGTATCTTAGCTGCTGAAAGTTTCTTCTTAATGCTCTCCGCCTCTATACCATCCTTTAGTCTTAAAACTATTTTAGTTTGTCCGCTTAAGATCCATTCTTTGATTATATCCGGATGTTTTTTGAGAACAGTTAGATAACTAAGGACACTTGCATGCGCTGCCTGCGCCGCTGCCTTTCCAGCGCCCATCTTCAAATCCTTTCTTAGAAGTATAACTTGTTTTATAGCAACCACCGCCTCTTCTCCATTTTTAATCATACAAGGATTACTGCACACCACGATAAATATTTATGTTTATGCATAAAAGAAAGTTATAAATAGGCAGATTCAATAAAGATACGAATGGAAGAAGCAAAAAACGTTAAGTCTTCTGCGACTGAAAAGAGCGTTATAACACATTTTTGTGCGTCGTGTGGAAGAGACATATCCGTCATTGGAGACTCTGTTATTTTTAAATGCCCAAACTGCGGTGATGAAATTGTGCGCTGTGGAAAATGCAGGATAAAAGGTACCGAATTCCAGTGCCACGCGTGCGGATTCGTTGGTCCTTAATATGGCAAAGGTCGTTCTAAAGATAAAGGCACTTCCGAAGGATACATCTACAAATATAGATGAATTAAAAGAGAAGTTAAAAGTATTTTTAAGCCAGCACGGTGTTGTCTATAGAACCGAAGTGCAGCCTCTCGCTTTTGGACTGAATGTTGTTATGGTAACCCTCATAGTTGAAGAGTCTGAAGGTACCTCAAAATTAGAAACAGAATTTGAGAAGTTCAAAGATGCAGAGATGTCAATAATCGATCTCTCTAGGATGCCTGAGTTTTAGATTCTTTAAGCTGTCTTTTAATCTCTTCAACAAGGGATAATTTAAATTTCTCTTTATCTTTTGGATGTATAGTCGCCCCCGTTGCATGGTCGTGCCCGCCGCCATTTCCCTTTATTTTTCTAAATATGGATTTTAAAACCACTGGGAGCTTCACATCTAACCCATTAGCCCGCATATTGATACGCATAGTATCTGCTTTTATCTTTGACATAAACACAATGACCTTGCCATAATATTCTGGACCGATGCTTAAAGGTGTGATAACTGCAGACGAATAGCGCTTCTTCATACGAGGCACCTCATAGAAGTATACTAGGTCTTCATATTGCTCCGCTTCGTGTTCAAAACCCGCTCTTAACAGATGTATCTCATTTTTTACGGTATTATTCGCCGACAATAACTTTTCATTATTTATAAGAGTGGCTAAGGACTTTGTTTTTAGTAATATACCTAATGCCTCATCAGCACCCTCTCTACCATAACGAACTGTCATAGAATTAAGCATTGATGCTGCGAGACCAAATTCATTATCATAAAGATATTCATCTTCCTTTAATTTTACTCCATACTTTGTAGCTGCGGTTTTTAACCATTCTCTTTGCTCTTTTCCCCCCGCATCACTAACGAGCCCTATCGCAGCAATCCATCCGGATTCTGGAACGATTGATTCGAAAATTCGATAAGTGAGAAGTGAGCAAGGCGTATAAGTATTATCTCCCCACATTTTTGGGTTTATGTAGTGGATTCCTATATAGTCTATAAGCTCATGGTGGTCTATTATGCATGAGTTTTTTGTTTTTAATTTGAGCAGAAACGAATTCGAGACTTGCATATCGCACAATATAATATTGTCACTAAACTCTGACAAATCAATTTTGCCTTCAAAATCCTCGTAATTGGTTGGTCTTACTGAGTTAATATCCTTATGCTGGTATTCGATTGCCTTTATTATAATTGCTGCACTTGCTATTCCATCTCCGTCTAAATGATAAAAAATCGAGAAATCATTGTTTTCTTGAATATAATTTATAATTTTCTTAATTTCTGCTACGCCTTCTTCCATAAAAATAACTACAATAAAAAGTATTACGACTGCGGCGTATAAATAATCAATAAAGCACTAAAGGCTAACTTATTTTTCTATTAGCTGATTCAGTAGTTTTTTGAACGCCGGACCTCCTCTTTTATATACCTCGGCGCGTATCGTCTGCGATGGAATTAGTCTATATTTAACATAAGAAGTACCTATAGAGTCATCCGTTGGCAGATATAATTGACTCGCTCCTTTAGTGTAATCTGGTTTATGTAGTATATTCTTCTCAAAATCGGTCTGTTTCTGTAAGGACGGTGCTGTAACTGCTACGAGCGTCCTCCATTCATCACCCTTTCTCTTAAACGCGAACTTTATCCCTGCCTCATGACAATCGCCCGCCATGACAATATCAACAAGATCCTGGCCAGTATTCTTTACGATATTCATAAGCGATGTTCTCGCATCTGCGCCGCCTCTGTAACCTGGACTGTGGAACTGCAAAAGAGTATAATTTCCGAGCATCGGGTTCTGTCCGCGTTCTTGTATAAAATCTGGATAGATTACTTCATCTGTTCCGTGGCTTTTATAATACATCCCAGTTGCATCTGCTTCACTGCCGTTTCCAGTTGCTTTCTCAAAGTGATTGCCATTAACCGCATAAACTGCGTGAACAAGTCCGGCTATCGGCGCTATATATTGTTCGAGCCTTTTAAGTTGCCTGCCTATGTCTATATCGGAATGTAAGTAAATAGAATCATACAGTGCATCGATGAGTCCCTGGGTGCGCTTTTTAGAGTTCTTTTCCACCGAGAGCGTTTCTAAAACTTTAAGCAGTTCCTCGGGGGTTATAGCCTTAGGCAAAGACATTCTAGTCCTTTGTGCTTTATCATTCCCGCCATCGACCATGTCGCCGCCATTGAATACGGATCTTTTTTCTCTGGGAACTTCACTTCGACTCATTATACCGGATACCCCTTCCGTAGCCACGTAATCTGCATATGCACTACCAATATGCCAATCGGAAAGGGTTGTCATCTCATACATAGACCCTTTCGATAGCTCTTTCTCCAGTGCATTTGGTATTATTTTCTTCTTTATAGCGGTTGCATCTAGATGCTCGATTTCTACGACACCGTCGGCTTTTATTGCGAATATAGACAATCCACTATCTTCGAACTGTGAGAGTCTTTTAGATATGTCTGTTTTATTAAAACTCGCCCTAAGTTTGAATTGTTTATCTATGTCCAGCAATGGACCTTGATTGAATACAAAAACCGGGTTGTCTCTGCTCTGGAAATTCACTGCAGTAAACTCCGTAGAAGAGCCCCGCCCAGTTATATATAAGTCCGCTCGCCTATCTACGGGATCGGCATTCGCATAATCTACTGTCATTTTCAGATTCCTATCCGTCGGTTTACCCTCGTTCAAGCCGGATGCTAACCCGTTTATTGCGTGAAATATCTTCACTTTAAGACCGTTTATCAATATTTCGGCGTCGGCATCACTTTCACTTGATTTGTTTCCCATAAAGTTTTCAAATCTCTTATAAACGCGCAGATTATCTGTGCCGAATATAGTCCCTAGTAGATGTTTGTATATTTCATTAGCTTTATTTTTTATTCCTTCCTTGTCTACAGACTTCCATTGCGAGGCCTTAAACTTGTAGTCTTCCGGTACCACTGACATCAATAGCTCTGCTTCATCAGGTATTTCTTCCTCATCTAAATCTCCGTTCTTATTATTTTTCTGTTTTCGTTCTGCATTGCGCTCATTTTTCCTACTTAGTTTTTCAAGGGCTTCTATTATCATTTTTACATTCTTATAATCTGTTGTTCCATACACGTAAAGTATTGGTATCCCTTTCTTTTTTGTCTCATAAGCAAGGCTTTTCATCTGTACCCGTGCTAATCTAGCTGCTTCAACCAAATCATCAACAGAATCTGAATCATTTTTACCTCTTTTTACTTGCTTGTATATACTATTTCCGTATATTTCTTTTAAGTGATCTTCAACAAGGTCAAGACGCTCCCCCTTTAAACGACTATATTTATCTGGAATGAATGCAAGTCCACCATTAATTACAACACCATCTAATCTTCCTTCATAATTCTTTATTAATTCACCGACATTAGACAGTACAGCAGGATCACTCAATTTTGTAGCAAGTTCTAGTTCTGACAATAAAACTAACCTTAATTTTGTATCGCCATCCTCATTATTTGGATTACCTTTAGAAAGAACATCCTCAAGATTAGAACTCTTACCTAACGCCATATCAAATCCCCCCTACTATACCTAAAGTAACTAATATTTTATTCACAACAATGTTATTTAGATTAGTTTGATTATAAATAGTTTCTTGATATTACGATAGTATTACTCAAACACTTTATCTTGCTTATTACCAGACATCGTGTTTTATGTGATCTTTATCTGCTGGCACTCCGAATGATTTCAATAGCTCAGTCATGGTTGAATTAAACTGATTCGAGCCGCAGAGGTATGTTACTCTTTCGGTTATATCTGGTACATATTTCTGTAACTTAGCAGCGTCTATCCTACCGGTCTCTCCCTGCCAATCCGGATTATTTTCTTCTCTTGTTAGTGTTATCACTACCTTTGCAATTCCTTTTCTGGCGAAGTCTTCTAGCTCAGTGGCCCGGATTATATCTTGCTTAGTCCTTACAGTGTAAAGAAGAGTTATGTTCTCGCTTATTCGATTTTGTTCTATGTATCTTAGCATACAAATAAACGGAGCTATTCCTGTTGCTGCGGCTATAAACAGAGACCTCTTATTTTTACTCGGTGTAAATTCAAAGTTCTTGCCATTTGGTTGCGAGATATTAAATATGTCGCCTATTTTTGCTTTGTTTAGTATTGAAGTTAGTTTACCATCCACTATCTCGATATAAAATTCTAATGTATCCAAACCTGGAGCAGACGCTATCGAGTATGGTCGTTGAACATCTATCCTAGTACCATCTAAGCTATACCCTATCTGTACAAATTGCCCTGGTTTAAAATATGACTTCTCTTGAAATTCGGACTTGAACTTAAATGCCTTTACGCTTGGCGTCTCTTGTATGATTTCAATTAGTTTATAGGGTCTTTTTATTGCACTACCGCCTTTTTGTACTGGTGTTGCAACGTAAGTTTGTTCACTTTGCATAACAACGTTATATTATAATTATTGATATTTAATAAATAAATAGTTTGTAAAGCGAGGCGCAAACTCGCGTCGTTTAGATCTTATCAAAACCGGTGTACTTTCTAAGCGCTTCTGGCACGATTATAGTACCGTCTTTCTCTTGATAATGTTCCATTATCGCTATTATAGTTCTCTGTATTGGCAAACCGGTTCCATCCAAAGTATTAACATAATGTCTGATACCAGTGGCGTCTGTGTATTTTATGTTAAGGCGTCGGGCAATCCAGTCCGTAGTGTCATCAAAAGACCCGACTTCACGGTACTTGCCTTGTCCATCTAAGTAAGCCTCAATATCATACTGTTTAATATCTCTTACCCCCATATCACCGGTACATACGTTAACGACCCGGTATGGCACCCCCAATTCTTTCCAAATCTCTTCTACATTCTGAAGCATCTCCTCATGAAATTTCTTTGAATCCTCCGGTTTGCAAAGCACTATTTGTTCTGTCTGATCGAATTGGTGTATTCTAAATATGCCTTTTGTATCTTTTCCATGTGAACCTGCCTCCCGTCTAAATGCCGGGCTCAGCCCTACTAATTTTATTGGAAGTTCCTTTTCGTCTAGAATCTTATCAAAAAAGGTTGCAATCATGGGGTGCTCTGTTGTGGAGATAAGAAAGCGCTCTTCTTCACCAGTATCTTCTATACCGGTAACCTTATACAGCGCATCTTGAAACGTTGCCAAGTGGGCTATTCCCCCGTATATCTCTTTCTTCAGCATAAACGGGGGCATGGTAGGTGTATATCCCTTAGCCGCTATTTTGGCTATAGAGTACATCTCTAGCGCGAGCGCCAATTGGACCAGTTTACCCTTTAGATAGTAAAAGCGACTGCCGGAGACTCTAGCCGCGCTGGTAACATCGATAAGACCACGCTCCTCGCCCAGATCTATATGCGCCTTTATTTGAAAATCCTTCTTCTTAACCACCCCAACCCTTCTTAACTCTACATTCTCACTATCATCGCGGCCATCCGGTGCGCCTTTATCAATCAAATTTGGTAACCACAAAAATAAATTCGACGCTTCATCCTCCTTTGCAGCTATCTCTTCTTCTTTCGCCCTTATTTCCTTCATTAAGTTTCTGCCGGTCTGTTGTTCACCCATATCAATTTTAGTTGCTTTGCTGTCTCTTTTTTTCTTTGAAAATTCCAGGCTAGTAACGTTTCTTTTATGTCTTAACGAATCTACTTCTTGTCTGGCTTTTTTTATTTCTATATTTAGTTCTATAAGTCTATCTACTGGGTTATTAACCGGCGGTGTAAGAAAACGTCGATTTATAGAAGAAGTGAGTGCCTCTTTATTTTCTTCTACATAATTGAAATCATAGTGCATAAGGTATCTTGCACAAAAAGATATATAAGCGTTTTGCATTAAGACTTGTGTACGGGTCCATGGTCTAGTGGTTATGACGTCCGCTTGACGTGCGGAAGTTCGAGGGTTCGAACCCCTCTGGGCCCAATCGAATTAAGTCAAATTCTTCCACGCTTTTATGAAGAATCGTATTTTTAAATATCCCCCGGCCCATTTTTTCTGGGCTGCTTCTTCTACACCCTATTGCTAAAGTTAACCGGGAATAATCTTTGGCACCGGTTTTTATCGCAGTTCCGCGCTTGCTTAGTTATGTTATATCCAGTTAAAGTAGCGAATGTCTTTGCTCCGTCAATAAACGTAGACTTGTGTATCAGATAATCCGCACTTATACTCTCTGTAGCTGACAGCTCCATAATGTCTCGTTAATAGCTATATTAAATTCCCTATAAAAACAGGCCGCACAAATTCTAAAAATATAAATTTAGCCACCAGATTTTAGAAGTTAGCTACATATCTGATATCAAATGTAATCAACTATTTTAGCCATCTAAAAGCTTAAATAGTACTTGTCTTCTCCTTATAAAATGAAACGCTGGTGGCCGGTTATAAAAAATTGGATGACTGACATAAATACTAAAAAAGCACGAAAAAAGAGCTTAATAGACATAATCGATAAAGGCGATGCTGTATTAGCCGCCTTTGGAAAAAGGCAGTACTTCGCCAGAGGGGGGTCACTATATACATACGCATATTATGACGATAAAGATATTAAAATAACCGGAACATATATTTCTACTAAAATATATCTACCCCCAGAATCAATAAATACGATGATAAGCGTAAAGCAATTAAACGTGCTGTACAAAGACAAAGAGGTATTTTATTCTGAGAGCGGCGGCCCATTTAATGTCTCGGTACCGGTAAACTCGCAAGACAAGGAATGGAGAGCTAAATTAGATTCATTATACAAGTCTGCAATTGAAAAGATACCGAGCTTAAAATAAGCCCCTTTCATTTTTACACAGATTTCTCTCTTAGCTGACTATCAAAATTAAACGATTCTTTTAGGCATATCCTTTTAGCTCTTCTATTCGAAGTCTTTTTGAAACGTTTATTAAAGTGCTTGAACTCTCTTTTAGTGCATAATCGTGTATTCTCTCTAGTGCTTTCATAAATAAAAGCAACCTAGAATTATCATCCAGATCCAAACGTATCATTGAATTTTTTGTATGCAAATAAAGCCGCGTACCTTGTTCCTCTTTTCCACTAAAAGTACTTCTACACACTATCGCTATATCTTTTTGACCATTGAGATAAGCTACTGTCGCTTTTTGCTCAAAAACATCCTTTATTGCCCAATTCATAATTCTAGCCCCTTGATCGGTATAACCGTAAAATTCCAATACGCGTCTTGATTTATACAGTTTATATTTTGATAAGTCTATGCTCATAGCACCTTTTTTTATTTTTAACCCCAGCGATGAAAGATCCGGAGTACCATAGTCTGCCTCTGCTTCGAGACCTCCCTTTATCATATAAGTTGTACTAATTTTACCTAATTTAGAGATATCTATAGTGTTAATGTCAAGAAATTCATCTAAACTACTCGATTTCGCTTTATCAAAATCTTTTTCTGCTAGCATATGACAGTAGTCTCCTTTTTGGGAAACCCAGTCAAATCTGTCTTCACTTTGCACGACGGTTATGCCTGGAATTAGTTTGCTAACTTTTATTAAATCTAGATCGGATAACGTTAAATCCTCTTTTGTAATTAATTTTTCTAGGTTTTTTAGATCATCCTCATTTAACATAATCTTATTTACCCCTATTTCTGTAATATGATATACATTTAGAAGATAGTATCTTATATAAAACCTTTAATTAATCTCATAGGAAGATATTTTATTACCAAATTACAATTGCGGCGATACTTCCCATATTGAAAAATGAGTTTGTAGTTTATTATATCCGACGCCAAATGGGCTTAAGAAAATAACGTTTTATAATGCGTTAATTTGACTTTTTAAAAATTAGAAAATGCAGTGCTGATTGATCACTCACTGCAGCAACTTAAATCCTCTATCTTATGATAGAATGATAGCGCAGCTAGTTTTGTCGCCTCGCTTAGCGTTGGGAACACATGGATCGTATCTATTATGTCATTGATTGTAAGTCTAAATTTTACGGCAAGTGCGGCCTCGTGTATCAAATCTGCTGCGTTTTCTCCGATTATTTCTACTCCGATTATTTTCTTATTATTAGCGCCTATTACCATTTTTATTAATCCCTTAGTATCCTTTATTATCCCAGCTTTTGCAAGGTCAGTGAACATTACCGTGTGACAGGCACATTTTATCCCCCTATTGTTAGCTTCTTTATCTGTCAATCCAACTCGTGCTACCTCTGGAAAAGTAAAGATGGCTGCTGGAACAGAATCTAAGTTTATCTCTAATTTTTTGGAACTGAAAGCGTTTACCGTCGCTTTGTTTCCCTCTGCAGCTGCGAGCGCCTCTAGCATTGGTTCCCCGGTTACGTCTCCTGCTGCATATATCCCTTTGATCGAGGTCTCTAAACGTCGGTTTATCTTGATAAACCCATTCTCATCGAGCTTAACACCGGTTTTCTCCAAGTTCAATTTTTCTGTGTTTGGCTTCCTGCCTGTTGCTAGCAAGATCTTTTCTGCGATTATCCTTTTTTGTGTCCCTTTTTCTAAAAATACTACACCTACACCACCTCTACATTTTGAGATTTTGTCAATAGTCGTGCCAGTTATTATATTTATTCCGCTTTCTTTTAAGTAGTTCTCCAAGTAATAACTTACTTCAGGTTCCCAATTCGACAATATCTTATCACTTCTCTGCAACAGCGTAATTTTTACACCGAAATGTGAAAACATCTCTGCAAATTCCAATCCGAGTGCTCCACCGCCGATGATGATCATTGATTTGGGCAATTTTTTTAATGAGAGCGCGTCTTCATTTGTCAAATAATCTACATTTGACAAACCGTTTATGTTAGGTACATTTGTGCGTGCCCCCGTAGCTATCAATATCTTCTTGACTTTTATGTCCTTTTCATTTACACGCAGAGTATTTGCATTCTTAAGGCTAGCGAATTCGTTTAAATATCTAACATTCTTCAGCTTTTTCAGAACATTCAGGTATTTTGAGAACCTCATACTTCTGACTAACGATTCCTTTTCTCTAATAATTTTATTGAAATTTTCTATTTTGGCGGAATATGAAATACCATAAAATCTTTTTAAATTTATCCTATCCATCATGTTGCCTATAGTTATCATTCGTTTGCTTGGTACGCATCCAACGTTAACGCATGTGCCTCCGAGAAGCGTTCCGTTAGTTTCATTTTTACCTATCATTATAGTTTTTATGCCTAATTCGTCTGCTTTTATAGCGGCTGCAAAGGCTGCAGCTCCCTGTCCTATTATTGCATATTCATACTCTTCCATTTTTTTCCTTCTCGAGCACCCCGCATCTCTCCAGATACTTCTCATATTTTTTTACGTGTTTAGAAACTTCGTCAACTAGCTCTTTAGTATCATTATTCGTGCTGTAAATCCTTTTTTTGCCATCTTTTCTAACGTTTATGAACTTACAGTTGAGAAGACAGCGCAGGTCGTGCGAAAGGTGCGTCTGCTCTATATTTAGCTTTTTTTGAAGCTCTCCAGCACATAAGCTTTTCTTGTTCAATTTGTTTAGTATCCTAAATCTATTTTTATTCGCAAAAGCACCGAAGAAGAGATCAGCAGCTTCCATTACAACCCATAGTTAGTTATGACGTTCTCAAGCGCGGTTATCCCACCGGATAGTCCCTCCCCCGCGTACAAAATTTTTCCACTTGGACTTATTAAATAGTAAATATCTATTTGAAAAGTCGGAGGAGTGTTATAAGCGACTGTCATATTATAGCCTGCAACACCCCCTTGGACATATGTGTTGTTCTCACCATAATTTGATATGAATTCGGATATCGACGACCCGGGAGAACCAAGATTATCATATTGTTCCAGCTCTACTATCTTAACCCCGTGCTGTTCAAAAAATCCAAGGTTGCTTGCAAGTACTTCATTACCTTGCGCACAGCTTGAGCACCAAGTAGCAACGAACCAGAGCAGAAGGGGTTTCCCATAATAGCTGTTGACGCTAGAATACGTTCCGTTCTCCAACTGGAAAGCGTAATTAGGGGCAGTATCCCCTACCGATAGATATTTTGAATTTGAAGAACCCGTATGGTTAAACAGAGTAAAGTTAATTACTAGTGCAATAGTAACCAAAGCTAAAACTGCATATAAAACACAATATTTTAATTTAATTTTCATTAGCCCTTTTATAGCATTCATCATTTTTTGGGGGGGATTTAACAGCGCAGGATGAATTTATATTCTTGTTTATTTGGATAAGCCCGACAAAAGCCGTAACTGCTCCTATGCCTATAAACGCCGGCCCATATACTGAGAATATTGACTGTATTTTACCAGTATTCCTAACTATGAATAAAGTCGAAAACCCAGCTACTGCCATAAGTGAAGGTATTATACTAGTACAGCAAAGACTGCTTGGAAGAACCGCGCTAAGTATCGAGCCTATAGTCATTTTTTTACTAGTCTTTGATTTTAATTTGTATGCGTATATGTTCAAAGTTATTATCAGGCTAATCAGAAATGAAATCACGGCAGAAGAGATAACATCAAAATAGATATAATCTCCTCCAAAATCTAGTATTCCCATCGCCGAGTTTGTAAGAAGGTAGCTGTAGATAAAGAATATTGTGGCGAAAAGAACTGAAAATATCCCTGCGTAAATTCGTATTTTAAATACGTTTACCATATTTTCGAATGCATTATTATATGAAATTTTTTTCATATTTACTATGAAGGGTTTATAATATAAATGCTTTTCTTTAAGTTAAGTTATGCAGAAAGCCTTCGATAATAATATCATAGATCCAAACTCCGTACTCTCTACCGCGCTCAATATTTTCACGTGGCGCTTATTTCTCTTTTTCAGCATTGTCTTCTCTTGCTTCCGCTTGAGCATCCAATCGTAGATGATAGATAATAAACAATACAGAACGCAACAGACGTCGGTTATTTCCTATCCTGCACTTATAGAATGAAGAGAATGGTGCTTTATGCTTTCTTGTCTTCGCACTACTCCGCCTTTCTAATTAAAATTTTTTACCCGCTTGTAATATCTGGAAACTCTTTCTTTCTCTCTTAATTTTTCGGCTTTCTCCTATACATATATATTAGTATTAAAAACGCTGCTCCGGGAATATCTTTTGGTTCCGTATTTTAGTGTTGATTTACTTATGTGAAGGATTATAATATAATTTTAGTCACATGTCTATTGGAAGCATTATCTCACAAATTAATTGGGCCCGAAGGGATTTGAACCCCCAACCCGCAGATTAGAAGTCTGCTGCTATATCCAAGTTAAGCTACGGGCCCGACTAAGGATTAATATTACTTCGTTTATTTATTAACTTTGGTTCTTATTTCATCCTTATTACTCCTAAAACATGAGGCACACACAGTATAAACTTTACCATTTGTCTTCACATAATTCCCCTTTAGCTTACCTAAGAAGGTTATTTCTATCTCTTTTCCACAGAGTGTACACTTCATAACTTTATTCCAAATCTTTTCATTAAACTAGATACTTGTTTATTATTTGACATCTTCATTACAGTCTTTATCTTTTTATACTGGTCAATAAGCTCTCTAACGAGCTCTTCGCTATGCCCACTGCCGTTTGCGATCCTTTTCATTCTTGAAGCCGTAATGCTGTTTGGATTTTCTAGCTCTTCCTTTGTCATAGAATCCATAATATTCGTAAATTTACCAATATTTTCTCCTTGTTTCTCTATAAGTTCCTTTGTTGTTCCTGAACTCGGCATACCCGGAATTAACGAGGCCAACTTATTAATCGGGCCAAGTTTTTTTGTGCTCGTATACTGTTCATATAAGTCCATTAAATTAAAGTCGCCTTTTATTACTTTCTTCACGCTTTCTTCGTTTACCTGTATATTTTCATCCTGTGCCTTTTTCAATACAGCTTCGAAGCCGTCTAAACCGAGTAATTTTGATACGAATTTCTTTGGATCAAATTCCTCAAGTTCGTTAAGCTTCTCTCCCGTTCCTATAAAAACTACTTTTGCTCCGCTTATATAAGCAGCTGTCAGCGCTCCTCCCCCATTAGCAGTACCGTCCGTTTTTGTAAGTATTATACTATTTATCCCAAGTAAATTATGGAATGCTTTCACTTGTATAGAAGCGTTTTGTCCTAAATCCGCGGGAAGTACAAGAGAAACGTTGGTTGGCTTAAACTCTAAGTTTATTGCCTTTATTTCTTTTACTAATTCATTATCTAGTGCGTCCCTACCAGCACTATCTGCTATTATTATATCATAGTTCTTAAATGTTGAAGCTGCAATCTTTATTATTTTAACTGGGTCTTTATCCCCTCCGACAACTTTTACATTTATTTGTTTGCTTAACTGAATCAACTGTTCATAAGCTGCAGGTCTAAAGGTATCTAATGCTAATAACAGCACGCGATAACCGCGCTTCTTATAGTAACCTGCAAGTTTCCCAGCGGTCGTTGTTTTTCCGGAACCGAACAACCCGACCAGTAGAATCTTGTAAGGTACCGTGTTTATCTCTATCCTACTTTCGTTGGAACCGAGAATATCGACTAAATTATTGTATATTACATCTATTACCCTCTCCCTGCTAAGAAGCCCCTTGCCTTTTTTTGATTTTATATCCTCTCTTACTCTTTGTATAAAAGTATCAACGACTGCTGGATCGACATCGCCCTCCAATAATGCCTTGCGAATCTCGATAATTACTTCTTCTATTTTTTCATTTCCGGTAGAATTAAGCAGTTTTTTGATGCCTTCTTTTAGCTTATCGGCGAGACTATCAAATGCCATCTGATATTTTCTTCTCTAATCCCTTTTTACAGTTATCGGCAATACGCCTTTTTCTAGCTCGCGTTTTGCGATATCTAGATATTTATCGATTTTCTTGTCTACTTTTACTAGCGATGGTGCGCCCAATGCAAGCTGCAGGGCACGCGCCCCAATCAGTCTCGTCTTTTCAAATTTATTGTATTCTTCCATTTTAACGTTTAACTGCCTTAGTTAATAAATTCTTAACCTCTTCCTTTTTTGCAAACGCTATTCCTGCACAGTAATCCACATCCTCTGCGGTAAAAAACCCGCTGCCGCCTTTCTGCATAGAATTTATTTTTTCGCCTACGGCTATGGACAGCCTTGTGTCTGCTGCATTTTCCTCAGATACCGATGGGTCAAGTAATATTGTGTCACTTATCTTAACAAATGTATGACTAATCGCTAATTTGTCAAGATTTAATGGAAGCGGAACCTTTTCCTCGCTACCTTCTATTTTGTAAACTGCATTAACAAGCGCGCTTAAGGCTGCTATATTCGCTACATCTAAAAGATTTCCATCGTTGTTTATGGCAAAAATATCTATATAAACAAATAAAACTTTTTTGCCAGCCTCTATAACTAATTTCTTAAGATCAATTATATTAGATTCTCTTATCCCTCTATCTGTTACCCTTCCAACCTCTACGGAGTACATTATCCTGTCAGATTCATAATTATTGGCAAGTTCAGACGCTTCAAAATTCACTATTAATCCGCCCTCATCTGCCCTGTCGGGAAAAGGCTCGCCTGGAAGGACCTTTACTCCGGCTAGCGCCTTGGTGCCCCCCAGCTCAACTAGCGCTGAGCCATCGGAATGGTTTATCACTCCTGTTTTTATAGATAAATGTCTGCGTTCATCGGATTTGCGTCCGTCCAAACGCATTTTTTTCTTCGCGATTTCTCTTATATAGTCGTAGTTATCCATTTTTATGCCCTGCCAAGTTCCTTGATAGTATTAACTAATTCTTCCATATACTCTTTGCCTATCTCGCCGCGCTTAAACAGTTTTTCTATCCTGTCGCTGTTTGACACAGTAATATTACCTCCCTCGTTTTTTGAAACTACGTCGAATGTGGTTATCTTAGCGAATTTCGGGAATATCTCCGGTTTCATAGTCAATACCCTATCTTCAGAATCTGTTCTTTTTACCGTGACGTAATTCTTGTTTGTATCTATATAGTAACTTCTTCCGCCCCAATCGCCTCGGTTAACTACCGTAAGTGATTTTACCTCGCCATTTTCTATAACGATGTCTTCCAGTATTCCTTCTACACGATAAGAAGTACCATTTAAACGTGTAAAGGCTAGCCTATAAAGTTTATTCTTTGATGGGCCGTAACGTAATAATGTCTCATTTACTTTCTTCAACATCTCTTCATCAGAGCTTTTATCCATTAACGCCTCGGCAAAATCAGTAAGAATCGTGTACCCTGCGGATTTAAGACTATGATGATTTGGTATGGTCGGCATAACTTTCTTTCTTATGATGTCCAATCGCATTTTATCATCCTTGCTAAAAATCGTAAAGTATTTGTCTAACCCTTCATAAAGCACTGTCGGTTCTGAACAGGCGTTGAAGCGTTCGGTTATTTCGTTTTCCTTTTGTATTAGAGAGGTTAGTTCATTACGCAATACAGATTCTTCCTTACTCTCTGCACCCTGGACCCATAAAATACCCCAGTCCTTTAAATCCATGCTACTTGCTATCTCATGTAGCTTATCCCTGCCCTCATCAGATCGTATCCCTCTACTAGTTTTTGTAAAGCCGTTTTTTATTATTATAACATCTTCACCGAATATCCTAAGCTGTGTGGAAAGCATTATCCTACCATCGTAAGTACCTTTTGACTGGATTAAGAGCTTTGTCCCGGGTTTAACGTAACCCCAAAAGTTCTTCATGTCCAAAACCCCCTCTTCTTCATCGGGAAGAGAAATTATTATCGATTTGGATTTTTGGTCCACGTTTTTGATTATACCGCAGTATATTCGTCCCATTTCCTCTTTGTAAAAGACACTATTTTTTAGATGCTTTTTGAGTATATCTATAACGCTGACGGGATCCGTTCCATATACGTAAACTCCTTCTTTTGTATCGATATCTTCTATCGTTATAGTAGGCGCAGATTCTCCGCTTATGTTAAGTGCTGTTTTTATAGCATCCGCTGCCTGTGTTATCTCTACGCCAGAATCTAACAGAAGTTTTGATATGGCTGTAGAATAAATCCCTCTAACTTTCACTTTCATTTAAAAACCTCCTTTTTAACGCCATCTTTTCTATTTCGTATATTTTAGAGGCGCCAACTTTTCCAATTTCAATTATTTTTTTAAGATCCTCTCTACTTACCTTACCATCGAGCTGAAGAAGAACTATCTCATTCTTTGAAGGAAGGAACCCTATTGGTACATCTGTAGCACCACCTTCATGGAAATCCTCCTCCTCCTTTGTTAAGTCCAAACATATCGAGTCTCCTATTTTACCTGCGGCAACGGCAGCGACAAGATCCCTCATTGGCAAACCAGCATCTGCACATGCAATGGATGCTGCGCATAGACTGGCACACCTTGTTCCTGCATCCGCTTGGCTAACGTAAACACGTACGTCTATCATTGATCTTGGAAGCTCTTCTAATATGACTGCGCGATTTAAAGCATTAGTTATAACCTCACTTATCTCCATATCTCGCCTATCGAAACCAGGTTTTGCTCTGTCTGGTACTGAAAAAGGCATCATGTCGTATTTACACATTATTATACCCCTATCCACTTTTTCAAAGTGTTTGGGCTTAACATCCTGCGGACCGTATACTGCCGCTATCGCCTCTGTGTTACCTATTCTAAAGCGCGCACTGCCCTTGGCATTTGCAATTATTCCGCTCTCGGCTTCTATTGACCTTAACTCATCGAATTTTCTCTTATCAAACCTTTCCTCGTACATTTTTCAACAACTCCTTTATCTTATCCATTAAATTTGGATTATAATACTCTTTTTCTACCAGATTTACTGCTGCGAGCGCTAGCGCTTTATTATAGTCCTCTCCATTTATCCATACTATGCCATTTTGGCCTACGAGCATGTCGCAATTCGTCTCGGTCTTTATAATATTTATCATTGTTCCTTCTTTTCCTATCAATCTTGGTAACTTCATTATATCTATCTTGGCCGTAGTCCTACCAGGAAGTTTTGCATACCTGGTTCCGCGCATCGAAACATCCGCTGAATGATTTGGGTATATCTTAAAAACGCGTACATATACTAAATCTCCTATGTCTAAGTACTTGTCTAACTCATTAGTATCTATCCGGATATTCATGTCTCTTACGTCCAGCCTGGTATAATAGGGAGCATTTATGTCGACAACCCAATACTTACCCCCCACTTCAGTTATCTGTCCAACAACTTCATCCCCTTCCATAGGTTCATATACACTTGTAAGGGGCTGCACACCTACGCCTTTCGGCTCAATGCGTATTACTCCGAAATATTTAGAAAATACCTTTGTACCCTCTAAGTAAGTACCATGGCTGCCATTCCCCTCATCTGAAAGCAGCTCCCCGGGTGTCACAATGTCATGATCTTTAACGTGTATCATATCTATGTCTTTTTTAGCGTTATTGTTCCATGTGTAACGCTTTTCAATTTGCTTAACAGCTCGCCTTCATGCCCGGCTTTGACCGAGAAACTGACGCTTATTCCGCTGTCATTTCTTATATTACTTTTAATAGCAGCTAGCCTTTTTAAATATGACAGTGCGTCGTTTGCATAAGCGAGAGGTATCTCGGCCGAGTAAGAAAATTCTCCTAGTTTTATCGGTATGATTTTTTTTAGTTTTAACAGTATGTCTTCCATTTGTTCTTTCTCTGCCTTGTTAATATCAAAATTGTGATGGATCTCTTCCATAGCAAGCTCTATCCTCTTTCGCGGTATTGGTAGATTTGTAGTCGAATCTATCGCCATTGATGCTATGCTATCGAGTATCCTATTTCTCAGCATACTCGCCTGTTTTTCCCTATAAGAACTGCTTAATTGTATTTCTCCTTTCTTGATTATTTCAAGCGCGATTTTTTTCACGTCTTCTGTTCCGAATACCTTATCGAGATTTCCCGCAACTTCTCCTTTTTTTATATCCTTGAATATTCTGTCAACAAGGAGCGCAGAATCTATGTCTGTGCTATTACCATTCTTGATAAGCATCGCCTTTTCGCAGTCAACGAAAATCTCAAATTGCTTGTCTTTTATATATAATCTAGCTATAACTCGGTCTTCCATCACGTCTAGTGGACTTATAAATATTCAGATATTTCTTCTCTATTTAATTTCTTAAATCCAGAAGCGTCCACTACAGCTATCTCAAATCTATCTGGGTGGAGCTTTAAACCACTCGTTTTAAGAGATTTTATACCTAATTTTATCAGTGCTGGCGCATCTAGATCGCTTTTATAGCCTTCTTCTAATCCTTTGTTTATGGCAGTAGAATTTTCGCCTATTGCTACAGCCCTGTACTGGAAAAATATCCCACTGGGTTCGAGCATGAAGAGGGCTGGCTTCCCATTACGTATACCGCCGAATAAGATGCTTACCCCATATGGTCTTGCACCGCCATACTGAGTAAACGCTTGCATATCTGCGCTTATTCTTTTTATCATAAGCAGCATATCCGCCGGTTCATTGTATGTAACCCGATAATTTTGGGCTTCAACCTGTGCTTTTTCTATAAGCGCATGACCATCCGCAATCATTCCTGATAATGCGGTGCCTACATATTCATCTATTTTAAATATCTTTTCTATGCTATCTGCTATTATTAGTTTTTCTACCTCTGGTAATCTTTTATCGGCGACAAAAACTACGGAATCCTTTCCTACTAAGCCTATGGCCGCAGAACCTTGAGATACCGTTTTTCTTGCATACTCTACTTGCAGAAGTCTACCGTCTGGGCTAAAAAGCGTTATTGCACGATCATATCCCATTAGATCAGCTGGCATTTGTTCCATATCTTGATTCCTCCAATTTTAATTTTCTTAAATTTCCGCTACTCTTTAGAGTAAGCAGGTTTGATTTATAAAACTTACCAATCAATGATAAAAGGAATATCACCTCATTAACGTAAACATTATTTATTTTTATTACTCCGACTACATCGGATTGAGTCTTTAAACACGTTTCTTTTATCACTTTAATATTCGACCTCGTTGCCAAAAAAGGCTCTAATTTATTTAGCGTAGAAAAAATCATCTTTTCAAAGGCATCAACGGAGTCTACCTTATTTATCTTTACTAATATGTATCTTTTCTTTATGCGCACATTATCCTCGATCAAACCAAGTTATTGCATATACTATACCGAATGAAACCAATATCCCTACAGCAGTAAGTACGTAAACGTTTACATTTCCACCGAAGATGCTGTCTATCCAGCTGTATAAGAGAGACACCATCCCTATGAATATAACTAAACCGATTACTGAAAGTTCGAATATTCTTTCCCATCTTTGTTTTTGCATACTTATAAAATCATGTATTTTAGAGTATTTAATGATTGATGTATAGTCTGCTACCGCTTTAATAACCACCATATTAAATAACGGGTATTAGTCATGTGCCAACTTAAAATTCTACATAAAGCCAACAGTTATCGTGCGCGGTATGCCGTTTGATTAGTTTATTTAAACTTATTTAAATATGCTACGCGTTGATTAATAAAAGGAATCTTGCAGGATGGAAAAGGTTAAACACGAATCTGAAATCGAAAAGACGGTATATAAAGAAAGACCTTCGGTATTCACTAACCGCAAGCTCTCGTTTTCTATTGCATTTGTCTCTGGTGCAGTTGCAATAATAGCTGCGCTATTGGTTCTATATGCTGCATGGGGTGCAATAAACTTCGATGCAACGTCATTTTACAATAGTGCACAACAATACCTTGCTCAAGTATATCCTGGCGTAAACAATAGTAATTATACGCAGGGAATACAAGCAGTTGCGTTCCTTGCCGATTTAACCGTGGGGATAAAGAATGCGGCATTGCTTTTTACACCGCTTGTGTTGATAAGCGGGATTATGATGCTATTAGGCGCGTTTTATCTAAGAAGTAAAAACCGCAAGGCCGTGCTGTATGGAGTTATCTTCTCTGCTATATTCAGCATGTCAGCTATAGTAGGTATAGCAACATTTGTTATAGTTTCACCGCAGACGGTTTCGGTTCTATTTGGTTACCTAGGTACTTTTTCAGGTACAAATGGTTCTATAGTTGAAATCGCGTATACACTTTTCATATTTTATATACTTCTCGGAGTACTGTCGACAATATTTGGTGCTTATCGAGTTTATTCCCTACGTGAGGGACAGAAAAACAACCTATAAACGACAGATATTTATTCAGAAGATGCATCAAAATGAATGTGATTTGACTGGGAGAAGCTTATGAATATTTCGAAGATAATGACGAGAAAGGTTGTCTCTATAGATAAAAATACGACACTCAGTTCTGCTATAAGCATAATGAGTATAAAAGGCATAAAGGAGTTGCCAGTATTGAGTAATAAGAAGTATGTTGGTTTGCTTTTGTATTATGATTTGATGTCAAAAGATGCCGCTAAGACAACAAAGATCGAAGGTTTTGTAAAGAAAGTGCCTACTTTGTCGCCGCGCGATTTAATCGACAAAGCCATAAAGACGATGCAGACGAATGGAGTTGGTGCAGTACCAATAACTGATGAGGACAAAAAACTAGTTGGAATAATTTCTGATTATGATATAATAAAACTATTGATAAATAGTCGTGTTTTTGATTCATTAAAAGTCGAAGATGTTGTAATAAGACGTTTCCCAATCTTAAGAACGGATGATAATATAGGAAAAGCACAGAAATTAGCTGCTTTAAATAAAATAGACGGTCTTCCGGTTATAGATAACTTTGGTCGCACTGTGGGACAGGTTCTTCTATCAGATATACTAAAATATACCGCAGCCGCATATTCGAATAGAAAATCGGGTAAAAAAGACCTTGATCCGAATAAGTTGTCGATGCTAGATAAAAATATCATGGAGATCTCGAGGAGAGAACTACCGCAGATATCCCTTACTCTAAACTTAAGAAGAGCCCTTGAAATAATGTTATCCGCAAAAATAAAAGGGGCCATAGTTATAGATAACGATATGCATCCAGTCGGAGTGCTGAGCAGACTAAAGATACTTGACATGCTTGGTGGGAAAAAGGTGGGAGACAACATAGACGTAGAGGTATCTGGAGACTGCGACTATGAATTTATGCTTATTGCTAGAAGTGAAATAAATAAACGGGAGCAGGTATTCTTCAGTGCGGGAGGAATCGACGAAATTAAGATCCATATCAAAAAAGTACATGATCCGACCGGAAAATACCAGTTTAATCTTAATGCCTTCGGAAAAAAGAGATATGATATAAAAGTCGAGGGAATGACAAGAGAAATGTTACTTATGGAAGCGGTTGATAAGCTGGAAAATGCTGTAGAACACCAGATACATCGTTAGCGTTTGCTGAGAGATTTATACATTATATTTTGTTGAGTACGTATTCTCTTCTTATTTTCTCTCCATCAAATGCGATGCTATCGGCGATTAATTTCGCCCGTTTCCTTTCAATTGAAAATTTATCATTAACGCCATTGATCGTATAACCTCCTAACTTACAATCCGATCGTATAACTTTATAGCAGGGATAACGTTTAGGGTCGCTATTCATGCTTAGTATCTTTCCCACCTGTCTAGGATTTAGTCTAAGTTTTTTAGCTATTGCATTATAAGTAATCACTTTACCCTTTGGGATCCTTTGCAGCAGTGAATAGACCGCATTATACTTATCTTTCATAAATTTTTATCTATTCTTGATATGATCTCTTCAGTATTTAGCAATTCTTTTTTGCCAAGTTTATTAAACCAGTTATTTATATTAAGTATGTCTCTCACCAAAAAGTCCTTCGTAAAGTTGGTTAATTTTAACGCTTGAGAAAAATCTATTAAGTACGGTTCCCCCTTGAAATTTAATATATTGTATGGGCTCAAATCTCCATGAAGAAAACCCTTTTGTCCTAATTTTACTATAAAGTCGATGATTTTTGTATACCAAGAATCTAAATTAAAATTCGTATCCTTTACTGCTGTGTTTGCAGGGGTATCATCTTCACCTATGAACTGCATTACGATAATGTTTCTAAAAAGCCTATATGGCTCTGGCGAATTTACTCCAACTGAAAATGCTTTTGACATGAATGTAAATTCATACCTGCTCCAATCATCTATGGTTTTTAGAAAACCACCGGTTTTACTGCCCCTAAATCGTAAGTAAGAAGGTATTTCCTTGAATGATTCGATGTTGTGGCGGTGTATCTTCACCGCGACCTTTCGCTTTTGAAGATCCGTACTTAAGAATACATAGGATTCTTTTCCGCTGCCTATGGGCCCACTAAGCTGTCCAATATATCCGTCGCTTTCTAATTTATTTACATTGTATATCGTGCTCTCATCAAAAACATGAAGATATGTCTTTTTAAGCTCCGACATAATGTTTCTTAAATGCGCCGCTTATCGCGTGAAGAAGCCGTTTCTTGCTAGCACTATCAACCATGGCATATTTTATCACTTCCATTATGTTCTTAACCGGGATAATCCTTATTTTCTCACCGTCTTCCGGGACTATGTCTTCTTTATTCGCCATTGGGATTATTACTTCCTTTGCGCCAGCGTTTACGGCTGCGCCTATCTTAGCGTTTACTCCGCCTATTGGTAGAACTTCGCCGAGAATAGACAGAGAACCCGTCATTGCTACTGATTGTTTTATCGGGATGCCGGTCAAAGCAGATAGTATACTAGTAGCTACACTTATGCTAGCACTGTCCCCTTCTACGCCGGAATATGCCTGTAAAAACTGCAGGTGTATATCATAATTTGTGAGCGGCTCTTTAGCGTAAAGCTTTATTATAGCGGAGACATTTTTTACCGCTTCCTGCGCAATTTCACCAAGTTTACCGGTTGCTATTATCTCTCCTGCACCCTTTCGCATGCTTTTAGTAACGACAGATTCTATTGGCAATAGAAGTCCTGAATCAGAATTTTCTATAACTGCCAAGCCGTTAACTCTACCTATACGAGAACCGCTCACTTGTATCACATCATAATCCTTCTTTTCCTTTATGTATCTAGAGGCAATCTGCTGCTCAAATGACTTGGCATAATCTTTAGCCTTTATAACGTCCATAGCAGTTACTACTGAATGTTTATTTTCTTTTGAAACATCACCTGCTACCCTGACTATTCCTCCCAATTCTCTTAACTTAAGTGTAAGTGCGTCTTTTCTATCAGATTTTCGCTTTGCTTCTTTTATGATTTCGGCTACAGCCTCTCTGGAAAACGCCGGTATTTTCTTGTCTTTTGATACCTCCTGTGCAACGAATCGCGCTATCTTATTCCTATTTTCTATAGTATCTTGCATCGTGTCATTCATATAAACTTCGTATCCGTAACCTCTTATCCTAGATCTCAGTGCCGGACTCATTGCAGAAATAGAAGAAGGGTTACCTGCGCCTACGAGTATGAAATCACAAGGTGCCGCGGTCGTCTTCACCATCGCTCCCGCACTGCGTTCGCTTCTGCCTGTTATAGCGGCTTTTCTCTCCTGCATAGCAGTAAGCAGTTGTATTTGCATCTCGGGAGAAAGATTTGCTATCTCATCTATAAATAACACACCACCATTCGCTTTATGGATATCGCCTAAAACTACCCGTTCATGGGCAGGCGTACCTAATCCACCGGACTGAAATGGATCGTGCTGAACGTCTCCAAGAAGTGCTCCTTCATGCGCACCAGTAGCATCTATAAACGGCGCGTGCTTAAGCCCGGAATTATCCAACAATAGTTTTGGTCCAATAACGGCTATTCTCTGTTTACCTAATCGATACATGAGTATCACTATAAGAAAACCAATTAGCATTGTTATTATGAAAAGTGTACCCGATATCTGATTTGCGGCTGCCAGTATGGGATTTGGCTGTCCGCTGACAAATGCGTCTACGATATAGGTTGCAACGAAAAATGCAACGAGTATCCCTATAAAAATCAAAGAGCTGTTTCCCCCATTTAGAGCGGCTAGATTTTTAGCCTTTGCCTGTGCAACTATGCGCTTCCCTTCTCCTGTGGGTAACGCTTTTATTATTGGCTCGTTTTCATCTTTCGGATTCGGGAGTGACAATATATCGACAAGTTTCTCTGCTGGCAGAAGTTCTGATAACGCCAATCCGAGCATGCTCTTTCCAGTTCCCGGCGTACCAATCAACAATACGTTTCTCCTTTGGGTGGCAGCCTTTTTTATTATCTCTACGGCCTCATCCTGACCGATTACCTGCTCAATCATCTTCGTAGGGGTCTTTATGTCATCGGTCGTCTTGAAGGGGATGCTAAATATATTTTCTGACATAACTTAACGTATCAATACTTGTTTTTATGGCTTTATTAATTTTATTTCGCTCGAATCAAATCTGTTGCGACTCTTGCTGCTCCTCTTCAGAAGGGGAAGCTACTATATTCGAAATTATCATAACATCATCTATCGCTCTTACTAAGTTGTGCTGTATTATCGCACCTCTTGCGCCCTTTATTATTTTAGAAAGATTTGAGGACTGGCCTGCTTTTACTCTCCATCCCACTACTCTATTATCCTGCACTATGGCCTCATCTACATCGCCAAAATAAGAACCGCTGTCTGTATACACTTTCAAGCCATAGGTTTTGGAAACATTCTTTAATTTTAGTGCCATATAATAATCTGTCTTTTTGTGTTTAAATACCTTTTTCTAAAGTTCGGCGATGTTCCGAAAAACTCGTGTATTTGTCAATACGTATTAGCTTTGATTCCCGTCCTCTTTAATCTGTTCTTGTCTTTATCAGTAAAACGCAAAACGTAATTATCAGGGATGTCATTTTTACAAGCGCTTCGGCGATGAATTGTGTATCCAAATCTAATAATGTTTTTATCGGGCTCTTTTCGGTGATTCATAATCCCTCATGGAAAACTCTGTTTCTTTTCCTAGGGGTGCTCTAGTTTTGACAGCGATTCCTCATTCGTGTACTGCTTAGAAGCCAATTTGTATTTAAATGTTTAAACATGCAAACCGGGTCGCGTTTTATCAAGTATCCGGCTGAAAAACGCCTCGGAACGTTAAAAATGGCCGGCTATATTGTTATCTCTTCCCAGGTTACCCTTTTATCCTCAACCGCATTTTTTATCCTCTCTTCCGTACTGCTCAATCTGGCATTTCCCGTTTTTACCTCTATGAATTTTATATCTACTTTATCGTTGGAAGCGTCTCCATCAGATAATCCCTCAAAAACTATATAATCTATCGGGCTTCCAATAAACCTGAAATCGGAAAGGTTCCCGGCCTTCTCGTATAACAGAGGAAACAACTGTTCACTTATCTTTCCCTTTATAACGTGCCTTTGGGCTTCTAATGATTTGTTAAGCTCCCAAGAAAGTTTTTTTTCTGCCCATTTGCCGAATAAACTCCTTGCGATGCGTTTTACCAATAACCACATTATAAAAATCAGAAGTAATGAGAACGACACGGCTCCGATTATAAGACCTACCCAAAAATCACTTATCATATTGATTCACCGCAAGTTTAAGGCGGTGGTTTTTCACCCCAAAGCAATAATTTTGTCGGGGATGGGATTCGGACCCATGACCTCTGCCTCATGAGGGCAGCGTACTACCGCTGTACTACCCCGACGTTTATTCTATAATAAGTCTCGAAACAATTTATGCTTTTTATACCCTAATAGAGCTTAGCGGTGAGATATTAAATCTTATCGCTACTTTCTGCAGAAAATAAAGCATTTATACTACTTCCCTTCATTGAATCTGATATAGGTATATGGAGAACCCAACAACGTCGCTTGAAAGAATACTTGCCGAGGATATCAGCAGTGCAATGAAAATAGCGATAGCCGCGTTTTCAACAAAAGTAAATGCCAGATCTGACAGAACTTTTTATGAAACTTTTGGCGAGGCTTTTTACGGGATTATAAAGAACAGAGGAGTATACAAGAAAATCGACAGCGAAGGCCTGAATAGTATTATCCAAAATACACAAAAACTCTTCAAATCTGCCGAATCCGTTGTTCTTGCAGACCCGCGCAGTCATTCCACATTAGAAGCGATGACTTTAAATAAGTCCCACACATATGATGGCATATTAAACGACTTACCTGCGTTCCCTCCTTCTTGTGAAAAGGATTATACTTCACTGCCCTATCTGTCTCTACGCGATTATACATTGGGTGCGCTTATGGCTGCTTCTGATGAAACTAAGTTTGAGCTTGAAGGAATAAATTACGTGTTAGAATTGTATAACACTATCCCCTTTATCGAGACTTACGTAGGTAAAAGAATTGATTTAACGGTGCATAAAAATGATGGGACGACAGAATATTTCAGTGACAATAGATTAAGCTACAAAAAGGACCTATCGCTGTGAGAGCTTTTTATAACCTGACCTTATTTCTTGTTTGCTTTTGAAGTGCCGTAGTCCTTGATTTAAAAAAATCAAATGCGTAATGTAAACATAGAAATTCCGATGAAATCAATAAAATCGTAAATGCCAATGAAACTCCAAATGAAGAATAAGCTGCGAATCCAAAGCCAAAAAGATATGGCCAGCTAGCATTTACAGTTGAGCTATAAAAATAGGAGAATGGAAGATTACCAAAGAGATCTATGAGAAGCCCAACTAAAAACAGCGAAGGGACTATAAATGTTATAAACCTAAGCGCTTCAATCCGCCTATTATCAAACACTAAATAAGCGAAAAACACGTTCGTAGCAATGTATACAACAAGCAAATCATAATGTAGCGTCCCATACGTCATTAAATTAGGATCAAAGATAAGCAAGTATAAACCCGCCAGGATAACTAGGACAAATGCAATTTTAGGGATGTATCTCCTAATCAGGCCATAAAAATGCGCGGTAAACGCAGCTAGAAAGGCGACTATAATGATTATAATCCCGAGAATGCCATATTTCTCATTAGGGCCAGATGGGAAGGCATTACCTAAAAATGCGGGTGATTCGCCTGTCGGTGTAGGGGGAGGATAATAACCACTGCCATTACTTTTGCCGGTCAAAGCAGTTGTTATTGTCTTATTTGTAACGTTCAGCACTAGAGTAGCGACATTTGTCGATGGGTCGGCGCCGACCGCCCTAAAATCAATTAGGTATATGCCGAGCGCAGTGCTATTAGAGACCAATATAGAAAAATTCCCGGAAAACGTAGGGTTTTCTAAAAGAGATGGCAGTCCGCCAAAAGATATCCCGGATACGCTACTGTTGCTTCTGATATCAGTTACTTCTAATTGTGTACCGGCTGCATTACCAGAAGACAATGTAATGGCATACTTAATAACAGTACTGCTTGCAGGATTTATAGCCACGTTATAGGCAGACAGCGTCAATGCAGAGTCACCATAACTATTTTGTGCCCTTACTATCCCAACAAAAAACGTGAAGAAAAGGAACAGACATGCAACTAATAGTAATAGTCTTTTATATAAAATTAACATAAAGATATGATTAAGTTGACGTTATTTATAAGTTTATTTATTTTACGCATAAAACCCAATAGCACCATAAATTTTTATCTAATCCTCAGGGAGGAGTTGTTGTGCAACTATACGGCAGATTAATCGTACCGCCTGCGGTTAGATAAATATTGACGTAATTAGACGGTGTTGTACAATCTCCAGCTTGATCATTAGCTGCACTAAATAGGTAACTTCCTGGTCCATTGTCCTCTCCAGATATTATAGAAGATTGTGCCACCTCTCCACAGTTAAAACTTTGGCCATAAAATGAGTCGACCTGCACTTCTGATGTATATGGTGAATATACTACACATTTTTGACCATCACCATACCATTCAAAACCCCATGTATCGCCACTAATGGCAAAGGGGTATTGATTGCCACCGTTAACACTATACGTCGCAGTAATCGTAGTGTTGCAACCCCAATGTCCAAATGTAACGGTAGTACCGGCTATGACACTATTCCCATTAGAACCAGGAAGAGAATCGCAAGCATAATTCTCAATATGGGCAACCGCTGAGAAGACTCCTGCATGAGTTACTTCTGTTATAGAATTACTTCCGCGAGGTGGAGCGACTGTTGGGGCACTGTTATTTGCTGATGAATAAGTAACGTACCACTTTGTATATTGGCCCGGACCTGTCCCGGCGTTATTTGTTATGCCACTATCAGAGAAGCTGAACTGAGTCGTGCACGACCAGTCACCATTATTAAACGTATATGTGCTACCTGCTTGTACACTTGAAACATATGCAGAACATGAAAGCCCATCGATGGTAGCTGTTGCAGAATAGTCGCCAGGAGGACTCGGTATCTGTATATTGCCGCCTGCCTTAGATGAAGACACGGTATTACCGTCATATGTCACCGTCCAATTGTAACCACCTGGAAGACCAGATTCTTCAAATTCTGTATAGCAAGAGCCAGCAGTATAACTTATAGTTTCGCTGCCTTCTCCAATGGTTATCTTTCCAGAATTTGGAGTCGGGTTATATGCGCATGCACCATTAACATATGTGGTTGGTACTGAAAAGGTATAAACCGTTCCGAGAGGGGCATCAAAGTTCCCAGCCTGAGCATTTGTATGTAAGTGTATAGTCATTTGGGCAACATCTAGAGGAGCTGTTACATATACGTAATTATTATTTTGTGCGGCAGCGGCTATATCGCTGAGGTCTGCATTATTTATTAAAGTGTATACGACGGAATCTGAAGATGTGTTTATCGCATAAAGCAGCTGACCATTTGCGTATAACAGTTTACCATCCGAAGACGGCGCGAGGCTGTACACACTATACAAAGGCAGAGTTTTAATCTGGTAAGTACTTAAGTCTATTATTGAAAAATTATCGCTACCACCTACATAAAGTTTATTTCCGGTGGGAGATTCGGCGATACTTGTCGTATATCCCGATTGTCCAAGTGGCAAAGTAATGTCCGTTATATATGAGCTTTTTCCTGAAAGGTAAGCGGTTACATTTACTATGCTTAGCTGGTTTCCAGTGCCAATAACGGACACGTATTGACTTGTCTGATCGCTAAGTTTAGGTGAAACTGCCAAGTCTTCAACGGAATAAGTATTAGAAATGGTACCGAGATTTATGGGGTACTGAGACTCTGGAGCTCTATTGCATAAAGTTTCCAGTCCCAAATAGGAAACGGAGGACGACACAATAGCATCGAAAAGCGCATATACACAAGCATCACTATATGTATCTGCTGATGTTGCAACAAGCCGTGTTTGGTAACTATTTCCGTTCGAGAACTCTACCAATGGTGGAAAAGTTATATTCACGACCTCGGATTCGGTGGTTAAGTTTATCTCTGTGATGATATTTGTCAGTGGAGCGGACACATATGCGTATTTGCCATCGGGAGTTATTGTTACTCCATTTGGATTTGATGGTAATGCATATGTCCGTACTACCTTACCAGTAGCTGTGTATGCCTGAATGAGTGTCGATGAAGAACTGTTTATCGTATATGTGAAGAGACCATCGGGAGAGACTGCTATTCCATGCCGTGGAAGTTCCCCGGATTCAGTTGCGCCCCATAGATAGCCTGTAGTGTTTAACGTCAGCTTATGTGTGGATATGCCTGTACTCATACTGTATATACCTGGAACAGCCGTCAAATAAACATCCCAGTAAGCTCCGGACGGCAACCCGGATTCATAGAAAGTAAACTGGCAGTTGCCTGAAAATGCATAAGTTATAGACAGTGAGCTTCCTGGATATATCTTGCCTGAAGAATTAGACGGATTGTACAGACATGGTAGATAATCTGTGCTTGCTGAGGTGGCTAAAGCGTAACCTATTGAAAATTGTTGCGATGACGGAGACGCAGGAGTGCTGAAGGATATTGCATTGTAGTTAATGAGGGTAGAATTTGTTCCCTCATAATTAGTCCACCATGTGCCGAGTGGGAAATTCTGGCCTGTATCAATGGGCAACTCGGTAAATGTGGTTATACAGGACCAGCTATTGATAGCCACATCATTATAATTATATGAACCTGTGCTTACGGTTTTCTTAGCAGTACACGTAAGACCATCTACTGAAGCGCTCGCTACAAAGGTGCCATTTTGTGTTACTAATGTTATAGGTGAGTTTGTACTATTGGAACCGGTTATGCCATCGAAAGTTACGCTCCACTTAAATCCCGGCGGCAGAGAGGATTCTGTAAATGTCGTAGCACAGTTCACTACTGAATAATTAACTTGTAAAGTGTTGCCTGTAGGCAAATATCCCGCAGCCGGTATTACTGTGTACTTGCAGCCGTTTATTGTAATAGAACTTAGTGGGAGCGACAAAGCTACAGCGGACGCTTGTGCGCCAGTAGTCAGATTCGCTATAGATTGGTAAGACGTTGCATTTAGGATTTGTAGAGAACCGCCGTTATACCTTGTGACATACAATAAATTCCCATCAGCAGAAACTGCGATACCGAAAGGATTTCCTTGTCCGATTATATTTATCAATTTATAGGAAGATGCATTTACTATTGCTATTCCGTCACCATCAAGTGTAGTATACACGAGTTTCCCATTTGGCGAGGCCGCTACGCCATAGCTTGGAGGGGCGAAAAGGCTTCCCGAAGCAAGGTTTACGGTCTTTAGATATGTATCGGAAGTTGCATTTATTATCGATAGTTGCGATTCCGGCGTAAGGCTTGAATAAGTAACATAGACATATCTACCGTCAGGAGAAACGGCTATCGAATATGGATTAGCGTCGGGTAAATCTATAGTTTTAATGACCGCATCGGAAGAGATGTTTATAACTTCTAGTCCGTATCCGCTCGTATTTGCAACATACAGGCTATTACCATTAGGAGATAACGCAATCCCTGCGGGTATACTGTTGGCAGGCAAGGAAATCGTACTCACCAACGTTATTGGATTTGTTGTACCGATTGAGAATACAAAAATGCCCTTCGGAGTCGCTGCGTATAAGAAATTACCATTATTAGAGATTGCTACTCCCCCATATGGATAAGCCCCGGTTTCTGGCGTGAGTGTAGTGACCATGTTCGTCGAGGTATTTATAACTGATATCCCTGTGCGCCCACTTACAAAGACCTGCTTGTCATTCGGTGCTACTGCTATCCACGCAGGCGAATGTGCTACGTTAATGCTGGTCTCAACGTTATTAGTGCCATTCACAATAGACGTCGTATTTGAGAGGAAATTCGTAACATATGCATTCGACGAAGGATAACCGATAGTGTAAGGCCATGTTCCCCCTCCTTCCGTGGAAAAGGCGATCTTATTCGAACCTTTGGAATTCTCCGAGGTACCATTATATGTAGCTGTCCATGCAGTATTTAGCGGTAGACCCGACTCAATAAAAGTAGTTTCACAAATGGCCGGATAAGAGATGTATTCTGTAGATCCAGCAATTAACCCGGTACCTCCATTTGGCGAAGGCCCGTAACTGCATCCACCTATGTTTATAGAAGAAACTTCGAAAGCGTAGTTTCCTGGAGGGGTTACTATAGTTATAGCACCTGAAGTAGACCAACCGGTATACACAACCGTTGGCTTATTCGGTCCAGTTTTATATACCATATCTACGCTCCAATTCGTGCCGGTCGGCAATCCGGTTTCTGCGAAAGTCGTGGTACAGTAAGTTTCAGTATATACGATTTCCTGCAGGCCCCCCGAGAATAAGTTGCCACTCGATGGCGCCGGTGTATATGTACAACCGGCATATGTTACTGGATATGCCGTGAATGCATGGGAAGTTCCAGCTGGTAATATAAAGGAGATGGAAGAAGAAACGGACGATTTCGTAATGCCGTCATACGTAACTGTCCATGATACACCAGATGGTAATCCGGATTCCTGGAAGGTCGCCGCTGGATTGAAAGATAGGTATTTTCCAAAAGGTGCGTTGATTGTATAAACCGGCACGGGCACCATATTATAAGTCTTAGGAGAAACAAGCAGCGTATAACTGACATTCCATAGAGTCGGAAGATTGTAAGCAAGGTAATAACTTGATGCCGTAGTAAATGTAGTGTTCCCCGGTGTCTGGAACATACAGTTCACTATATATCCATACAATTTGTTATTTATCGGATTGCACTCCTCGTCAGAACTTATGTTGAGCTCAAACTGGCCGCTTCCCGCATATTTAGAAGTAAATACCCTCTGATTGCCATTTGAACATGTCGAGTCCAGGTTAAGAGCCGGCCCCGCAGTGTCATACAAGTTAACTGTAGGTGAGGACGTATTCCCTGTCTCGCTTACGCTATAGAATTGTATTGCGTGCAAACCCTGATTTAATGCGCCAAGAGATAGGAATATTCCATCTGAATAGCCTGTTGGGAGCTGCTGCCCTGAGCACAGTCCGCCTTCTCCGAGTGCAAATGCGTCGAAACTATTGTTTTCAAACACACCGCCAGGACAGTTCGCCGACGTGCCTCCCGTAAAGAAGCTCATCGCATAATCCAATATACTGCCATTCACGAAACCTGGGATGCCGTATACCTTGAAAAACGGGTTTTGCAGTAACAACATATTCAACATGTCATAAGGATACACCGAAGACTTGAACAAAGCTTCTGAAGGCAGATTAGATAATAAAAGGTTGGTCGGATAAAGTACGGTATTTAGCGTGTTAAACTCGTATTGGGACATCGATAACCCACTCATATACTGGTCTTTTACTATTGTCTGTTCGCCGCTTGGAGGGATGGAGATGTTAGTTATCAACGTATTGTTTAATACACCAAGTCCTATTCCGATTCCGCTGTCATTAGCGTATTGTAGTGCATATGACGCATTTGAGGAGGTTGCTACGCCGCTATGCTGTGCGATGCAGCCGTTGGCGACGGTCGGCGCTGTGTAACCTGGCTGTGAAAATGCATTACATCCAGTCGGAAGCGAACCCACTCCAGGACCTGACGCCGATTTATATTGGGTATAAGAAGAGTATCCTGAATAACCAACTGTAGTACAAGCCGGCGTCGCAGACACGCTTCCGCTGAAACCAACTGGTTGAGGGTTTGGATTAGAACATGATTCTATTGTCCCTGAATATCCCGCAGGACAACTATAAGTCGAATAAAAGGTAGAGCCACTCGTTACACTAGAAAAAGTCGGCTGGGTCTGATTAAAAATATCCCTACCGGCTTCACAGCCGCCTACTTCGGGGAGATTCTTATGTGCGCTATCTAGGTAAGGTGTCCAAGTATCTCCAGATACAACATTTGAATGTATCGGATCTGAAACGTTTCCACAGAGAAAATTCGCTGTCGGCGCTGTCGGCTCCGCCTGGCTTCCAGACAACGTATTCCAATTAAACGTAAGTGTCATTGTCTGTGATCGTATCGGTCCATTATAAGTGTCGCTGCATGAAGCGACTAAATCTGCTGAAAGTCCTGAGCCTAAATAATTCGAACGTATGCTGGAGCTACAGTATCCAGCCGAGCTTCCACTGCCGCATGATAGCGTAAAGGTATGTCCTGTAGTGTTAGTCACACTACCACTACACATGAATGAGGAGCTGCTTATCAAGATCGGATAATTTTGCGCCTCGTAAACTGGCATACTTGAAGTAGCTGTGCCGCTTGTGCTTGTTACATCTTTCTGCCCAGTCCAAGTGATATTTATTGCGCCATTTGTCTGCTCGCATGAGTAGGCGGAATTTATAATGCAACCTCCTTCGAGGTTTCCGTTGTTGTCACTTACAAGCGATTCTATTTTATCATAGCTGCCACCGGAGGGTGGAATCTGCTTATAGACTGCTGTACAGGTTGTATAATTGACTATTGAAGAATTGCCAGGGCAACTGCCTATCATGGATCCCGCACTACTTGGATTGAAAATGGCGGCCACGTCCTGCGGCGTCCTATTTATTAGATTACTCTCTCCGGCATTATTTGGATTATAATTTTGCCAGGTCCCGTTTACCTGCAATTGTGGCCATGACAATACATAGTCATTGCCTTGCTTGATTGACGATGACGTTATTGCTGAAGTCAGCGCGCAATCACCGTATATTGTGGAATTCAGTCCACCGGAACTAATGTTATAAACGCCAGGTCGGTACAACAAACCTATAGTTTCTCCACTCTGAGTAGTGTAGAGGTTATCGACACCATTCAAAGATGATTCTGAAGTATACATCGGCTGGGGGCCGAGCATGCAATAAAATCCGGAGTTTATGTATGAAGATGGGACTGAAACTGTATTCGCTCCGCCTAGCGTGCCTGAGGAGTAGCCGTTGTTAGTGATACAACTATTTGATAAGCCATAAGGATCGTTTAGCGGTGTGGTGGTGGGGAGTGCCTGGCCTACCTTTACCGTAGAATATCCACTGTAGCCTATAAATTTCGGTGGCGGAACGTAGGTAATCTGACCACTGTTTGTTTGCGCATATGAAAAATTAGATATGAGATTGTTCTGTATGTTAAACGAAAGCGGTTCGCCTTGTGAAAATATGTAATCCGTTATTACAGGTGCGCCATTATAGAAGCAGAAAGCGCTGTCGACT
This sequence comes from Nanobdellota archaeon, assembly GCA_021800365.1. GTDB lineage: Archaea > Nanobdellota > Nanobdellia > Parvarchaeales > Parvarchaeaceae > Parvarchaeum. The sequence continues at coordinate 108,373 of JAJYZA010000001.1, forward strand.
GCCTGGGATGGGTTTGTTATCTGGTACAGTTTATTCGAATTGTAGCTGACTCCGCCAAATCCCGACTCTGGCCATATAACTTGCTGCGAAGCCGAGTACGAAACATCGAAACATTTGACTATTGGACCATCGACCGTCTGCGTTATCGTGCTTTGTTGTTCCGTTGACAGATTATTCACTAGCAACGTACCTACACCGGCTCCAGCGATAGAAAATGAATCGAGGCATGGTCCAGTAGAAGGCTTGCAATTTGCGAGTAAATTTGTAGAGTAGTTTTTAGCGCTTATGAAAACCGAATATTGCGTCGAAGATGTGTTAAGCCAAGAGTCTGAATAAGTTGCTGGAGAAGGCAGTTCTCCAGTGAATAGCGTATAATTTACCGAATTTCCGCCGTTTATATTGTTGAGTATAAATTCATAAGTACATTGGCCCGCGGAAGGCATTACTTGATATGGTACCTCCGCATAAGGATATGGCGACTGGCCTAAAAGTCTCAAGTCATAACAAGATGAGCCGGGAGAAGCAATGGAGAAACTTACTGGTATCGATGATGGTAAAGCCGAGGTCGTATTTATCGATAGCGCATAAGCAGCAGAAGGATTATCCGGAATAGCAGATGGTAATAAGACAAAGAAGCCGCCTGCGGGAGTGCTTATCGATACATTCCGCAATAAAGCCCCATTTAAGATTGCCTGCCCGTTGCTTTGTTCGATAAAAGACAAGCTATAATTACCTAAATTTTCTAACTTGCATCCCGAAAGCCCGAAACCCGGGTTACTGTAATTAAATTCGCCATTATCGACTATAGCGTTTACAATATTACATCCGTTTGTAGAAGGTATGCTAGTAAGATTAACTTTCTGCGAATTCAATGGCACTCCATTGTCTGTTATGTATAATGTCCCCTTACTAAAGTTCTGCACGGCTACTCCTAAATTTATATCACCGCTACCTAGGTAGGCTGTCCCGATGCCTTGAGAAGTGAAAACGGCCCTGATCCCTGGGAACGTATTGCTTACTCTGCAGAATATGCTGCCATTCGGTGCACTGTATTCACCCGCCCCTTCCGAAGCAACGGCATTGTTTTTTATGCCGAATATATTATTTACTACATCACAATTGAACGGGGTGTCATTTAAATAGTAAAGGTATATATTTGAGTTATCAAGTATCGTCGTTTTTGGCGCTGCACCGAAAACCAGAGTAAATCCCTTACTTATCTGCAAAGTTACATTTAAGTCCATAGTGTATGCAAGAGCCGTATTGAGTGGACAAATCTTGGTGTGGCAAGGCGGTCGAATGCGGATTTCCGTAGAATTTGATATATTGGAGGAGACCATAACGGCACCGTTGCTGCTTAGATCCCCGAGATTTAGCGTGGAGGTATTATACATCTGCGCATAGAAAGGCCCGTCGTGCGAATCAACAACTATGTATGAATTGTTAACATAGTCACTAGGCAGTGTTGCGGTTAGATTACTTAGACACGGCGCGTTTGAACTGTTAACTGTAACTATCTGCGAACCATTTGTTTGGAAAGGATAAGCACAGTTGCCATAAGCCGCTCCCTTGTAGTATAAGTAAAGATAAACTGTATCGTTAATCAGTCTCGTGAAGTTATTAAGTGTATCTACACCTACAATCCTCATAATCGAACTATTGCCTATCATGTTATTAGCTATTAAAGTAAAACCGTAGGCCGAAGGCGATATAGCGACGGGAGTTATCGTCGGCGTAACTGAAAGCAGATTGTACACGCTAGATAAATTAGCAAATCCGGCAGGTTCGGTTCCTTTTCCAAAATAAACGAAAGCCTCTTTTTGATACTGGCCAGAGGTCGCATTTATTACTGGGGTTTCTAGGCGCATAGAAACGGCAGCAGTAGGATATATGGCACCATTATCGTAATTAAGCGTCGTCTGGTCTGCGTAAGGAGAGAAAAGTAGCCCTCTCCATCTATTTATTATTACATTTGTTACTTGGTTATTCTGCGTGAATGAATTCTGTACTGCATAATTGAGGTTCGGGGCAGATACTGCTTGAGTACTCCAGAAAACACTGAAATCCTGTATATTCTCCTGTGAAGCAAAGCAGGAAATTGTTGAGCCATTCAACTGTGCCGGACTCGACAAATCGTAGTTTCCTGTGCCATTTTGCATCGATACTTTCGCTGAGATGTTGGAAATCAATACCGACTGATTTGCACTTGCTGCACCTACGAAAACATTAAGAGAATCTGAGTATATCGATATTCCGCTGAAGGGTTTCTTACTAAAATTAGCGGTATAGGAAACGAGATACTGCCAAGGCGGAGAAGTATAACTAGATGATGGGTCTATAAACTCGTTATTATGTGATAGAATATCCGCTTGGTTTTTAAGCTCATATCCCTGTGGAGGCCATTGAGGCGTCAACGGGCTTATTGAACTTACCAATCCGGAGGAAACTAGAGGATCTACTGTCATACCACCGGAGAGGTACGCTGATGGACTACTACCTGGTGATTCCCATGATACGTTTAAGGCATTACCGAAATACACGCTTACGTTGACTTTACCGGCAAGCAGCGTCTTAAATACGGCCATCGGTATCTCTACAGTGAAGGTAGCGGTGCCATTCGGGACTATGAGTGGCATACTAGAACTGCCTGAACTAGTATGGACTAAGAATGTATTTGACGCCCTTATGACGTTTGGATATTGCAATGAATTCGGCATATACATCCAAAATCCAAGTAAAGAATTATTAAAAGGCCCTGCTTCATAAGATTGTGACTGAGCAAATAACGCTTGAATTGGTACTGGGTTCAGAGGGTAGCCATTTTTATAAACGAACATATCTGTCTGTAGCTGACTATTATATCTTATCTCGATTATACCTGTAGTTTCCTGCTGCATTTGCGTAAGGAAATTTTCATACAGTCCATAGTTATTTGTTTGCAAATTTCCATTAGAAGAATGAAACATTTGACTGACGTTGGTATCATTAAATAATATGACTAAGTAAGGCCTAGTCATATTTGTGTTGCCAACATTCTTTACTGTTACAACTAACGGTACTGAAGAGTCATTTGAATTAAAAACTGGGCAGGAGCTAGACAAATTCTGTAAAAACTCAGTAGAACCTGCATATGGGGCTGAAAGGTTCTTCTGTCCCGAGAAGTCTCCACAAAAATTACCTGCATTATTTGCTAAATACAAAGACGTTATCCAAGCGTCTGTAACGTTTTTAGGCGCTATCCCGTTTGCGGTGCATACTGGCTGAGAGAATATTCCGTCTTGGAAGTTCATATAAGAATTATACTGCAGACTATTAAAATTGGCTGAGGTCCTGAAACAGTTTGTATTATTGAAGAAGGCGTTGCATTCACCTATGGCAGTAAGATAATTCTCTGCAGCGATTGGAGGTATTATTCTTGTATAGCTCGGGGAAGTATAAACTCCAGTTGAAGTATCAAAGTTTTCGCCATAGAAGCAAAAACTATTTAGTTCTCCCTGGGTAAAGTTATTCAGTGGATCCTGAGTATTATATCCTGGTGCATATGGCTGATCATCTAACACATTTTGAAACGCTGAGCTCCAGTACCGCTCATATGATACTGGGTCTATTGAGGATCTGTTTTCAAACGTACAAAATGGTAATACATTACCAGGTGAATTTGCAGTCTGTCCTGTCCAATTACAGAAAGGAAATACCGCGGCTGTTCTGAAGAAAGCCTGTATCTGTACGTTACTGGTTAAACCCGTGGTCAACGTAGGATAATAGGCGGATTGGAGATTGGGCAGAGTGTAGGTATTTATATGCGTAGATGTCAATCCAGGTTGACTAAGGAATGACTCCCAACTAGATTGGGATGCTAAATTACTTATACTAGAAAGAGATAGATTACTCTCATATAAATTTACAATTGTATTAGAGCCGGCGTCAAAATAATTTTCACTAAGCGGTGTGTTGAAGAAACCTGAGACGTTAATGTAAGCCGTATCTCCCGGATTGCCTGATGGAAATTGCGCATAATTCAAAGTAGGGGAGTTATAATTAAATGTTGAAAAAATATTATCCAACCAGAATAGGAGCAAAGGATTATTATTTCCTCCCGGCCAAAATGCCTGACCAAAATCATAGTAAACGCTAAAGCCAATTCCACCCTGTGCTGCTAAACCGACGGATGGAACGAAGCCGCTTACTGACAATATGGCTGGAATCGGCGCAAGAGAAGTTACAACACCCAGATAAGGATAGCCTGAAAGATAATTATTTGGAAAAGTCGACCCACACGAAATCGCAGGAACTATCATCGTAGAATGGGATGGAACCGCAGGCCCGGCACCTCCAGTGCCTTGTACGGAAAAAGAACTGTTTACAGCGTAGTAATATCCAGAAGAACCGTATTGGTATATGTCACTTTTACTCCAATTAATAAAATTTGGATAATAAGGGCTATTTGAATTTGGATATGGGTTATTTGCTACACCTATCCCAGGTATGCTTATTGGACCGCTGGTCGTCGGAAGACAATAATTAGGGTCATTTACACTTGTAGGATAAGGGATCCATGCAGAAGCTAAATTTGGGTACTCGGGATGCAGTGAGCCAATACCGCTATTGCCCTCTCCTGTGCAGGTTAAAGCACCCGAAAGACCATCGTATTGTCCGGCATTATTCTGAGGAAAACCAAAGTAGCCATAGAAACTGTTGTAGGAATAAGTAGCACTGTTGAGATTTACTGTTACCCAGTATGGAAAGCATATGCTGCCGACGCAGATCTGCTTGCTTGCTGTCACCGAATAAGAGGTCGGCGCATTACAAGTATAGCCACCTTGGCTACTTGTAACTGAACCTGGCAAAAATTTCTCGTTGAACCAATAATTGCTTTGGAATCCGTTTGGATTAAAGGCTTCTGAAGAGGTTATGGCGCTGCTGACAGACGGAGCTAGTACATCGGCAGAGCTATTGCCAGTGCCTATGTTATTCTTAGCAAACGCATGGGAAGTACCAACTGCATGATATGATACAAGCGAATTTCCACCGATTATATAATTTAGCCTTATGCCTGCGACAATAAATAAAATCACTATAGATAATGCTAAAATCGCATTGAGTTTATTCATGTCTTCCCCCGAACGCTATCTGTGCAAGCAGCGATAGCGGCTTACTTGTAAAGCTATGCGTATTTTCCATATTAAGTGCCAACTGCAGACCAGCTAGTATAGCTGTCAATTTTACTTATTATATTAAGATTCGGGTATAATTGGTTATAAGCTGTACCATAAAGATCGCCAATATTAAATGCAGTGGCCTGCGAAGAGTACGTCGCATTAAACACCTGTATATTCAATGAAGGTTTTATAGTTATACAGGCAAAGCTACTGTAAAATTTAGTTTGTGAAGCGTTATAAATAAATGGTGCGGCTACGCCGTCTTTGATAAGTTCAAGCGAACCGTTTACCAATGTAACGTTTGGAGATGGCTTTTCGGAATAATTATAAGACAGTTCATTTACCGTTGATCCATTATAAAAGAATATTGGAAAAACCGTCGCTCCAATATCATCATCCGGACTACTGAAATTATACGCTCCGCTTCCATAAAGTATATAAACTGCTGATGGCGTTGCGGACTTTCCTAGGTCTATCCACATATTTCCTCCCGACTGTAAAGATGGACTCCACCACGGAAGTTGCTCTATTTTACCAGAAGGATAAACGCCAAACACCTTCACATAATCCGCTGAAAGATAACTGTAATTAAACTCTAAATTTAATGGCAGCTGTAACTGATAATCGTAGCTGAAACTATTTTGATTTAACGCGATAAGGTTATAGAATGTATTACTTTCGGTAGAAAGACCGAATGCTGAGATTAAAGTTGGATTTAAATTTTCTACCGGTTGGTCACTGTATGATGCCTGTATCGGAGCATAACCTGCTGCGTATTGATGTGCAAAAAGATAGCTTACTATGTCTTTTGAAGGACTGGTACCTGTCGACAGCCCTATTACCCCTAATTGACGTCCAAATATCGACAAGGTATTAGGACTATCCGATGAGAAGGTAACATTGTTTCCTGACCCAGTAGTAAGCGTTAGCTTATAACCGGAAGACTGCGACCAGTAATTGTTTAGCTCAAAATTGACAATTGCTGGGCCAATAGCTGATGACTCTGTAGAAGATGAGAGCACCGTTAGTCCATTTTGATTTGAATAATTGTACAGGAGATTTATATTTTGATTTCCATTGAGTTGTGCAACGACAAAATTGCTTCCTAGATTATCTGAAGTGCTTAGCAGCAGATTAAACTCCGGCGTCGACCCGTCAAGTACTACTCCCCCATCTATAGATATGTTTACGGGTAAGGCAGCCATCCGATTTGAATTGTTAAAAAGCGCAAATGACCAATTTGTATAATTTTCTTTAGGAGATATCGCGCCACCTCCAACCATTGCAAGTAGTTTATTGTTAAATTGAGGATTAGAATAAGTAAAATTAGCGCCGTTTATTTCCGCATAGTCTGGGCAGGCATTGCTGTCAGTAAACCATCTTTTATATGAATACGGCATACTTGACTGTTCGAATGTGTAGCTGCAATAGTATCCACCGGACTCGGATTGACACTTAGCGCCACTTACACTGCTTGAAGACTCTATATAAGCCGTACACGTATTATTTAAAAATTCTCTTGCGATTATTGGGGCACAGTTCAATAACGTTGCACCGGAAGCATTGATCAATGTCTGCGTGAATCCCGGGTATCCATATGCGTAAGGATTATTTTGTATCCCGCACTGTTCAGTTGGGATCAATTTCAATCCGTTTTGATAGGCGAAATTTAGTGAAATTGGCACGGCAAGGGTCTCTGAAAAATTGCTGGCCCCGCTGGCTATCTGAGAACTCACAGAAAATACATAGTCCGCTGACGCATTATAATCGGCTGGGACATAAGCACTGTATTTACAATTACCTGCTTCTGAAGCGTTAATGGATAGATTTAATACATTTATGTTGAATGGTATCCCAGAAAGGAAGCTAACTTCAAGAGGCACCTGATACTCAAGTAAGTTTTTGATATTCGAAAGCGCGGTCTGTGAAAGAAGATTTTTACAGAAAGCCATGTCTGCTGGAGTTTGACTGCAATTATAAATCGTTGTGCCGTAATAATTCTGTTGCTGGACTTTCTGGAGTTGATTTATAAGATAATAGGTGCCATACTGCGGCGACCCCATAGCCAATATAAGTGCGCTGTACCAGTCGTATTTCGGCACGCCGGCTACAGAAACTGTCTTTAGATTGACGCCATGTATAGTGTTCTCAAGATAATTAAATAGGGCGTATTGAGCGAAGCCGGTAATGTTTGCGTTGCCAACCGGAAAACTTTCATTCACGAATGCGACGCCTAACTGCATCATCTGACTTATGTAATCCGTGTCGGTTATATAACCTGCCGCACTTATACAGTTTTGTAGATTAAACTGTATTTCATTGTAGGATACGCACACCTGCGGATTATAGAGCGGATACAATGATAATGATACACGAAGAGGTTGATAATTTGGGAACAGAAGATTCTCACTGCTTTGTGTCTGAAATTCATTTATCAAATACTTGTAATAAATGAAATCTGGCTGTAGCGGCACGACGGCATAATTTTCAGGGAATATATAGAAGACTCCATTCGGATAATTCGAGACAGTGAAATTATACCAAGTCCCCCCGAATTGAAATTTTGAGTTATTCACGAGCGGCTCCTGTGCTTCTGAAGCGGACAAACCGGCTGCGATGTCTTCTGATATCGCGGCATTTAGACTTCCCGCATTTGGGTTCAGAAGTGGGGTAAGCGTATATGTATGAATGCCACTTGAGGTGCTGTTGTCGTATATAACTGCCATAATTCCTGATGGGAATGTTATTACAGAGAACTGTGCGCTTGGGGCGATTTTTATATAATTAAAGAATGACGACCGTAAAACTGAATCACTCAATACCCCAAACAGCATATCTGATTCGGGCAGAATGGAAAACTGATTTTGCCCTAAACTAAAGGTATCCCCGACGCTACCATTAAACACTAATGTGTTTCTTGTCTTATCATATACGGAGATGATTGCAGTACTATAGTTTGGCCTATCGTAATAAATAGTATAATTATCGGATAGATATGGCGCAGAGAAATTTGCGGAGAAGACTCCAGCTAGCTTTGTCTTGGTAAAATTGATATCCAAAAAGGTTTTTATCCCCATTCCAGTGGCATTTACAGTGGAAAAACTGCTTTGATTAAGTAGTGCCTTAAGCCCGTAAAGTATCTCCTGATTGTTTGGTAGACAGGTTTCTCCTTGAAGGTTATGCCAATAGTATATTTTGTCTGTAGGTATGAATGGCAGATTAGTCGTGGCATTTATGTAACCACAAGAAAGCTGCGAATCTCCATTTGGAAAACCAGAGAAATAAGATGAGGGCTGCAACAAAAAGGCATCAAAAAGCTGTGCCTTATCAAACAAGTAGTTCGCCTGCTGTATAAGATAATCTTTCTGTGCAAGGCTCTGGTAAATACTATTCTGTGCAGTTATTTGTATCTGCGAACTCAAACCTACTGAGTTCATGTAGTTAAATCCCTGTGAGACAACAAAGATAGTTGCAACTACCATTCCAATTATTGCGATTATATTTGCTTGTCCTCTGCTGTTAAACATATTAACTCATCACTCCATAAATTGTGTACGGTTTTGACGGATCTTCTGGGTTGTATACCTGTAATTGACATAATGTAGAAGCGCTGATGGATGAGGGAATCTGATTAAGGTACACACTCATCCCTGCATTATTCAAGGTGATTATGTTCGCGTTCTTTATGCCATTAAAAGTGCTAAAAGAGAACGAAGAGAAATAATTTATAAAATCGGAATATAGAGAAGAAAAGTTCGTCAATGAGCTAGATAAAACAGAATATCCGAGATTACAGGAAGTGCCACAGTTAGCATACAACTGGGATTCCTGATTCGATTGCGCTGTCTGATATTGGTCTGGGTAATAAAGCGATATTAAATTGAGCGCCGCTGCTGTATGAACATAATAGCTCCCATACAACGAATTCAAAGCAAAATTACAAGCTATTGCCGATGGTTCTTGATTTACTGCAGTAATTAGATTCGCTGTAGAAGTCTGTAAGAAGGAAGCGGCTATTATCGCAAGCACTATCGCCGCTATCGGGGCCAAAACCATATCAACAATTGTGATTTGCCCTCTTCTTGAAAGTCTTAGATTTATCATATTACGATGAAAGTCCATAATTTATTGTTACATATAGCACGCCACTATCTTGATATAGAGGTTGGCCAACCGAATTAGTAAATTGAATAGTTACTGGGAACTGCTCCGTATAAGAATTTTCACTAAGAAGAGTAGCGATTGAGGTATATTGTGGTAATATATCGTTATGAGAGTTCGAGCCTACTGCTGCCACTATATTGAGACCAACGCTACCGCCAGTAAGCGTCCCAAGAGCAACGCTGACGCCGATACTGGCGACCAACGCGGCATATTCTGCATATTGAGCGTATTGCGCTACTTGCGCTTCTACGGCGTAGAATTTATCTCCGTAATTGAGTTGATTATAATTTGAAAGAGTCACAGAACCGGCTGCTCCCAAATCAGACGGATTCTGAGTATCTTTGAGAGTGACACTAATCCCGGTAAATGCAGCAAGCTGAGACGGCAGTCCAGGAACATCTGTGGTTCCACCAAAGTAAACATACTGTACACAGGATATAAAGCCATTCGCAGAAAATTTGCTTGCATCAATCACCCCCGGTTCGGTGTCGGAGACAGAATAGAGTGGTCCACCCTCTATTGCGCTATTATTGTTGTAGTAATTCATATTTAGGCGATAGGCAAAGCAGTTCGGAGAAGTTATCAGTCTTGTACCTAGTGCAGTTGCAACTGATTTTGCATTTGCAAAGACAGCTACGCTATCTATATTTGATACGTTATATGACAGCACTATGAGCAATAGCGCGAATGAAACAATCAATATCCCGCCATTGATAAAAGCCATCAGTTGAGTTAGCGCCATTTTATTTTATCCACCTCCGAGAAAAAGGTTCAGCCATTGCCACGGGAATTGCTCTTGTGAAAAGTATGTTCCCCCGGTTACATTTGGACTATTTGGGTATACTCCAAATAATACATTATCTCCTACTGGAACAAGCGATATGTTAACCCCTCCTCGCATACTAGTCTTTAAAACCTTAAATGTAAGATTTACATATTCTGTAGGATAAAATGCTTGATTTGGTGTTTGTCCGGAAAACAGTGGCGGGATTGTTGCTTCGCCCTGTAGACCGTTAGCTATTTGCTGAAACCAGCTCGCTTTTATATACGGCTGTGCCAATCTAAGTGCGGGTATTTCTAACCCGACCATTACCTTGTCTGTGATAGTATTGCTTGCTATGTAATTCGAACCGGTTGAAAGAGGTGCTGAAAACATTACAGTACTGTTGCTGTTTAAAAAAGTCGCGCCTGCGCCGGTCCTCCCTAAAAACGCTAGGTTATACGTACCGTTAGTCGTGTTATATAGGTTTATACATTCTCCAGGTATACCAACTGCGACATTATTTAAAATTTGTACGGGATTACCATAACCATTGAGGACTAAATTAAATACACAGATAGTACTATCTGCGGAGTTTGTCATGCCGATAGCATATTGTGGCGACACATAGATACTAACGTTATCACCATTTTGCGCAGTCAAAATCTGATTCACAAAAGTCGAAAGGCTCTTTGGGTATATTTTACTGTCCGGAGAGCAAATCGTATTATAAAGACCTTGACTGATAGAAAAAGACAGGCTACCATTCCCGGCTGGAGCTACTATGGTGTTTAAGTTAAATCCAGGCTGCACGGATGACTGTACAATGCCGCACATATCTGCCATATCCGCTATTATCGGCGCAGAGGCAGTAGTAGGCCTGCCATTAGATTGTCCATTTATGTAAGCTTCTCCTCCATAGCCGACGAAATAAGTACCTATCTGATCTATCTCATTTAATTTACCATATACATCTAGTGGAGAAGTGACCGCACCGTAAATTTCTGCTGCATCTGACAGTGCACTATTTGCATTGAGTCCTTGTGGCATAGTACCCAAACAACTTGCAGTCTCTCCATAGACGAGAAAGCCTTTTTGTGCAAGAAAAGCTGTAGCTGCAAGTATCGGATCTCCGCTACCTACAAATTTCGCAGGCCCCACGAATTGATAACCTGAACTGCTTAACTGTTGCGGGGCGGATACGCCCTGGGAAGGCGTTGAATATAGATTATAATTTGAATTGGCATTTTGATTCGAAAACGCCGCAAGCTGATTAGATTCTGACTGTAAGACATTCGCTTCGCCAACGGCATCTTGGATCGCATTTGACGAAGCTACACTCGCGGCCGGTAGATTATTTATGTCAGACATAGAAGAGATAAAACCCGCATACTGGACTAATTGCAAATTCGCAGCGTTTAGGTTCGGGGATACCACTTGTGCTGTTTCATAAGAAGCGACTAAAGTGTTATAGACATTAACGGCGTTGTTTGATAAGCCACCTATCGCGTTGCTTGCGGCAGAGTAACCGGAAGTTAAATAATTCGAAATAGTCGGTGCATCATATCCGATCCAAAACTGAAGCGCCGGCATTCCAAGATTCGTCAGTAATGAAGTTATCTGAGGATGGGCTTTTGTAAACGCGCGTGCTGATTTTATGCCAGACACAAGTCTCCCTAAAAACGATTTTTGAACCTGAGCTTCGCTGGAAGGGGCAAGTAATGCTAAGGGTTTTTCAGTAGATGCTTCATCCTCAACGATACTATTTACAGCTTCCTGAGAGATACCCTCATTAGTAGCTAGTATCTGAAGATCCTCCGCAGCTGCGGTGCGCGCCGATGCTGTTCCTACCCCGCCATCTAAAGCCACTACAACGACTTTGCCCTGTTCAAAACCAGCAGCAAGGCCAGGATCTGCTTTTATTTCATCTATTATGCCTTGTATATCAGACAAAGTTGTCTCCTGCTCGGCCGCCGTTCCTATCGCACTTGCTCCTTCGCTTAGCGCACTTTCACTCCTTAAAGCTAGGGAGGTTGATTCACTCGAAGCTTCTCCACCACTCCCAAAGACCCCCTTCCCACCCTTTGGTCCAACCGTGAGGAAAAAGCACAATGCTACGCTAAACGTGCTTTGACCGGTATCGAGTGTGGGGCCAGTAGTATAAGACACATTATATATCTTCGCTCCACCTGCACAGTTATAGGCGTCTATTGCACTATCCCAAGTACACAAAGAATTATTTCCCGACAATGTAATCTGCATTGATGAAGGGGCCAAGTAAAGCGCATTTTTAGCAGCGGCGATATTATTAGCAAAAAGCTGCAGAGAGTTCGCACCATTCTGAAATAGTATGCCCTGTAATTCAGCAAAATATATACCGACGAGAAGAAACGCCGCAGATATTATAAGGACAGCCACGCCTATTACTACCTGCGTTCTCTTATTTAACATATCCCAAGAAGTAGTACGTTTTATGTTTATTTATGCATTTTTGCGCGGGTTTTTAACTAAAGCTCTAAAAGCGGCCGTTTTTTGATTTTAGAGTTCATCCGGTTGAACGACGAGGCCTGGCCCTGCTTAAAGTCTGGGAATCCCGGGAGCACTTTTTTGTTCACATCCATTATCTTCGGACTACTTTTTATGGCTTTGATTTCGTTCTTAAAGACTCTCTTTCTGTTCTTGTCTTCCAGGTTTACACCTCAAATTTTACTTAATTTAAAGACGACAAGAAACCTTAACTAGATAAGAACCGCCCGGGGCAGGATTCGAACCTGCAACTTAGTGGTTTCAATTTTATAATTAACAGCCACTCACTCTGCCGTTGAGTTACTCGGGCTCAATTTTTAATTATAGCTTTTGTGGATATAAATTCTTTAAACTTATCACGTATAAAACCATTGAAATTTCCGACTTTATATTCTTTGTCGTACACGACGAATTCTCCGACGACATAGGCATCTTTATGTGCTTTTAAGAATGCTTTAAAATGCTTGAAGTCAAGCCAAACATTTGGTCCAAATACTTTCCTTGTTTTTGTCTTAGGCACATTTTCTATTTGCAGGAATAATTGGACGCTGTTCTCACGATAAAGTGGCTTGTAATCATAAATTGAAATGCCTGTTTCGTCGAGCGTCCTCAGTAATTTTAACAAATTCTTATTGTATTTTGATAAAAACCTATCTTTTGGACCGGCTATCTCGGTCTTATATCTAAAGAGTCTCGTGCCTCTACTTTTAGATAGGTTAATTAGGGCCGTCTCCTCATCTTTCTTAATAAAAAATTCTCTCGATGGAGAAATCAAAAATTTCTTTACTGAAAAGACAAACCCAGAAAAGTTTTGCACATTTAAAGAGCCGCACACGTTTCTTTTAGGGTTGGTTGGATCAACCAGTAGTATTGGACTTTCATGTGCTCCAAATACTTCCAATGCCGCAGCTTCATCCTTATATGCATTTTCGATATCAATATAGACTCCTGGCATCCAGGTCGTAACTGAATTAAAAAGCGACCTTAATCCTCCGTATTTTATAATGAGCAATTCCAGTGAGTAGCCTGAAAATCCGTGTCTATATGTCTCTGATCCATAACAGCCGTTTACCTTACAGAACTGTTTCAACATTATCACATCCGTTCTAAGGTTTTTATTTAATTTAGTCTTTATATAATCTGCGTGTAGAATCGATAAATCTATCGAATTCTCTGTGTTCCTAAGATCCTTCAATTTCACAAGTGGTACTATTTCAATCTCTATACCCCCAACTTTACCCCTAAAGTAAGTACGTGTTCCACGCTCTGGTGAGAATCCTTTTGGCACAAGTTTACTTAACGCCAATGTAGCTTTCTCTGAATTAAAAGAAACGAAAATGTCCACATCGCTTTCATTTTTAATCCAAGTATTCTTGGCATAAGATCCTGCAAAATCCACACTAACTTGTATATTTGATTCTTTCGCCTTTCGTAAAATAAATGTTTTTATTCCCTCCGCTGTTTTAGCTACCCTTTTATGGTCTTTCTCATTAGGCACAAAAGATTTATAAACGGTCTTTATTACTCTATTAATTTTATCAGACATATGTATGTTTAATGCATTATTATTTATATGGATATATTGAGTGAAAAACTAGAAAAAATACTTGCGGAGCTCGGATTTAAGGAGCTTACAGAAATTCAAAAACTATCGATCCCAGAGATAAACGCCGGTAAAAACGTCATAATCGGCGCCCCAACCGGTTATGGAAAGACCCTGGCGGCTTTTCTTCCTTTCTTAGACAAAATAGACATTAGAAGCCCAAAACTACAATTACTATATATAACGCCATTAAAATCACTTAACCGTGACATCTTTAAGAATATTATTTCAATAGGCAACAAAGCGGGAGTTGAGATAGATATAAGACATGGAGATACGCCGGCTAACGAAAGGTCAAATCAAGTCAGGGTCCCTCCACATTGTCTTATAACTACGCCGGAGACTTTGCAATCAATGTTTCTAAGCAAACGCATGGTAGAGAACCTAAGAGATGTAAAATACGTCATTGTAGACGAAATCCAGGGGCTTATGGAATCAAAAAGAGGTACTCAATTTAGCATCGGTCTTGAAAGGCTTAGAGAGATTGCGACTTTCCAGATTATTGGCTTAAGCGCCACAATATCCGACTTTGAAGCAACAAAAAGATTCTTGGGCTGCGATAAGATAATAGAATTTGCCGGCAATAAAAATTATAATATTGAGATAATTTACCCAAAAATAGACGATCAAGATGAAGAGACGGCGACAAATGAAAACGTCAGTGAAGTTGTCGCTAATTCAATGCGTCGTATAAAGAATGAGATAAGTACGGCAAAATCTGTGCTTATCTTTACAAATACCCGCGAAGCTGCTGAACTTCTCGGTTCGAGATTATCAAAATTCCTTAAAAATAAGGCGCTTGAAGTCCATCATAGTTCCTTATCAAAGGAAATAAGAATGGAAATTGAGAACCGATTCAAAATAGGGGAAATAGATATAATGATAGCAACAAGTTCTTTAGAGCTCGGTATTGACATAGGCAATGTGGACCTAGTCGTGCAATACATGTCACCAAGGCAGGTAATAAAATTAATACAAAGAGTTGGGAGATCGAATCACAGTCGAAGCGGCATAGCTGAAGGAAGAGTTCTTACGATAAATATAGACGACTATTTAGAGAGCTTATCAATAGAGCTGTGCCGCTTAGAAAATAGACTAGAAAACATAGCAGTACCAGAAGGCAGCCTAGATATATTAGCGCACCAGATAGTCGGTATAGTCATAGACGGAATGGACAAATCAGACAGAATATTCGAAATAATAAAAAGGTCATATAGTTATCAAAAAACAACTAGAAAGGAATTTGATGAAGTTCTTGATTTTCTTATAAAACATTATCTTTTGCGCTATTATGGTGATAAACTAATCAGAACTAGGCGAGGATTATTATTTTATATAGCAAATATATCCTCGATCCCCGATCGAAAGACTTTCCTTGTTGTAGACAGTCAGTTAAACAAAAAAATAGGTGTCCTTAATGAAGGTTTCGTCGCAGAAAACGGTAAAGAGGGTAATCATTTCATAATGCGTGGCGAGACGTGGAAAGTGATAAAGATAGAAGGACCAAAGATAAGTGTAGTTAGGAGTAATAGTTCACTCGCGGCGGTGCCTGCATGGGAAGGTGAACTTATGCCAGTGCATAGATTTGTAGCAGAGCGCGCTGCAAGATTGAGACATGAAAAAACGGGAATGTTTGCAACGCTTAAAGAGCAACAGGCAAACTTTATCATACCTGACCCAGAGAATCTCCTCTTAGAAAGAGTCGAAGACTATCTGATTCTTCATGCGCCTTTTGGGAACCGGATCAATGAAGGACTTTCAAAGGCAATCTCCTCCGAGATTTCAGCAGTGACTGGCGAAAGCGTACTTAGCAAGATAGATCCGTATCGCATCATGATAAAAACACCCCTGCCGCTTCATCAGATAAATAAATTAATTCTCAATATGGACAATGCGGAGGCGCTTATTAGAGATAACATAAAACGCACGTCTCTATATGAGTATCGTTTCCTTAATGTAGCAAAGCGCTTCGGGGTGGTAAATAAATATGCCGATCCAAGCAAAATGCATCTTAGGACACTCGTGGATCTCTACAGAGGTAGCATAATAGAAAAAGAGGCGTACAATGAAATTTTCAGAGATAAGATCGATATCGCTGGTGTACTGGACGTGCTAACAAAACTAAAAAATGGTAAAATCATAATTAAGATAAATGACGGCGACCCATCGCCTCTTGCTTACGAAGGCATAGAAAGCAGTTATGGCGGTTCATTAGTAAAACCAGAAGAGGCTAAGAAGTTGCTTAGAAATCTAGTAGCACAGCGATTAAATGAAACGCGACTGATTTTGTATTGCCTTAACTGCGGTACAAATATCGGTGAATTCTACGCAAAGGACACCGAAGGTCTTAAATGTAGAAAATGTGGCGCAAAATATCTTGGCTTTTATAAAGCCAGATATGACGCTCAATATGCACCTATAATGCGGAAATTTATGAAACACAAGAAAATGACAAAAGATGAAAATAAAATATTTAATGGTATAAAGCAAAGCGGCGCATTATATCTTGCATATGAGAAAAGAGCATGTTTTGTCGGCGCCTCATATGGTGTTGGTCCAACAATGACTAGTCGTATTTTATCTGCTTACAGCAGGACAGAAGAACAGCTTATAGACAAAATAATAGAGGCTGAAAAGAACTATATTGAAACGAGAGAATACTGGAATTAATATTTTCTAATACCATTTATATTTTTACTAAGCCAAGAATAGGCCCTTATCTTTGCTGTCCTGCCATAACCACAATGAGAACAATAACGTTTTCTCTTTAGATAAGAATCTTTACCGCACCTTCTGCATCGTACGTGCGGCTGTTTCCTATTATGTAAACCCATTGATCTTGTGCTCATACCGTCGGAGATATCAAAATTATAGTGTCGCCTCTAATAAAAACGCTTCCTAATTTTCTTAGCACATCGCCATTCTTTCTTTCTTCCGCTCCATCTAAAGTGATATTTATATGAACGTCGAAAGCGATTAGCTTCCCAGTTATCGAATTGCCATTTTTTAACTCAACAAGGATCATCTTTCCCCTAGCATTATTCAAAAGGTCTAGCGGCCTCGCATTCTCACTCATAGGTTTATTCGTATCCGCCCATTCCGCCTGGGCCTCCGGGTGGCATGCGTGGGCCCTGATTTGCTGATTTACCTGCTGCAATTATGTCATCGATTCTCAATATCATTACAGCAACTTCGCTAGCACTCTTTATAGCTTGTTTTTTTGTTCTGAGAGGTTCTATTACACCCTCTTTAAACATGTCCGAAACTGTGGGTTTGTAAACGTCTGAGAGATTTACGCCTGCCCAAGTCTTTCCCTTCTGATGCTCCGCCCTAAGATCAACTTGTATATCTATTGGGTCCATACCAGCATTCTCAGCCAGCGTCTTAACCACTATTTCCAAAGAATCGGCGAATGAACTTACGGCGAGTTGCTCGCGACCTTCTAGTTTCTTAGCAAATTCCTTCAACTGTTTTGAGACTTCCATTTCGCAAGCGCCTCCGCCTGCAACTATTGCACCACTATCCTCTATCACAGCTCTAAGATCACCTAAGCTGTCCTCAATTGCTCTTTGTACTTCATCTATAACGTGCTCGGTTCCACCGCGTATTAGTATTGTAACTGCCTTTGGATTTTTGCACTCCTCTATGAATGCTAACGTTTCACCGGCTAGTTTTTCCACACGGACAACGCCGGCCTGACCTAGGCTACTGGCATCTGCTTCATCTAAAGTGGAGATTATCTTAGCACCAGTGGCCTTTCCGATTTTTTTGATATCATTCTCCGATACACGTCTAAAGGCAAGTATTCCCGCTTTCGCTAAAAAGTGCTGGGCGGTATCGTCTATTCCTTTCTGGCATACTACGACGTTGGCACCGGATTGCGATACCTTCTTAACCATTTCACGCAACATGCGCTCTTCTTCATCTAAGAATGCACTGATTTGTTCTGGTTTTTCTATTTTTATCTGTGCATCAATATTTGTCTTTTCTGTCTCTAAGGCGAGGTTAAGAAGTGCTATCTTTGCATTCTTAACGGTATCTGGCATGTCTGGATGTACCTTTTCCTTATCTATTATCACTCCCCTCACAAGCCTAGAATCTGCAAGCCCTCCGCCGACTTTCTTTTCTATCTTTATATCGTCAAGATCCACACCTTCAGTCTTTCCAACTAGAGATTTAACATGTCTTACGGCGTCTACCACAAGTGAAATTATGTGCTCATCTGCACCAGTGCTTTTACCTATCGTGGCTGTTTTAACTATTCTTGCTAGATCCTCCTTACTCCCAATATCCAATTTAAGCGCGATCTTGTCTAATATCTCTTGTGCTTCATTAGCTGCCAGTTTGTATCCTCTAGAGATTAATGTAGGATGTATCCCTTGGTCAAGTAATGTTTCTGCGTTCTTGAGAAGCTCTCCTGCGATTATGACTGCAGTAGTAGTTCCATCACCAACTTCCTCTTCTTGAGTCTTTGCCACCTCAACTATCATCTTTGCGGCGGGGTTTTCAACTTCCATGTTTTTAAGGACGGTGACCCCATCGTTCGTTATAGTTATGTCCCCAATATTATCTACGAGCATTTTGTCCATGCCGCGTGGTCCGAGCGTTGATTTTACTGTATTGGCGATCGCCTTCGCTGCTGCGATGTTATTTCTTTGTGCATCTTTACCACTCGTCCTGGTATATCCCTCAGGTAAAATAAAAATTGGTTGTATGTTGTCTGCCATATTATACCTCCTATCGTCTTTGTCCTCGCACACTTGTGCTCACTGGGCTTTTATATGATTATCTATAGAGATTAAATTACTATTTAAAGTTTTCTTGGCAGCTTTTAGCGACTCGTTTAGTTCATGAATCCATATCTGTTTAAAAATCCACCAAAGATAGCAACATTTTCAAAGAAGCGTAAAGCCCCGTTCAAAAGCTTAGAATAGTTAACTGACTAACTGAAAAAGCTTTTTAGTAAGAAAATACAAGTTTAATAATTACATGGAAGACCTAGCCTTATCCGGAAGTGAAATAAGAAAAGATTATAGAACCGATTCGTATTCTATAATCGCGCCTAAACGCGGAAGCCGCCCTAAAGAACTTGGGGAGGAAGATATCAACAAATTAGACATATCAAAATGCCCATTTGAGAGATCTAACGATTCGCTGACGAAAGAACTCGCCAAATATGGGGAACCATGGGAAATAAAAGTTATTGAGAATGTCTTTCCTGAATTATCCGGAAACACGCCCTTCGGAGAATTTTCAGCTGCGAATGGGCTTTTCTCGTCGATTGGAGGGTACGGCTATAACGAAGTTTTGATAGATAGCCAAAATCACTTGGATCTTTTTGAGGATTTTTCTATAGATAAATTGATTGAATGGCTCGGAGTATTGATAGACAGAGAAGAAGTACTTTATGATCGAAAATATATAAAATACGTACAGGTCTTCAAAAATTACGGAGGGCTTGGAGGCGCAAGCTTAGCGCACCCACATACTCAAATAATGGCATGGCCGATACTTATAGGCACGATGGATGCCGAAAGTAAGATTATTAAGAAACGCTTGAAAGAAACTACAAAGTGCCTATATGAAGAACTTCGCGATGCAGAAGCCGGCCGACTCCTTGTCGACAATGGAAATTTTTTTGCGATAGCCCCATTCGGGTCACGTATCTCTGCAGAGTCCATGATAATACCAAAAAGACACGTAAGCTATATCGGTGACTTATCTAACGATGAAAAAAGGGATCTTGTGTCCGCCCTAAAATCTATACTTATCACCAACATAAAACTTTATGGAAAGCACGCGTATAATTTCACTATCCATGAACTTAAAGACGATCCCGATTTTCACATGCATCTTGAAATTTACCCTAGGCTTTCAACTTTCGCCGGCATTGAGCTGGGAGAAAATGTTTTCGTAAATACTATCGCACCGGAAGAATATGCAGAAATGTTCAGGAATACTCTTGCGGTAACAAAATAAATCAATTGATCGGATTTTTAAATTTTTGTAGTAAGAAATTCTCTGCAGTCTATAGCAGCCATCGATCCCCAGCCAGCGGCTATCACTGCCTGCTTATAATGTCGATCCTGTACGTCACCCGCGGCAAATACGCCTAGCTTACTAGTCTTTGTAAAATCGTGGGTTTTTATGTACCCCATTTCATCTAAGTCTAGCTGTTCTTTGAATAGAAACGTATTTGGGGAATGCCCTATCGCGATAAATAATCCGTCAATTTTCAGGTCTATCGTTTCATCGGTCTTATTATTTTTTGTCCTTATCCCAGATAGTTTATTGTTACCTAAAACATCTATTACTTCTGTATCCCACATTATTTTTATTTTTGGATTCGATAATACACGTTCCTGCATTATTTTACTAGCCTTAAATTCGCTTCGTCTGTGGATTAGTAGCACGCTTTTGGCTAAACTAGAAAGATAAGACGCATCTTCCATTGCACTATCTCCGCCCCCGATTACAGCAACATCTTTTCCCTTAAAGAAAAAGCCGTCACATATCGCGCAGCCAGATACTCCCTTTCCAACAAGCTTCTGCTCGTTTTTTAGCCCAAGCCATTTGGCACTTGCGCCAGTTGCAATTATTATGGATTTTGTTTCATATTCGACTTCGCTGATCCATACTTTATATGGATATATATTAAGGTCCACTTTTGTGACATCATCATCTATAACTCTACAGTTAAGCCCCTTAACGTGTTTATACATATCTTCCATTAGATCCTGTCCTAAAATGGACGGGAAACCGGGGTAGTTCTCGACATTAGACGTCAGCATTAACTGCCCACCTGGCTGAAATCCGCGTATTAGAAGCGGGTCGAGATTGTCTCTTACTGCATATATCGCAGCAGTGTACCCTGCTGGTCCCGAACCGATTATAATAACTTTTTCCACCATTAACAAATAATGTAAACAAAATATATAAACAATTCCATTCGCGCAATATTCGCTAACCTTATATTTTTATATACGTGCTGTTTAGACATAAAATGGAGGGCAATTATTTTCTGATTGAAGTTTCTTTCGAAGCTGGCAACAAAGTTGGAGGTATATGGACCGTCTTAACCTCTAAGTCTACATATATTAAAACGGCATTCGGAAGCAATTACCTAGCAATTGGTTTCTATAATCCAACACAAGCTGCCGTGGAATTCATCGAAACTCCTGCACCACAGTATGTGAAAGACGCCCTCGCAGATTTCAAATTAGATGGCGTAAAGGTTTATTTTGGACAGTGGGTGCCGGGCAGTAATAATAATATAATCTTGCTAGATACAAAAGATTTCGAGAAGAACCACGTTAATGACATAAAAAGAGAATTCTGGGATGCGTTCAAAATAGATTCTCTTAATTCTCCCGAAGATTATAATGAACCGTTGGCTTGGTCATACGCTGCTGGGGCTCTTGCAGAAGCGCTTAACAAACATATAGGGATCCGCACCGTTATCCAGGCACATGAGTGGTTGTCTGGAGGCACAGTGCTTTATCTAAAAGCAAAGCAGGCAAAGATACCGACGGTCTTTACTGCGCATGCAACAGTATTGGGCAGGGCTTATTCTTATGGGGGTAACGACGTAATGTCATTCATAAACGAAAATTTGAGCGTAAGCAACTCGATGCCGTATCAATATGGGGTAGCTGCAAAGCATTTTACGGAGAAGGCTGCTGCATCAAACGCAACTGTCTTTACCGTAGTCAGCGAGATTGTTAAAAAGGAAGCAATAGTAATGCTAGGCAAAAAAGCGGATTTTGTCACGACTAATGGGATAGA
The DNA here is from genome assembly GCA_021800365.1 of Nanobdellota archaeon. Classification (GTDB taxonomy): domain Archaea; phylum Nanobdellota; class Nanobdellia; order Parvarchaeales; family Parvarchaeaceae; genus Parvarchaeum. The sequence goes on from JAJYZA010000001.1 coordinate 130,370, forward strand.
TTTGATAAACCTTCCAAATGAAGAAGAGCTGTCTACAATGCGTGTAAATGCAAAAGAGAAGTTTGCGAGTTTTATTAATTCGTACTTCTTGCCTTATTATGATTTTAACGGAAAAGAAGCTAAGGTGTTCATAACCAGCGGAAGATACGAATTCTATGACAAAGGGTTCGATTTGTTTATAGATGCACTTGGAAAACTGGATAAAATGTTAACCGATGATAACTATATCATCGCGCTCATCGCTGTCCCTACCGGTACATACGGCCTTAAAAATGAAGTTGTAGCAAACTACTTAACGTATCTTAGTATAAAGTCCTCTCTAGACGAAGACGTAAGAAATTTCGATGAGCTCGTCGCCTCTGAACCATCCGTAACAACGACAAACTTGGATAAAGCCTACAGCAAAATCTTAAATGATGCAAGAAGATTGACTTTGCAGCTACGAAGACCTAAACCTACAAATCCGCCAATCTGTCCGTTTATATTGTCTTATCCGGAGCAAACCGATGCGATACTAAATAAACTAAAGGATAACGGGCTTGAAAATGACGTTAAAAACAAAATCAAGGTAATATTCTATCCGAAATATCTCACGGTTGGTGATGAACTTCTTAACATGACCTACAATGAGGTAATTACGCTTGCTACCGCTGGATTCTTCCTCTCAAAGTATGAACCATTCGGTTATACACCAATAGAGGCCGCATCACACATGTCGATAGCGTTTACCACGGACCACTCTGGACTTGCCGAATGTTGCCTAACTATGCAAAAACGTGAGATAAATGGGATTATAATCGAAAAACTCACGGGAAAAAAACACGATGACATAGTGCTGCAAACGGCAGAGGACATGCTAAAGATAGCTATGATGAGCGATGACGATGTATTTAGGCTTAAGCTTGCTGCAAAAAAAACCGCAGAAAACTTTGGATGGGATAAGTTTATCCAGAATTACTTTGATGCGTACGGCTCTGCTCTAAAAAAGATTTAATCCGTTTGTCCATTGCAGACAGGATATTGCAATAATTTATATAAGCAAGGTACGGTGAAGCGTAAGCGTTGAAATATTTATGTATATCACCGTCAGCGAACCATTTCGTACACATGTAATAGAAGTTATCTGAGGTCTGCAATAGCCTCCAATCCCTAAGGACATCCAAATTATTCGTAGTTAAAACCGACTCTCTCATTGAATAAAGTTTTTTAAATGCCGCATCCTGCATTTTATTGCCAAGCCATGCAGAAAGGTCTCTGTCGAGATCGGCCCAAGACATTATATCGGGTACATCTATCACTCCTGCAGACTTTAATGCAGCTGATTCACTAATCGTATTGAAGCCTACGCGCCTCTTTATCAGCTCTGTGGGCAGGGCTTTAAGAAAGTCGAATATACCGGTATCTTTCCATTGGTGCTCTCCGAACGTTTCGTAATCCATGAATAAATTAACTGTGTCGCCTTCGCTCCTAGACACCCATTCGGCATATTTGTCGGCAGTTAAAGGCCAATCCTTCCATTCTCTCGATGAAAACCTAAATGATACATCATCGCTAAGTCTATAATTCCTAAGCAGCACCGGGATACTCTTTGAGGGGGGATTATATACATAATTCGGTGACCTACCGCCGAGGTACTTGTCCCAACCTTCTGCGATTATTCCTTTATAACCGAGCTTTGCGGCTAAGTCAGCAATTTCGTTCGAATACATCGCTTCTGTGTTCCGAAATATTGTTGGTTTTTTACCAAAATATTTCTTAACCATGTCAGAATGTTCTTTAACCTGATCTATGAATTCTTCTCTGTTCATCAGAAAAGCAAGTGAGTGATAGTATGTCTCATCTAGTAGCTCCGTGCTGCCGATATCGACAAGTTCCTGAAAAGCTGAGATTACATCTGGTCTGAAGGCTTCGGCCTGTTCAAAAAATGTTCCGGTAAAAGAAAAGTTTGTTTTAAACTCTGGATGTTCTTTAGACAGCTGGATCAGTATCTTTGTAGTAGGTATATAACATTTATCGCTAACTCTGTCGAAAATTTCGCGGTTCTTGTTGGTATCTATAAACTCAGCCGTATGCTCAAAGGAGAGCACTCTTTTTAATCTAAATGGCTGATGCACTTCGAAGTAAAAAGTTACGTTTGGCATATATAAGATATGCGCTTTAAAAATTAAAAGGCATCAAAACCTACCAGCTCACGCTATATAATCAAAGTGCTTTAATGCAGTCACCGTACTCAGCTACTAGGATATTCGCCGGGAGATATTATTTTTATCTTACCACTGCCGTGACACCTAGGACACATCTTACCGCCTACGCTGCGCATCCCATGACATACCGGGCAAACTCGTGTTTCTGACATACATTAAGCTATATGCAGTGCATCTTTTAATAGTTTATTCACAATTTGAAGCGGCAGCTCTTTACCTCTAAATATTCAAACTATACAAAAATATAAATTAACAGCGTTAATATCGCAGCAGTGTCCAGAGAATATAGATTAATTTTAAGCGCCTGTTGCAGGTCAAGTTTATGTGCCTTCTCGCCAGCTACTTTTCCTCTTCTGCCACCGGAACCGGAAAAATCAAAGGCCCTAAGCGTTGCAAATCCCGCGCAGAACCTGAAATATCCCTGGTACATGCCCTCTGAGCCCAAAAATAATGGTATTATGCACGCCACTAAAGACAATCTTGGCGCTGAAAACTCGACGAGGAAATATACTAATATTAGCGTGGCTACAAACCCAACAACGCCAAGTGCGTACCTCTTTCTTATTTCATTCTTGCCTATATTACAAACACCTGGCTTATACGTTGCCATATTTCGGTTACTGATAGATTATAATAGCACTACACCAAATATAAACAAATGAAGTACGGTGAATTCGCGCTTATAGTCGTTGTCCTGCTTGTAAACGTGGCGATATTCGCCCTTTGGTACACCATCCCGCTTATTTTTTCCAATCTTCTGGATTATAATTATGCACTTGTTAGCGTTCTTTTGGCAGTTATACCTGCGGTTGAAATAATCGGTTCTATCCCGATAGGCTTTTACGTGGACCACGGACGTGCCAAAGGCATCGGGGCCGTCGGCACCCTTTTCCTTATCCTTACGCCAATAACTTTCGTGATATTCTCCGGAATCAGCCTCATCGCAATGATCTTTTTAGGTATCGGGTCTATCACCACTGAAATCTCTTTAGAAGCGTATATTTTTAATGTAATCAAGAAGGTGAAAATAAAGTATATCGGCATTGTCTACGGCCTAGCGGGACTGGGCGGGCTGATTGGCGCCACTGCCGGTGGCTTCCTGTTCCAGTATTATGACATATGGTACCTGCTCGCTTTCATCTCGACCCTATTATTGCTGGCCCTCGCGCTCTTCATTAAGTACCTGCAACCGTTAAACACTTCGTCAATAAAGAAGCGCAGGTATGCTTATAAAATTCTGAAGGAAGAACGCAGCTTATATAAAAAATTCAGGCATTTCTTGACCGGGCTTTCGATATTTTCATTCGTATTCGGCTTTTTCGAATGGGGGGTGTGGCTACTGGTGCCACTGATAATCACCATAAGGTCAGCCGACATATTTTACGGAGGGATAATATACGGTGTTATCTGCCTGCCATTCGGTTTTGGGAGCCTTTTGGCTAGCCGGGTATACAAGCGAAACAACAAGAGAAGAATAATAATGTCCTCCGTGGGGCTATCAGTGATAGTTATGCTGTCTACCTCCCTCCTCTTAGGTTTCAGCGCTTACATACTGATTTTATTGCTTTTCGCAAGCCTTTCGATATCTATAGCTTACCTCGCACTGTCGGGATACATCCTGGAGAAAGACAGGAAAGACATCGCGGAATTTTACGTTTTTGAAACGATAAGCTATGACGCGGGAGGATTTGTTGGAATACTTATTGCGGGCTTTACCGTGATAGCGACAAGCATAACCGCGGTGTCTATAATCTTCTCTGTAATTGCAATAGCCTTCCTGGCATATTTTTCAATAATAAGCAAGGATGTCAGGTGATTGCTCTTTCTAGGACATAAAATACTATTAACAATTTAAGGATTATGACAAAACACTACCAAAACCTTTGATGCTTCGCTAACGAAGACGCTGCATTTTTATGGTCTATGACTTCCTTAGTAAGAAAAGACAGCGCTAAAACCACGACAAAACCAATCGTCGCAAAATAGAAGGGATACTGAAAAGCCGCCCTTGCTGGCAGGGAAATCGAGAGCCCATGAATTAAGTAAGTAGCCGTGAAAGTCGATAACATCGAACCGCTAATCGGGGCCCCTATGCTTGCGCCAAGATTCCTAAAAACACCATTCAGGGACGTCGCAAGGCCCATCTCGTGAGGATTGACTGACAACACCAGCAGATTCTGCGTCGCTACTTGAAGCACGCCGAGTCCAGCCGCGGCTACGACTAGATATTCTGCTATCTGCACAGCAGTAGTCGCTGTCGATAAGAACAGAAAACCCATTATACCTAGTATAGAACCTATAACAAGAAAACTTTTGACCCCATATTTGGATATCAGTATCCCTATCGGATAAGCAACGACTAATATGGCTATCGCTAATGGCAAAACATAAAGACCCGTCGTTAAAATGTCAAAACCGAAACCACTCGGCGAGGGACTCTCCACCTCGTATGATATCGCCAAGAACGCAACCATCGCCAGCGCTATCCCTAACCAAACGGCACCAATATAATCTAATTTCGCCTTCACGTCCTTGAAGGGAGATTCACGTGCAATAAAAAATAGCAATATCGTCAGTGCAGCTATGAAAGGTATGACAAACCTTAGATAAGAAGAAGGCCGTCTTAAAATCATACTGCCCCGACCGGGATTTGAACCCGGGTCATCGCCTCGAAAGGGCGATGTCCTTGGCCGCTAGACTATCGGGGCACATGTGAATAATGGAAAGCCAGTTCTTAAAGTTTACGATAAAATGACCCAACGTACTTAATAGCTGCTAATTCTCAGAATGTGCGCTGCTTGCTACCTCCGAATTACCGGATAACCGATTTATTAAGGATCTCAATGCATCCATCAACATCCTCTTTAGTACATATCAATGGCGGCCTGAACCTTATCCCTTTAGACCCGCACTTTAATGCAAGCAGTCCGTTCTTAAACAGTTCCTTGTGGTAATTGTCGCGAGTTGCTGTGTCTTTGATATCTATAGCGCACATAAGTCCTTTTCCGCGCGCCTGAGAGAAAAAATCCGGCTTATCCGCTTCCAGTTCCTTAAGTCTCTTTAGAAGATATTCTCCTACCTTTTTACTGTTGTCGACCAACTTGTCCTCCCACATTATCTGTATGATCTTTGTTGCTCTTACCATGTCGGCTATGTTACCTCCCCAGGTAGAGTTTATCCTGCTCTCCATATGAAACACGTTGTCTTTTTCCTCGTCTATTTTGGCGCTGACCATTATGCCCCCCGCCTGCATTTTCTTGCTGAACGCGATGATGTCTGGCTCGATACCAAAGTGCTGGTAAGCCCACCATTTTCCGGTTATCCCCATCCCGCTTTGCACTTCATCTAATATGAACAGGATATCGTTCTTTTCAGTCAGCTCGCGCACCGCCTTGAAGAATTCCGGTCTAAAGTAATTGTCGCCGCCCTCCGCCTGAATCGGCTCCATTATGAAAGCCGCTATATCATCGCCGTGTCTGTTTATTGCTCCCCGTATCTCTGATAGGCTCTGCTTTTCGCTCTCCTCGACAGTTTTTATATTTTCTTCCAGAGGGAAAATTATCTTTGGGTTTGTGACCCGAGGCCAATCAAATTTTGGGTAATATTCTGTCTTTCTAGGATCAAACGTATTGGTCAACGAAAGCGTGTATCCGCTCCTTCCGTGGAACGATTCCTTAAGATGTATTATTTTGCTTCCGACCTCGTCTTTGTGTCCCTTAGCAAAATTCTTCCTGACTTTATAATCAAATGCGACCTTTAACGCATTCTCGACGGCTAGCGCGCCCCCGTCTATGAAAAACAAGTGTTCAGTCCATTCCGGCGCTATCTTTAACGTCTCGTCTATGAACTCGGCCATCTCAATAGTATATATATCGCTGTTCGTCACTTTATTTAGCGAGGCATACTTAAGCTTCTCCAAGAATTCTTTATCAAACAACTTGGGATGGTTCATTCCAAGCGGAGAACTAGCAAAGAACCCGAAGAAATCTAGAAACATTCTATCTTTTTTAAGGTCATGCAGCTTAAGGCCTTTGCTTTTTTTTATGTCTAATATAAGATCGTAACCACCCGGCACGAGATATCTATTTATCATGTCCCATGCTTTCTGTGGAGAAACCATAGTAATATCATGCAACTCATAACATTTATCTGTTTGTGATTGACCAATAGTTTATTATAATGGCATGTATATGGAAATTCCTTTCGTATTCGATGTACTTAAAGTTTAATTCTACGACGATTTATAATTATAATGGAATCCTTTGAAAATGAAGCTACTTACAGAAAATTTCTAACAGAAAACCGCGAAGATGAGTTTGACCGACTTTTCAATGACGCTGTTAAAACCACTGAGGCAAGCATTCTTGGCAAAGAGTTCCCGATTTACATAAACGGGGAACCTAGAACCTCCAAAGATAAATTAGTGGAACGTTCTCCTATAAACGGAATAATCATAGGCACTTTCCAAAAAGGCGACAGAACTCTAGCAAAGGAAGCAATAGACGCTGCAGACAATGCTTTTGAATCATGGAGTTCTCTTGATTACAAAAAGCGTGTAAGCATATTTGAAAAAGCCGCGGATATTCTATCCAAGGAAAAGTTTTTAGTATCTGCAATAATGAGTATAGAAAACGGTAAAACTAGGTACGAATCAGTAGGGGAGGTCGATGAAGGGATCGATTTCCTGCGCTACTACTCTTATTTAATGCTAAAGAATCGAGGCTACGTAACTAAAAACAGTTTTAAAGCCGCGGATAAGCAGACTAAGAACCCTGGATTTCAGGGTGCTCCAGGAAGAACAGAAAAGGTAAAGATAGAGATGAAACCATATGGGGCATTCGGCGTGATAGCCCCGTTCAATTTTCCGATCTCGATATCTATCGGCATGAGTACCGGCGCCCTAATAACAGGAAATACCGTCGTATTCAAACCGTCATCATCGTCTAATATGACTATGCTTACTGGTCTAAAAATATTCGAGATTTTAAGAGATGCCGGTCTTCCAGCAGGAGCATTCAATTACATTACCGGTCCGGGATCTGAAATAGGACAGGAGTTTGTTAACAATCCAAAGATAAAAGGCATAGCGTTTACCGGCTCAAGAGCCGTCGGAATGAGTATGATAAAAGCCAGTTATGAAGCGGGCAGCCAAAAAGTGTTTGTTGTTGAAATGGGCGGAAAAAATCCGGTGATAGTCTCGAAGCATGCCGATTTAGATATAGCTACCAAAGGCATTATAAGCTCTGCTTTCGGGTATTGTGGCCAAAAGTGCAGTGCAGCATCGCGATTGCTGATTGATGAAACCATAAAGGATGCCTTGCTAGCAAAACTTACAGCCTATGCTAAAAAATTACGCATCGGCAATCCCCTGTTGAAGGAAGTGTATCTCGGTCCACTCATCAGCGCCGACGCCGTCAATAAATATGATTATGCGTTAGATGAGATAAAAAGAATGGGAAAAGTTTTATGCGGGGGGCATAGGGTTAAAAACGGACTTAGCGACTTGTACGTTGAACCTACGATAGCACAAATCGAAAAAGGAAACAAGCTTTTGAAAGAGGAACTTTTCGTGCCGATCCTTTTGATTTCTACTTACAAACGCTTTGATGACGCCATTAAAATGGCTAACGATGTCGATTATGGACTGACTGCTGGCGTCTATAGCCAGGAACATAGTGAAATCAAAAGATTCTTTGAAAAAGTTGAATCCGGCGTTATGTACTCCAATAGAGAGATAGGCGCTACTACCGGTGCAATCGTCGGCGTGCACAGCTTCGTCGGCTGGAAAGGAAGCGGGCTAACGGGTAAAGGCACTGGCAGTAAATATTATCTAGAGCAATTCATGCACGAAAAAAGCGAATCGATGACCATTTAGAATCAGCGGGAAAATTTTAAAGTACTTTAAATTAATTTGCCACTTAGAACACTATTAAGATAATTTAAAATTATTAAATTATATAACCAAAGGAAACAAATGCCTTCAAAAATAAAAGGCTAAAAACAAAAAAATCGTGTTTATGTACCTGTTCCTGATACCGTACCCCTAGCAGTTCCTTGAGTACTCCCTAAGCCACCGTTAGTGTATGTATAGTTTATAACTATACTTGCACTGTAATGACTATTTAGAGTACAATCTGCACCCTGAAACCAACCAACGCCGGCAGCGGCGGTCGCTACAACAGTATTTGCCGTAAATATACCCTTCGCTGTACCTGCAGCGGAAATACCTGTATTGGGCGTTAACACTGCTTGGGTTATCGTAGCAGTGGTTGCACCGCTCGGTAATCCACCCAGTACCACACTAAGGAAAAGACCGCTACTATTACAGGTCTGCCCACTTACCGTAAAAGGTGTGAAACCCGTCACCGTAGGTCCAGTACTGCTAGATGGCGAGAAAATGCCCATTGAGTACAGAACGGCAGCTACAATCACGATGATCAATATGGCCCAGCCATATGTCATCATGTATTCCAATGCTGACTGTGCTTTTCTTTTCATGAGGTTAAGTTGTTTTTTTAGTATTTAAAGCTATTCTTTTATGCGCGTGCATAACTCATCGGAGTTGGGAATTTTCGGAACTAAAGGCGCACCTCAATGCTGCTTGCGAATTATGTCTTGGAAAAAGGCAATGAGACTGCTACGGCCGAATTAGATAATTCGCTGGCGTAAAATTGGTAATTCCCTGTGGGCAAGCCCTCTATAAGAATGGCGCTATTGTAAGAAAAAGGCGATGTCTCGTAAGCTAACAGCCTTCGCGCCTGGTTAGGATATACTAAATAAAGACTCGTATTACCGCTGAAACCGCCGCCATGAACATTTAATGGGTAAGCACTGTTTGTGTAATTTCCATAGAGATATGCTAATTCCACTGCACTATTATTCTGGTATATCGCCAGATTTGAAAGACCAAACGATTCATTTGCTGTTGCTAACGTGTTTGCTCCGCACGACACGACATTTGTGTTTGATATTAGTGCTGCTGGTACCCCATTGGAGCTTAAAAGATAGATAACTATAACGCCATCAGATACACTTATGTTGTAATTCTGAAATGCGGTGTTGTTGAGCAAAGGTATGTAAGATACAACCTGTAAACCGCCGGATGCAACGACGGTGTTTATTCCATTAGCTATCTGGACGCATATGTTACTCATTGATGAAGCACTAGAATGTGTATTGGAAAACGACACAAAAAAAACTATCAAAAAAGCGATTATAACAAGTATAAAGCTAACATCTATTACGAATTCAATAGAAAACTGGCTTCGCATAGGAAATAGTAATTTATACATATTAATATAGTATCTATTCTATACTAAGTATAAACAGTATGTCCCCATCCCCAAAAGATAAGAATTTGGATGCGCTTCTCGTTGATGCTCTAGTACCTAGGGGCGGCGGTCCATCGATAAAACATAAACTTATGCAACTTTCATTGTTTGCTTACTTAAATGATACAAAAAATCTAGAGGATGTTGAAATGGAATACGAATTAAGGTTCATATGTCAAAAGAAATGCAAAAAGACTAGCCGATACTCGAATAACAAGAAAAAAGAAAAATATTATGCCGGTTGGTCTGTGGATCTTGCACTAGTGTATCTAGAAAATAATAAAAGAGTATGCGAACTCGTCGAGGTCGAGTCTATAAATGCTGCCAAGTTTTGGGATAGGTTAAAAAATATTTACAGAAAAAGCAAGACGATAAATAGAATAGCGGAGAATAAATTTTTAAATGATATCATAAAAGAAGCCGATGAAATAAGAGTCTCCATAGCGCTGGATTCGCGGGGACTGGAAGGAGACGATCTTGCGTGCGTTATTGACGAGTTTAAGTCTGTTTATGGGCCTATAGCAAAGAAACTCGCATACTCTGGGACGATAAATGCACATAATCTTTACCTTCTGAGGGATGATCTTTATGCTTATCTGCCAAAAAGTCTAAACCCTTTGATGCTTGATGGATTGATTAAGGGACCGGGTATAAATGATGAACGGCGGAATAAAATGAAAAGCGCAATAATTGCTGCATACAACAACATAAAGAGCCTTTACCCCGATAAACTACGTCGACTTTACAATACCGTAAGCTTAGCTTAGATATTTGGGGATTTACAATGTCGGCATAAAACTTTTAATAGTATTAAAACTTTCGCTTCTATAGATATCAATGCAAAACGTGAGAAAATATTTGAATAGGTCGATTGAGCGGTTAGTGGATTATTACCTTAAAAACTACCGAAAAATGATCTTCATCCCAATAGCCTTCATAATCTTCTTTGCTGCGTCTATAGGCTACCATTATTATACACATGGTGAAGTCGTAAACGAGGATCTGTCGCTTGCGGGGGGAATATCGCTGACATTAAATACTAATCACAGCGTTTCGGCTTCACTTATAACCAGTAATCTTTCAACTGCACTTAACAGTCCCGTATCTGTGTCTGTGCTTCATGCACAGTTCTCCAACGCTATCACAGGATATGCGATAACTGCGGGTATAAATGTAAATACAACCCAGTTTACGAATGCGGTATCAAAACTTTTCGCCATGCCAGTAACTTCCGCGAATTCTAACATAGATTATGTCAGTGCTACGATTGCGCAGGGGGCGCTTTATGACTCGCTGATTCTCTTAGGGGCCGCATTTATCTTGGTCGCAATCGTATCGCTATTTTATTTTAGGAATTTATCCCAAGCGTTCTCGAATGTAATAAGTATAATAAGTGATGTGATAAACGTTGTCGGGCTGTTAGACTTGCTGGGTATAAGCTTTTCTACGGCATCCATAGCAGGAATACTGATGATAATGGGCTATTCCGCTGACAGAAACATAATACTAGCTACCAATATCCTTAAAAGAGAGGAAGCTAACATGAAATATCGCTTGCTGCACACGATAAAGACCTCGCTAACCATGGATGCTGCGGCGTTTGTGACGTTTATTGTCCTATTTTTCGGGACAACCAATTCTCTTATACAGAATATCGCGATAATACTCGTATTTGGTGTCCTGTTTGACGATTTTTCGGTGTGGATACTGAACGGATCCATTCAACTTGCCGGAATAGGGTACCACGAAGAGATTAGTAAGCCAACTCAGAACAAAAACATATGAGCGAAACTAAAAGTTTACTGAAGAATTGGAGAGTTTTAGTGATGATTGCGGCTATTGCAATAGCCGTTCTAGCTATCCAGCCAAATGTAACTGGAGTTAATGGCGCTAAAGTAATATACCTCGCTTCGAATTCTTATCTGGGTAATCTAAGCGCGCTTGGCTCTACGAGTCTCGGGATAAATTCGATAATAACGTCCATTGATGGCGTGCAAATCACAAATACGCAACAATTTTATTCCGTACTAAATTCAACTGCACGTATCAACAGTACCGTGACTATTGGTTATGAAAATGAACTTTTCCCTTATGTATACGATCATTCTACGGTTACTTTACTGATAACTAAAACCACCCCGTTGAATGCTACCCTTATACAAGTACAGGATGTGTCATTTACAAACCTAGACTATGGCTTGGATATAATCGGAGGAACACAAATACTGGTTGCGCCGAATACGACTAAAACAAATTCATCTACAATAAATAATTTGCAAACCGTATTATCTACCCGCTTGAACACCTTCGGCCTTAGTGGTATTTCTGTAAGTGTGATACAGACACTTTCACAAAACTCATATATAATGATAAGCATGCCAAACGTAGGCGAAAGTCAGGCGCTTTCACTGATCCAAAACCAGGGATTATTCTATGCTAAAATCGGAAACAACACTGTATTTAATAGCACCAATAAGAGTGAAGGCATATTAACTGTTTGTCTTACATCTAGCTGCCCATACGGCGGTGCAATACTGCCCGCTTCTCAAAACGGAGTTTACCAGTTCAGCTTTGGCATCGAACTTAGCAGACAGGCGGCACTCAATTTTGCCAGCGCAACGAAGAACTTATCTATAGGTGCAGGCGGTTATCTTAATGAGCCGATAGTCCTTTACTTGAATGGCAAGCAGATGTCTTCATTATCTATATCCTCTGATTTAAGAGGTCAGGCGCAGCAGGATATACAGATAACCGGTTCTGCCCAAACTTATCAACAGTCACTCAACCAAATGAAAACGCTTCAATCGGTTTTCGAGAGTGGAAGCCTGCCTACTCCGATAAAGATAATATCCATCCAGTCAGTTTCTCCTACTGCAGGGTCGCAGTTCATAAATCAAATATACCTATTGTTACTGGTTGCTTTCTTGGCAGTAGCGGTTGTGATGTTTTTAAGATACAGAGATTACAGGATTTCTTCGATTATACTCATAACCAGCGTGGCAGAAATTATCATAGTAATAGGCGTTGCTGCGCTTATTAACTGGACCCTTGATATCCCAAGCATAGCCGGTATAATAGCTAGTATAGGGATATCTGTAGATGACCAGATAATAATAACCGATGAGATAATCCGCGGTTCTTCGCAACTCGAGTATGCAACTATAAAGAGAAGAGTAAAGAGGGCATTCTTCATAATATTCGCTTCTTTCTTCTCATTTTCAGCGATAATGTTCCCATTGCTATTCTCTACAGCAAGCCTCTTCACTGGTTTTGCCCTTACAACCATACTGGCTTCGCTGATTGGATTACTTATAACAAGACCAGCATATGCACAAATCATAAGCACAATAAAGGGGACTGTATGAATGAATTCAGATTAGATCCAGAATCATTGTCATTCACTCTTGTAACTAAGGAAGATCCCGCGTGTAAAGCGTGCATAGAAAAGGAAAAAGCACGCGAATCTGTGCCTTTTAAACACGGTTTTGCAAGAATATACGAGATAAAAGACGACGTGCAAACGTCAAAATTCGAGCTTTCTGGAGAGATATTCAAATCTTCAAATGCACACGGCTATGAAGAAATAATCGTAGACGACGAAAACCATAAAGACGCATTCAAAACCTACATCCAAGATGATATAGAAAAATTGTTGATGATACTTGTAGAACAGACGATATACATAGAAAAATATGATCTCGGGCAAAACTTAGTAATAAAACGCGAAATGAACGCGCATGGGTATTTCGATCTGCTTGTGTTGCCTGTCCCTAAAAAAGAGAGTAAAACGTGCTTTGAGTGCGAATCAATCAAAAATACTGGCAACCGTGAAGTTTACAAGACTGAGCATTTTATTATATACGTACCATTTGCACCAAAATATAATTTTGAGTTGATAATTGCTCCAAAAAAGCACATCCCCTTTTCTGCCGCAGACCCAGTAATACTATTCGACATGGCAGGAATAATAAAACGCGTTGTTAACTCATATAATAATATAAACAGTTGGGCCATAGTACAGGATGCTAACAACCATTTCAAAATAAAATTATTCGGAAAAGACGTTGATCCATATGAAATTGCAGGCGTAAGAAAGATAACAACTAATCCCGATGTATTGGCAAAAACAATAAGAGATGATAAGAAGATATGAGTTCTAGATACACGATATTACTTTTAACTGTCCTAATTTTAGTTGCTATTTTCACGGCGATGCTCTATACCTACCAAGTTCCCGTGACAAATATCGGCTTGACACAAAACAACCAGACTATGTACGCTTTGAATGCATTGAATGCCGCGAGACTAGAAAATTTTCTTAATGAGTACAATTTCAGCAATGAAACACTGCTGGCTCAATATTACCAAGTATCTAATTCAAATGAAATGATTGTAGATTGCAGCTATGGTATTATTCCTGTAGCTGGAAACGTGCCACCCGTCCTAATAACACAAAATGAAACGGCTTATACGGATTATAAAACATTCGTTTCTTATGTGGGGGCTTATACATTATGTAATATAGATGGGAAACCATCCGGCTGTTCTTCGATAAAGTCTGAGCTGTTCGATTTTATTATGAAGTACGCAAATTATACTCTTGTATACGGAATCTATAATGAAACAAAAACATTAATGGATACATCATACTTAGCGCTTAATAAAAGCAATGCATCGACAGATTCCTTTTATGCACCGCTTTCTTATGATTTCAACGACTTAAACGCAGTCAATTACTCGCAAGCTGCATTAGCAAATGCCCTTATTGACCTAAAGCCGATACCACAGTATATTTTTGACCTACAAAATGGCAGCGTATTAACGAGCCAATTTTATATCGACGTGCCTTTTCAGTATCATACATTTGCGTACCCGTTTAAATCTGCCTGCAGCAACGGCTTGCAAATATTTAATCTGATTGCAAGTGTTCAGAATTTTAAATCCCAAAATTATTCTTTTTTATATAGCGGGCTAAATGCCAATGTAAAAAACATTTGTATAAACGATAGTTCAAACTCGTGTGCAGAAAACAATACAAAGGGGCTTAATATCTCATTCTATGTACAAGGAACGTCTTAAAAAATACGCGTATATTTATCTGATAATAATCGTGATACTTGCGGTATTTAGTTTCCTATTGTTTGAAGAAATAAGTTCTCTAAATGGCGTTTATTCGTTTAAACAAACCTATGTAAATGTTTCCGGTCTTTGTTCGCAAAATAAATCAACTATGATATTCTTTTATGGCAATAACTGCCCAAGTTGTTCTCTTGAATACGCGGCTTTCAGAAATGCTACATCAGAATTTATAGGAGTGTGGAATGGTGATTCTTTCCTCAGCCCTTACTTTTGCGCTTATGACTTCAATATAACGGCGTATAACCAGAACCAATCATCTATTTTTGCACCTGTCGGTGCAGCCAATATATTTGAATCTCTTTCGAGTGGGCGTATACCCTTTTTATTCCTCGGTGGTCTTTATACACAATATTATAAAATAGGTGGGTTTCAAGATTATACAACCGCATATCAACAAATAATGAATTATATCTGCCTATCAATAAAAAACGTTGCACCGGTGTGCAGGTGATTGAATATGGTAAAGAAAATAAATGAAGAACTTTTTTCCGATATAATAAATTCGCTTACGGGAAATAGACTAACCGGATACCAGATATACAATCTTTTAAGGGAGAAGTATCCACATTTGTCAAAACGCCTTGTTTATCATTACTTATACATCGCCCTTAAAAGAGGCGAAGTAGCAGTTGATAAGGTGATGGAGGAGGGTAAATTCAGCTGGGGGCATACTACAGAAAAGAAGTATTATACACGCGCGGTCTAAAGCAAGTTTAGATTATCCTTATCTTCTCACCAATCCGCACCGCTGACAGCATCGAGCCCGGTCGTCTTTTTTCTATGTCCCTCATGAACTGTAATAAGTACTTCTCCCTGTCGGTTCTTGGCTTTAGATCCGCTTTTTCATTTTTGGATTTCAAAAAGGCGATTATTTCATCTTCTGAGGTTGTATAAAGAGGGTTGAAAAACTTAGTTGATCCTATCTTCAGCTTCGGCTTGTTTTTGGAAATGAAATATTCAAGTACTGCTAGAGCAAAATCCTCAAGAGTATTGTTTCTCAAGGAGATTATACTTTTTTTATCGGCTTTAAATAAAAATGCATTTAGTTTGTAAGCACTAGAGCCATCGTTAATTAGCTTAAAGGCGCGTCGTTTGTATCCTTTAGAGATTACAGCGCCCCTGGTTCTTTTTATTAACATTCGCTCTAGATGTTTCTTACACAGATAATATTTAAGATAAGTAGAATAAAAGTAAGCGCTCCTCCCACAAATATGACACTTTTGCAGCTGTTCCTCCATAACCCTTACCATGAGTATATTTATTAGAGCAATACCATACTTTTATCTGTATTATCCTGTACCATGGCAGCAAAGACAATCGTAATTATGAGCCAGAAAGGCGGCGTTGGAAAAACAACAGTATCTGCTAATTTAGCCGCAGCCATAGCAGACATGGGAAAAAGAGTCCTGCTAATTGATGCGAATGTAGATACCCCACACATCGCAGTGTATTATGGTATTGTCGGATACAAGTATTCTTTAGAGGACGTATTAAGTAATTTAGTACATGTAAATGAAGCTATATACAAAACTAGCAGCCCTAATTTGCACATACTCCCCTCCAGGGTGTTTAAAAAACGCGGCGATGCAAACGCGAAGTATAAAGTAATAAATCTATTCCATCAGATAAACAAACTGTCCGACGCCTATGACTTTATAATAATCGACTCAAAACCAGCGGAAAGCGTCAACTTTGTTAAACTTATCGGAGCAGCAGAGATAATTATAGTTTCTACTCCAGACATAACTTCTGCTATAGAAGCAAAAAAACTCACCGAGGAAAGCGCTTTAGCCGGCGTGAACGTGCGTGGTCTGATAATAAACCGTATAAATAAAAGATCGGATGCACATATGAACAAAATAGAGTTCGATAACGTCGTAGGAGCCGGGTGGTTGTGGGAAATCCCCGAAGATCTTGCCGTATTTGAAGCACTTAGGGCAGGTATACCGATAGTGTGGTATAAAAAGAAAAATCCCGCAGCAAAGGCGTTCATAAGTGTGGCAGACTCGCTTATTGGAGGCGATTAATACGTACGATTGCATAGTCAAATGTCCACATTGCGGAAAATATCGTCGCACTAGCTCTACAAATAGAGTCGTGTGTTTCTTTTGCGGCAAAAGTTTCGCCGTACGCGGGCATACAGTAAGCCAAAACGCTTACAACAAAAAAATGGATAAAAACGTCTACTTTGAGTAGTTTTGTCGAGCTTATAAATAATTAAAAAGGAATAGTTTAAATTTTACAAAAAGAATACCCTATTGCGAATTTGAAATATACGCAGCCCCTATAGCTCAGCGGTAGAGTGCCTGATTCGTAATCATGCGACGAGGGTTCAACTCCCTCTGGGGGCTAAGTGAAATACTAGATATAAATATTTCAACTTATAAGATTGCTTATGCAAAGAGGCCAAGCAACGCTAGAGCTTTTACTCGGATATAGCATAGCCCTTATAATTATAGCGATAGCACTGGCATTGGTTTTTATGTTTTATCCTGGCGTAGTCTCTGCCGGTCCCTCCTCAACATATTCTGGTTTTTCCGGTCTCCGCATCGTACAGCAGGGTTACTACAGCCCCGGCACATTATACTTCATAAAGTTTCAGAATCTATTAAATGAGAACATAAACATAAATGCGGTATATTTCCTTGCATCCGGTTTAAATAAAACCGGCGTTTGCACGGCAATTTACGTACCTGCCCTTGGATATGAGGAGTGCAACGTGTCACTAAGATTGTCCTCTCCCTACTCTGCTAACATACAAATTGTTTATTCTCCGGCGAATACTTCAATCAAACCAAATATACAAATAGTTGGATCCGTAAGCGGCAGTTTCAGCTGATAGATATATCCAGTTAGATATTAAGATATTTATACCTGCGAATCCATATTTTAGCTTTATGGGTGCTTATAAATATATCAGAAAAAATGAGCGGCTTACTTTAAAGAACAAAGCTGCAAGAAGGGCGATTCTGAATACTTTGGAAAAATCATCTATAGTATCTCGAGTGGATAGACCAACGCGCCTTACGAGAGCAAAGGAGATAGGATATCATGCAAAACAGGGGTACTTAATAGTAAGGGTTAAGGTCGCAAAGGGAAGCTTCCGCAGACCAAGACCAGTACACGCAAGAAAGCCAAGTAAGACCGGTCTGTATTTTAATCTGGCGGCTAGCAAGAAGGACATAGCTGAAAACCGTGCACTTAGAGTCTACCGAAATGCTAAAGTGTTAGGTTCATATTTTCTTGCGGAGAACGGTCAATATAAATGGTTCGAAATAATAATGAAAGCCAACAATGCCGTTAATTGATTTGAACGCGCGCCATCGTTTTCTAAAGTTAACTACTACAAAGCTCTTGCATGTGGTTTCGTGCTTCACTAGACGTGCGTGTTGTTAAACCGTTATTTCGGGGTGTATTAGCCTTAAATTGCATAGGAAATAATAATATTATATGTCCGAAAACACGGAAGAGTTCATTTGGTATGAAGTAGTTTTTTCGCTGATAATAGCCCTAGTAATCTTCTTCGTATTCTATCAAAATTTTTCTGCAGCTTTTCCAGTAGGCTGTAATAATAATGGGATTATTGATAACCAATTTACGGCGGCGGAGTATGGGTCACCTTACTCGAATAGACTGGAAGGAACTGCGCTGTTCAGATGTTATCTTACGGACGCCTGCTATAGTCTTTCCCTGGCAAATCAGACTTGTATAAGGCACTGGTGTTACTATACATATTACACAAATGGACAAGGTAATCCGATCGCCGTTGCAAATTGCATTGCTTCTCCTCCATCGACGATATTACAAAATTGTAAGGATCTTAGTCCTTCAAATACGGCAACGTTATTTAGCTGTGATAAAAGTACGCTGGCCGCTAATAATGCAACAGTAATAGAAGGCTGCGACACAAGCAACCCAAGTTGTATAAGCGGAGATAATCCCATATACTGCTCGATATGTCAAGGTCAATAAACTTTATGAATAAAAAAGGGAGTGTAGAGTGGCGTATCGTGTGGATGATAATTGTTATCGCAACTGCCGTAGTTGCAATACTGATAATTTATCTATTGTATTATGCTAGTTCGCACAATACCTCTCCATTTGTATTCTTTTCTAATCTTTTCGGAGCTGGCGCATAATGGAACAGGGAATCCTTCTCGTAATAGTGTCTCTGATAATAATAGTTATAGCCGCTGTAATCCTATTCATCTTTAGTGTTTCGTTTATTACTTCGATAGGTGCTGCTAGCTTCGGTGGAAAGTGTTTCTTTGCGTTTGCGGAAGCTAGCGCGACAAATTATGTGTATGCCATATTAGATTTTGCCTCTCCGGTTCTTGGACAACCACTGGCACTCGGCAAATCAATTAATTATATAAGTGCATCTTCAGTGCAAGCATCATGTGAACAGGCCTCGAATATAAATGGGCAGAACACTGCAACGCTAGCTCAACAAATTTATTCCAAAGCTTCGTCCTGTTTTAGTTTATTTCAAGGTGCGAACGCAAATATAGGCACGCAAATACTGGACTCCAATCTTAACTGGGTCTTTGAGTGCTATTCGGGTGTTGTATATAACTCCGAAGCGCCCGGCAATGTAAGTGATTACGGTGATATAATAAATTATATCGATAACAACTACCCGAATAGCAATGGGGACCCATTGCAGATAGTCTTCATGACAAATGGTAGCAATAATGAGGCGGCCTACGCTAATGCAAATTCCAAATTATTCAATGGTTCTAGATATATGATTGAATATTTTGGATATAATGGTACTTTTACCCAATCGAAATGCCAACTTAATTTTGCAAAGCAGTGCAACTACGTATCTAGATTCGATCAGCCGAATATCAGCCAGTCACAGTGCGATTCATCAACCCCCTATGTTCCAGAGGTATACTACCCAGTCAGTTCAATAAGTTCGCCTGGATCACCTATTTCGAATAACCCCGCTTATGAAAATTTAGGCGCTTGTACGGGTGCAGATTATGTAATTGCATTCTGCGGAAAATTGATAACGCCAATGATGCTTAGCCAGAGTCGTGTATTTGTCTGTATAGTAAACGGCTCGTCTTAGCTAAATACTCTTTTTATACTTTGGAGTATTAAGATTAAATTATGGCGGAAACCGCTGGTGAGAGTTTTGCGTTTATAATCCTTTTTGTTATATTTATATTTGTAATAGTTTTGGTATTTGCGTATTTCTTGCTATTCGGCTTTGGTTTTACTAATTCATCTTCATGTTATATTAGTTCACAGATAAGTAACTTTTTCTATCAAAACCTATGTTTGACAAACTTTTTCTGCATATCCAGCACGTTAACTAACCTAGGGATTGCGCCTCCCCTCCTTGGGTGTTCACCGGCATTACAAGCATATTCTGCGAGCTCGACGAGCGGGCAGGCATTTAGCGGCTTGACGGATGCTATGTCAAATTGCTGGTACCAGTATGGTGGGGCTGGAAACTTAGTCGTTTTACCGAATAGTCCAGGACTGTGCAGCGTAATCAGCCTAAACTTGGATCAAAACGTAACGTTTTATAATCTAACGCAATACATGCGCAGTGCAATATACACAAAACAAGTAAGCTGTATAAATCACACTGCACAGCAATCATGTCCGAATTATCAGCAGGGATTCTCATGTGATACAAGTCAGCCAACTGAATGTACACTATATACAAATAATTATTTTGATTGTGTGGGACAGCAAGGCTATAGCCCAGTTTACAGCGGATATCAATTACAAAGTATACCGCTGTATAATCCAAACGTTGCTACAACGGCGGATAATAATGTGAGCGCATATTTATGTTCGACTGGATGCAGCCTTGACACTAGTACTTTGAACTGTGTAAATGCGACTGGACAAATTGGAAATTGTGTAAAGTCTTATACAAATTTCTGTCAAAAAAACTTGAATGGGGTGTATAACTGCAATGTCGCTTATGAAAGTAGCTCTGATTCGTTTTTGCCCCCACAAGGGTGTACGCTCACAGAGGCTGTAAATACAAACTCAACAATAAATATTACTTATGCCGATTACCTCGCTCCCGGAACTAATACGATATTTACCTATAAAAATAAAACTAGCGGTTTGAGTGAGAGTGTAAATCCAAACTCGAACCTGAGCATAAACAAAGCGCAGCTGTATGTGCTGTTTTTGAATAGCCTGGTCGGTTCTAGGATGCCGCCAAACCAGATAAGTCTACCGTCTGAATGTGCACCTGCAAATTGGTACAATAATTATCCTGCCTCGGGTATAGAATATGAATGCACCAGGGCTTTAGCGGCATATAGTGCATTAGGTGTAAAATCTGCGTATGGAAGTATACGCCCCGGGATTATAACTACTAGTGCCACAATCTCTGCTGGTTATCTATTTGGACGTTGTGCAAGCAATCAGCAGTGTAACGATTATATAGACACTCCTGCCATCAATGCATTTAGTACCGCTGCACTCACGACAAGTGGACTGTCGCAGTGCGCCAGTTCCCTTCTCACTTTTTTCGAGACGCTTCCATCATACGTTGAAGGAAAATACAATGAAAATTTCTTAGGTAGAAATCAGATGTACATATGCGCAGTGGTATCATAAGTAAAAAGAGAGGCAGTACCTCTATAGAGAAAGTAGCAATCATTATAATATTAATTATCTTTATGGCACTGGCATTCCTTATCCTTTCCAATGTTTTCCATTTTTCACTCTTAAATACCGGCGGAATCAACCCAAATCTAACAACTAACCCAAGTCAATGCCAGATAAGCTTTTCAAATCTAAGCACAGTTTCAAATCCATGCTATTATGGTTTGGCAGTGTCCGGTGGCAGCCCAGGTCTTACGTATACATTCTACAACAATACAACTGGCAGAATTAACAGCTACGTGGTCGGAGAAAGCACTTTGCAAATAAACGTTTCGTTGTTAGGGCGCCATGAAGTTCTGTTTGTGTGTAATACGACCGGTTCGCCAACGGCTGTAAAGGGCTTTTATTATTCTGCGGGTGGCACGGCACAGCTTACTCTACTATGCGGCTGATTGAATTGCGATAAAAACCGTTATCTGCATGAGATACAAGGTTTAATAGATTATAACCTCATACAAATGGATTTAAAGTACCGTCATTTTTAAGCGTCTCTGGATTTGATTTTATTTTCTTTATGAGTTTCTTCATTCTGCTTTCTTTATGCTTTGCTGCCCAATAGTAACCCTCGTCATTCGTTCCTTCGGTTATTAAGATAAAAATTTTCCCTGCATTGAATCTTCCAACGCGGCCCCGCCGCTGTATTGAACGTATGCCGCTGGGGATGGTCTCATAAAATATCGCTAAGTCAACGCCTTTTATTGAAATTCCTTCTTCGCTTACACTGGTTGATACAAGCACGTTATAAACGCCCTCTTCAAAACCCCTTATTATTTCTACCTGCTCTTTTTGCGATAATCCGCCTTTGCCTTGGCCTATAAATTTTACTGGACGTATATCCTTGACGCCTTTTAACATATTGCATATAACATCAACGGTATCCCTATACTGTGTGAATATTATTGCACGTTGATCTGGAGAAAATGATTCTGATAGTATTCTAGACAATTTAGCGAGTTTTGGATGCTCCAATCCCGCATCCAATAATCTCTTTGATTCTTTATACATCCACTGTATCTCAGCTGACTTTGCCAGTTCTTTATCTGTCTTTGAAGTACCTTCTTTTAGTATCTTATTTAGAAACCTATTGAAAGCACCTATACTTTGCGTCGAAATTAAAAGCATTGCGTGGTATAATTTCAGGAGTTTTGAAGTTATTATTATCCCTCGTATCGTATAAAAATTCCTTTTTCCAGACAACATTCTTGCCTGCAGACTTTTCTGCAGCATTAATATCGTTACGCGATTTATCTTTTTTAAAGAAGCTGTCTTCAGCAAACCGATGTTCTGAAGTGCCGCGATTTGCTCCTGCGTAAATAGCTGCAATCTGACGACTATCTCTTCAATTTCTTTTGTTAGCTTTAGCCTGATTTCCTCTACGACTTTAGATTTAACATATCGTGCTACGTCTGGGTCATCTTCGGCACGCATTTCTACATTGGATATACTTAAATTTTGACATATCGCGCTTATTTTTTCGCGGTCTGAAGCCGGAGAAGCGGTAAGTGCAATAATCAGTGGATGCTGTGCAGACGCCATATATTCTTTTGCTATCTTTACATAGGAGTAGTTCCCTATCGTGTGATGTGCCTCATCGACAACAAGCAAACTAAATTTTGAAAGATTTAGTATTCTTTTGTCTAAGTCGTTTTCTATTGTCTGCGGCGTAGCAAACACTATACGTGAAACCTCATAGACGTTCTTTCTTTCCCCGGCAGGCACCTCCCCACTAACCATGCCCAATGGTATGTCCATTATCGAGTAAAATGTTTTGTAGTGCTGACTTATTAATGGTTTAGTGGGGGCCAAAAACAAAACCTGTGAGTTACTATACCGAGAAAGTCTATAATCGGCTATCATTATACTTATAACTGTCTTTCCTAAACCCGTTGGGATAACTACAAGTGTATTTACGTCCTTTGCGCTTTCAAATATGTTTTTCTGATACTCGCGCTCTTCAAGCTTGCCACTCCTTATAAACATCAGACACCTATTGCTTTTCCGCCCTTTATAAGAATTTCCGCTACATCCCTATCTATCTCTACGATATTTGGGAATGAGAATGGTCCGTACGTTTTGTTGTTTTTCCATACGAACCGCGGTACATCCGCTATGACTTTTATCACCATTTTATTCGTATTTGAGTCCTCTTCCACTTTTTGAAGTTCTTGCGGAGGTACTTCTTTTATCTCTTTAAGCAGCTTACCTTTGTGTTCATTAACTAGATTTAATAAACTATCAAAAAAAATCAGTTCCTGTGAAGTCATATTTCCTCTAGCTTGCTCTGTATTTATGCCGAGCACCGCCATATTTGCTATCTTTCCCATTCTTACAGTAAAGAGCTGATCAAGTGTACTTATTGCATTTTTTATCTGGATAGAAATCTCTTCGCTCCTCTTTACGTCATCCATCTTATTTGCCTCTTCTAGCGATTTTTTATTTATCGCAATGTATTCTTTCATTGAGGCGAGCATGTCATTCGTCAACTTTGAAAGAGTCCTGGAATCCTCCTGTTCTTGTCTTCTTATACGGATGAACTCACTGTAAGTAAACATAAAATCTTATTATCTCTCCTTTAGTTTATTCTACATCGTGGCTATTAATAATTAAACGTGACCAAAACCACCAGACAATGTCGTCTCAAAACTAGAAAAAAAGCTTGTAAGGCTATTTACAATAACACTCGGACCTGCAAGAATTATATATACAATTACTACAATTATCCCGAGCACTATGGCTATTATATAAAATATCGTTGCTTCCGTAACTCCGCGTTTATTTAATCTTTTCATAAGTTATCCAAATGGGTTTGGTATCCTTGGAAATAATCCACCTGGGTTTGCATAAATTACGAGATAAAATACGATCAGTATTATCGAGATTATTATGATTATTATAAGCAATAATATATAATCGACTATACCCTTTTTATTAAGCATAGCCACCGCCCCCAATACGTGATCCAGCGGTTATAAATGAATCTATGAAACTTGAAATCTTGTACGGAGTAAAAAATTCTAAAAATATAACTATTAGAAGAATTGCGACTATAAGTAGGATAATGTAGAGAAAAATGCTTCCTTCTATAGCTCCGTGTTTATCCATTACCAAAAAGCCAGCTAAAGGAGATAGCTCTAAAGATGTCTGCCCCTATACTGCTCCCCCCATTACTAAAATAAAGGGCGATTGCAACCCCGACTAATACCATAATTATTGCAATTATTATTGCAACTATCTCCGTTATCGGCATCTCACCCTTTTTGTTCACCATATCAAAATAATGGATTGTCAAATTTAGAAATCGGTGATAGTAATTTCTTCCTATCCTTGAATACTTCATATGCTAATTCGGCATCGGAATTAGAAACTAAAAGACCTATCGCGACGGCATCCTTCATTCTGCTTTTGCTGAATAGCTTATGGCTTACCGCAATCTCATAGTGGTCTGGTTTAAATTCCCCCTTGTTACCACTGCCGCCAGAAAAAGATAATGATTTGTTTATTCCCATTATATCATCTTTGAAAGACTGGTATATATCAAGTAAAGCAAATTGAGGCGCTGACTTAACCTTTTCTTTTTCTTCTTTTTTCTCTGCCTCGGCAATATAAGCATCCAGATCTTTCTGTATCGATTGAAGGGATGAAACTGAAACCTGATCTACGCCCTCAAACACTGTTTTACTTATCTTTTCTTCTATGGCTTTTTTTAGCAGATACCATTCGTCTAGCGTAAAGCAGTAAGGACGTATGTTTATGCTTAGCCCCCCCTGATATTGAGGTCTCTCTTGTGGTACTCCTTTCGGGAAAAACTGACTTTCTGTAAATCCAAAGTTCACTTCTATTGCAGCTATGACTTTTGGCCCATATTTCTTAAGACGATTGTATAAAAACGATCTGCTTTCTTCGCGTGGGCCTTGAGTTACTGGCGGACCATTTGTTTTTGGAACTGCCTTTGTTGGGAGCTCCGGTCCCTTTTGTCCAAAAACTTTCTTATACTCGACGTCATAGTCTCTTACGTATAAGGAATTGGCTGCTATAAACCCTACGGAAAATTGAGAAGACTCGAATATATCCGGTCTTTTTGATTTTACATAGCTAGCTGCGTCTTTGACTCCGACCATATTTATTCTCTTAAGTATCGTAAGCGACTCCGCGGCCCAATCTCTATACATCTTATAAGCGGCGACTTGACTCTTTAGATATTGAAGAAGCATGTCCCTCCTATTGTTAAGATCTGTTTTGTTTATCTTCTTCCACTCCTCATATTCTATGAATCTATTTTTTATTATGTTTTTGTATTGTTCATTCCTCTGCAACGCATTGACGTCATGTAAGTTTTTTACGGAATAGAAAACTGACACTAAGTCTATAAATGCGGCACCTCCCTGACCTCTTGAGGAAGCACTCGACAGTGCGGTCAAACTCGCACCCCCTTTCCTTGCATCTACATTATCAACAAATATCCTTTTAAGAGCAAGCTCCGCTGCAGCGCTTTTTTCTGGCTCTTTCGATTCCGCTAATTTATAGAATGACAGATTTCTATCGAGTTCTTTTAATTCGTATGTTATAGATATTATGGATTTAAGTACAGTATTGACGCTACCAAGAAGCTGCATCGTTCTGTCTTCAAGTGCCTTTCGCCTCTCAAAGGCCATTGTCATTAAATTAGAGATTGCTGATGGCTCAATCGATTCGCCGGTTTTTAATTTTTCTGTATAGCCAAGAGAAGTAAGTTCTCCAGCTAGCGCAGAGTATTCGCTTTGAAATTGATAATTTTCTATGCCGATAAAAAGTGAGAAGGCGGAAGCGGTGCCCATCATTCCGATATCTGGCAACTGATTACCTGATGAAAATGGAAGCTGTGCTAAATCGCCATTGTAATGTGTATTTAAACCCGACCCCCTGTTTTTTAATTCTTCTATCCAAGACGAGAGATTTGACGGTTTCGCGGATGCGATAATCTTCTGATAACGCTCTATCTCAGCTAGGTTCATATTATGTATTGATTCGAGATTATATAAATAATTCGAAAAAGCCATTGTTTGTATACGTCGTCTCTTTGCCATATGAAACGTTTATAAGTAAGTATCTGTCTTATATTCCAATAGATCAATAATTTTGGAGGGAATATGCATCAAACTGAAAATGTAAATCCGGTGGAGGGGGCACTTAACAAGCTGTTTTCTACTATAGAGGTCCTATCTACAAAAATAGATGAATTAAACGAAAGAGTCGATTATATGAGCTCCTTTGTGGGTTTAGACGTTGGTGAAGAAGGAAAAACCGAGCATATTGAACCCCCGGGTCAGCTTGCTGGTTTATCGTTTGATATACTAGAAAAGATACTGCCTTCGAAAGACGCAAATAGCATACGCTCTTATTTTCTTCGAGTACTAAGTCTGTTTAGGAAATATATAAAATCGATAGTCGTCTTCGGAAGTTCTAAGACAAAGACTGGTATGACCAGTACATCGGACATAGACGTCGCATTTATAGTAGATGACACAGATATTCAGAAATTTACGCTAGAACAGCTTAAAGACAGGCTATTCACAAAAATGGCCGAGATTGCAAGGGATTTCTCAGATAAAATACATGCCCAAGCATACCCGCTCTCAGAATTCTGGGCATCGATAATAAAGCCAAACCCCGTTATCCTTACCCTTTTGAGGGACGGTGTAGCTGTGTATGATACAGGATACTTCGTACCAATACAATTACTTTACAAAACCGGAAATATAGTGCCAACAAAAGAATCGATAGATTCCAACATAGAAAATGCAGAGGGCTTATTGATGCTAGCCGATAATGTACTTACGACAAAACTGACTCTGGACCTTTATAATTCTGTTGTTGCCGCTGGTCAAGCATTACTCATGGAATACGGTTACCTGCCACCCGTGCCAAAAGAGGTGAGCAGAGATTTGATGGTTGTCGCCGTTGAGAAGGAGAAGGTTCTTACCAAAGACGATGTAGAAAAGATTGATGACATCATTAAGTGGTTTAAAAAAATAGACCACGGTGAACTAAAGAGTGTAACTGGCGAAGAGTATTCAAAGAAACAAAAATATAGTAGAGAAGTTGTTGATAAAATACTTGGAATAATACAGAACTTACGAGAAAAGAAAGGGATGCCAAAGCCAGCGATCGACAAGAGCCTCTTGAAAACGGCCGAATCGAACAGCGACAAATATAATCCCCAAGCTAAGTAGTATGTCTGCAAAGATAGTCTCTTTTAGGCGTGGAAGAAAAACCCAAAATGTGCTGCAAGCGGTTTTAAAATTAAGTGACGTATACGATCGGGAGTCTGCCAAAAAGTACCTAGGTAAACGAGTCGAGTTACCTTTTTCAAAAACTTCGATAAAGGGCGTTATTACGCGTACCCACGGCGATAACGGAAAGGTCGTGGCTAGATTTCACAGAGGACTACCGGGACAAGCTCTAACAAAAGAAGTAAAACTACTCTAATTTTCTGTATTCTTCCAACATATCCTTAAATTCGCGTTCGGAACGAAAACCCTTATCATTTAGCACAGTCTTTGTGCCATAAGCATCAACGCTCTTTTCTTTAGACTTGAGATAAGACGCTAATTCGGCGGTGGTGTAATAAGAAACGGCGTCGCTTTCTCCTTTCATTGTCTGGAGATACCGCTTAACCCTCTCGTCTTGCGCCAAGTTATACATTGTTTTTACTAGATCCCTTTCGAATAGTCTACCGAGCCAAAGCGGCCCTATCTCTATGTTTTTTTCGCCGCAAAATTCACAGTGGTCGCTATGCATTAATGACCTGTTTGGACACGAGGTACATTGATAAATATAACCCAATTTACGGCGTGCATCGGCTTTTCCTGCCCTAAAGTATACTCTTAAGTAATGGCGCCTGACGTCAAAAAATAACGGGGTGACGGACCTGTCATACATGTTCGCTATTTCCTCAGTCCGCTTTATAAGAATCCTCAACCCAACTTCATTAAAATATGAAGTCTTAAAAGATTTCGCGCCATATTTCAAAGTACCTGCCCTCGTCGCTTTTCCATATAGCGCGGCGCCGTCCGTCGCCGTTAATGCCATAACGCCACCATACCTTACTTTAGGCATTGCCTGAAGGAGATATCTTACTGGTGACCCGAACGGGTCTATGTCCAGATAGTCATAACCTTCTTTTGAAGAATAGATATCGGTTGCATCGAAAGAGGTCACGTCAATTTTTGATTTCAATTTCGACGTATTCAGTTTGACGTTTTTTGATATGATTGCACTGGTCTTTAGGTCATTTATGCGCATAAGGTTAAACGCATTAGTTTCAGACGCCAGTCTTAATCCTCTAACACCACTGCCCCCAAATAGATCTATGCCTCTAAGTTCATGTTTGCCAAGTGCATTTATGAATATGACGTTAAGGTCTCTATCAAAATCCCTCATAGGATTAAAAAACACCTTAGAATCACGTGTCTGTTTATTTTCGGCAAAAAATTTTATTTTGCCTTCAGTAAAAAGTTCCATACCCTATCAAAAATATTAACCCCAGAGAATAAAAAAGTTTTATATAACGATTAACCACTTATAGATTCGTGAGTGACGACAAAGGAAAACTAGAATTTATACTTTTTAAGGGTGTTTCAGAAAATATTGGTGTCTTGAAAGAGGCTTACGGACCCTGCACAGCCAAGCAAAGATAGTTGGCGTGCACAAGCATTTAAGAGATTATGAGTGTACTAAGTGTCTGACTGTAAAGGTAATCTGGTAAAAAGAGGGATTAAACCCCGAATCTTTTCTTAAGTTCTTCTACTCGGTTTTCTTCGGTTTTTAACGTTAAATCTACTTCTTTCGCGGCTTCTTCTGCAATACGTTTTTGTCTTGCCGACAATGCCTTTTCATACAGAGAATTTAGGAGATTCTCCCAATAAAACGCGTAAATTGGCGGCAATGCCAGTTCGGGCCTTTTTGCGACATAAATAGTGCGCGGGATATAACTAGTTATATATTTTTTGTTTTCCTTATAGCTTGTGAAACCAGTGCCAACTGGTTTGTGGGTAACACCATCAAGACCATACTTAGTTTCAGATTGAACATTGTTGGCTGAAAATACTAACTTGTCATTACACTTAATGTCTATTGTTCCTTGGCTACTGTCGAATTTTATCTCCAGTAATCCCTCCCGATTAGATAGGAGACAATAGCGCTTATCTGCAAATAGATAGTCATATTCATGAATTATGTGCGACCAGTCCCCATCTGTCCTGTAATAATGCCCTAATTCCTCTGCAACAATCGCAGCCTTCTCAATTATATTGAGTTTCAGCGCTCTTTTTTTTCTGCTATCAACGATTTCATCAACCGTCGTCGGTTTTATACCCAGTAATTCATACAAAAATCCCATATTATTTTTCCTCCACGGCGTGTAGCTGTTATTTAATTAGTAATTTTATGAATAGTTCAAGTATAAATACCTTTAGTAGAATTTTTTAGTATTTTTGCTGTGTTATATACTGACTTATCGCATTCCTGTCATAAGAGATAATACCTTTTATTAGTTAAACAAGAACAAAAATGGTTTACAGTAAACTTTATATACTAAAAGCGCCATTGTGGTTTAATATAAACATAATGGAAACAAACATACTTCCTAAAGATGTGATGCAGGGTATTTTTGATATAGTCAAAAAAGGCGAAAAGCTGTATGTAGTGCTAAAAGAAGAAGATACCTCGGCGGAAAATAAGGTTAAAGAGCTATTAGGAGAGGATGATATAGAATTTTTAGATTTATTTGACCTAATACATGAACACATACTCAAGGACTTGTGCGACAGCACCAGTATATTCGATAGCGAACCGCTTTTGGAAAAACTCGGCTTTCGGCGATTTACCGAAATTTTTTATGATTTGACAAAACTAGAGCAAACGAAGAAAGTGCTATTTAATTATGCTCTTTTAGGAAGACGTGGAAACGCCGGCATGCTTCAGAATCTTGAAGGACGAAGACTTAGCAAGAGTGTTATAGTACTCCCTTCTGAAAATGAAAAGGAGGTAGAAGCATTTATTAAAAAGTGGAACGTGAAGTATAACAAGAGACAGATACTTCGGTTCTTGGAGGAATAAAGAATGGAAAACAGTGAAATAGGGATAGCTCTTAAAGTAGCAGAAGCCCATCAAGATGATATCGGCTTGAATACAATAAGGATAGATACAACATCAATGAAACAGATAGGCGTCAGAGCGGGAGATTATCTAGAGATAGAAGGCAACCGTAAAACAATAGCCAGAGTTGAAAGGGCATATCCAGCAGATTTAAATCTTAGAATAATAAGAATGGATGGAACTACGAGGAAGAATGCAAAAGCCGGCATAGGCGAAAACGTAATGGTTAGAAGGGCAGAGGTTACGGAGGCGGATGTAGTGAATTTAGCACCAGCCTCTAACGCGGCTATGAAGGGTGCAGAAGAGCTAATAGGCAGGCTTATCAATGGTCGCGCGCTCTCCAAAGGAGACTTAGTAACAATAGGAAACGGCAGCCGGGGTGGGCCAATGTCAATGTTTGGTGACAGTGACATATTTGATCTCGTATTTCAAGCAGGCGGTTTACCTCAACAACTATTCGGTTTCTCCGAATTTAGATTCATAGTCACATCCACGTCTCCAAAAGGCTACGTAATAGTAACAGACGAAACAGAAATAAACATATCCGCTGAACCAGTAAAATTAGCGGAGGAAGGTCGAACAAAGCACATAAGTTATGAAGATGTTGGGGGACTTTCCGACGCGGTCGGTAAAATAAGAGAGATGGTAGAGATGCCTCTAAAACATCCGGAGATATTTATGCGTTTGGGCGTAAACCCCCCAAAAGGTGTTTTGTTATACGGTCCTCCGGGAACCGGAAAAACGCTATTAGCAAGAGCTGTTGCAGACGAAAGTGAAGCACATTTTATTTCCATAAATGGCCCGGAAGTTATGAGCAAATGGGTTGGAGACGCAGAGAAGAAGCTACGAGAATTGTTCGAAGAAGCGGAGAAAAATGCACCAGCGATAATCTTCATCGATGAAATAGATGCGATAGCTACGAAGAGAGAAGAAAGCGTTGGAGAAGTAGAACATCGCGTAGTCTCGCAATTGCTGACTTTAATGGACGGATTAAAGGGCCGTGGAAAGGTAATTGTAATTGCAGCCACGAATAGACCTAATGCAATAGATCCTGCGCTTAGAAGACCTGGCAGATTTGATAGAGAAGTGATGATCGGTGTACCGAATGACACTGGAAGGCTTGAAATTCTTAAGATACACACGAGAAATATGCCAATGGAAAAAACTGTTGATCTAGCGTATCTCTCCAAAATAACATATGGGTTTGTTGGGGCCGACCTAGAATCACTTGTAAAGGAAGCGGCAATGAACGTTATAAGGAGAAATATAAGTGAACTCAATTTAAAAGAAAACGAAAATATACCGAAAAGTGTGCTTGAGAAGCTAGTTGTAAAAATGGATGACTTCACTGAGGCGTTGCGGTTCGTGAGGCCAAGCGCAATGCGTGAAGTCTTAGTAGAAAAACCAAACGTTGGATGGAAAGATATCGGCGGATTGGAACGAGTTAAGGAACAACTTAAAGAGGCTGTCGAATGGCCTCTTAAGTACCCTGATGCATTTAAGAAAGTTGGTATAACACCACCGAAGGGCATACTCTTATATGGACCACCCGGGACTGGAAAGACGTTGTTAGCTAAAGCAGTTGCAAATGAAACCGAATCTAACTTTATCGCGATAAAGGGGCCGGAGATTTATAACAAATACGTTGGCGAAAGCGAAAAAAGGATAAGAGAGATTTTTGATAAAGCTAGGCAAGTTTCACCAGCGATAATCTTCATAGACGAAATCGACAGTATTGCGTCATCTAGATCAACGTACGAAACTAATAATGTATCTGAGCAGGTCGTGAACCAGTTATTAACGGAACTTGATGGCATTGAGCCTCTCAAAAATGTCGTAGTTATTGCAGCAACAAATCGAATTGACAGAATCGATTCTGCGATATTGAGGTCGGGAAGATTTGATAGCATAGTATTTGTTCCTCCTCCAAATGAACGAGAGAGACGCGCTATTTTCAAAGTATACTTAGATCGTATGCCAATAGACGGCGATAAAGAAAAATTAGTGGAATATCTGGCCTCGAAATCAGATGGATACGTTGGATCCGACATAGAGCGCCTGGCCAAAGAGGCTGGGATGATAGCCCTAAGAAATAATATTGGTGCCGACAAGGTATCAAAAGAGGACTTTGAAAAGGCATTTGAAATAATCAAACCTAGCCTTACGCCGGATGAAGTAAAAAAATATGCAGAGACCGCGAGTAAAGTATACGCAAAGAAATCTAAATCAGACGAACTTAACTATTTCGGGTAAAAATAATGGAGTACGAAGACCTATATCGCCTTATCCTCGATGATGAGCTTGGTTGGGAACATCTAATATCCTCGATAGTCCGGGAGGAAGAGATGGATCCAATGGACATAGATATCATAAAAATAACCGATGGATTTCTATCTATAATAGCAAATAATAAGATAGATTTCAGATACGGCGGAAAATTCGTACATACTGCTGCCATCTTGTTAAAAATGAAATCTGACAGAGTTACAGACGAGATATTGAAGAAAAACATTGAACTCGAGGAAGAGCAACTAAGTAGATACGTTAAAGCTATTCCATTCGATATCTCGATAATGCCAAAGATACCGATAATACGAAATAGAAAAATAACTTTCACAGAATTAATAGAAACTATAAGAGAATCTCTTAGGTATAGTGTTAAGCCAAAAATAAACTTCAAAATAGAACTTAAAGAAATAAAGATGGAGGATCGAATAAAATTTCTTATAGAAAAATTAATAAAGCTTTTCGCGTATGGGGAAGTTATAGCATTTTCTGACCTATTAACGAAAAAAGATAGAAAAGAATTTATATATACGTTTCTCCCTCTGCTCTTCTTAACAAATATGGGACGCGTAGAACTTGAGCAAGAGGAACCATTTAAAGAATTGTATGTCAAGAATAAAAGAGTCGGTTGAAGCGCTTATATTCGCATTCGGGGATGGAATAAAGCTAGAGGAATTGAAGACACGTATAAAGGCCGACCCGCTCTTAATTAAAAAAGCGATAAAAGAACTAAACAAAGATTATGTTTCCAGGGGAAGTGCATTTAGTATCGTCGAAGAAGGAGATTTTTATAGAATGCGGCTTAGACAAGATTTAGTACCGTTAATCGAGAATAACCTCAAGACGGATATTAAACGGGGAGTACTGATGACTTTAAGCGTTATAGCAACTAGTGGCAAGATAAAACAAGCTGATCTTGTAAAAATGCGAGGAAGCCTTTCTTATCAGCATGTTAAAGAGCTCGTCTCGCGTGGTCTGGTCACAACCTCGACGGAAAATAAACATAAGATAATCCGGCTTTCACCTACATTCTATGACTATTTTGACATAAACAGTAAAGAGTTCAAAGAAATTACTGAAGACATAAAAAGAGAATTAGACAAACAAGAAGAACAGACGGTAAACTATAGACCAAAGTGATAATTCAATCGAACTATGTTAAAACTATTGTTAATTTAAAATATAACTATCTTCTTTTTTAATTCTACCGGTTTTTCGGCTGGCTTAGGAGGCTCTTTTATATTTTCCTCCTTTTGTTTTTGGATTACCGTTTGTGCGGTGGGTGTTGGTGATTGCACTTGACCATAAGACACTGCCGCATTACCACTAGACTTTACTTTTTCTATAGCATCGCTTATTGTGGCGGAGAATTGTGAAAGTTCGTCTGGCCCGACCGTTTTTGGCTGCCATACATAGTTAACCGTGTCATCATTATATCTGGGGATGGCATGGATAAGCGCATGCGGAGTAAAATTGCCTTTTCTTAATTCTTGCGTATACACTAAATCGACATTTGTCACACCCATAGACAAAAGTATTGCATACGCGACTGCTCTGGCTATCGATAACAAGCCAAGGTAATCTTTTTGAGGCATTTCGTAAAGACTATTGAAGTGGGTTTTTGGCATTATTATTGTATGCCCGTTCGTCGCCGGGTTTATATCTAACACTGCAATTGTCAATTCGTCTTCATAAACTATATTTGATTTGATTGCTTTTGTAACGATTTGACAGAATATGCAGTTATTCTCTTCCATTTTGTGTGTTATAACCCAAATAAGAGGTTATTTAAATATAAACATATTCAATGGTATATGAAAGCAAAAATGACATCGAACTTCTCGGAAGAAGAGAGAAGATACTTAGATGCCGTATTAGGGATTGTGCTTTATGCAATCGGTGCTGTATTATTGGCACTTGGATTCGCATGGCTCCTTTATACGAATCTACCTTCTTTAACTTATTCCGGTGCGGAAGTGGTAGTCGGCGCGCTTACGGTTGGTATAAGTGCCGTCGTATTTAGAGGCAGAAAGTAAAATTTTATATTTATTTTTATTTTTAATTTTTTATATTCGCAGATACCACCAATTTAAGTAGTGAAAAAGTTTAAATACTAGAGAGACATATAATGCTACTATAAAGTAACGTAGGGGAGGTTTTTATGTCGTTATCTTTCAGTGAAGATTATGTTGGAAAAATAAGAAGGTTATTTGGTTTAAATCTTTATGAAGCCAAGGTCTGGCTTGCATTGCTTTCGCAAGGTCGATCGACGTCCGGTAGACTGAGTGACATTGCGAATATACCAAAATCGCGATCTTATGATATTCTTGTGTCATTAGAAAATGGTGGCTTTGTCGTACATGATTTGAGTAAGCCTATAAGCTATAGAGCGATTCCCCCCGGTGAGTTAATTGATAAATTGGAGGACAAAGCTAAGGATAACCTAGACCAGAAGATTGCAAAGTTAAATCAGCTTAAGGAAAGTGCAGTCATGAAAGACCTTCAAACGCTTTAT
Organism: Nanobdellota archaeon; assembly: GCA_021800365.1. Lineage (GTDB taxonomy): Archaea > Nanobdellota > Nanobdellia > Parvarchaeales > Parvarchaeaceae > Parvarchaeum. The sequence continues at coordinate 165,625 of JAJYZA010000001.1, forward strand.
GAAAAGGGCATCAAATTCGTAGAAGAAAACAAGGTCGCTACTTCATACCAAGGTGCAGAAGCGGCTTATTTCAGGATAAAGAAAAGTATAAAGAATGCAAAGAAAGAGATAGTCCTTATAAGCACGGCAGGATCTCTAGAAAATAAGATAACCATATTAGGAAGGGCACTTAAACAGGCTAAAGCGAATGATGTAACAATACATATCTATGCGCCAGTAAAAGATATAAGTGATACACTTGCGGCGGAGATAAAACAACTAGGAAAGTTTAATAAAACTGATTTGGATATAGGGAGATTCGTTATCGTAGATGAAAATGAGATGTTTATATTTACCGAAAACGAAGCAGAAACTCATCCTAGTAATGAAATTGTTTTACACATACGTGGAAAATACCTACCTGAAAAGATAAAGAAACTAGCAGCGGCCCATAGTGCATAAATCATCTAGCGATCCCGGCCACTTCATTAAGCTCTTTAATCCGTATAGCGGCCTTGCCTCGTATAGGGAAATGCATAACAAAGACTCTCGAGTTAAAAAGATTATATTGCCAGCCAAATTCGACCGCCTTTTTGCCTATAAATTTCTGGAAAGTTATCTTGCCTATAAAACACACAACCTTCGGAACTTTATTTCTTATGACGCGGATAATACGCTGTCTCCCGATAATCTCTTCGCCATTTCTTAATTCGCTAACGTCGCGTGAGGGTCTATCAACAATATTCAATAGGCCCAAGTGATATATATTAGAAAACTTGTTCAAGTATATTTTCTTAAGTTTTGTATCATTCTTAAGTTCTTCACGAGTTTCATCTATTATCCCGCTAGAATTTAACAGATACCAAAAGCTCTTGTTATTCGAAAACGGCACGCCCCTTCTAAAAGACCCATAATGCGGATTTATGCCGATAAAAAGTATCTTTGCGTGATACGGCACATAATATTTTATCATTGTAGTACCCTTTAAATTCTAATTTACACTAGTAAATTATATGACTTATATAAAAGAAGTAGAACTAGATAATTTTAAATCTTTTGCTGGCCACACGAAATTTGTATTTATAAAAGGATTTAATATAATCGCCGGTGCAAATGGTTCTGGTAAAAGTAATCTTATAGATGCTTTGATGTTCGTATTGGGTGCCACCTCAAAAAAAGAGATGCGAAGTGAACTTCTTACAGATTTAATCTTTAATGGAGGTAAAATTCAGAAGCCTTCAGAATTTGCAAAGGTTAACATAGTTTTAGATAACTCGGATAAAACATTCTCGGCTTACGAAGAAGGCGAGGTTTCAATAAGCAGAAAAATAGATGAAAGCGGAAAAAGCGTATTTCGAATAAATGGAAAGGCGTCTACACGGGAAGAGATTCTTAATATATTGTCTATAATCAAAGTAAACCAAGACAGTTTTAATATAATTCCACAGGGAAAGATAGCCGAAATAGCTGGCTCATCTCCAGAACAGCGACTTCAGATAATAAACGATCTTTCGGGCATAAGTGTATTCGAAGAAAAAAAATCTAAGGCGCTCAATGAGATGAAAAAAGTGCAGGAAAATATAGAAACTGCTGAAACTGTTTTGAAAGAGAAAAAACAATTGATGGCTCAACTTGAAAGAGAAAAAGGCCGCGCCGAAGAATTCAAAAATTTAAGCGCTGAAGTTGCAATTCTCCAGTCAAAGCTTGTTACTATAAAAAAGATTCGCGTATCTGAAAGCAGAAATGACATAATAAAAAGAATAAATGAATTAGAAAATAAAAATGTGGGTTTCTCACAAAAAAAGACAGACTTAACAAAGAGACTAACAGATATTAAACATGAGATAAACGAGATAAATACTAAAACTGAATCTGCGGGGGAAAAAGAGATAATTGAAGCGGAGAACCTATCAAAATCTCTTGATTTAGAACTTTCAAAATTAAGGATAGTCGCAACTACGGATAAAGAGCAGATAGACAAACTCTCTGTCAGTATATCAGATTTAGACAAAAATATCAAAGAAATATCGTCTTCGGCAGAAAAGGAAACTGAAGAAACAATAACGATAAAAAATAAGATTTACCAACTAAGCGCGAAACGTAGAGAATTTACAGAAGCGACTGCTAAGGCCGAAAGATACTTTAAAGAAAAAAGCGAAATGGAACATCGACTTAGCGAGATTAGCAATAGGATATATGAATACCGGCTCGCACTCGCAAATTACCCAAAAAGTGCCGAACTTCAATCTAAATTGAGTGCTCTTAATCAAGAAAGGTCCCGATTGGAATCCGAGATTAAAGAGATGACATTTAGTTATTCTAAAGAAAAAATAGTAGTGGATAAGCTTAAGGCAGATATAAGACGCGAAGCAGACCAATTATATATATTAAAAGAGAAGCTCCTTACACAAAAAACGCTTCTAACTACAAAAAACAGGGCGGTTGAAGCGGCCGATCGCTTAAAAAAAGAAATAAGCGGGGTATATGGGACGATAAACGAACTTTTTGTAGTTAAAGAAGAAAGACATAAAAGTGCAATATCTAACTCTCTAGGCCGCAGAGGAGACTTTATAGTTGTAAAAGACGAACATGTTGCTACTGAGTGTATAAATAAGCTAAAAAAAGAGCGATTGGGGCGTTATAATTTTATACCGTTAAATAAGATAGTACAAATGGGAATTGGCGCAAGACCTGAATTACCCTTTGTAATAGATTATACAATAAACTTAGTGCGCTTCGATACGAAATTCAGTTTGGCAATGCAATTCGCCTTTGGAGATACACTCCTCGTAGATTCCTTTGAAAATGCAAAAACCGCAATAAATAGATATAGGATGGTTACACTTGATGGAACTATATTAGAAAAAAGCGGGGTTATCTCCGGCGGATCGCATGAAAATCTTGATTTCTCTAGTATAAGCAATAATTACAAAGAGATTAATGAAAGAATCATCATACATTCGAAGATAAAAGAAAACTATGAAAACGCGCTCCCAGAAAAAGAGGCAACAGTAACCTTCCTCCTATCAAAAATAAAATCTTATGAAAAGGATCTTGAGGATATTCTGATTAAGATAAATAGCATAACTAAAGAACTATCTAATTTCCAGGGAACCGAATCTGACATCTTAAATGCAATAAATACCGCTGAATCCGAAAAGGCGGATACGGAGAAAAAATTAAAGGACTTGGACCGAGATAAATTTGAAAAAGTGAATTATAAAAAAGACATAGAAATGTTAGATAAGCAATTAAATGATTTACAAATAAGATTGGGCACGACAATAAATAATTTAGAGCACGTATTTAAATCCGGGCTAGAAAATCTACAAAAAAGAAGATCGGAATTAGAAAAAGAAAAGATAAAATTCGAGAAAGAAGTGATTGACATTGAGAATAAGATAAATGACAATCAAAAGAAACTGGAAGCCGTATTTACGGATTTAAACAAAAAATCAGCTGCTATAGTTGCTCTTAGAGAAAAGCGTGGGGAATTAAATAAAGAAGCCATAGGTATAGAAGAAAGTTTAGGTGAAGTTAACGCGTCCGAGAGAGCTACTTATGATGCCCTAAACAGATTAAAAATTGAAGAAGCCGGATTAAATGTAAAACTAGAAACTGTCGAAGAAGAATTTAATAAATATTTTGTGCGGGGCACAGTCTTAAACGAAGAAGACACTGCTGAAGAACTAAGTAAAAAACTGGACTCGTCTAAAAAGAAAGTCGACTCTTTTGGTCCAATAAACGAACTGGCGCTTGAAACCTTCAATAACGTATCTTCTGAATACACCGAGGGGAGTGACAAGTTAATTAAGTTAAATGAAGAAAGAGAGCGCATCCTTGCAGTTATAAAAGATATAGAAAACAAGAAGCTAGAAACATTTATGAAGACCCTTTTAGATATAAACACGATACTGTCTAATGTTTTCAATTCTATAACTGGTGGGAAAGCCGAGATGGTGCCGGATAACCAACAAGATATCTTTGGCGGCGGATTAGATATAAAAATCGAATTGCCTAACAAAAAGATACATAATATAAGGGGATTGAGCGGCGGGGAAATATCAATCCTCTCTATAGCTATACTCATGTCAATATCAAAATACATTGATGTACCATTTTATGTGTTGGATGAAGTTGACGCGGCACTAGATTCTGTAAACTCAGCAAAATTCTCTAGTCTTGTTAAGGCTTATTCAGAAACAACGCAGTTCATTGTAATAACACACAACGAAACGACTCTACTTAATGCAGATGTTATATATGGTGTGACCATGAGCGAGAGTGGCATAAGTAGAATTGTCGGTGTAAAACCACCAAAGGAAGTCTCGCGAGCTACTGGCTAGAATAATTCTCTTTTATATATTGAATAAGATCGCTTAACTCATTTACGTTCAATTTTTTGACTTCTTTATCTTTAAATGGCAGGGAACTCACATCCAAACCATTAAAATAAGTTTTGCTTTCCCTTTTTGTTTTGTTAAACGCCGTCTGCTGTGTTCTTAGCAACGCATTCTTAACTGTCATATCGTCCTTAAGCAATACGCTTTGTAAAAAATCTTTATCTTTTCTAATTATTTTAACCATCTTGCTAGTAACTCTCGGTACGGGATAAAAAGCTTGTTTTGGTACGTCCATTATTGGCAAAAACTTAAAAAAGGCATTTTGTACCAATGTAAACTTATTACTTACTTTCTCAGATGATAATCTCTGAGAAATTGTATTTGGCAGTATCATTATTCCAGATTCAAATTCATAATGGGTTAATTTATTCAATATCCTGTCCACTATAGGGTACGGTGGATTTGAGATAACCTTATTAAAATAAGGAATAATCATTTTTAATATGTCTGCATTTATCAGTTTAACCCTATCATTTAATTCATATTTGTTTATAAGATATGAAAACATTTTTACATCTTTTTCGACCGCAATAGCTCTTGATTTTTTAATTATCTCATCTAAAACCGAGCCAAAACCTGCCCCTATCTCTAAAACTATGTCATTTGAACTTAATCCTGCTTCTTCAACTTCAAAATTTATTATGTTTTCATCGACAAGAAAATTTTGCCCGAAAACGTCATTCTGCGCAACGCCAGTCTCCTCCACTAGGCGCATCGTTCTATTGAGCAAATCGCTCATAGCTAACTCTTCTCTTTTGGAGCCCTAACTTTAAATTGTTCGATTTTAAATTCAGTTGAACATTTTTTGCAGGAGAATATTATGTAGTTCTTATTTTTGCCATTTTCTCTTATATTTCTTATCTCTTTTTTTCCACTAAAGGCATTTTTAAAACCACAGACGGGGCAAGTAAAATCGAATGTAAATGTCGGGTCGGTTTTTAATCTGTAAATAATAACACGTTCTATCTTATTATCTGCTGTAATAATTGATTTCTTAAAAAAACTACAATCATTTAAATCTGGCAATCCCATATTTTAGATTAGCATTTTAGATTTTTAAACTTAAAACGTGCGGCTTAATTTAAAAATAAACATAAAAATCAGCCTTTAAATCTTTATTGAACGGCGCCGAATGTTGCTGTGGGCATGACAGCATTTGGAGGATAGGCCTGTGCAAAAACGTATTGGTAAATAGCTGTATCGAGATAGCCACCGGATGCGGCCCAAACAGATAGATAATATGGAGAAAACGTGTTTGTAGAGTCGGATATGGCTTCTTGAGTATTAGAGATTACGGCGAGTTCATGCCCGGTCGCATTCCATCCAACGCCTATTGAAGCTGGTGAAGATGGAGCGGCTTGATTATATGAATTTAAACCACCACAGTTGCTGTTTTGTGTAGTTAAGTATACCGTAGAACCCCCCTGATCAAGCGAATAAGACTCATTTACCGGAACGTTGTCTCCGCAAGCAGATGACGGCAAGGTATTCGTTAATGAGACCGCCATTCCAGCGGGGGGAATGCCGCCATTAGAAGAATAATAGAAGCCAATCGCATTAAAAATAAGCGGAGTACTAAAGGTCTGCTTAGAAAATAAGGCTATGGCTGAATAAGCTGCCGACTCCGCCAATGTTAGATTATTGGACAACTGATAAGAGGCTGTGCCATAACTGCTAGAGCTCCATTTAGTACCATTTAAAGTGGTGCCATTAAAATTATCATAGAAATAAAAAACGTTCTGACCATTATCATATTTTGCATATGTCTGGGAAAGAGTCGGTGCCTCACCGACGTTGCTTGCATTGAATATCTTTGTCGTCTTGGATGCAAAACCCATGGCCACATCAGTTATGGCTTTGTTTGCAGGGACTCCATTGGGAAGCTTTATCCAGAAGATAGCATAATTTGGAGTATAGCGCTCTAACCAAGAATCTATAACTGTATCAGAGGTGGTATTAAAAAATTCTATGTTCTGGAAACTATATTTTCCCGTAAGGTTGGCGTATGCAGAATATACAGAGGAAGAGACATTTATCATTTGCTGAAAGGGACTTGGAGTGGATAAAGCCTGGGCATTATCTATTGTTATTTGGCTATAATTCTTGATATTCGCCGGCAGATTATTTGAAGATACGCTTGCTGCGGCAAAGCCTTCTACTGAACCTGATGAGGAAGATAGAGTACTGCCTAATGCACCATTATTGTAACTGTACCATATTCTTATTTCAGCATTGTATGTAGAACCCGGCGTTGAGCAGGTGGAGGAAAAGGTTAAAGTTTTTGAATATCCACTATTTATTGCACCGGGACTTGACGAGATTATTGAGGTTCCATTCATGCCCGACTCTGAAACTATCGACGCATTTATTATTGTTGCTTGACCTGACAGGCCCGGCAATCCCCCTAGTAATATGCTTATCTCAAATCCATTATCTGTACAAGCCTGACCATTTATTGTGAATGGGGCTAAACCAGTAGACACTGTACTTACGCTTCTTGACGGCGTGAATATACCTAGACTATATAATATTGCCGCTATTATCACTATGATCAATATAGCCCAGCCATAGGTCATCATGTACTCCAACGCTGACTGGGACTGCTTAGTTTTAAGTACCACACTAAAAAGATTGCTTGTTTAAATAAAAGGTTATCTATTGCAGGAGATGCGTAAGAATCAACCGCCTATAAGATCGAAAACTGTTTCCAACTGTGCCTTTCTTGCTTCTAGCTTAATCTTTAGCTCTTTGTATTGTTCTTCGCTTATTTTTCCGGAAACGAAATTTCTCTCAAGATCCGCGGATTCTTTCTCTACGTCGCGAAGCTTAGAGCTTACGTTTTGTACGCCGCTTCTCGTACTTAATGAAAGCGCACTACTGACACTCTGATTCATCTGTCGCTTATTTAGTTTATTCGCGTATTTTCTGGAAAGTTCACTATACAATTCAGTCATGTCATTTTCAAGTCTAGCATAGGAGTCTTTGTCTTTAAACTGACAGTCTCCTGCAAGTACGACCCTAACATTGGCTGATTCTTCCGTCGGATCATATATGCCTATTATCTTAGCCCAAAGAAAAATCGGTACTATCTCTCTTATTGCAAAAAACAGCACCGCGAGCAAGAAAAGCGCTATTGTCGAGTATACTAAAAAGTTCGATGGCTGGTAAGAAAACGATGTCAATGTTCCATAGACTTGGTCCCTATACGACAAAAGTAGAGCAAAAAGGAAGATTATCCCGACTATTAAGCATGCTTTCCATAAAACCGGATATTTCGAACCCTTTACATTGTCCTTGGCCGCCTTGACTAAAACGCGCATCGGTTTCGCATTACCGCCGCGAAAAGTTTCCTCTAGCTCGGTGTCCTCGAATTTAGACATTTCATTTAGCAGAATCTTATAATCCATGTCTGCCATCGACTCCGAAATTTCATTTCTCAGTTCCTGTGGATCATCACTCTTAATGTACAAATCATAGAATACATGATGTGCTTCTAAATTATCCGTTACGAACTCTTTCTCATAGTTTCTTATATTGAAGCCAAACATAGTATATTGTCGCAGTATTCAAATAAATATGTTAAAAACGCCCTGGTCTAATCGAATCTTCACCACAATAAAACATGTATTTTATTTGTTATATGCAAAGTTTGTTGTATAGCGCAATTATCTTATAAATATCAAAATACTTAATTTAGTATATTTATATGGATTTAGGTTCATTTGGATTTTTTGTAATATCTGCTGTTCTGATAGCTACGGCGGCGGCAACGGTAGAAAGCCGACGCCTCGTGCATTATATACTGTTTTTATTTATGTTTTTAGTCACTGTGGCGGCGCTTTTTATCTACTTAAATGCTGTGTTCCTAGGTGTAGCGGAACTCATAATCTACAACGGGGGTATAGTTTTACTTCTAGCAATAGGTATAAGTCTAATGCCGGAAGGAGTCCTTCAACCCGGCGATAAAAAGTATATTTTAATCATACCCATTATAATCCTCGGATTACTATCGGTTCTTTTATTAAATTATAACCCAAACACGATTAATGGCGGTTTTGATTATTCCGGATTCGGTCTTTATTTCTTCCAGGATTATGCGATTATTATTGCGGTCCTGGGTGTAACATCTGTTGTTAGCTTATTGTCGGCGATTTACTTTATAAGCAAGGAGGACCGACAATGATACCTTATAATTATTTTGCTATATTATCAGTTATACTCTTCGCTATAGCGATTTACGGTATTCTTGCAAAAAGGAATGGGATAACTCTAGTTATCTCCGCCGAGATAATAATAAACGCTGCGCTGATAAATTTTGTCGGGGCGAGCGAGGTATTCAATTCCTATGACGGTGCAAGTTATGCGCTCATTATATTAATAATGGCTGTAATAGAAACAGTGGTCTTTATCGCGATGTTGATAATATTGTCCAAAAAAACTGGTTCTGTATCGCTATCAAAGTTAAGAAAGTTCAGAGGATAGATTATGTTATACTTAATAATATTGCCGATGTTAGCATCGCTGGTTATTATACCCCTAATCGGCGAGAGGGTCATAAAGAGCTATCTCATTGCAATAGCGGCCACTATAATTTCGCTAGTTACTTCAATTATTTTTTCCGTCGCTTACTTCGGTACGTCGATTGTGGAGAGTTTTCCTTGGATTGGCAGTGCATTTTCTTTATCTTTGATCGGCAGTAACCTTACTCTCACTTCGGCTGTGCTCGTCTCGTTCGTTTCGCTCATGGTATTGCTATTTTCAGTATTTTACATGAAAAAAGAGCCGCAAGAGCGCTATTATACGGAAATGTCTTTGTTTATAGCATCGATGCTGGGCTTAGTTCTTTCTGGAAGCTTATTGTTATTTTATATATTTTGGGAATTAGTCGGAGTAAGTTCATATCTTCTCATAGGGTTTTGGTATAAAAAAGAACGCGCTGTTGCCGCAGGAAAAAAGGCGTTAGTGATGACTAGAATAGGCGATGTCGCATTTCTTGCTGCGCTAGCAGTAATATTTATTAACCTAAATACGTTTTCTATATCTACGATATTACAATCATTAACCAATCTATCGCAGCCATTGCTACTGCTTATTTCATCGTTAATAATAATTGCGGCGTTATCAAAGTCTGCTCAATTTCCGTTTTATACCTGGCTTCCAGATGCAATGGAAGGTCCGACACCGGTTAGTGCCCTACTTCATTCAGCAACAATGGTGGCAGCCGGCGCTTATCTACTAATTTTATTATCACCGCTTATAACGGCTGCTGGACTTGATATAATCATAACGATAGTCGGCTTATTGACTGCTTTTTTGGCGGCTTTACTTGCCCTAAATAATACACATTTCAAGAGGATACTCGCTTATTCGACAATAGAAAGCTTAGCATTTATGTTTATGGCAATCGGCACTGTTAATACTGCCGGCGCGATGTTTTACTTGATAACGCATGCGCTATTCAAGTCACTTCTATTCTTCGTGTCTGGCGTGTTAGCGGTAACGCTTGGAATACAAGATATATACGCTTTAAGATCAAAGCGCCTGCTTTCAAGCTGGCTCAGTATCCCTGCCGCGATAGGTTTTGCATCGCTTGCTGGACTTCCGCCATTTATGAGCTTTTTTGCGCATGCCTCATTAACAATCGGGTTTAATCTTTATGAAAGCATTTTGTTTGTAATAATAGCGTTCCTAACTGCGCTATTCTCTTTTAGAGCATTCTTTCTTATATTCAATAAGAGATCAAATCAAAAAATCGAAATGCGGTTCTCAGCGGCCATTCCTATATACATATTAGCGTCGTTGTCTGCTGCCGGAGGCGCAATTGTCATAGTATTTAATAGGGTACTCCTTAATTTTGCTTACTCCATTGATATTTTTACTCTTGCTACCATTATGAGCACGATCATTGGCATCGTTATTGCATATGAGCTATTCTATCTGAATAGAATAGATAAATTATATTCTATACGGCATATTACAGATAAATTAATATCCAGAATCAGTTACGATTCACTTATTACAGATGTAGGGAACTTAGTAGTTCATATGGGCAACGTAGTCGCAAAATTTGATGCGCTAATGTCTAGGTTCTACGAAGGCTCAGCCTATACTGCTCTGTTTATGTCTTCAAAATCCAGAAAGTTGGAGAATGGTGATACGCACAGCTATATAATCGCGATATTGATCGGAGCTATAGCTATCCTTGCTGTTGCCACTGTCTTTATATGATACAATTAATTGGTCTTTTGCTGCTACCTGCAATTGGGATATTAGCGCTTATTCTACGAGCTGCGACAAACGCAAGGATCAGCGAGGAGAAAATAGTGGCATCGGTGGCCATTGCGACGGCTTTTCTCTTCTTTTTTGGGGTTATCATCGGATTTAACGGGATTTCGTTTCCTATTATCCCATCAATAAACTTTTCATTCACACTTGGATTAACGGGTATAAGTATACCGTTCCTTCTTCTTGCAGTAATTATGCCGGCTCTCGGCTTATGGTCTGCGTATAAAGAGATAAACAAGAATAAAACGCTTTTCTATATCTTATACATGTTTTCTTATTTGTCGATGATAGCGGTATTTATATCTACAAACCTTATACTCTTTTTTATATTTTGGGAAACTATTCTGATCTCTTTTTTCTTTATTATTATGTTCTGGGGCGAAAAGGAGATTAGACGAAAGGCTAGCATGAAGTTTCTAATATTTACACAATTCGGAAGTCTTACTCTACTGGGGGCATTCATATTATTGTTCGTTTATACTGGGTCATTTAACATAAACGTTATAGCTACTAGTATACAGACAATTCCATCCTACGTAGCATATGTTATTTTCTTTTTCGTTCTTATAACGGCATTCATAAAAATGCCAATATTCCCGTTCCATAGCTGGCTACCTGACGCACATGTAGGTGCACCAACCGCAGGAAGCGTCTTGCTTGCGGGAGTTTTGCTTAAGCTTGGTGGCTATGCTCTGCTTCTTTTTGGAATCATGCTATTCCCTACAATCGCCGGTTCGCTACAGATACCACTTATAGCCATAGCGGTCTTTACTGCGATTTATTCTACGTTAGCCGCATCTGCGCAAAAAGACTTTAAGCGCTTGGTAGCATATTCTAGTATATTCTATATGTCACTTGCATTCCTAGTAATAATGTCATTGAATTATATTGGACAAAACGGTGCAATAGTCCTTATTGTAAGTCACGGTTTTATCGTAGGTATGCTATTTGTTTTGGCAGGCTTGCTTAAAGAGAAAACCGGTACGCGGGATCTGGACAAGTTGGGTGGATTAATGCTGAAAATGCCACTATATGCATTCTTCGTAATTTTCGGGGTACTTGCGACTCTTGGAGTTCCTGGTCTAAGCAATTTTCCGGGGGAGTTACTTGTGTTTATAGGCGCTTATGCTGCATATCCTCTGGCGTTATTATCACTTTTTGCGGTTCTTATAGCGACAAATTATTATCTATCTGCAGTAAAGAGGATTCTTTTTGTTTCAGTGCCGAAGAGACTGGCAAAAATAAAAGATATTTCGCCTTGGGACGCTATGCAGCTAGCGATGTTTTCAATTTTTATTGTGATAATCGGTATTTTACCTAGTGTGATAGTGAACTCATTTAATTTTGTAGTATGATAAACGCAGAATATGTGCTGTTTGCGGGGGTCTTGGGGCTAATAGCAATAGATCTTTTAAGGCGGCGATTATCCGTAAGCAAAGATATTATACACTGGATAACGTTATCTATCTTGATAGCTGCCTTTGCCTCTGAGATATTATTCGGAAACCTTAACGTGAACTTCTTTGCTTCCATACAATATACGCAATTCATAAATGGATTCATCTTGTTTTTATCGTTGATTATATACGGATTTTTGTTTGCAGACTCTAAAGAATTCGATACTCTCATAGATGCATTATTTATTTTTGCTGTCCTGGGAGCAACGCTAGTGGTTTTAGCAAGTAACTTTATCTCGCTTATTATATCGATAGAAATGATCTCTATTGCATCTTATGGGTTGGTATTCTTCCAGAAATCTAATTCTAGAATGGAAGGTGCAATGAAGTATGTAGTCGTCAGTTTTCTTTCTGTGATTATAATGATTTTTGGCGTTTCGCTGATATTCGGAGGTGCGGGAACGTTATCCTTCAGCTCAATTTCAAATGTAAATTACCTACCGTTTATTTCTGGCTTAGCTCTAGTCATAGTCGGACTCGCTTTTAAATCCACCATAGTTCCTTTTCACATGTGGGCACCAGACGTTTATGAAGCATCAAACAGTACAATAACTGCATTTTTGTCCTCTGTGTCAAAAGCCGCCGGTTTGGTCGCGATGATGCGCGTATTTTTCTTTGCCTTGCCCGTTTCCTCTCAATTTATTGAGGTAATTTTTGTTATCCTCGCGGTAGCAACAATATTTTTTGCGAGCTTCCTGGCTACGGTGCAAGATAGAATCAAAAGACTTCTTGCATACTCAAGCATAGCGCAGGCCGGCTTTGCATTTATTGGTATAGCCCTGTTGAATTATATCGCCGTATCAGCCGCCGTATTTTACATATTTACTTTTGCAGTTGCTGACGCTCTGGTCTTCTTAGCGTATAAGATTTTTGAAGACAATAAAATAATCTACAAAAATGACGCGACGAGAATGTTTTCAACGTCAAAAATAGCTACCGCCGGTTTGTTTTTAGGAATCTTATCTCTTGCCGGCGTACCTCCTACCATCGGTTTCTTTGGAAAACTGGCGATATTTGTTTCTTTACTTTCGAAAGGGTACATCTATCTTGTCCTTGCACTATTTGTTATAATACTCTTCTCTACGTTTTACTATCTTGGTCTGCTGAGAGAGATGGAGTTTTCTTCTAAAAAGGTCGCCACAAAAAGAAACTTTAAGCTCAAAATAAAAGAAGCTCTAATAATAATCCTTATCATTACATTATTTACAGGTGCAGCTTTTGCCGTGTTTTAATCTAGCCTTTAGCTGCGCCTTTTTGCAGAGATTTTAATTCCTCTTCCCTGAGTTTATTTTTCAAAGTGGCTATTTTCTTTTTTAAATGTTTATATTTTCCTGCATCAGCTGGTTGAAGTCCCTGACTCCTCTTTATGTTCATTTTCAGGAGTTCCAATTCCAGTTCCTTTAGATTCTCTTCCATCCTTAAATTTCACCCCTTCTAATCCTTGCGTAGGCACGACAATAGTGACTTTTATCCCTACAGTACCCCTTTTTAATACGAGTTGTTTTTCTGCTTTTTTCACACCGAAATTTTCCAGTTGACCTGTTTTTGGCATAACGCTTCCGTGCGGCCTGAATTTGAAGTGCGCTGCACGTTCTTTTATTACACCGCCAATTTCTATCTCGACGCCGCCCGCACCTGCTCTCATTATTTCGTCCATTGCCCGATGTGCAATTATTTTATACTTCATTGGACCATATTTGGCAATCCTAAAGGCTATCGCGTCGGCGACGACCTCTGGATCCAGTAATTCTGAATCGCTCTGTTCTATGTCTATGTGCGGCGGCTCTTGCTTGAAAAATGCGCCCAAATCCCTTGATGCCTCTTTTAGCGTTTGACCACCTCGCGTAACGAGAACACCCGGCTTTGGAGTCTTAAGAACCACCCTCATGCCTAATGGAGTCTTATCTATCTTTATGTCGCTTATGCTAAATCGACTAAATCTTTTTATGAGATAGTCTTTAGCGACTTGCTCGTTTACTCTCAAACTAATTATTTTCTTTGGTAACATCTGTTTTCGTTTCACCTGTGCTCTGTACTGATGCCATTGCGGCAGTTGGCTGTTCTACGGTAGCCTTTTCTCCTTCGATAGATTTTGGCTCCTGTACTTTTACTTCTTCTGGCTTGCTCTCTTTAACTTCTACTGCGCCCAATATCCTAAGATCGGCTCTCTTCCCATGATGATATACACTACCACCACGCATGCGTGGATACCCGCCTCTTCCGAGGTTATATCCAGAAATCGTGACTTTGCTTGCTTCGCCACCGGCATTCTTGGCGTTTGATCTCAATTCGTTTAATATTTCTATTATGTATTTACTGGCTTTAAATGGATAACCGACTGGTATTCCGGCCTTGTGGCCTTTACTAGGGTATTTTTTGAATGGAATTGATGCGGTTTTATTCATTACCTTCTTCAGATAAGTTATGGCATAATCTACATTCTTATTTTTAATTGCCTCCATTATTTCATGAGTATGTTTTAGAGATATACCCATCCTATCCCGCTTTGCGCTTACTGTCTTTAGCATATAATCTACTTTATAGGTACGAAGCCACTTGAACGGGTAGCTCTAAGTCCCGGAGCCCCAGGCCTTACTTGCTTCGTAGTCAATGCATATTCTCCTAATCTATGGAATACCATGTTTGGTTTTATTTCTACGGGCACAAATTCTTTACCATTGTGCACCCCTATTGTAAGACCCACAAAAGAAGGTAATATAATCATCTCTCTTACATGGGTTTTTATACTTTTCTTTGCTTTTGCGCGTTTCTCTATTTTTTTAAGGAGGATCTTTTCTTCTGGCGAGAAGCCTTTCTTTAATACATGCCTAGTATCCGCGTTTGTTATTTTTATCAGCTCTTCCGTGCTCATCGATTTCAGTTGTTCTATTGTTTTTCCTCTAAAAATATATGTGTCTACCATGAGTTTACCTTGCACCAGTTCTCTTAGGTGCTATAGAACCGACTTTCGATCCTGGCGGTGCACGCCTACCTGACATTTTTGCTTTATGTTGAGTACTTCTTCTCTTGCCGCCGAACTTGTGCTCGTACGCATTCATGGCCACGGCGGCATTCATTGGCCAGTATCGACCCCTCGCACGAATAAGATGATATTTATTTCCAGCCTTATAAAAAGGTTTCTCTTTTCTTCCCGCATTTGCTATCCTGCCAACTATTGCCCTACAATCCGGATCTAGATCTATCATCGCTGTACTTGGCAATGAGAGAGTAATCTTGTTCTCAGTGCTTTCTACTATTTTGGCACTAACTCCACCGGCTCTTACTAATTTCCCCCCATCACGTGGTTTAAGTTCGATGTTATAGACCTCTGAGCCAGTCGGAATGTTTCTTAGGTTCCGTATATCCCCATCAGAGACGGGTCCGGTTCCTAGATATCCGAACGCTTTACCGACGTAAGCACCGTTGAACGCAGGCAGTAGAGTTGTTTCTCCGTTCTCGAATTTAACCTGCATCAGTGGCGCGGTTCTATATACGTCATGTATAAACTTTGTTATTCTACCGTTCATGGGTTTCTCACCCCTTATTATCTTTGCAATACCCATTGCACGGAAGGTGTTTACTCTAAATATCCTGCTTTTTCCCCGCCTCCTAGACCTTGGTACTTTCATATGATTCATTTTATTATGTTTTTCGTATTTAAAAGCATTTTTGGCTGTCGCTTATTTTTATCGTAGCATAACTAAGGAAGCTCTGCCGATAATCGATGTTATAATCGGTTTTTTCTTAAATTACAAAAACACACAATACAAAAATAGTGTATTTTTACTTTTTCTTTCGCATTTTTACTAATCCATTTAGTATTGCAACCAATTTATTATCTTTTATTTTAATTCTTGCGCTCTCATAAAATTCTTCTAAGTCTAATCCGTATTTATTTTCATATTCGTATGCCTGGATAGCCATCTCCAGTTTATCCAATTGTTTCACAAACCTAGCTTCTGGCGACTTGTTCTCTTCATATTCGTCAAAGAGTTTTACGTACTCTTTCCCTGCGTTACCAATAGACGAAAATATGCGTTTTATTGCATCGCGCTCTTTCGCTCTTTTTGCTTGCACGAAACTTGGGGGAGTCCCTTGTTTTCCGATAACTATGTCTCCAATGATAGATTCACCAACGTCGTGTATAAGCGCCATTTTAATTGATTTAAGCGGATCTACATTCATTTCTTTAGCTAGTAACATAGCCAAGATACCTGTCCTAAAAGAATGCTCCGCTACGCTTTCTGGATGGGGTATCTTCTTATTTACCCACCCGGTTCTTTTGACTGTTTTTAGTATACCGATGAATTTATTAAACTCAGTAATATTCATTTATATAAGAAGTGCAGGGGATTTTTAAGTCTTATCCCTTAATTTTATTGCTAATTGTATCGTTTGCGAGTAGCGGTGGTTTTTCAGATTAGTATACAAAGGCAGGATTAAAAAGTATAAATATGAAATTGAGTCATTAAAATGTTGTGGTAAAGGAATATTTGAAAAGCCTGATTTCTGATGTTCCGGAGACTATTACTAACGTAAAAAGTGACTCTTCTGGCTCTATTACCTATTGCATGCCTACTCAGAAAGCTAAATCGCATTTTGATTTTGATATTTCGTATATAGTTAAAAGGGATAAACTTATGATCGTATCTGTAAGAGAGGATGGCGCAGATTATAAAAAAGAAAGTGGCCATATAAAGACCGCAGACCTATCTGAGCGTTATAAACTGTTTGATTATCTATACAAAAAAATCCTACAGTTAGCTGTAAATAACTCCTGTACGGAGCTAAGTTTTATGCAAAGTAGAGGTGAAGCTGATGATCGAATAGACAGTAACTTTCTCGGATACATCGTAGGTAAATATCATTTTAGCGAGAAAGATGATAAGTAAGATAACCGAGTGGTTGGAATTTAAAAATCTTACTTTTTGCTTTGAGTTGTGCATCTTGACATTTAATAACTATTAATTTCTATACCTTATCGATGTGGAAATCGATAACTTACCATTTAAAGTTATAAAAGGCGTACCGGCGGGTTTTATAGGAGATTATGGCATTGTCGCTGACCTACATTTTGGTTTTGAGGAACGTCTAAATTCTGAAGGGTATAACGTCATAAACAAGACCGAAGAATTGATTAGCGAAATTGTTGCATTGAAAACACGCAAACTAATAATCCTCGGGGATCTACGATCAGATTTCACTGAGATTCTCCCAAGAGAGGGGAGCATCATATTTAACGCCCTTTCCCGCTTGGCGTCCGTATTTGAGGAGATAGTGATAACAAAGGGCAACCATGATGGCGGACTATCTAAACTTACATCTAGGTTATCAAACATAAATCTATGTATGGAATTCACTTACAATGACGTTGGATTCGCCCATGGCCATGCCTTACCATCTAAAAAGTTTGCGTCGGCAGTAAAAACTATTTGTTTTGGTCATCTTCATCCGTCAGTTGTGGTAAGAGATAAAAACGGTGTAGTCTACAAAAAAGACTGCTGGTCTTTATTTGACATAAAACTGCCAAAAAATAAATATGGAGAAACTACCCTAACATACGGTGTCGCTTTTCCAAAATTTAATCCCTATATAGGGAGCACAGACATTATCCGAAAAAATTGTCTGATGAAATATGCAAAACTAACGCGGCGGCTTAGTACAGATTTAATTATTTTTTAATTTTTTGGAAGCCGCTATAGCAGCCATCTTACTTAACTTTGCGACTTCCCGTATCAAATCATTCTCTTTTTTGTACATTTTATCGACGAAATATGGTGTAAATGGACTATAATGTTCGAATGGAAAGTAGAGCAGGACCGGTTTCCCATTCGTATGTGCGTGCATTCTCTCACTATCCACTCCGCTAGAATAAACCAAGGTTGGCATGTGCACAACGACAATATCAGACTGATCTATTAGATGATAGTCTCTGCGCACGGTCTGATTGAAAATTATAGATTTTAGTCTTTCATCCGTTGATGCAAAATAAACTGATATATCAATTTTTCGCGGATTAAATACTATCGAATATTTCTTTAACTTCTTGATAAATCTATCTAGTCTTTCATATCCCACATCACGGTGTTCTATGCTAAAACTTATGTATATTTTTGGCCTGTGTGAAACATACATTAAATTATATAGTGTATCCGAATCTTCATTTGCGGCTATCAAATAATTCTTTTTTCCGAACGTTTCGCTTATCAAATCTGTAGTGTATATCTCCAATTCTGACCATATCGCTATTTCATATGAATCTATATCTTTATCCGTCCATTCTGATCGAGATTTTAGGGTTTTAAGCACCTCATGTGGAGAGGATACTATAGTAACAAATAAATCAGGCACTAGCGACTTGAAATCATTTATATTCAATAAGTTTATCGGTCCGCTTTTCCACCAAAAAGACATGTGGCCATCTATGATATAATCATAATCTGGATTTTCTTTCAACTGATCGCTTATATTATGAAAAGCGCTTCTTTTCAGTACCTCCAGCGTTTTAATATCCAAATTTGGAAGCGCGGATGGCGTTATAAGTTTATTAAGGTCTTTCGCACTTTTGATCATTTCATCTATAAAATTAACTATCTTTACTTTTTTACCTGTCTTTGCGGCCATGCGCAAAACAGCCTTCTCAAGCCCAGAACGATTAGATCCGGCGGTTGCCGCACTAAAAACTATCATATTCTCAGCACCTTAACTCTTACTACTATGTATTTTATGATGGTCAACTTTAAATACTTGAGCCAAAAAATTAAAAAATCGGCCTAAGTGAGTCCATTTGCAGTTCCGACGGAGACGTTCTTAAAATCGATTAATTAAAGAAAAGCATTATTAGTTTTCAGATACCCTAAATAAAACCCCCAAGAGCTCCTTTCATGGGGGATCCAAAAGTACTCGGGGCTTGCTGACTACGATTCTGCAAAGCAAGAAGCCAAATGCAAGAGCTTTGGGTAGCTCACTAAAGTTTAATAATACATATAATCTATTATAATTGTATGAGTCCGACTGGGTTTTGGGCGTTTATAATCGGTATAGCTGTTATATTGCTCCTATTCTTATTGGGGCAATTCTCGCCAGTCTTTTACTTACTATTTCTTATAGTGCTATTCCTAGTTGTCGCTGTTGTATTCTTTATTACATCTGTAAAGCAATACACGCAATTTGAGAGGGGTATCATATTCAGATTAGGTAAATTTAACCGTATAGCTGGACCTGGGTGGGCCATAGTTATACCGTTCTTTGAGCAGGAATTCCAGAGAGTTGACGTTCGGGTTAAGATGATGGATATAAGCTCACAAGAAGTATTTACACAAGATGATATAAAGCTAGCATTAGAGGGCACGATTTATTACCAGATAACCGACCCAGAAAAAGCTACATTACAAATCGACAATTATGGCCAGGGTTTGAGCACTTTAGTACAATCTGCCGTACGAAATGCGATTTCTGCGTTTACTATGAGACAGCTGTTTGGAAATTTAGACAGATTAAATGATGTCCTTGCAGATGCGATAAGGCACTTGACCTGGAAATGGGGAATTGATGTACCGACTGTTCAGATAAGAACAATAGCGCCGCCGAGCGAAGTTATAACTGCGATGCAACAGCCGGAGATAGCAGCAAATCTGCTTCAGGCGCAGAGATTCAAAGCTGATGCACAGAAGATAGTTATGGAAGCAATAGGAGAAGGAGGAAAGGCACTTGATGATAGATCTATAATGTATCTATATTTACAGGCACTGAAGCAGATGGGTGAATCGAGTTCCTCAAAGATAGTATTACCTATGCAGTTTATGCAGGGCTTGGGCAGCTTAGGTGGCGTTGCTGGGCTATCGGCAGCTGGTTTAGCTTCAATAGGTGGACAGCAAAACGTACAAAACATAGTTGACCAAATAAAGACAAAAATAGCCCAAACACAGCAATCCACATAAACTTAGACAAAAAATTAAGCTATCTATAGATCTGCATTTAATCGTATTTTAATATTTGACATGGATTAATTTTACATGCCTCTATAGCTCAGCAGTAGAGCATCTGCCTTGTAAGCAGGCGATGTGGGTGCGACTCCCACTAGAGGCTTTAAAAATGGAAACAAAATTTATAGATATACATGCGCATCTCGCGGATAAAGCATTCGATGGAGGGAGAGAAGAACTGTGTTCTGAATTAAGCGATTTTATCGTGCTAAATGCTGGGGAGGGGCCTGAGGATAATTCTAAAGTTATTGATATCGGTGTTAAACATCCAAATATCCTACCTTGCATAGGCCTACATCCAAATGCACTATCTAGTCTTGGAAAAGTGGATATTGCTAGATCTGTTGATTATCTCGCTACGCATATAAATAGGGCTTTTGCGATATCTGAGATAGGCTTAGATTACAGAGGGAAGAGTGACAGAGAAAAAACATTGCAAAAAAACGTATTGTCCGAGATATTTGAATTGACTGAGCTAAAAGAGAAAGTGTGTATAATACACAGTAGGAAAGCTATCGAGGATATTTTAAGCATGCTCCGCTCATTTAAAATCAAGGCGATAATACATAATTTCGAAGGCAATCAAAATCAATACCTTAAGGCTGTGGAAGCTGGCGTATATATCAGTATATCTACTGGATTCATTAAATACAAACGAGATAACCTAATTAAAAAAATCGATTTAAACAAACTATTCCTAGAAACGGATTCGCCCGTGCTTAGTCCGGATTCGAAAATAAACACGCCCCTAAACATTCGTAAGGTATTAAATTATGTAGCAACATTACGGAGTATGAACGAGTCGGAATTAAAGGACATAATCTTCTCAAATTTTAAGGATGTTTTTTATGGCTGAAGCAGTTATACTTGGAACTTCATCGGCATTCCCTACAGAAACTAGGAACCATCCAGCAGTTTATATCAATGCAGGAGGAAAACATCTATTGTTTGATTGCGGCGAGGGTACACAGAGACAGATAAGAATCGCCGACCTAAAACCATCGATAGACTACATCTTTATAACGCATTGGCATGGTGACCATTCTTTGGGGGTCGGAGGCATACTCCAAAGCTTGAATATGATGAGGCGTTCTGAACCCGTCAACATAATCGGTCCGAGCGGAACCACAGCAAGTATAAAACACATCTTAAACACATATAAGTTCTATTCCAGACTGCCTATAAAAACACGCTCACTGGATCTTAAAAAGGAAATGTTAATAGCTGATTTGGGGCAGTATGCCATTTACGGGATAAATGTCAAGCATTCTGTAAAATGCATCGGATATCGCTTACAGGAGAAGGATAACATAAATATAAAAACGGAGCTGCTCAATAAATATAAAATAAAACCTAGTCCGCTCTTGAAATCGCTAAAGGAAGGAAAGGACGTACGATACATGGGCAAAATCTTAAAAGCAAAAAAATTTACTTATTTAAAAAAGGGCACGGTACTAGTTTATTTAACTGATCTTGCCTATGAAAAATCGCTCGCTAAATTCGCTAGAAACGCCGATATTTTAATTATAGAGTCAACCTTTTCTTCCACACTCGAAGAAAAGGCGCGAGATGTGAATCACCTTACGGTTCTAGATGCTCTTACTATAGCTAAACAGGCAGATGCGAAGAAAGTCTACTTAGTGCATACCAGCCAAAGATATGAAGATTCTAAAACCATCGAAAATGAAATTATGAAATTAAAGAAAAAACTAAAGATTAACGCAGAGGTAAGCATCCCGAATGATCTCTGCAGGATAGAATTTTAACATGAAAACTAAAGTAAAATGTCCAAAATGTGGTAAAAGTTTTATATATAATTTTATGCCGATGCTATCGTATACCACAGTTAGACTCGGTCGCTATCGTTATATGCGCTGTCCGAAGTGCGGGAAATTCGGAATGTTTAATATAGTTAAAAATCTTAATGCGGCGGCATTACAAAAACTTAATCTAATTGGTGTTGCTGTAGGCATCGCCATTTTGTTGGGTGGATTTGCAAACACGTTGGCTGCTTATTTTTTAAGCACCGCTGCACTATATCTATCTGCGTTAGTGCTATATGCGTTTGGAATATTAACTTTAGTGATATTACATACGTTTAAGAAGGCGGTGCCTGGCAACAAAAGGTATTTAAATTAAAATCATAGAAATGCTTTATGAATTCGTTATCGATAAGTGTTATAGGCCCTTATAAGTCTGGCAAGTCTACGCTAGTTAATAAACTCCAGCAAAGAAAAGGAATGGAGGGGGACGTGTCTTTCTTTTCATTCAAATTTGGTGGGAAAAATATAACCCTCATAGACACACCTGGAGACATGGATGCGCCAACGCTTATAGCATCTGTACTGAGCGTATCTGATGCTGCTATTTTCTGTATCTCCCCAGACATCGGGATAAATTTTCAAGTCGGAGAACTCGTAATACTGGCTGATACGATTGGAATAAAGCATGGCCTGATTTGTCTAACGAAAGCCGATATTTCCACTGCTTTAGAATTAGATAAACTTACAAAGAACTTAACCCAAATGCTTAAGGGCACTTCGCTTGAAAACTTTGAGATGATACCTGTCGATATAAATAATGAGCAGACTATAGCGGATATACGAGCGAAACTTTCCACTTTGGAATACGAACCAGTAAAAATAAATAAACCGTTTAAATTACTAATTGACCATGCATTCGAATCGAAGGGGATGTCTATAGCAGTCGGAACTTTAGCCACCGGAAAGATCTCACTGCATAGCGATGGCGTTCTGGCGCCGGTACCATTTACAAAGGATATCTCAGTAAACGGAATACAGATAAACCAAGAAGATATGCAAACTGCAGAAGCTGGCGACAGAGTTGGCGTAGCAATAAAAGGTGTATGGCCGTGGGATTTACCGAGAGGAGTAGAAATAAGACAACCTAAAAGTTTTAAAGACATAAAATCGGGAAAAATAAAAATATATGTAAATAAACTTTACAAACAGGAGATACGTGATGGCGAAAAGTTCTCTTTGATATGTAATTGGCAGACACCGAAGCTAACGCTCTCGCAACCGCAAAAAGACGGCGTTGTAATTACAGCTTTGTTCGAAGCGGATAAAAATTTCTGCTTCGACTCGAATGACAAGCTAACCTTAATAAATGAGGATTTACCCATAAGGGTATTAAGAATAGTAGGTAAAACGGAGATACTCTAAATATGACTATACAGCATACTCTTATCTTAATAAAACCTGATGCGATAGAAAGAAAGCTAATAGGTGAAATTATAAGCTATTTTGAAAGAGCCGGATTTTCTATAATTAAATTAAAAAAAGGAAGAATGTCGCGTGAATTGGCGGTAAAGCAATATAGGGCGACGGAGTCTCAATTAACGGCTATGGGAAAGAGAACCTTGGAAGCGACAACGGCCAGCGGAGGTTTAGCCGAAGTAATGAAACGTTTCGGAACAACAGACCCTTACAAGCTAGGGGAAAAGATAATTGAATGGACTCGAACGTTTATGACCTCTAGCGATATCATCGCCATGATACTTGAACGTGAAGATGCCGTATTAAAAGCGCGAGAGATTATAGGGAAAACCGATCCATCTGTAGCAGCCAAAGGATCTATACGTGGAGATTTCGGCGAAGATTCTTTACTAAAAGCAAATTTAGAAAAGCGACCTGTAAAAAACCTGGTGCATGCATCTGACGAAGAGGGTGCGAAGATAGAAACCTCCTTGTTTGAGAAAGAATTTTTCTAGCTTCAAATAGATTAGTCTAACTGTCTCCCGCCTTCCAATTTACAGGACATGCCTTTCCGCTCTGAAGTCCCTTTAATGCCCGATAAGTTTCCTCTGTGTTTCTACCAAGATAATTATCCGTAACTAGAAAATATTTTATAAGCCCATCTGGGTTAATTATTACGGTACTTCTCTGTATTTTTTTCTTAACCATATCGAAAATCCCAAATATTTTTGCTATATTTCCAGTGCTATCCGAAACTAGAGGGAAATTAAGGTGCGAAAGATCTTTATTGGTATTAACTAATTTTTCATGATCCTGGACGGAGTCGGTACTTATCCCGAGAATATCTGCGTTATTACTGTCAAATCTCCCATACTCTTTGTTAAATTCTATTATTTCAGTTGGACAAACGGCTGAAAAATCGGCAACATAAAACAATAAAACCAACCACTTCCCTTTAAAATCGATACTTTTCACAGTTTTTACGCCGGTTGCTGTATATGCAGTTCCTTCAAAATACGGTACTTCTTCATTTATATTTAGCATAACAGTATTAAGTCCCGCGCATTATTATGCTTTTCTATGAAATACACTTTGTCGTATCAATATTCTATCGTATCGTATTTCTTAGGGATCTTAACGTTATAACCACGGGCTTCTAACATTTGCTTTAGGTGTGATTGCGAAGCCGGCTCTCCATGAACCAAATAGACGTCCGTTTTCTTATCTGGGCATACAGTTTCTACTATCTTTATCAAGCCATTCATATCAGAATGCGCACTTAAGCTGACTTGTTTTATGTCTGCCCTTACTACCTTTTTAGATTTCACACCCCTATTAGAAAACTCCACATATCCTGTTTCTAATGCGGTTTTGATTGGAGAGTCGTTCGGCAAGAAACCACTTGGAATTATGAGTGTATAATTTTTGTTGTCGATAACTTCTTTTAAAACCTTTTTGCTAAATCCCCCATTACAGAAGCCGGAAGTTGAAACTACCACGGACTTAGATCCTTTATATCCATCTGGGAGAGTTACTTGCTCTTTAAGATTTGGAAAGTTAACGCCTCGGTAGGCAAGGTCTTTTATTTTCATGTAAGATGGTGAAACTATATAAAATGAATATTCGGGAAATTCTGGCTGTAGCTTATCCAGTAGAGAGCCCACCCTTTGTATCCGCTCGATAGCAAACGCAGGTATAAAAATATTTTTGCCTTTATCGAGGGCTTCCCTAACATAGTTTAAAAATAATGCCTCTTCCTTATTTATACCATCACGAATACGGTCCCCATATGTAGACTCGATTATTAACACATCGGGGTTTTTAGCTAATTTTTCTAGATCCGGAAACTCTCTATGTAAGTTTCCCTCTAAGTTTATATCTCCAGTATAAACAACCCTTTTATCTCCACACCTTGTTTCTATTATAGAAGATCCTGGTATGTGGCCAGCGTTAAGTAATTTTACTTCAAATTCCCCAAGTTTAAGCGAATCATTATAATCTATCGGTATCCAATTTTGATTTACGTTTTCTATATCCTCTTTAGTAAAGCTGCGTGGATTTGGTTTTAATTGTGGATTCTCAAGTTGTTTGCGTTTTTCTATTTTCAATATATCTTCAAGTTGATACTTGCTTAGACGTTTAGTTGTTGCAGTTCCAACAAATCTGGTTTCTTTATTTAACCGGCTAGCATATCCCAAATTGCCTACGTGATCCAAATGGCCATGGGATACTACGACGTAATCAACTATTGGAAACGCCGTTGCTTCATCTTCTGCATTTTGTTTTATACCATAATCTAAACATAAAGTTTTGCCTTGATATTGTAATGTTATCCTAACGTTGCCAACTTCTTCAGTCCCGCCATAAAATTTTACCTTTACCACATAACTTAGAGATGATAACTTGCATTTAAGCCTTTAAAAGTAATTAATAAGCTGAAATCCAGCGCGACGGAATGGCCCAAATAGCATTTGGAATACTGCCTTGTCTATTTTCCACATGCATCCTCTAACCGGTTCATGTCCCGTTCTGCATCCAACCTAATCTGTCCCCTCATGATAAAGTTTGCCTTCCGATGCGTTTACCGTGACTGATTTCCCGTTCGCAGCTAGCCGTAACTTTTTAACAAATTTGTCCCACGCCGGATCGGACCAAGCATGCTCTTTTTCTGCTATTTCAAAATTTCCTGAAGGAAAGCCACTTATTGAATTGCACTTTGCACAATACGTCGGCATAAAGGTTGTATAGTTGCCGCGTTTCAGAGGAACGTCTAATTCCACGCCGGCCAGCTCATATTCGTGCTTGCACGTTAAACCTGCTTTTTTATTACTTCCTTTCACTAAACTCCTTTCCAGTTCACTTAACTTTTCCATAATCCCCCGCAGTCGAAATCAAGCGTTCCAACCAATAAAAAATAGGGGTTAACTAGGTATTTAAGTATTGTTGAACTCTAGAAATTGTACTGAAACAACGTATTTATATAACAAAAAAGAGAATATTAAATTAATAGTCAGCTTCTTCACGCATAACAACGATTATATATAAAATACTGTTAATCTATCCTTTATGAGATCGCCTATATGCGCCTTCTTAGGGCATGTTGATGCAGGTAAGACAAGCATAATGGATTCTATACGCAATACTTTTTTCGCTTATCGGGAAAGCGGAGGGCTTACCCAGAATATCGGCATTACTGAAGTTCCAACAAAACGCATAAAGGAAATTTCGTCAGACTTACTAGAGAAGTTTAAAGTCGATGTAAAAATGCCAAGTATAATTTTTATCGATTCGCCGGGGCATGAAGCATTTGTTACGTTAAGAGAGCGCGGTGCGTCTATAGCAGATTTAGCTATACTTACAATAGATATAAGGGAAGGCATCCAAAATCAGACGATAGAATCTATAGAGATATTAAAATCGTATAAAACGCCATTTTTAATCGCATTAACTAAGATTGACACGATACAGAGTTTTACTACTATGAAAAATGCCTCCTTCTTAGAATTAAACAACAAACAGGGGCGCGTATATCTTGAGTATTTAGATAAGCGGATATATGAGATTATTACAGATTTATCAAATTATGGATTCCAAGCTGAAAGATACGACCGTGTAAATGACTTTACAAAAGAGGTGGCAGTAATCCCAGTTTCTGCAATAAACGGTATAGGTATAAAGGATTTAATGGTTATGATAATTGGTTTAAGTCAGAGATATATCGGTCTAGAAAAATCTTCTGGCAACGCAGCCGCCTTAATCGAAGAGAAAACGATAAAGGGGATAGGTGCCGCTTATGATGCGATAGTATATTCTGGCGAAATAAAAGTGGGGGATCGGATCGTAATGCAAACGAAGGATGGACCTGCGGAAAGTAAACTTAGAGGAATAATGAAACTAATCGCACTGGAAGAAAGCCGGGAGAACTTCGGAAAATATGAAAGCGTCAAATCCGCCTCTGAGGCTACTCCCGTAAGACTGCTTATACAGGATCCAATCGCAATGATAGGCACTTCCATAGAAGTTTTTACAAATGAAGAAGAGAAAAAACAACTTATGACTGAAATAGAAAAATCTAATTCGGGATATAATGATGATTCGGCAAAGGGTACCGTTGTGTGCGCAGATTCGGTCGGTAGCCTCGACGCAATTAAGAAGATTGGCGCAACTAACAATATAAAAATAGGAAAAACAAAAATCGGGGAGCCTTCAAAAAGTGATATAATGACGGGGAAAATAAACGGGGGCGCCGTATTGTGTTTTAACGTGTCGGTACAAAAAGCAATAGAGTCCCTAGCAAAATCAGAGGGTGTAACAATAATAGCTACAAAATCTATATATGATCTATTTGAACGCTATTCTACTTTTATGCGAGAAACAAGCAAACAAGAGCTCGAAGCACAGACGGCAAATATAAAGTTACCTGCGAAGTTAGTTTTCTTGAGAGGTGATGTTTTCAGAAAATCGAACCCGTGTGTGTTCGGAATAGAGGTACTTGGTGGTGAGATAAGGCCGGGCTACCCATTAATAAAGAAAAACGGAGAACGACTTGGAAGAATATTGGAAATCCAAGGCGATAAAAAGAAGTTAGAGTACGCAAAAATGGGTGATAAAGTCGCAATAAGCGTGGATTGTGCAATCTATGGAAGAAATCTAAAAGACGAAGAGATTCTTTACTCGGACATTGAAATTCAGGATATAATAAAAATAAATGATATACTAGAATTACTGACGCCGGATTATCTAAGAGCACTAACAGAGATACAAAAGATTAAACATATTTAGGTCGCTTTAATTCGTTTATTTGCTATTCGCGATATATATTTATCGAATTTTGAACGCTGCCTTTCATCATCATAGATTGTGGAGGTCAACGCACCGCTCTTTAGTTTTAAGTATAATTTTTTATTGATTATTCTGTTGAGCGCTGCAGCGATACTGTTTATATTTGCGGTTACTAACAAGCCGTTCACGCCATTTTTCACAAATTCTTTTGGCCCACCCTCATTTACGGATATTACTGGTTTTCCGTAGGCCATCGACTCGAGCGGGACTAATCCCGTATCCTCATTTACCGATAAAAATAAAGTTGCGTAGCACTCGCTGTATAGCGCCTTAAGCTCATCGTCTTTCATATTTGTTTTTAGTATGATCCCATTTCCTTGGCCGGCAAGCGCTTTTATACGCTCAAAGTATCTTTTATCCTCGACAAATCCCCCCAAAACCAATTTAAAGCCGAGCTTTGGCAACTCGGATGCTCTGAAAGCGCGTATTGCAAGGTCCTGCCTTTTATAAGGTATAAACCTGCTACTGTAGAAGATTAATTTTTTTGTTTTTGTTTTCTTAATCGACTTTGGATACCTTACTGCCGGCCCGATCACAAAGATCCTACTAGGCCTTATTAGTCCAGATTTCACTAGACGGAACTTTACTTCTTGACTGTAAACTAGGGCATAATTTATTCGCTTCCATGCTGCGCGTTCCAGCCACCTATATATCGGCACTAAGATCGGTAATAACAGTCGATATCTTAAGGCACTTTTCCTATAGTAGTCATACATTGTATGCGCTACACGGAGCGGTGTATGTGAGAGCGCAACTGTATTGCGGTGTTTATTACGAAAGACTGAGAGTTCCGAAATGCCGGCTGTCGACACCACAAATACATCATAGCTGTTTAAATTTTTAATCCGACTTGTCAATAAATTAAAAAACAATTTTAATCCTTTTGTAACAAACTTACCTCCCTTTAAATTCCCTATTTTATAGATCTTGAAATTTTTAAACTCTTCAAAGGTGTTCTCTTCCTTGTACTCAAACGTATAGACGTCTATGTCATATTTATCATCTTTTAATAATGTCAGAATGGCACGTTCTACGCCGCCTTTACTCTTAATCCAAGGAACAAGTATAGCTATCTTTAATCGCTTCTCCACAAAGATAAATTTGGAACTATGTATATTAATAACCGAAACTAAGTCATACAAAACTTAATCAAATCAACCGAAATCAGTTATTGCAGATTACTTTTGCTCTTCTTTTTTCCTTACCAAATCAGTACAACGACCGGCGGCAATTGTAAGACCCATATCTCTTATTACAAAGCCGGCAAGCTGTGGTATAGCGTCTGCTTTTTCGATAGAAAGAGGTTTTAATGGCTCAAATACTACTATCGCTGCATCGCCCTGCTTTATTGTTGCAGGATTTTCTTCAAGTGTTGCGCCCGTCTTAGGATCCAATTTCTTTAGTATCTTCTTAAACTTAACCGGTACTTGTGCGGTGTGTGTATGAAGTACTGGGCTGTAGCCCGCAGATATTGCGGTTGGGTGTTGCAGTATAATTATCTGACCTGTGAATTCAGTGACTACTGTTGGAGGATTGGTGACTACTCCCGCCACGTCTCCTCTTTTTATTTGGTCCTTTTCGACGCCTCTTACATTAAACCCTATGTTGTCTCCAGGCCCTGCCTGAGCTAAGTTTTGAAAGTGCATCTGAACGGATTTTACTTCACCACTTACGTGCGATGGTTCAAATATTATCTTGTCGCCCGGTTTTATTATTCCGCTTACTACTTTACCGACAGGAACCGTACCTACTCCCTGTATTGAATAGACGTCTTCTATGGGTATTCTAAGAGGCAACGTTGTTGGCCTTTCCGGCAAAGGCATATTATTAAGTGCTTCAAGAAGAGTTGGTCCGGTATACCATGGCATTTTATCAGAAGCTTTTTTAGAAAGATCCACACCATCTTTTGAACATATAGGTATGTAATTAAACGACTCTGCGTTCGGGTAAGATACCTTCACCATGTCAACAATCTGTTTTTTTACTGCGTCATACTTCGCTTTATCATAGCCCAAAAGGTCCATTTTATTGATAGCGATTATCAAGTTCTTTATACCAAAAACGCGTATTAGATAAGTGTGCTCACGAGTCTGTGCCATTATACCTTCCTTACCGTCAACGACCAAAACCGCTGCGTCCGCCTCCGAAGCACCGGTAATCATATTCTTTATGAAGTCAACGTGTCCAGGTGCGTCTATTATTGTAAATTCGTATTTATCCGTAACGAACTTTTGATGACTTAGATCTATAGTTACACCCTTCTTTCTTTCTTCTCCAGAGGTATCTAAGAAGTAAGCAAATTCAAAGTCTACCTTTCCAAGTGTCTCTATTTCTTTCTGGATCTTTGACTTGTCCTGCTCGCTAAAGCTACCCGTTTCATAAAGTAACCTACCAACTGTAGTGGATTTTCCTGAGTCTACATGACCCACGAAAATTAGATTCATGTGCGGTTTCGTTTCTGCCATATTCAAATCACCTTTTTATTATTTTAATTATAGTATAGAATAATCTTTCATTATTTAAAGCTTTTTGTTCTGGTGCGGCCAGACTTTAATTGGTTTTCATTGCTTGAATATTAGCAAAATATGTTGGTAGAAGACATAAAAAGACCAATTATATTATTTGTTATGGTGCAGTCGCGAGCCATATTGTATGCTTTCAGATTGCTGGAATCTTGGGGATTCCAAGAGGTTGTGCCGAAATACGACGATATTTATACCAAACGGAGTTGATAATTTTAAATTGAGCCACTTCCTAATTAGTATATGGAACTTCTTATAAAGGACGTTACAAATAAAGAGCATGTTGGAAAGGCAGTTACTTTGAGAGGATTCATAAGCAATATACGAAAAGGTAAAAACAACATTTTTTTTATGCTACGCGACCCTTCTGGAGTCATTCAATGTGTTTCTCACTTTAATGAGAAGGCGTTTCCAGAAGTTGAAAAGCTTACGCGCGAATCGTCCATTCTTGTTAAAGGCAATTTAAAAGAAGATTCACGCGCCGAAGGAGGGTATGAAATTACAATAGAAGAATTAGAGGTGTATGGATTAGCCGAACCATTTCCAATCAAAAAAGGACACAAAAAAGTGTTTCTATTTGATAACAGGCACCTGTGGATGCGAAGCCGACGTGTAACTGCGATAATGAAGATAAGATCTACTGTCTTTGAAGGCATTCATGAATTTTTTGTTAAGAATGGCTTCTATGAAATCCAGTCCCCGTCATTTGTAGGCGGGAGCGTAGAGGGAGGTTCAACGCTTTTTGAAATAAACTACTTTGATAAAAAGGCATACTTGTCGCAAAGCTGGCAATTGTATGCAGAAGCGATGGTGAATTCACTATGGAAAATATATACAGTAGCACCATCCTTTAGAGCTGAAAACAGTAGGACTTGGCGACACCTTACCGAATTCTGGCACGCTGAAACTGAAGTAGCTTTTATGGATTTAAATGGAATAATAGAGCTTGAAGAAGGGCTTATAAAGCACATTGTAAAAAACGTGCTGATAAAAAACCAAGCTGAACTAACATTGCTAAAGCGTGACCAGACAATCTTAAAGAATGTTGTGGAAAATCCGTTCTTGAGAATGAGCTACGAATCGGTAATAGACCTAGCAAACAAAAATGGGCTTAAATTAGAGTATGGCGCGGATCTCGGCGCAGACGAAGAACGAGTAATAACATCAAAACTTAATGTTCCATTATTTGCGATGAATTATCCGACAAAATTAAAGCCTTTCTATCATAAACCCGATCCAAAAGATCCGACACATGTTCTTTGCAACGACTTGCTGGCACCTGAAGGGTATGGAGAAATAATTGGTGGGGGCCAGAGGGTAGACGATAAGGAGACCCTAATCAAGCGGATAAAGGAGGAAGGGTTAAACCCAAATGATTACAATTGGTATGTCGATTTAAGAAGATACGGTGCGATACCACATTCTGGATTCGGGCTGGGTGTAGATAGACTTGTTATGTGGATATGTAAGCTACCGCACATAATGTACGCTACGCCATTTCCAAGGACGCCTAGACGAATTTATCCATAAAAAATATTTATATATATTTATATTCCATTATATAACATATGCCATATGTAGCCGTAGACGATAGAAAGATACTTGATCCGCTTGTCGATTCGCTTGCACAAGAGATTGCCGATGAGCTACCAAAACAAAATAACGATGCGAAGTTATCAACACTCTATAAAGAAAGGTTCGTAGAACTCTCACTTGCAATAAAGGATCTGATTAATGGAAAGAAAATAAAGGGTAATATAAATATACAGAAATTGGCACAGGCAATATACGACTTAGACCGACGCTATAACTACAGCGCCGCATTTAACGGCGAATTAAATTACTCTATTACTAGACTGATACAGCTCGTACCAAAGAAACTGGTCGAAAAAGGAATTTGGAAAGAGGAGTTTAGATACTGGATATACTCGCAAACGGCTGGTGCCTTAACAAGAACGGCGATGGAGATGGACAAATTGGGCTCAAAGAGATTAAGTAAGGATGAAGATTGGCTTTACGATGGTTTGTCGGGAGTGTTTGAGGACATAAAGGATGAGTATAAAAGACGAGTAAATACTGCGTATGAAGCCGTACAGATTAAAAAATCTGGCGACTGTTATGACACCCCTTACCATACTGATGTAATAGATATTAAAGATACTTCCGGAAACGTGATTGGCTGGCAAGAGACAATGAAAGACCTAAGAAAGACTAAGTAAACAAAAGTATAAACTTTTGTCGAGAAATTGTAAATTATTATAAGTTAATATAAAAATTTATACTAATTAATATAATTATATTTTTCACTTAAAAAATCTAAATCGGCATGACTTTATGGAAAACCACAGAAAGTCACGATTTTAGATCTCGGGCGGATACTCTAAAAATCTTGGCGCTATCATATTAGTTAATATAGAAATAATAAATACCACGTCTTGAATCGTTATGTAAATCCGACCTAAATTAGTGTGCATGTTGATAGATGGGACGAGTATTACATGAAGACAAAGTTTAAAGATTTTTATTGTGAGATAAAGAAACACTATTATGTTTGATGTGATTACACTTGGTTCCGCTACGAAAGACGTATTCTTATTTACTAAAGACATCGAGTTAAAGCCTGGTTTAAATAAACACTTTCTAGAAATACCTTTTGATAAAAAAATAGAAATCAGCGACAAAAAAGTATTTACTGGGGGGTCCGCCACAAACGCAGCTGCAACATTTGCAAAGTTCGGAAAAAACGTGGCTACGATATCTAAGATAGGCAAAGACAAAAACGGAGATTTTATTATTGATGACCTAATGGCACGAAAAATAAATACAGATTATTTAGTTATTGGAGACGGAGAAACGCCCGTTTCAGACATCGTCGTTGCAAAAAATGCCCATATGGTTCTTTTTACTTATAGAGGAATAGAGGATAGCTTAAAAAAAGAGGATATAAAATTAGATTTTAAAGCGAAGTGGTTATACGCGGGTCCGTTGGCAGGAGAAAGTTATAAAGTGTTACCAGAGATAATTAAATATTGCAAAGAAAATGATATAAGGATCGTTATGAATCCCGGCTCTAATGAACTAAACTTAAAGATTAAAAAGCTAGAACCAATACTGGCAGATGTAGATATAATAAGCATGAATGATGAAGAAGCAAAACGGTTTGTTGGATACGGAAACGTGGTTAAGAACCTAGTCAAATTGACAAAAAGTGTAAAGGGTACTGCGATAATAACGCGCGGAGAACTCGGCTGCGTAGTAATGAACGATGAAGAGTTGTACGAGGCAAGTGCCGTACCTACAAAACAAATAAACTTTGTTGGCGCTGGTGATGCCTTCCTATCTGGATTTATAACCGCACAAATTGATGGAAAGGATATCGAAGATGCGATAACCTTAGGAAGTTATAATGCAAGTAGTGTCGTAAGGCAGTTCGGCGCAAAAACCGGTATAATAGAGGAATACCCTAAACAAAAAGTAAAGATAAGGAGGATAAAATATGAAAAAAAATGAATTGAAAATGAGTGGTGTCTATCTTGCTTATGACCATGGAATGGAGCATGGTCCAACCGATTTTAATGAAAAAGCCGTTGCACCGGAACATATAGTAAGCCTTGCGGAAAAGGCTGAGGTAGACGCATTAATCTTACTAAAAGGAACAGCGAGAGCATATTACAAAAAAGGAAGTGGTGTGCCGCTGATTGTTAAACTAAATCAAAAAACTGATATGTACACTGGTGAGCCGATCTCCAAGCAGGTATGCAGTGTAAAAGAGGCGATATCTCTTGGCGCTTCTGCTGTTGGATATACTGTATATGCTGGAAGTGAATATGAGGCCGAGATGCTTGAAGAATTTGGCGTGATAGAGGAAGAGGCGCATAAGTACGGGCTCCCGGTAATAATGTGGTCTTATCCACGAGGAAAGGCTGTTGCTGATGACACTGCCCCAGAAACCATTGCTTACGCCGCAAGAATCGCACTAGAAATGGGTTCAGATATAGTAAAATTAAAATATCCAAGTGACGACTCGAAACTTGATTGGATAGTAAAATGTGCAGGCAAAACAAAAGTATTTATGGCTGGTGGAAAGGCAGTAAACGATAAGGAGTTTGAGAACCATATTAAAAAGGTCATATCGGCGGGATTCAGCGGTATCGCCGTAGGTAGAAATGTCTGGCAAAATAATGACCCAGTAAAGAGAATAAAAGAAATAAAAGAGATAATCAATTCAGCTTAAACCATATGCATAATTTGAAGGTATGTGTAGACATTGGCGGTACAAAAATAATATTTGCGGTTTTGGACGATAAACTCAAAATAAAGAAAAGTATCTACATACCTACGCCGCTAAATTTAAATGAGCTGTTAAACGTTCTCAACGTAAATCTTTCTGCGCTTAAAAACGAAGTTTCTGTTGCAAACATTGGTTTGGCGGGTAGGGTGGACAAGAAAGGTAAGGTGATACTATGTCCAAATTTGCCTCTTAATGGCATTAATTTAAAAAAGTTGGTAAAAAGATACTTTAAAGAAGTCCATATAGATAATGACGCCAACTGTTTTGCCCTTTACCACATGTTCCGCGGGAGATTAAAAAACAGTAAAAACGCAATGGCTCTTGTCTGGGGAACTGGGGTGGGGGGTGCAATTATAACAAATGGAATATTATACCGAGGACGTGGTTTGGCCGCGGAACTAGGCCATATGAAAGCCTTGACGGAACCAGGAAAAGACATAGAATCCTTGGTTGGTGGCAAAAGACTAAAGGAAACCTATGGCCATTCGGGTTCAGAGCTATATGAACTAGCAAAGAGGGGTGACGTATCCGCTATAAACTCCTTCATGGCAATTGGACAAATATTCGGTCGCTATTTAGCCTCTTTGATGAACGCCTTAGATCCTGAACTTATTGTACTCGGCGGAAGTTTTGTAAACTCTTGGGAGTTTATTAAAACTGCTGTAGAAAAAGCAATAAAAACTGAAAGCCTTCGCGGTAATCTACGTATAAGTATATCAAGTGGAAGATTTTATGTAATTAAAGGATGTTATTTTCTTGACGAATATGAAAAGCATAATAATAAACTATAAAGCCTACAAGGAAGGAATAGACAAAGGTCTGTCAATAGCAATGGCTGCAAACGAGGCGGCCGAAAAAACGGGCGTAGAAATAATAACGGCGCCACAATTTACACTTCTGAAGGAAATATCAAAGATTACAAAGACAATAGCACAGGGAGTGGAAGGGGTCGAACCCGGCCCATTTACAGCCCATATAACATGGTATGAGATAAAAAAAAGTGGAGCTGCTGGCACTTTAATAAACCATTCTGAGAAGAGATTCGCCCATTCAAAAAGCGGGCAATTGGATTACAGTGCATTGCGAAAAGCAATAGAACTGTGTAAACAAAATCAGCTAGAAACGTATGTTTGTGTTAGAAACTTACAAGAAGCTAAAAAAGTCACCGATATGAATCCGACTGCGATAGCTTACGAGCCACCTGAATTGATAAGTGGGAATGTTTCTGTATCTACTGCAAAAACGGAAATCGTCAAAGAATTTTGTGAACTTGTAAAGAGTTCTTCTAATTCTAAACCTTTGATAGGCGCGGGAATAAAAACTGCCGAAGACGTTAAAAGCAGCGTAAAACTCGGCAGTGAAGGAATTCTCGTTGCTTCCGGCGTAATAAAAACGAATAATTTCAAAAAAGCGATTAATGAACTCGTTAAACCATTAGCTTAAGATCTAACACTTTGAAGGATATTATATTCCTGGCTTTTTACTAAGGTAGTATTGCATATGCTATTATAATTATCATAAGAGCAGAGCATCGCATCAACAAAAGCGACACTATCATTAAACAAAAACCCAACAGTACTATTGGTACCGATGTACTTATACGCTGCGGTCATGTTAAGCCCATTAAGAACGGAAGGGAGTAACATTGATGAAACTGAGATAAACCGTCCGCCTATATCGAAAAAGGGTGTAAAGCTACCATAGGCGATACCGAGGCTAGACGCGGAATTTTGGTCATATTGAAAAAGTTCTCTTTGGGCAACTGGGTTCGATACGGAAGTTATATTATAAGCCTCTAAATTGAATAGATCGCTCGAGAAGTGCATCTCACTGAAATCATAGGATGGAACTGGCCCCAAAGGAAACGTGGACGATGCGTTGATTTGCTCCGAAGTGAACGTTCTAGAGGAATTAAAATAGCCAAAATTATCAAGCGCATTCTTCACAACAAGGCTTTGGATTGCACTAAACGGTGAATCACTATACACAAAGATTATGTCTGTTTTGTTACCCGTGGTTAGGTTTGTGGAATTAAATTGCAGTAATACTACCATCGGATTCAGCAGATGAAGCGATTTTGAGGATTTATTCACGCCATATATAGAAGAGATATTGTAAATATCGAAAGCGCTTATTGTTTTATTTTGAAGTATGCTGAAATACGTAACATTTCGCGTTAGTGCGGATATAAACGGAGTATTTAGTACGAAGCTACTACTTTCAAAATTAAAAATATTTAGATAGACTAACTCATTCAATAAATCCGCTGAATCCGTGGTCGCTGGCAGAGTCACTGCTGGTAAAGCTGTTATCAGTTCATTCTCTATGAAAGTTTTTGCTTCGGTACTGCCAAAGTATAGGGAAACCTGCGAGGTTCGATAACCCTGCGCTGAAATAAATGAAAAAAGCAAGTTCGATATATCAGAGCATTGCTGACAATTTGGATAAATGATCGAAACAAAGGAGGTATTCAAATTGACCTGAGTGTTCTTGCTTGAAGTAAAATTTGATAGATATATAAAAAAGACGGATATAATAACGGTCAATATTATGATGACTACTACAATTGATTTAATTTTTAGAATCATAAAATATCGACTTTACTTTTGTGAATTGTTCTGCGTCATAAGTCGATAATCCTAACGGTGTTACCGTTATTTCGCCTCCTAAAAGAGTCGCTATATCTCCTTCTTTATCCAAATCCTTTCTAAGGGTGCCGTACAACCAATAATACTCTCTCCCGTGTGGATCCTTTTTAACGTCAACCAAATCTTGGAAGACGCCTCTATCCGGCTTAACGACTTTTATCGATGTGTTTGCCATAACATTTTTGGGGAAATTTATATTCAAAAGTTCTACGTTGGTTGGAAAGCCATTCTTCTTTATTTTCTCCAGTATGAAAGTCAATTTTTCTGTTATTGAGTCCATCTCTTTAGCACCATCTCCACTTTGGTTCTCCTTATGGACATGTTTTGAGAAGGCGATGCTTGGTATCTTATATATGGCCGCAAACATTGCTGCGGATATTGTGCCTGAAGAATATATCGCATCGAGGCCCACATTCATACCAATATTTACCCCAGACAATACGAGAGTTATTTTTTTTAAAAAGAGGTGATTTAGCGCCATAAATGCGCAATCCGCGGGAGTTCCTGAAAGTGCCAGACACGGCACGCCCTCATACTTAATACGTTCGAGTCTGAGTGGTTTGTGAAATGTAAAACTCATGCCAGTCGAACTTTTAAGCTTGTCCGGTACAACAACCGCGATATCATCCCCAAATACTTTCTTTGCTGCACGATAAAGTACGACCAAACCTCTGCTTTTGTAACCATCATCATTCGTTATTAAAATCGTCATATGTCTTATTTTGTATCTCTTAATCTTTAAGATAGGTACCTATATAAATGCCTTAGGACGTACTGTAATGGCACAAATCTTTATAAAGAAGTGTGTTATCCAACAACAAATTTAGCCGAAAAGACTGCTTAATCCAGCTGCAGCTTCCTCTGCTTTTGGTTCTTCTTTCTTTTCCTCTTTCTTACCTTCACGTTGCGCTGGGGTTTGAGTCGCTGCTGGTGCTGAGGCTACCTGAGAAACCTGAGCTTCGCTTATCACTTTCTCTATATCAACTCCCTTAAGCGCGGAAACTACTGCCTTTATCTGAGCTTCGTCTGGCTGTGCGCCTGTCGCGGCTATAACTTGTTTCATATTATCTTCAGTTATTTCCTTGCCCAGACCATGCAATAGCATAGCTGCGTATACATACTCCATATCATTTGCCTCCTGTAACCTTAGTCAATGCGCCGGCCTGCACCGCTGCCTTGGCCAATATATCTTTAATAGTCGATTTTGAGACTATGTTTCTATCTACAGATAAAAATCTTACTCCTATATAAATCTTTTTAATCAACGGTTTGATGGAATATCTATTGAGAATACCGCGTGTAACTGAAAGTGACAATGAGCTTTTAAACGCGATTGCCAATTCATTTAGATATTCCTCCGGTTCCTTGTATAAAATTTCTTTTGAAAACAGTATTTTATCATTTAACGCGTAATTGATCGATAACATTAATTCTTTTGGTCTTATCTCCATGCTAGACAAAATTGTCGCTATTTTGTCACTTACGGCGTCTCCCTTCTTTACAACAGTAGTATCCGCTATTATTGAAATCTTACCACCCTCGTTCTTTGTTTTCACGCCTATCGATGAAAATTGAGATAACATAGGGCCTGGCGGAAACGGCGTCGGCCCGCTCGGGAGGACGATATCTTCTGGTGCTTTTTCTCCCTCCTTTAATTTTGCGTATGCCTTGTTTTCTGTCGCAATGCGCGCCAGTTCAAATGCATCTAGATTGGAGAGCACTAAAACCGGCATCTTTGTAAGAGATACTTTATCGGCAAGTTCTTGGCTAGTTTTCTTTAATGCGTTGTATATCACTACTTTATTTATATAAATGAAATCCGCTTTGTCTCTAAATGCTTTTTTAGCCTGTTCAAAATTATCAGAAGGAAATCCAGACACCTCTGCTAAAGCAATAGTTTTATAGCGCGGTATTTGCTTACTAAGTTTCTCTGCCGATTCTTCACGTTTCTTTGACCCTTTAGATTTGTTCATACGGTTACCAATTTGCCCATAGTTGATTTAAGGTACACATGCTTTATTGCAGCATCGCCTTCCACTAGCGAAGACTTTACAGTCGAATATATTGCCATTGAATTCCCGACTATCTTTTGGTCATCCATCTTTTCATCGCCGACTTTTGCTTGGATAGCATTGTTTCTTTTATTGTTTATTTTCACAGCAAACTGTATTTTTTCTGCGACTGCCTTTAAGTTAGACGCGGGTGTTATAACAGTGCCTGTTTTCGGGTTTGGCAGCTTGTTTAATGCCGCAAGTTGCTTACCAAATTTAGCTGCTACTTGAGCCATTATCGTTGCTTCGGCAAAGAAATAATCATATTGCTTGGACAATTTCCGTATGGCTTTTTTATCAAAATTTGCAAAATCTTCCTTTAGAATAACTCTAGAGAATACTCCTTGAGACTGTGTAGACATATCTTTATCAACAAAAACGCATGTTTTTACGTCCTCGACTTTATTAGGAAGATACACAATCGAATCTACGGGTACGTCCGATTTCGCTTTTCTTTGGCGGGTTATTATTATTAAATCTATGGATTGAGTGAATTTCTTCTTAGATTTTTCTGCCGCTTTTTTCACTTCTTTTATGCCCTTATCAAAACTCTGCGCGTCCATAATTGGAATATTAAGAATCTTACGATTTTTAAACTTTCTCTGTGTCGGTTCTTAGCCATAACGCAGACCATATAAGATTGTACATTAACTGGAGACGTTAATCCTCGAACCTAAAGAGATTTTTTTGTACCATGCGTAAAAGAGCCTCTATAGAGCTATAAAACTCATATTTATTTAACTCCTCTCTGTTGAATACGCCTATAAAGCCAATTTCCGCTCGTTTCGCAGTTACTGCGTCGTAAGGGCTGTCTCCTATATAAACTGATTTAGTTTTATTTACTTTCAGCAAGCGAATTGCCTTATTCAAAATATACGGGTCTGGTTTTGCATGCTTAGGCGAATCTGGGTTTACGATTATCTTCGACAAATCATTTAATTTAAGAATGCGTTTAAACTTTCTTAATTCTTTTGTATTCATGGCCGTTGCAATACAAAATTTTATTTTATTACGCATTAAAAGCTTAATCAATGCGCAAACACCTTTGTAAAACCTTACCTTTTTTATATTTGCATAAGTTAATAGCCTCCGCTTTTCGGCCATTATGCGCTTTATTTCTGTTGCGGTAAGGTTTCGGCCAATCTTCTTCGATACGAGTTCAAATAGGGTTTCGGCGGGATAACGTATCCTCTGAGATAGGAAGCCATATGGGATAGTGCCTTTTCCAAGCACTATATTAAAACCGTATTCTAAGCCTTTTTTGTGAAGCTGTAAACTATCCAACAAAGTTCCGTCCAGGTCAAATATCAGTGCCATTCAGTAAATTACTCCGAGCTCGCAAGATTATTTCTACATGGTTAGAATCGCGACCGAAATGTTCGATATCAGTTTTAATCTGATACAGGCACAATATAAATTTATGCATAATTGACATATTATTATTTTATTTTACATTTTATTTAAGAGTTTGCGGCTTATATCTATATTTTTATGCGGCCTTAATGAAAATTAAGATAAAAAGACTACATTTCTACAAGATTAAACAATCAAAAGATTGATATTTTTCAAGGTTAAATTTAATGCAGAGATATATAAAACTATGTACGTTTTAGGAATAGAAAGCACGGCGCATACATTTGGAGTAGGGATAGTTAGAGATGGTGAAGTTTTATCAAATGAAAAGGACGTGTATAAGCCAGAAACTGGTGGTATAATTCCAACAGAGGCCGCGAAACACCATTATGCACTTGCAGCAGAAATAACTGAGCGTGCCTTAAAAAGGGCGGGAATCTCATTGGAGAATATCGATTTGTTTGCGTATTCGCAGGGACCTGGGCTGCTTCCGAGTCTTAAAGCCGGGTGGGTGGCTACAAGATTTTTAGCAGAAAAATTCAAAAAGAAGATAGTGGGAGTAAATCACTGTATAGCGCATATAGAAATTGCGAGGATGGTAACCGGATTCGAAGACCCGGTCATGCTTTATGTAAGCGGAGGTAATACCCAAATCGTTACATATGATAAAGAAAATCGTAAATATGTCGTATTTGGCGAGACGCAAGACATAGGTGTCGGTAACCTTCTGGACAAAGTGGGAAGAAAAATTAATTTACCTTTTCCCGCGGGCCCTAAAATAGAGGAACTTGCCAAACGTGGTAAGAAGTATCTCCGACTGCCGTATTCAATAAAGGGAATGGATGTTAGTTTCTCCGGAATGGAGACATTTCTATCTAGAATTATCGCTGAGGAAAAAATTGAAGATCTGTGCTTTTCTCTACAAGAAACGGCATTCTCGATGCTTATCGAGGCGAGTGAGCGTGCAATGGCCTATTGCAAGAAAGATAGTTTAGTTATAGCAGGTGGGGTCGCTGCCAATGCGAGATTAAATGAGATGGGAAGTATAATGTGCAAAGAGCGCGGTGCAAAATTTAAATTCATGAAAAGAGAATATGCGGGCGATAATGGCGCTATGATAGCATATACGGGTTACTTAATGAAAAACTATGAGCAAGGGGATTTGCGGCCAAAACCGAGCTTTAGAACTGATTCGGTCGAGATTCTTTACAGGTAATATGCCAATAAATGCGCCGCAGGAATACTATAATCTCGAATTAGCCTATAGCAAGGAGAGGGATCCGGAAGAAAAGAAAAGAATCCTCGGTGAAATGCTACGATTGTTACCGAAACACAAGGGTACGGATCGCGCGTTTGCTGCGCTCAAGCGGCGAATGTCTCTTCTTAAGAAATCCATGAACCGCAGTGCTCAAACACATAAGACCCTGTCTATACGAAAACGCTGGCCACGCGTTTCTCTAATTGGATATGAACAAAGTAGGATATTAACTAGGTTTAATCTAACTAAAGTTGCCGACATCTATTATGGAATCGCAAAAATAAACGGTATTCCCGTGCAGCTACTCCTTATACAAGACCCAGAAAAGTACCGCGATTTACTCATCCAAAGTGAAATAATTATTTCCAAGATAAAATTAAATGATATCGCTGGTTTTCAAGTGATCTCGGACACACCGGATGTTGCATCGGCATTAAAAGCTTACGGCGTCATCGGAGTATTTACGGAGAATTCTTCTGATGCCATAGCTTTGCAAGACGGCAGCACGGTTAAAACTTTAGCAGAAAAATTACATCTAGAAACCAAGAAAAATACTTATGCAATAATATATGGAAATAGCGCAAAATTCCAGGGACAGCGTGTGGGCTTAGACCATAAATTAAAGAATGACGACAGGGTATTTATAAGGATATGAGAATAATCGCAAGGGGTGCGGAAGCGATAATATATGAAAGGGGGGATACCATAATAAAATTCCGCGAAAAAAAAGGGTACAGAATACCGGAGATAGACGCACTATTAAGAACATCTAGAACCAGATACGAATTTAAGATCTTACAGACATGTGCTAGAGCGGGGCTTCGCGTCCCTCTGCCGATTAAGATAGCCGGAGACAATGACAAAATATTGATGCAAAATCTCGGCGGTATCTCTTTTGATTCCGTATTTTCTGTGAAAAAGATGCGTGAAGTCGGCGAACTGGTCGCGTTAATGCATAATTTGGGCGTGATACACGGTGATCTTACTACGGCAAATATGTTATCTAAGGAGAATAAAATTTTTCTTATAGATTTCGGGCTTGGTTACTTCTCAAAAAAAGATGAAGATATTGCCACTGATATTTTTCTTTTAAAAAGCGCTCTAAAGTCTAGGCACCCAGACGAACATATGAGTGCATACGAATTGTTTATAGAGGCGTATAAAACGGTTATAGAAAAAGAATTTAAAGGGATAGCTGCTCATCTTAAAGATATAGAGCGACGAGGAAGATATCATGAAAACGGTTAAGATAAAAAGTAAGTTTGTGCCGCATTGGCTTAATTATTCTCCCGAAGAGATAGAGAAGATTATAGTTAACAAATATCAAAGTGGGCTTACAAAGTCCCAAATCGGTCTTCTACTGAGAGACCAGTACGGCATTCCGTCTATAAAAGACCTAACAAAGACAAACGTTGGCGGAGTATTAAAAAGCCATGAAGTAAAAGAAGAACTTCCTGAAGACCTTATTGCGCTATATAAGAAGGCTGTAAAATTACACAAGCACCTGGACAAGGAGCATAAAGACAAGCAATCAAAAAGAAGTGTGGTAGTACTGGAAAACCGAATAAAACGACTTATAAACTATTATAAATCACGAAAGACGCTACCAAAAACATATGAATACAGCCTTGAAGCTGCTAGATTGGTGGTCAAACTATGAATGAAAATAGTGCCTGGTTTAAGGTCATTGCGCCTAACTTTGATAATATTGATATCGGAGATATATTTGGAACTGAAGACAATTTAATCGGCAGACGAATCTCTTACAATGCTTCTGAATTAAAGGAGCTTAAACCCCGAGCTGGATATAGAATTATATTTAAGGTTACTTCAGTAAAAGATTCTGAATGTAAAGCTGAATTAGATTCGCTCGCACTTTCTCATGAGCAGATAAGTAGACTAACCAGGCACAATGTATCTAAGATTGATATGACCGTCCCAGTGAAATTGGGCGAGATTTCGTATATGGTAAAATTGCTATGCGCTATAAACAAAGCTCAAAACAGATACAGAAAAGCGGTAATCGCCGAAACAAGATCGTTCATAGAGAGCGAGTTAAAAGACGCGAAATTAAAGGATGTTTTCATTGATATCATTACAAATAAATTGCAGAACAAATTGCATAAAAAATTAAATAAAATATACCCAACAAGAGTTGCAGAGATAAGGATGGTTTCCCCTAAAGACTAGAGTTGCCTTTATATTCTAAATAAAATTAGATAAAATTAACTTATCGGCGACGGATGCTAGAAATAGTGGACTCGTCGGGGTTTGAACCCGAAGTCTCGCCCATGCCATGGGCGCGCGTTACCAATTGCGCCACGAGCCCGATATAATTAATTACAATAGAATGTATTAAAACTTAAAAGTTCCTATTTTTTAGTATTAGAAAATCGACCGGTTTTCTTCGAATGAAAAGTTGGGTTGCCATTTTTGTCTAAGAATATCATTTTTCCTTTAAGATTTAAATCTTTTAATGGCGTGCCGCT
The DNA here is from genome assembly GCA_021800365.1 of Nanobdellota archaeon. Lineage (GTDB taxonomy): Archaea > Nanobdellota > Nanobdellia > Parvarchaeales > Parvarchaeaceae > Parvarchaeum. The sequence continues at coordinate 210,406 of JAJYZA010000001.1, forward strand.
TTTTGGCGCGGGAAGCTCTTTGCCGGGTGGAAGCGCTAGAGGCTCTTTGCCGTGTGGAAGCACTGGGGACTCTTTGCTGTGTGGAAGTGCCCTTTGGATTTGTCTAGATTGCTCCTGATAAGATTCCCCGGGTGTTATAAAGATTTCGCGCTCCATCTCTATCTTTGAGGGGGTCTTTGAGGGGCGGCTTGGCGGGAGTTGCTCAGATCCGGAAAATGAATGGCTTAAGAATGCTGTCCATACTATCGCTAAAAGTGTAAGAAGCCCAATAACCGCCCAGCCAACCGGGCTCATTAGGAATAAACCAAAGCCAGGTATAAAGAAAAATGCTATTAAAAAAAGAATAATCAATGGAATAAGCACCTTTACACCAAAACTTGACGTATGCCTGAAAATACGTAGCAAAAGTATCGCTGCTATCAAAATGGTCACACCAACTATTATTATGGGCAGCAAATTCAGTATTTTAATACCTAAAACGCCGTTTATGCCGTTAGCTAGAGCAGAATTATTAGACAGAACTAAATAAACCAGGACTAGCAATAAGATAAATCCGACTAATTTTGAGAACGACTTGCCTCTATGAGATGGGATAAGCAGTGCGACTAGGAGAAGCACCATTATTATTGTCATCACCGCGATGCTCAAAAAAAGCTGTAAATACTTTGGATTCGAATAGAGAAAAACGAAAGTTATTGCTGCAAAAATAAGTGCTATCGACGTTGCACCCCCACCGAGGGTTGTCCTTTGTAAAACCTGATAAAAAATAACGAATATCGCTAAGGCAAAGAGAGCTGCATAAACTGGTATATCCGAAGCGTTGCTCGTACTAAATGCGCTTAATAAGCTACCACTACTTGAACTATTCCCACCGATTGAAGGAAAAGAGAACGCGACAACGGACGGCACGGATATGAATGCCGCAATCAGCAATAAAACTAATGTAAACTTCAACATATAATTACTTGAAGAACTAGATATTTAACTATTTAAACGGGCTAGAAAAGATTTATTATCCCGTAAATACACTTAATAATATGAAAGCTGAGGATCTTGTGCTAAAAGGGAAAAATAAAAAACTAACAATTAAAAAATCTGAAGAAGCCGCGACGGATGAAGAAACACTCGCGGAAATGGATTTTGAGGACATAGATTGCCCAAAATGCAGCGAAAAAAAAGTCGTCTCGTGGATGGAGCAAACGCGTGCTTCGGATGAACCGCCAACGAGATTTTATAAGTGCACAAAATGCGGACATACGTGGCGTGAATACAGCTAAGCTTCTATGGAAGAAGTCGAGCTTATTATAATAGGAGCTGGTCCAGCCGGACTTTTTGCTACATTCTGTTCTGGTCTAAGAAATATAAATAGCGTCACTTTGGAGGGCTTAGGTAAATACGGCGGACAAATGCAAGAATTATATCCAGAAAAGCTAGTATATGACGTACAGGGTGTACCGAAGACAACTGCGAATGAACTTGCAAAAAATATGTATGAGCAAGCGATAATGCTCAAAAAACCAATAAAATTTAATTCCAATGTTACCGATATAATACCTAATAATGATAAAACATTTTATATCGAAGTAAATGGTGTTAAGGCATACAAAACTAAAACTGTATTAATATGCAGCGGTGTCGGATATTTCGTACCAAATAAACTTGGCGTTGCGGGGGAAGACAAGTATGCCGGCCGTGGGATTTTTTATACGGTTAAATCTCCTTCAGAATTCAAGAAAAAACGAGTAGCGATCGTCGGTGGCGGCGACTCTGCATTTGATTATGCCGCCCAAATAGAACCGTTTGCTACGGATATAAAACTCCTTCAACATAATGGCGTATTAAGGGCGGCGGAAAACAGTATTTTAAATGTTAAAAGTAAAGCATGGATAAAAATCTTATTGAATACAGAGATAAAAAGAATAGATGGAGACGATAACGGTATTACTTCTATTCATGTATTTAATAATGTAAGTAAAGAGGAAGAAGATATTCCAATTGATGCTCTAATTATCGCCATTGGACATAAGGCAATGCCAAATCTTTTCAAGTCATTGCCGTTAGTAACAGATAATCGTTACATACGAGTAGACACAGGATACAGAAGCAGTATAGAAGGAGTATACGCAGTCGGTGACGTAGCTAATGTAAGCAACGAACCAAAATTTGCGCTTATCTCGGTGGGGGGTGCGGAGGCCTATATTGCTATAAATAATATAAAAAAATATTTATCACCGCAGTCTTCCTTATTTGGAGAACATAGCTCAAATCTAAATCTATGAATTACAATATAATCACTCAAAATATTCTAAAAAAAATATACAAGCGACGTGATAACTGGTCATATAAGGGAAATTTTGGTAAAGCGCTAATAATCGGCGGAAGTGTCAATTATACCGGCTCACCGATATTTGTTGCATTGTCGGCACTTAGATGCGGCATAGATGTGACTAAACTAATCGCACCAAAAAGGGCCGCGGATATCGCTGCTGCGTTCTCACCAGAAATAATCTCCCTGCCGATTGACGACGACTACCTAGGTCCTACCGCCGCATATACGATAAAAAATAATATTGACTGGTGTAATGTAATTGAGATTGGAAACGGAATTGAGATTGGAAAAGACCAGACAGAACTTGTAAATACGTTGCTTAGAAACGTAAAAAAGAAAGTTGTTATTGATGCGGACGCAATAAAAGTGCTTGATAAAAACCTGCTAAGTAGTAATATGCTCTTAACTCCAAATAGCTTTGAATTTGATACACTATTCGGATCGAAATTATCAACAGATTTGGATGAAAGAGTTAGCCTAGTAAAAACCATGGCGAAAAAATACGATATAAATATTCTACTAAAGGGTCACGTAGATATAGTCTCGGATGGGGAAACGGTATCTGTAAATAAAGTAAACAGCGTCTATATGACAAAGGGTGGTACTGGAGACGTACTATCCGGAATTTGCACTGGACTAATCGGCCAGGGTCTAAGCTTATTTGATGCCGCATGTGCGGCTGCCTTTATAAACGGATATACGGGCCGTTCCATAGCCAGGGTCAAACGCGAGGCTCTATCACCGCTGGACATTATCGAGAACTTATATTTAACTATAACCAAATGGAGGTATAAATAAGATATCAAATATTAGATTAAGTCGCATCAAAATAGCGGTTTCTCTCGGCACTCGGCTCTGAGATTAATGTAATTCGAATTTTCCTTTTAAGGATTTAAACCCGCTATTCCGGCTGTCTTTTATTATCTGGTCCAGATTTTTAAGCTCTACCCTGAATTGAGCCATTGTGTCGCGATCCCTTATCGTTACTGTACCGTCTTTTAGTGTCTGATAGTCTATTGTAAATGCTATCGGGATACCGATTTCATCTGATTTTCTATACATCTTGCCTATGCTACCAGAACGGAGATAGTATATGCTATCCCTGTAGGCGGAGTTATTTAGCGCGTCTTTAGCAATCTTATCTAGCTCTTCTTTTGAAAGCAGTGGAAAAATCGCGGCCTTGAACGGCGATATCCTATTATTTAAAGCGAACCAAGTCCTCTCTTTGTCGGATTTTATAGACAGATATAGTGCCAGATAAAATAACCTGTCGGTTCCGGCAGAAATCTCAAATACATTTGGAACTTTTCCATTTATCTTGATGGTATCTGCATGACCCTTGCCATAGGATGTCAGATCATAGTCTCCCCTGTGATTGCAAGCGATTGCCTCCACCCAGTCACCGCCTTTGTTTATTTCTACATCAAACGACTCCTTCGAATAAAAGGCGCGATCTTCATATAATTTGCGGTATCTGACGTGGTCTGTATCGAAGCCCAATCCTTCTAAAAAACCGGCTACGTTTGATAAGGCAAATGCAGTTACCTTATTCTTTATTACCCCGGAAGATAGCGCTTCTGATATATTTATCTTAGTCGTATTGGGGTTTTTCTTGTCGAAAATGTTTATTTCTTTGTCTTGACTTAAATTAAAACTATTGTCATCATCGAAGAATATCTCTATATCATTCTGATAGAATTCTCTCTGCCTGAGTAAATTATTACGCGGAGAAATCTCATTTCGAAACGCCTTTCCCACTTGGCCGATTATTAACGGAAGACGTTTGCCATAAAGCGAAAAGACGCGTTTGAAATCTAGAAAAATGGATTGGCACGCTTCCGGTCTTAAGTAAGCATTTATTTCTTTTTCATCCGAATTTTGCAATCCGACTGATAGCCCAAGCATTGAACCAAATTTCTTGATTTTGTTGAGTTCCCCGCTACACCTATTGCAGCGTATGGCATAAAAATTTATCCAACTGAGATAATCCTCATCGCTTAATCCTTCATAATTCCTGGAAGGCTCCTTTTCTTCCAGCAATTTATCTACTCTATATGCTGTGCCGCACTTTGAACACACAACTGCAACGTCGAAGAAATTACTTTCATGACCGGATGCCTGCAACACCGCGCGTGGAAGTATCACGCTCCCTGAGATTTCAACTCCCCCCATCTCTGATAATGTTTTTCTCCATTCATTAACGAGATTGTTAAATATCAGGACACCTATCGGACCATAGTCCCATGTGCCACTTATTTTATCGTGAAATATCTCGGCTGCTGGGAAGAATATCCCTCTAGATAGCGCGATTTTTACCAGTACATCGTCGGCAGTGTTCTCCTCCTTCGGATCTGATAAGTCTTTACTATTTATGTCTGGCATAAATTATACTTAATTTAGATAGTATTTATAACTGAATTACTAGCAGTAAATATTTACTTACGCTTTCTTACTGAATTCTTGCCAATTTTTGGGGATCGTGGTATTAAT
>JAJYZA010000013.1 GCA_021800365.1 Nanobdellota archaeon
CCACAGTCTCTTTGTCTTTCGTATTGTAAGCAACATCTGCCAACCACTGAGCAACACCCTGAGCAGCCCATCCTTCATATCTCCCCGCGGTTCTTACAACTTCATCCAGCGACATTATCTTAACTACTTTGATCACAGTATCTTTATCTTTCGTATTTCTAGCAATCTCTGCCAATTCCCAAGCAATATCCCAAGCAGCTCTTTCTTCATATCTTCCAATGACTCTTGCAGACTCCATCACCGTCTCTTTATCTTTCGTATTTCTAGCAATCTCTGCCAACTCTCTAGCAATATCCCAAGCAGTCTTTCCTTCATATCTTCCAATGACTCTTGCAGACTCCACCACAGTCTCTTTGTCTTTCGTATTGTAAGCAACATCTGCCAACCACTTAGCAACACCTATGGCAGCCTCTCCTTCATATCTTCCAATGACTCTTGCAGACTCCACCACAGTCTCTTTGTCTTTTGTATTTATAGCAAGCTCTCCCAACCACCAAGCAACATTTCTAGCAGTCTTTCCTTCATATCTTCCAATGACTCTTGCAGACTCCACCACAGTCTCTTTGTCTTTTGTATTTATAGCAATCTCTCCCAACCACCAAGTAACACTTCTAGCAGCCTCTTCTTCATATCTTCCAATGACATCCTCAACCGTAGCTTTAGCTTCTAGTCCAACGGCACCAATTTCTTTGAGCCGTTGCGTACCGAGTACATCTTCAAGTTTCATAGTTTTCTGATTATTTTGTTTTTTGATTACTACATTAGATTGGAACCGCTATAAATACATTTTAGGCTGCCTGTACATAAGTCCACAGAAAACGGGCGATAACACTACTTCGTTCTCATCCAGGTCACGCTTCGCATTGACTTCCACTTTGACGGGCAATACCCCCTCTTGTGTCATTATCAAGAATGTTACTTCCCGAAATGACGCTTTTCGGTCTCGCGTTTTGGTAAGGGTTTATATAAAGTCAAGCCGCAATTCCGTGGAAAGCTATAAATACGGACTTAAGTCTATAACTAGTTTATGGAGCAAAATAATAAATTTAGACGTGAGTCACCGACCCTTGATATTTGTTTGAATGATAAAGAACGGAAGCCAGGTTATTACTACCCAGATCGATTTAGGGGGATGGGTGGTTACGATTGGAAAACAAATACGATAAGACTCTACATGCAGTCTATTTTAAACGAAACTAAACTCATGCAAAAAGCAGGTTATATTGGTGGTGACGAGTGCGATTTTATCAGCGGAATTATAGACAATATACGCGGATCAGATTTACATGAATTGGAACATTGGGGGGTAGAATCTTACCATAAAAATAAACCAGGATTGACTAATGATGATTTCACAGCCGTTGGAGTTTCATGCGGTATAAATTATGATCGTATAGTACTGGAACATAGGGTATGCACTAAACTCCCAAAACACTGGCCAGTTGTGATTGTTGAGCAATAGTCATAAATGCATCCTCTTGCTAATCCTGTTCTACGTGTGGTAATACGGTCTTGTATTCAGTTTTAGACGCGATGCTTATAGCATCTTTGAATGCGCGCATCGTGTACTCTAAGTCCTTATTCGTATGTGAATATGAGGAATAAATAACTTCCTGGTTGTCTGAGTCTATCATGATTCCACGTTTAAGAAGTTCATACTGGACCTTTACATAAAAATCGGTTATCTCCGTCTTCAAGTCATCGTAATCATTTATTTCCTCCTTTTTCGTATATAGTAACTGGAACATCTCAGGAACTCCGAGGATCTTCACCGGTATATCGTTTTCTTCCGTCGATTTTTTTATACTTGTGATCATTTTCTTTCCGTATGTATTTAGGTGCCTGAAAACACTTTTCTCGCTAAGGATTTTTAGTGTTTCATTTGCCGCCGTCAAGCTAAGAGGGTTTGCGTTATAGGTGCCCATGTATGATACTTTTCCTGCTCCAACGCCAAATGTATCCATGACTTCTCTTTCGCCGGCTATTGCAGCTATCGGGTGTCCATTTGCCATAGCCTTTGCAAACGTCGCTATGTGCGGTTTTACTTTGTAAAGCTCCTGTGCGCCACCGGCGGCTACTCTAAAACCAGTCTTTACCTCGTCAAAAATCAGCAGAATCCCGTACTTATCGCACAATTCTCTGAGAAATTTAAGATAGCCGGGACGGGGAGTTATTGCTCCTGCATTACCCATTATTGGTTCTGTTATTATCGCAGCTATGTCCTTATAATGTTGTTTTACCGTACGTTCTAGCTGATAAAATTCATTCCACTTTTCTACCAGTATTAATTTTCTAATATCCTTTGGTATCCCCGCCGTCTGTACAAACGGCTTATTTTCCGGCGTTAGATATGGGGGATGTGTCGAGAACTGCACATAATCATGCCATCCATGGTAATGGCCCTCAAATTTTAGGATTACATTTCTATGCGTATGTCCTCTAGCCAGCTGTATTGCATGTAGAGTTGCTTCAGTCCCGCTATTTGCAAACTTTACCGTCTCTGCACAGGGTACCATCTTGGTTATCCTTTCAGCCGTCTCGAGCTCCAATTCTGTGTTAAATCCGTATATTGTGCCACGCTTGCTTATCTGTTTGCAGACTTTTCTTTCTACTTTTGGATAAGAGTGGCCTAAAATCACGGGACCATAAGCAAGTCGATAATCTATGTACTCATTTCCATCTGCATCCCAAATATGCGAACCGTAGGCCTTTTTTATAAAGATGGCAGCCGCGGCAGCAGGCCCAGTATAACAAAATACCGGGTTACGCCAAAGACGAGCGTTCGAATTTACTCCACTGGGGGTATATTTCAATGCACGAGTATACAATTCACATGACCTACTCAATCTAAGTCGATTTTTAGTTTTTATCATACGGTGCCACTATCGGTTTTATATTCGTAAATTCAAGAAGGCCATAACGGGAAAGTTCTCGGCCAATGCCGCTTTGCTTTATACCTCCAAAAGGCAATCTTGGGTCGGATTTGGTTATTTCGTTCACAAATATCATCCCACTTTCTATGCGTTTTGCTAGCTTTTCGCCTTTTTGTATATCAGATGTCCAGATGCTTGCGCCAAGGCCGAACCGCGACCCGTTTGCGATTCGTATTGCATCTTCCTCATCTTCGGCGACTATGACGGCAGCAATCGGTCCGAACACTTCTTCGTTATAGACAAGCATATTTTTCTTTACACCACTGATCACAGTCGGCTCAAAAAAGAATCCCAGCTTATCGATTGCTTTTCCTCCGCACTCTATTTTGGCGCCCTTTTTTCTTGCATCGTCTACTTGTTCCTTTAATTTAAGCAGCTGCCGTTTACTTACGACCGGTCCTACCATTATGTTCTTATCGAACGGGTCGCCGACTTTAGCTGCACTCATTAATTTCGTAAAGTGTTCTGTAAATGCGGCGGCATTCTTTTTTGTAACAATCATCCTTTTTGCGCATATGCAACTTTGTCCGTTGCTAATTAATCTTGCATCAACCGCATTTTCGCATGCAAATTCTATATGCGCATCGTCTAAGACTATGAATGGGTCAGAGCCGCCAAGTTCAAGAACGGTTTTTTTAAGGCTTTCGCCGGCCAGTTTGGCAACGGCCTTACCCGTTTCTACGCTTCCAGTCACGGAGACACCAGCGACATACTCACTTTGGATTAGTTTGTCAACGGTTGCATGATCCGCCAATATAGTCCTGAAGGTATCCTTTGGGAATCCGGCCAGTTTGAATGCCTCTTCTATCGCCAGCGCACACATCGGCACTACATTCGAATGTCTAAGCAGCACGACGTTTCCAGCCACCATGGCCGGAATAGCGCACCTGAGCGCTTGCCAGAATGGAAAATTCCATGGCATTATCGCTAATATTTCACCGATAGGTTCAAAGGATACGACTGCATGCTTGCCGTCTATCTGCACCGGTTCGTCTTTTAACCAGTCTTCAGATTTTTCCGCAAAAAATTCGGCTGTCCACGCACATTTTTCTACTTCCGCAGTAGCCTGTGAAATAGGCTTGCCCATTTCGAGAGTTATTAATTTTGCATACTCATCTTTTTTAGCACGAAGCGCTGAAGCTAATCTGCGCATGTAATCGCAACGTTCTTTTATACTTAGATTTTTCCAATTAGGAAAGGAACCATTTACCTTTTTTGCGATTTCTTCGCTTTTTTTGTATGAAAGTGCAGTGAAAGAATGGTTTATCTTTTCGGTCGCTGGATTAATTGACCTGATTATCATACCTTGTCACCGTACACGGTATTATACCAGGGTTTTTTGGCTAAACCTGTCTGGTCGATGTAGACATGTTTTACTTGCATGTAATCTTCTAGTGAGTACATAGAAAGGTCTTTTCCAAATCCACTCTGTTTATATCCGCCGTGCGGCATTTCTGATACTAGAATCCCATGGTCATTTATCCAGACGGTACCGGCCTTCAGAGAATTCGCTACTTTAATCAATGTAGTGATGTCTTTCCCCCACACAGACGCGGCGAGTCCATAGATCACACCGTTTGCCTTTGATATGGCTTCGTCGACTGTCGAATATTTGAAAACGGCTAAGACAGGAGCGAAAATTTCTTCCTGGCAAATTTTCATGTCCTGCTTTACATCTATAAACACAGTCGGCTCGAAAAAGAAACCTTTCTTGAAGGTTTTTATCCGATGCCCCCCCGCGACGAGCTTCGCACCCTCATCGAGAGCAGACTTTACATACTTTTCCGCTTTCTCGACCTGAGCTTGTGATATGAGCGGGCCCATATCGCTTTTTCTGTCTAAAGGATCTCCGACGCGTAATTTCTTTACTTTTTTGACTAACATGTCGATGAAATCTTTATAGATTGATTCATGCACATATACTCTAGTGGTTGCGGTACAGTCTTCTGCATTGTTCCAAAAAGCGGAGACCACCGTGCCTTCTGTAGCGGCATCTATAGATGCATCTGGCAGGACTATCAAAGGGGCTTTTCCGCTCAATTGCAGATTTAGTCTTTTTACTGTCTTTGACGTAAGCTCGATTATCTTCCTTCCCGTAGAGGTGTCTCCGGTTACAGTTATCATGTCAACTTTTGGATTTGTAGCAAGCTCTTGGCCAACGACTTCACCGTGACCTGTTACTACATTGATGGCGCCTTTCGGCAGGATATCCTGGGTTACCTTTATGAATTCGAGCAGACTTAACGGCGTCTTGCTGGACGGTTTTAGGACGAGCGTATTTCCAGCGGCCAATGCCGGCGCAAGCTTCCATATTGCGATGAACAAAGGATAATTCCAAGGCAGTATCGCACCAACTACACCTATTGGCTCTCTTCTTATAATACTTGTTCCTATGCCTGCGTATTCGCCAGCGGATTTCCCTTCGATGTTTCTTGCAGCGCCTGCGAAAAATTTTAGGTTGTCTACTAAAAATGGGACATCATTTTCTCTTGCATACTTTAAAGTTTTTCCGACATTTAGCGACTCGAGTTTTGCTATTTTGTCTAAATCTTTTTCAGCAGCCTCCGCTAGCTTCCACAATATTTGTGAACGTTCGGCAGGCGTCTTTCCAGACCACACACCACTATCAAAAGCAGCACGCGCTGCAAGTATCGCCTTTTCCGTATCTTTTTTTGTTCCATTCGGAACCTTTGCGATCACTTCTTCGGTAGCTGGATTTATGACGGCAAAAGTCTCTTTAGATTCAGAATCTACCCATCTTCCGTCGATAAACATCTTATAATCTTCAGTCATATGATGTTTTAAAGTTCAGACTTAATAAATATTCGTGTTGATACGTAATAGAGAAGGAACATTTTATATGCGAAGATAGGCTTTTAAAGCATCAGCTGCTAGATTACTTGGATGAAATCGAAAACAAAGGTCAATAATATATTGTTCTATGTAGCTATAGCTGCCATGATACTTCTAGTCTATTCCTTTTCATTTCTAAGTTTTGGAACATTGCTTCAGAAGTCGCTGATCTTGACCGGAGCGTTCGTACTATTTTTGGTTGCTTTATTCGGCAAGCAGAAAGTATTGCAGGCTTTGCAGCTAGTACTTGTAACCGGCGCAATAATCGGATTTTTTATTCTCTCCATGTTGTACGCCCTAGTCATAATGTTGTTTGTTGCGGCGCTAATGGTAATTTATCTTTATTCCATCGGGCATTACAAAAAGGAACCGGTCGGGGTCATTGGCAGCTTCGGGTTTTGCTTTTTTGCGCTTGGTTTAGCATTCAATACGGGTAGTACTCCGTTAATAGCAGGGCTTTTTTTGATACTTGGTGCATTCGTAATCGCGGCGTATTCAGCTTTAGCATTTTACCTTTACAAGAATCGCTTGCAGATTGTATGGATAGTCCTGAATCTAGCATTGTCGGCAGGTCCGATACTCCTTGTTTTATCGCTATATTAGCGCCTCAAAAGATTTAGCATCTCTCTTCCGTTATCCAGCATCGCATGGTCGTTGTTGAAAAAAACGTACGCATTATTTGGCTTTAGCGCCTTTATCTTTAGGCGGAACCCATCCAATTCTTTTCTGGAATATTTATAATCATACCAGGTCCGTCTACCATGAACTCTAAGATACACCTCTTTGGAGGTTTTTACAAAAAAGCTGCCTTGTGGCGAATCCACGCTAACCATCGTTATCCCCAGTGATCTTATCTGTTTGTATATGTCTTCATTAAACCATGATACGTTCCTGGCTTCCAAGGCGAATCTGCTTCCCAAAGCGAACTTTGACTGGAATCTACCGATGTTTTCAAGAAGGTTTGTGGTGATGAATGGTGGCAACTGGAAGAGGTAGAACTTTATTCGCTTATCTAACGGCTTGAATAACCGCAGAAACCTCGAAAAAGTCAGGAAACTATTCTTGTTTAGTTTGAACCGGTGTGTTATCAACTGGTTTACTTTCACTGACCATGCGAGATTATTTTCTTTCTTTGCCCATGCCTTTACCTGATTTGGGAAGGGAAACCTGTAGAAACTGGCGTTCAACTCTATGGCATTTAAACCGGAATTTTCCGTATACCAATCAAGGCTTCCATCGCCATTCCAGGAATACATCCACCCGGACGTGCCGACATACGCTTTCATAGGATTTATAGCGTGTCAGCATACAAATTCTTTATTAGACAATAAAAACCGTTGGATAAGTAACGGTAGACTTGGTACTACACAAAAAATTAATTATTAATTATCAAAAGTCGTGCCAATTATATGACAAAGGTATACATACCAGGCTATGGCATGTACATGATACATAAAGACTGGTTTTACAAACATAAGTTTCACTCTTTAACTTCGATATTGTTTATCTACTGCAATAGGTGTTCCGCAAGGATAATTATATACCAAAAGGACGGAAAACAGGGGTTCCTGAAGCGCTTCTATGCCAATAGGATAATCTCCTTAGGCGACAAAAAAACACCGAAACTAACAAAAACTCTCCGCTGTCCGAATTGTAAAACTGTGATCGGCAAAGGCATAGAGTATAAAGGACGTTTTGCGTTCGCTCTTCTGCCGCACTCAGTCAAAAGAAGAACCGTATATAAAAATTGGAAACGCGGCGTGAAATATCCATAGACCACAGACGATGCTTCTTTATTGGCTCTCCAAGCAGATTTGCCCGCCATTTTTTCTTGTGGAAGCCACCACGACATAACTGAAGCGCCGGCCGCTTTTTTAGAACACGGCCCACCGCAGATAACTAGAAAAAATACGTATATTTTTATACATATAATATTTATATATAATAATCCCCTAATCCAATCATGGACAAATGGAAGCAGACCATGCTTAGGGCAGAGGCTTACGATGTTCTGAAAACCGCAAAGGAAGCATTGAATGGCTCGGGAAACAAGCACCTAAGCATGAGCGACGTTATCATACAGCTAATAGGTAAAAAACTATTGTTTTCAATCTCTAATCCTCGCGTAAAAGATTATATAGAATGTTATGTCGAAGAGTTATCAAGGGATAGACGGGTCAGGGGCATACTTTTGTTCGGGTCCGTAGCAAATGGCACCTGGAACAAATACAGCGATATAGATCTGTTCGTGATAGTAAAGGGCAATCCTCTCGATATTTTGCATGAAACAAACGATATAGACAAAAAACTAAAAACACAGCAGGAAAAGCTACTCGATCTTGGCTTTGGCTTATATGTTAGTCCATTGATAGTAAGCATCGATAGACTTAATGACTTTAGACCGATCTACTTGGAAATAATCGATAAAGGGATAATCCTGTACGAAAAGAACTCGGCTGTCAGTGATTTTATAAAGAACTTACGCACTAGGATAGCTTATAAACGGATTAATACGCCGAATGGGGAGGTTTTAAAGTGGAAGGAAAGGCGGCGTTAGACGCATTGGGAGATGCGGCGAGATGGCTAAATTCTGCAAAGCGCAGTGGGGAAAGCGGCGATTATAATCTGGGTATTTACGCCCTCGAGATGTCCGTAGAGATAGCGCTAAAGGGCGTGTTAATCGCACTTGGGATAGACTATCCGAAGGTACACGATATCCTCCCATCTGTGCGCCTTGCGATAAAGGAATATAAATCTAAATTACCGACGATTTTCGTAAATAACGAGGCGTTTATATTGGATACGCTAAGGGAACTGCTTAAACTGCGAGGACCCGCGGGCTACACGTTTAGCTCAAATATAAAAATAGCGGATTTGGAAGGGGACTATAAAAAATATCTCAGCAGTTCTGTAAAGACACTGGAATTATGCAAAAACGCCATAGGACTGTTGAGTAAGCGTTAGCAGCGCGCAAGTGACATGTCTAATGGCGGTCGATGACCATAAAACACTGAGTCATTAAGCACTTATCGCTTATTTAGAACACGGATATCCGAACTTTTCCGGTGCACAAATCTCGATGATAGATGAACTAAGAAAACTTAGAAATGACATAGTTTATAGAGGGTTCTTTATTGAGCCTTCCTTTACAACAATAAATAAAGATGCGATAAATAAAATAATCGATAGCTTATTTATGACATTGGAAAACAAACTCAAATAGTCAACCAACTTACGACCTCTTCTTATAGCTGAGAATATACTGGTAGCTCTTTTTAAGCTACCAAAGTCGTTTGCTCCGCATTAATTGGTATCAGGGCCACGGATAAAGACTAGAATAACCACTACTTTAAAATAGAAAGCTTTATATACTAGTTATATTCTATAAAACAATAATAATAAGTAAAAAGGAGGTAAAAAGTAAAAACATGGAAAAAGATAAAGACAGCAAACTTGAAAATGAGATATTACAGACAGAGGGATTGGGAGAAACTTTGCAAGGTATAGATAGATATGTGCGTAACTTAGAGAGCATGCAAAATGCAATTTTTGAAACGAGTTTAAATCTGCCCGGTAGCAATACGGAAAAGACTACTCTTGATAATAAAATAAGCGCCGCAAAAGCTTACATAAAGCGGGAATTTGGCTCCATTAGTAAAAAGCTTGGAACATTTAACGCGCTAACCATGTACAGTGAAGCAGGAAGCGGCTCTAGTATAGCATTTACGGTTATGGGGCTTTTTTCATCACTGCAAAACAATGCCACTGTAGCCAATGAAATGTTTCCGACCTTCGGCAATGGGTCAGATCCTTCAGGATATGTACAGCTGGGGTTCGCGTTATTTAAATATAACTCCCTTCCAACACTGGCTAATAATGTAGCTAATAGTTTGAACAGCCAGACCTTAAGTCTTATTTGTGGGTTGTCGGCGATCGGTTTTTCAGCCGCCGCGGCTTTTGCAAACGGCCAGGCCCACAAATATAAAATAGGGCAAGCATACTTTAGCGATGTGTGGCGTAGGTTAAAAAGTTATGAAAAAAAGCTTAAAGCATCCGGTGGCATCCCAGTATATAACCGCGTGCAGCGACCATAAGTTAAGTGGGTAAAGACCTGAAAGGCGAAAAATTAGAAAACGTTTTGGGTAAAAAGGCCGTGATACCCTGTAGTGGATTTTGAACTGTCCAAAACCGATTGTTTATTGCTTTGCGTGGAAAGATGAGGACTTAACTACTTAATTCCGCTTCCTTTATCTGTTTTAGTGCACTTTCTTTGCTGGCAAATCCCTTGAATTTCATGAACTTTCCTTTTTCTAGTTCCTTATAGTGCTCATAGAAGTGTTTTATCTTTTCCTTTAAGTATTCTGGTATGTCAGAAGATTCTTTAAGTGTGCCAGAAGCCGGATCGACCTTTTCTACAGGCACCGCTATGACCTTGTTGTCCTCGCCCTCTTCATCTTCCATTTCAGCTATTCCTACGGCTCTGCATTTTACAAGCATGCCGGGAGCTATCGGCGTGGAAGATATGACCATCACGTCAAGCGGATCTCCGTCTTTTCCTTCGGTGTTAAGTACAAAACCATAGTTCGTAGGGTAGGTCATCGCAGTAAATAGTACGCGATCTAGTTTTATCCCTTCGAGCTCCTCATCGTATTCATATTTGCAGTTGCTGCCCACGGGAATCTCTATCAATGCATAGAAAGTTTCCGGAAAGTCTTTTGTTTGTTTTGTAAGATCCATACAGTATAAACTCATTTTATTCTATTTAAAAGTTTTTACGCAATTTTCGAATTATCAAGCAAGCGCGTTACGATACAAAATTATAATTCCATATATATTCCGTCTTCGGAAAAGTTGTAAAAAATACATAACAAAAAGTATTTATATTAGTTAGTTTCATTACTTTATTGTGGTGAAAAATATGGTGAGCGTCGAAGATGTTTTAAAGAAAACTGTAAAGGAAAAGGGCATACAACTTGAGGATTCCGTTTTAATACGACTGGAAGATCTTGTAGATGCTGGAGTAGTTGAGAATGATCTTGAATTTTTAACGGCTGCGCAGGGTTTGTCAAAAAGACTTTACGTCATTGGACCGGAGGAAGGACTTGTAATAGTACCCGGAAAAGTAACATTGCCTTTGTCAAAAGACGACTACTCAGTATGCAAGGCACAACTTAGGCACTTTTCAAAAGATAAGCGCTATGGAAGCGACATCGGCGGCATGTACGCTTAGCTGCATATCTAAAAGTCAATTACGTGCCTGGGTAAAAATGTCCGAGTAAGGTTATTTTAGTTTCTAACGTTTTTAAGCTAGCTTGTTAATCACGCTTGCAAGCTCCTCGAAATTCCTGCATATTATGGAGTCTTTGAACATTCCTCTAAGCTCCATTATCGGATTAAATAGCACCTTAAATCGGGCCATCTTAAGCATCTCGATGTCGTTGAAGGAATCGCCTATCGCAATGATGGTTTCCATGGGCTCCATTGCTTTTTTAAGGACGTGCCCTTTGTGTCCGCCGATCTC
Source organism: Nanobdellota archaeon (assembly GCA_021800365.1). GTDB lineage: Archaea > Nanobdellota > Nanobdellia > Parvarchaeales > Parvarchaeaceae > Parvarchaeum. The sequence goes on from JAJYZA010000013.1 coordinate 11,308, forward strand.
AAATACGCAAGAATCTATCATATCGTTACTGACCTCAAAACGGTTCGCAAAAACCTTCCATTCGAACTTTTTCTTTAATATTAAATCTATGAATTCCTCGAAGGAGTCTGTTATCATAATGCACCGCGTATTTGGTAGCTCACTAAAAGTAGACAACAGATTTTCCGCGCCCTTGAAAAGTTTGATCTCGCTGACAACGGTCTGTATCTCGCTGAATTTCACGTTATGGCGCCGCAGTGCAGTTATGCGTGCATCCATGAGCTGTTCAAAGTCAGAGATGTCACGGGTAGTCGCGGATAGTTCTGGGAGCCCAAGTTTATGCCCGATTATCGGCCAAATCTCCGGCGCAAAAACGCCCTCTAGATCGGATATGATCAGTGTTCTTTTCATATTGGCTTATTATCGCGTCTTACTTTATATTAGATTATCGTTATCCTCAAAAGTGACTCCACACTCCGCCCTTTAATATCTTTCTGATAGATAAATATGGCTCGGTAATAAAGCGCAAAGAAAATGTATTTTAGATAGTCAATAAAGACGAGAAAAACGAATTTTCGGCAGACATTGTAAGGCAGATTATAATAAGCTCCGGGCGTCGATAAGTTCTGGCGTTATAAAGTTTGGTTATTATCCAAACAAGAGTACACGAATTCCAGCACGTGTAATCCGTTTATCTCTCACACCGGCCGTGACACGTACCTAATCGAATTATTTAACGCCATTAGGCTCTATTCATCGATTGTATCTTCATCCGTTATACCCGGTATTTTATACCACATGGTTGAGCCCGTCGCGAGCCACCCGACTGCTGCCCCTATACAGTATTCCAATGCCCTCAAACCACCTATAAAAAGTGCGGTTTCTGGTGCTGAGGTTATGAATGGTATTACTGGGCTCATCGAAGCTGCCAATCCGGTCATACTTGCCGCAAGTTCACCGACTCTGGCTTTCGGTACTTGTGAATAATTGCTTATCGATATCCTTCCTGCTAGAACGCCAGAGCCTATCGCAACGTCGCCTGCGGGATGCATGTTTTGTAGATGAGAACCTGCGGCGAATAAAAAATCCGCGATTGCGATGAGGCCGGAATATACTGCAGTAGAAACGAATCCATGAGCATAAGATGTGGAAAAATCGTTGTCGCTTGTCTCCTTTTGTGAACCAAGCAAACCCTGCAATTTCTGTCCTCCTTTCATAATCTTAAGTTTTTTTATATATCTGTAATATTACTGCTTATGACTAGAAGTAATATATAAAGCTTTTATCTCCCAAAAACCGCCCGAAGCCTAGATAGAGCCCGTAAAATCTGGCACTAGCAGGAAAGACGTCGCGGATCAACTAAAAATAAGCTATTTTACCATTGTATTTTGGTGTAGAGGTATAAACACTTGGCGAAAACACGGGATTTATCCTATGAAATTAAAGAGAAAAGCTAGAAAGTTGGTTAGGTCTGGTGTTAAGAAGACGGGGGTCGCAGGTATGCTATCTGTTCCTTATTATATTATAAGCTCTTGGACAGCGGATATTCATAGTGCTAATAGCAAACTAAGCGGCGCGGCCGAGAAGATACTTGCAGAAGTGGTAGAAAAGGGCTACTTCTTTCCGAAGCCTGCGCAGTTGAACATTTGCAGGGTGCTTAAGCAGGATTTGAGGCTAAGGCTCGTTAACGTAAATCATAAACGGATACTGTACTTTGCAAGAGATAAAGACAGAGCCATGAAAGCATATTTAGAAATTAATAGGCTGAACTATTTGAATCAGAAACACCTAGCCGAAATTAGAAAAATTATTTTATACTAATTAACTTTACTGAATACTATACTTCGTTTCATATTATTGTCACTTTCCGCGATTTTAAGGAACTTCTCAATGTATATTTGTAAATTGTCTAGATTAGTTATAAGATTTATAGGAATCTCCTTATCGCTAGGATATCTAGAAATTTGTTCATACTCGGCTCCTAAAATTATCCAAATAGAAAGTACTATTATGTAATACCCTGCTATACAATTATTAAAGAAATTAAGTTTTTCTAATGTGTTCTTCGCGGAGTTACTAACTTTTAGACTATTCAAATCTCCCAGAAACGCGTTTATGCTACTCTCTACCCACGCGCTTTCTTTCAACAACTTCAGGACATTTTTTGCATTAAACGATTGTAGCAGCTTATCACCTAACCCTTGCTTTATTTTATTCAGAGAGTGTAAAGCATCTTTAATCTCTGGGTATAACTCTTTTGGAAAATGCTTAACTTTAAGCGGGTCGTATTCATCCAATTTTTTATCAATCTCACTCAGTTTTAGATTTTTTAAGTTTATTAACAACAAAGGATAAACAGATTTCGATGCCTTTTCAATAGCCTGTTCAAGGAAAAACAATCGACGCCGTTTTAGCCCAGTATCTGTATTCATAGCCAATAAGCGCGAAGCTATCAAATCTATCTTTGCCTCTTCTAGAAAAGCTGAATATTTCAATGCTATCTTATTTTCTCTTTTTAGTCTTTCAGTAGCTTTATCAACAGAGTTATTGGGATTTTCTTGCATATACCTCACTCTACTATAAAGTTCTTAAAATAAAAAGAATTACTGCTTATTTTACCTATGCCACGGCAGTACCTTTCGGAACGAGCATTAGCAATAATGCGTAGCATAAACAAGCAAGGCTATTACTTTCCTAAGAATGAAGCCGATGTAAACCTACCCAGGGGATTAAAACAAAAGGAAGTAATGACTTTGCATTTGGCGAAGATAAAAAATAAATGGGTCTGTTATCTTGAAGGCAAAAACACAGAGGCTATGAAGGCTTTTCTAGAACATTACCACATAAATTATCTGTCTTTGCATAAATTAGCGCAGATAAGAGATGTTTTCGGGCTTAGAGAAGAAAAGTACAAGTACAAGCCGTACAAGAAGAAGGAACGAAGCGAAGAAGAGAGAAATGCGAGATTGGATCGATTTTAAGAAATACGATAACAAATTTTGAATTTAAAAGATTTAAATATGCGGTACTGTATGTCATTATTGATGACATTAATAATAGCATTTAAAATGTCATTAAAATTATGAAAGAAAAGTTACTAAAAGAAGAGGATATTGGTGTAGAACGAGTCTTTGAAATTAGAGTCCTTGATATAAGAAAACGTAACGGCACAAAACAGAAATCATTTTCACTTTATACCAAAAAGGGCACACGGAACGATGGTTATGATAGTGCGGAGGAGATAATTAATAAATTGAAAGAGGCTATACATTAAGGTAATATGGTGCAATTAGAATCCATTTTAGCTTACATAGGTGCCCCAGTTATAACTGCTTTGGTTGGTTTGATTCTAGAGTATTATCTATCTATTATTCCACGACTAAAAAAAATCAAATCTATTTTATTTAATGACTCAGCTAAATTAGATTTATTGGTTTGGTTTGAATCAAAAGAAGATTTTGATAAAATAAAAAGAGAATTTATTTCTATATCGGAAAAAAATGGAAAATTAGATAAAGTTTCGATTAATTCAGAAAGTAAATTAGAAATAAAATTAAATTATTTTAATATAGTTCTGATGAAACACAATGCTGGAGTGTATATCTTTCGCACAGAAAACATAAGTACGGGTATCAGAGATATAAAACAAGAAGCGCAGAAGGCAATAGATGTATTAGGCGATTTACGTGATAAGATTAACGACATTACATTTAAAGATATTTCTATTAATCTCTTTTTACCATACAAATCCAATTATGTTCCAGATTTAAAAATAAAGAATTATCGTTTAGAGGATTATAAAATTAGTTACATAAGCAATAAATTTAAATCGCATATCGAATTGAATATAAAAAATATAA
>JAJYZA010000027.1 GCA_021800365.1 Nanobdellota archaeon
AAGCGCTCCCTTTGCGCCCTTGTAACTTACGTCCAGCAATGGGTTGTTAAGCGCCCTCTTGACGACTTCAGTTACCCTTGCGTCGGAAGCATCCGTCTCTCCTATACCTATAACGGATACGCCACCCTTGTTCATTATCGCCTTTATATCAGCGAAATCAAGGTGCACTAATGCGCTTGCATCTGATATGGTCTCGACTATGCCTTTTATCATCGTCGACACTACATCATTAGCTACATTGAATGCCTGGTCAACTGGCAGGTTTCCGAACATGCTCACCAAACGGTTATTGTCTACGACGATTACCGTATCAGAGCTGTTTCTAAGTGCCTCAAGGCCAACTTCTGCGCTTTCAACCCTTTTTCTTTCGGTCTTGAAAGGCATTGTGACAGTGCTCACTACAATAGCTCCCATGTCCTTTGCAAGTTTCGCTATTACAGGCGCAGCACCGGTTCCGGTTCCTCCGCCTAATCCAGCGCATACGAAGACCAAGTCCGCTCCTCTAAGCGTTTCCTTGAGTTCCCGTGATGATTCCTCAGCAGCCATCTTACCCCTTTCAGGGAATCCGCCAGCTCCGAGGCCCTTTGTAAGTTCTTTACCGATAAGAACTTTTCTGTCGCCTTGTCTTGCATTCAGCTGTATCTGATCAGTGTTAACAAGTATGACTTCAGCGCCTTTAACTCCTTTTTTAAAGAGCCAGTTGCCCATATTGTTGCCACCGCCTCCTACGCCGATGACTTTTATCAGAGCCTGATTAAACAAAGGCTCACTGCTGCTTTCTTCTCGACTAGCTTTTAATGCGCTCTCGACAAGCAAATCCATTACCATTTTCCCTCCTTTTAGATGAGAATATCAAAACCGAAAGCTTTATATTCTCATCCGTACTCTTATATTTATAGAAAACTGAGTAAGTGAACCAAGCTTACAACGTTACGATTTTAAAATTTGAATGTTCCCCAACATTCAAATTTTTCTTTTAATTAATATACTTCTAGTAAGTATTTCTCTCCTTAAAAGCATTATTGAACTAAAGTTATATAACTATAGTTCACTATTCAACCAGGGATTTGTGCATAAATTCGCATCTCAATAGAAAAATCGGCTGTCTTGAAATCTCCGGATAAAATGTAATTATATTTAAATTGTCAGCTTATAGTAAATAGAGTATTAGTGGTGGATCCGTAGCTTAACGGTGAAGCGCTGCTCTTATATGGGCATGCTTTAACGTCTAGGACAAGCAGAGATCGAGGGTTCAACTCCCTCCGGATCCATTACTTTTATTTTTAATCAGGACTCCCAAATCTACAATTTAATAAAGTCCCTAAGTAGCCAGTAGAAAGACTTGATCTTAACATTGGATAGAATTCACCCCGTCTGATATCAAAGTATATTTTAAAGAGCCACTGCTTCCAAAAGCTCTGGCTTTTATACCTTTCGATATAAATCGAAAGATATTTAAATAATAACTGCTTAATATCGAAATGAAAAAAACTGAATTGGTGTACAGGTTTATATGTGAGAGGTTCGTGCAAAATGACAATAGGTTCACGCAATCAGAGATAGCAAAGGCGTTAGGAATTTCATTGAGTACAGTTAATGCAGCAATACAAAAATTGGATAAGATATCCGCCGTTAGAGTGTATACAAGGCGATTCGAAGTCATAGCGTTCGATAAACTCATACTTTTCTGGGCAACTCATAGAAACCTATACAAAGACATTTGCTATCAAACAAGGACAGATTTACAAATAAGAGAAATTGAGAATTCAATGCCCGCAAATGTCGCTTTTACGGCATATACTGCCTATAAATATGTAGTTGGTGAACCACCCGCCGATTACAGCCAGGTATACGCATACGCAGCAACAGGCAGTCTAAACGCGATCCAAAAACGATTCCCTGCAAAGACCGGCACACCCAATTTGATAATCTTGTCAGCAGATTTTATCATGAACCGGCTGATTATTAGTGGTTTATTGCCGCATAATTCAGTTTCTATACCGCAAATGTTTGTTGACCTGTGGAATATAAAAAATTGGTATTCAAAAGAATTTATCGATAAATTGAGGGTGGAGCTCAAGATTTAGCATGGAATTCTGGGATAAAGAGGTAACCGATGCAAGTTGGAAAACATTATTGCAATTAAACAAAAAAGTTAAGTTCGTTTTAATTGGTGGCTGGGCAGTTTATCTGTATACTCATCTGGAAAAATCCAAAGACATTGACATAGTAGTGGATTATGATGCATTAAAATTAATAGCGGATACCTACGATCTTCATAAAAATCAAAAACTTTCTAAGTATGAGGTTAAGACGGAAAGATTCGACATAGATATCTATGTGCCGCACTATTCCAAATTGACAGTACCGACGGAGGACATAATAAACATGACGCGATCCGTCGAGGGCTTTGTGCTGCCTATACCGGAGATCCTTTTAATCTTGAAACTGGGGGCGTTTATTGACCGGCGCGATAGTATAAAGGGTCAAAAGGACACTGTGGACATACTCGGTCTTCTTCTTTATTCAGATTTAGACACAAAACTTTTAAAAAATTTGTGTGATAAGTATGTCATAGATTATAGGCTCATAAAAACCATTATAAAGGATGCAGACGAGGATACCTTAGGGTATCTTGGTACGAACAGACATTACTTTTCTAAGGCCAAAAAACAGCTTCTCTCTCAATTTTGAACTTTTATTATACGATCCTGCCATAATGAAGTATTGCGCCTCTATGGATGACCTGTATCCTGGACTTACTCGAAGAATCCAAAAACGGACGGTCGGACCAAAAACTCGTTATATAGCACTAAAGATAAGTTTTTGTTTTTCAATAGTATTATATTTTTAACTCCTATCGGAATACCAAAGGTTTTTGGGAATAAAACTTCCTTATATATATGGTATATAAAATACAAATTTGTAATAATTATAGGTGTAAAGGTCGATTTAGGCCTTAGGTTTAGTTGTACATGGGTATGGAAAAAATCAGAGAAGAGGGATATCAGCACAAAATACCCAGATTTGGTAGGAAAATTAGACTAACACGCTTTATTCTTGTATTTTCCATTTTTATTGGAATTCTCGCCGCCGCAGGTCTACTGACGTTCCTATCGCAAACAGGTGCCCTGGGCACATATCATCCGCCATCATCTTTACCACAGGCTCTTGTTCTTCAACAGTCTTCACCGCAAATCAATGGACTCGACCCCCCAAATGGCGTTCTTCATTATCAA
>JAJYZA010000014.1 GCA_021800365.1 Nanobdellota archaeon
GAAGCACCCCAGATTTCTCCAACATATGGAGAATACGACGATGGTGCGAAGGTATTTACAAATTATTGGAATTTTTCTGGGACAAGCCTGCCAAGCGGCTTGGTAGTTAGCGAAACTGGCGGTACCTATTCGGTAAATAATGGACTGACAGTTACAGGCGGCACTAATTATGAAGGTATTTTCAGTAGTTCTCCTATAAACCCACAAACAACTATAACCGATTTTTATGGATACCTTACAGGCACAACCTACGATTCTCAATTCGCATTGTACATAAACACAATAGAAGGCACACCTCAATATTTTATATGGCCATTATCCGCAAATAATTATGATTTGCTTGCTTTTGATGGAACTATTGGCACAGGCACTCTAATTACTTCGTCTGGCTCTCAAACAACATCATCAATATGGAGCATGTGGGCTTCAACTTCTTATGCTTATGCTTCTTATGATTATGGAAGTACAGTTAGTAATAATGCCAATTTCGCCGCTTCAACCGCGCAATATGCCGGTGCAATGGCAAACAGCGCTTCTAATAGAGCATTTGTTCAATGGTTCCGATTTCGTGCCTATCCTCCAAATGGAGTTATGCCTTCCGTAAGCTTCGGAAGTGTACAATAACAAAGGGCTAGTTCTTTCAAAGAAGAGCCCGATTCAAAATCACCGGTATTTTATCAGGGCTACTGGCCACGGTTACGCCGGCGGATTCAAAGGCGGCTATCTTGCTTTGTGCAGTCCCACTATTTCCCGAGATTATCGCACCCGCATGTCCCATTCTTTTACCCGGTGGAGCATAAACTCCCGCTATAAAACCCACTACCGGCTTTTTGAAGTAGTTTTTTATAAATTCGGCCGCCTCTTCTTCCGCACCGCCGCCGATTTCGCCGATTAGAACTACTGCATCCGTGTCTTTATCTTCTCCGAATAATCCCAATGCATCTACAAACGTGGTTCCTGGAATCTTGTCACCGCCGATGCCGATCACAGTGCTTTCTCCCAGGCCGGCTTTACTTAACGTATTCACGATCTCATATGTAAGCGTGCCACTGCGGGATATAACACCAATTTTTCCCTTCTTTAGCGTTTGGTTCGGTATTATCCCTAGTTTTGCAATGCCCGGCGTGGCTATGCCTGGGCAGTTTGGACCTATTATTCTGGCGCCATTCGTTCTAGCATGAATCAACATGTCAATCATATCGTGTGATGGTACGTGCTCAGTTATTATGACTATTAGTTTTATTCCTGCATCAATAGCTTCAAATACGGCGCTCTTTGCGTACTGCGCTGGAACGAAAACAACTGATGCATTTGCACCGGTTTTCTTTATCGCACTCTTTACGTCATTGTAAACATCGACTCCGTATACGTTTGCTCCACCTTTTCCAGGCGTCACGCCAGCGACAATATTTGTACCAAAGTCTAGCATAGCCTCGCTATGAAATGTCCCTTGGTGACCGGTTATGCCTTGTATGATTACTTTTGTTCTTTTATCTATCAGTATACTCATAGCTTACCCCTTTGCCCAAGTGACTTACGTGTATATGAAACCACTGCGTTTATCGCTTCGTCAGCGCCGTCATATGCGTCTATACCTTTTTTTCTTAGCGTTTCTTTTCCTTTTTCCGTACCGAATCCGCTCAAACGTACAAATATTCTAAAATCTGGCTTTAATGAATCAACTGCCGCCACTATTCCCTCCGCAACCGTGTCGGCCTTTGTAACTCCCCCAAATATATTTATCAATAACGCCTTCGGATGCAAATTTGCTATTAAACCAACTGCTGCAGCCACTTTTTTTGGATCGTCCGTACCGCCGAGATCCAAGAAGTCTCCCGTAGTCCCACCTTTTTCCGCTATCATATCTATAGTCGCCATTGTGAGTCCGGCACCGTTTGCTATAAGGCCTATATCGCCGCCAAGTCTTACAAAAGACATATTCTGCTTTTTAGCAGCCAGCTCTAAAGGGTCCGTGCTAAGTGGGACTTTTATATCGGGGTGCCTGAAAAGCGCGTCGTCATCGATCACAATTTTAGAATCAAGAGCGATAAATCCGTTTTTCAACACTGCCAGCGGGTTTATCTCGACCAGTTCGGCGTCCTCCTCCTGATACAGTCTCCACATAGAATCTATCAGCTCATAAAATGCCTCGCGCGTATCTTTTTCTAAATTCAACTTTGTAAAAAGTTCTTGCTCGATGAGGTTTGTGATTCCAAGCGAATTGTTTTTAGATATGAGAGTAAAAATAAAAATATTTTCCTTTGGGATTTCCTCTATGTTGACGCCACCTCTGTCAGAGGCAAGAAGTACCGGTGCCCGTTTGCTTCTGTCTAAAGCTATGCTAAGGTAAAGCTCTGTTGGATGCTTTACTTTGTCTTCAAGAAGAAAATCTTTGGAAAAGAACCCGTCAAAATTTATCTTCTTCATAGTCTTTATGGCATTTCTGGCATCTGCGGAATCCTTTACTATAACAACGCCGCCGTTTTTTCCCCTATGTCCGGTGGGTACCTGCGCTTTTAGCACCTTCTCTTTCTTGAATGCAGGCACCCCCTTTTCGTTGTGTATCACTTTTCCTGCCGGTATTCGAATATTATACTTTTTGAACAGCGCCTTACCTTCATATTCAAGGAGGTTTACCATAATTACATTATTGTGCATTTTCTGTATTAACCTTTCTGTTCGCGCAACCTTCCTTAATTTGTGCATTTCGAAGGACGAAAACTTTATATACTAGTTTTATTCATAAGTAGTACATTATAATGGAGGTTAAGATTGGAGATATGGGAACGGGAAGATATGAAGATAAAGCCATCACGACTGCGGTCAATGGGTCCACATTGGAGTATAGGTTAGTGTCTAGACATAAATATTGTGCGAGAGACGTCGGTTTTTCTATGAGTAATGTTATGGATTGGTCGCCAAAAGAAATACGTGGTAATCTCGAGAAAATCGTCAACGACGCTGAAAAGGATGCAAAAAGCAGACTTTCGAATAATAAAGCGTTATCTCGACTGATTTCACAGGAATACGCAGACCGGTACGAACCATTAGTGAGTCACTACGCCGTTTGCGTAGGCACGGAAGAAGAGAAAAAAATGCTAGAAAAAGTGCTTTCAAAACTCGAATACGAAAAAAAGAACCACGACTCGGATACCTATGGGGTTGCAACGCGGCTTGGTATCACTATAGGGTTCGGCGCCGCTGCAGGATCTGCCGCAGGCGTCGTATATGGCTGGAATGCCGCGTTTGCTACTGGAGTTATGGGCGCAATGTTCACCACACTTTGGACAGACAAGATAATACATTACTTCAATGCACGATTAGATAGAAAGCGAATGCATATAGGCGAAAAATATGGAAGGATTGAAATCAAGGTTTGACCCGGATGTTCAAACGACCAAATCCCCAGAGTCAGCTTTTTCGCCAGCTTGGGTCCCAGGCACTGATTAGAACAAGCGCTTACTCCGAAGGTTAATCTCTCGACAGAGGCACAAATCGAATTTTGTGGACTCTTATTTAGATAATAACTAAACTTTATAACGTCACATCTGGCATATAATTTGTGTTTATATGCAAGTGTTCTCAGGGAGACGGTTTGATGTTACAGTAGAGGATGTGAAACTTCCGAATGGCCACACAATGCACATGGAAAAAGCGCACTGCCCTGAAGTTTGTCACGTAGTTCCAATTATCGGTCGTGAGGTGATATTGCTAAGGCAGTTTAGGCCAATCGTAAAAAAATGGCTTTATGAGATACCAGCGGGACTTATAGACGAAGGAGAAACGTCTGCGGAAGCAGCAAAGAGGGAGCTTGAAGAAGAAACTGGGTTCAAGGCCGGAAAACTGATTCACTTAACTACCGTTTTTACGTCCCCCGGCTTTACAGATGAATTAGCACACGTATTTGTCGCTATAGACCTTAAGGCGGGCAAGCAAAATCTCGAGCCGAGTGAGAATCTCCGTTTTTTTAAGTTGCCGATAAAAAAGGCACTGAAACTAATCGTATCTGGCCGCATGAACAACTCAGTCGGTGCGCTGGCGCTGTTGTTAGCAGATAAAAAGCTAGGTCTGAGCAAAATGCCTAGGAGAAAATAAGCTATTTGATTTCGTTTTCAGACGAATAGCCATACCCAAAAGTCCTATATTTTTTAGACCGCAAATACTGCACATTTATGTTGTGCCCTCCAGATCTACTTTTACTAAAATTTTGCCAGCACAGCGCAAAAAACGTTCAAATGTTCATATTATAAAACAGAGTTAAACAGAGATTACACGCATCAAGAAACCTCGATACGGTTTCTTACATAAAATTCGTTAAACGTACTCCGACAGAAAAACATTAGAAAAAGCAGTTTTTAATGATGCGAGAAAGTTTTAGGACTTTAAAAAGCAATCAAAATGGTAAGTCAAACGGTTTTATAAACTACAGAAAATAAATCACGTAATGAATAAACGCGTGACGCTCATCCCACATTACTTTGCATTTTGGATTTTTCTTATATTATTTAAATTCGGCGCCGGGTTGCAATACACGCTTTTGTCACCTCTCGGTGCGAGAGTAATGCCTCTATGGCTTGTTGGTTTAATAATATTTTTGGCTTCAGTATTTCAGTTAGCTCTCGATATTCCAGCAGGGTATCTTCTCGATAGATTCGGTTATAAAAAAATGCTTGTGGTCGGTACCGCCGTAGCTATCGTGGGTGTGGCGGCCTTCTTTTACGGGATTAGCGCGCTATCATTGGTAGTTAGCATTTTCTTGGTCGCGGTCGGGTGGCTGTTATTCTCGCCAGGTATAAGCGCCTATTCTTTATCGCACGCCGATAGGCATAATTCGATTAAATTCATGGCCTATCGCGACATTTTTACGTCATTAGGCATAGTCTTATCTGTAGCATCCCTGCCTTTTATTGTAAATGCCTCCGGGAGCACAATCGCGATGTACCTGTCGGTAATCCTAATTTTTTCATTGATCGCAATCTTTTTTGCCCCAAGAGATAAAAATATAATAAATGAGAAAACAGCTCCGCACCAAAAGACGCACCATCAACGCAGATTTTTAATTTCAAATGTCTCTAAAGTAATTAAGAGATTAACTCCGGCTAGCACGCTTTTGTTGCTTCTAACCGCCGCATCGGGGATATTCTATGGAATCGTGTGGTTTGTTATACCTTTGATAATCTCCTTACAGATTTACAATGGCGCTATTTTAAGTGCCGGCTTGGCAATGTTCGATTTTTCCGTGATACTGGTAGGGTCCTTTCTATCGAATATGGCAAAGAGATCTCTGAAAAAAATGATATGGGGAGGGTTACTTGTTTTTAGCATATCAGGTTTCCTTCTCGGAATAAACTTCGGAATACTTTTTGTGGTGTTCGCCATTCTTTCCACCACAGGAAACGAAATGGCGTCCCTACCACTGTGGGTATGGCTTCACGAGCTGGATACACAGCACAATAAAGACGGTTTGATGTCCGGAGTAGTAAATCTGTCAGGGGATTTCGGTTGGGCTGTGGGCCCCTTACTTGCAGGTTTTTCATATCAACTTTTTGGGCCGACCTTTGCGATAACGCTAGGCGCAATACCGATTGCGGGGGTGCTTGCGGTATATTACTTTATTATAAAAACTAAGGCCATAAATACGCCTCTTTTTAAGGCGCCTACCAAGCCCCATTTTTTAAGGCACAAATCTTAAAATAAAAATTAAGCTATATGTACCCAGTCGGATCCTTAGCGTATCTTAATCTAATTATCTCAGCGGATAATGCGGGGGTTATAGACACTTTAGCTGCCCCAATAGGACTTATCTTTATAGTATAAGTATTGTTCTTAGCTTTTGGTTCTTCACATAAAACATAAATTAATGCCTTAGCTTCCAGTGATACTCTCATTAGTGTGTTCATACGCAATTTAGTTACGTCTATGCCATCTTTTCTCAAATCCGAATCTTGCACTAAATATGCGTTTTCAATATTTGCCCCGCCAACGTATATCTTTTTATCTTTAATTAGCGTTACACCATCGTTAGCTATTAACTTATACGGATCCATTCGTATGCTTTTTGAAAGGATTTTTTCCAGCAGCGTTTTGTTTAATTCTTCGTTTTCTAATAACGAGGCCACGCGGCTATTCGCATCTATAGGTTTACTTTTTTGCAGAAGCATCGCAAATCTAGACAATTTTAACTCATCTTCTCCCATAACCAAATATGAAAGAAACTCCTATAAATAATTGATTTAATCCATCCCCAACGCCCTCGCTGCGAATGTTTACACTCGTGCCTTACGGTATTTAAAATCGGAAAAGTCACTCCCACAGATAAAAGAACGCCTGCGATAGTTATAAAAAAATATAAAATAAATTTTAATCTTAGTATCAGTATTTTTGATTTATCTACTTTCCAGATATTTGCACATTATCGGACATTATTGCGGGCGCGGATATCCCATCCAAAGTAATCATTTCAGAACCGATGAACCGTACGTTTTTTAATAAATCTATAACATTAGTTCCTATCATAGTTTCCTTAAGTGGGTGCATAATTTTTCCATTCTCTATATAATAACCGTTTACAATCATCGCAGAGAAATCGCCAGTAGACATGTTTGGAGAATCACCGGTTTCTATTAAGTATACCCCCCGTTTTATTTTTGATATCAATTCATCCGTCGACGCCTTGCCAGGCACTAATCTTAAATTAGTTACATTAATGTTTCCTGAAGAAGAAGGGAAGTAATTGCCCGTAGTTTTTTCATGCATTTTTTCCGCGCTGTATATGCTGTGTAAATAAGTCTTTAAGACACCATCTTTTATAAGCTGTTTTGAGGATGTCGGAGTAAGTTCGTCATCGAATGATCTGTTGTATGGGCTTAAACGTACCGACTTTTCTTCGTACAGCTTAATTAGCTTAGATGAAATTTCCGTGTCCTTCCTTTTCGCTAAAAAGCTGCGGTTCTTTAATATATCTTCCCCATTCATCGCCGATACTAGGAATTCAATAATAAGTTTTGATGTCTCTGGACTAAGCAGTATCTCGCCGGCACCAGACGGAGCGGGTTTCCCACCAAGCATGTTTTTTGCGAGAGTAGCCGTCTTTATGGCCAATCCTTCCAAATCAAGACCACCAATATCAAGTGCGGATTCTTCATTTCTTCCACTGGCCTGATCGCTCCCTTCTTTCGCCATAATCTCTGATTCGGCACTTGCTATACTTCCCTCCCAGTCACCACTTATGCCATTACTATTAGCGATATGGAGGTGGCTGTTAGAGCGTTCTATACTTAGGTTTATGGAGTATGGATTTAATTCGGACTGTACCGCATTCTTTGCCGATAAGATTTTTGAAATTAATTCGGCTTCATTTGCCTTATTTGTGCCTTTGCTCGAGCCGCTTCCCTTGTGTCTCTCCGTAGAAAAATGGCTCTGCGTATCTGTGGAGCCACTAATCTTTGCTAATTCGTAGGCTTTTTTGAGTAGGTTTAATACTTCCCCCTTCTCTCCGGTCGGCGCGCCCACAATCGAGGCCCTTTTTTTGTAGATACAATGGACATAAATGTGATTACTTTCGTTTACGTTTAGGTTAGTTAATTTCCCGCGCTCTAAAGACAATGAATGCGAGATCTTAGTACTTGCAGTGACCTGAAAATCCGCGTTTAATCTCGATTTTCTTATAGCATTTAGAAGAACCTCACTGTCCACCGACCACCATCTCCCTCAATCTTATAGTAGGTCCACCGCTCGTAACCGGCACCCACTGCCCGCCTTTACCGCAATCACCTGGGTTAAGAGCAAAATTACTTCCAACCGCGTCTATTTTGTTAAGTACGTCTAACGTTAGTCCAGTAAGTGATACATCCCTAACAAATTCACCAAGTTTTCCATTTTTTATTTTTCTACCGCACTGCGATTTAAACATGAATTTTCCGGTCGCAGGATCGACATAACCATATCGGAATCCATAAAAAGATATCCCGTCTTTTATATCTTCAATTATGTCTTTTTTAAAATCACCCGGCTTTATGAAGGTATTTGACATTCTAGCAATCGGATTGAAAGTATGATTAAAACTGCGTGCGGCCCCATTCGGAGATAAACCCAGCCGGTTTGAAGTTTCAAGTGTGTTAAGGTAAGCTTTTAATGTTCCGTTTTCTACCAATACCCTTTTCACGGCTTTTGTGCCTTCCTGGTCATAAACAAATGATCCCGCCGCCCCAGGTATCGTCGGATCATCCACTATTGTAATTAGATCATTGCCGACTTTTTTGTCAAGCTTATGTTCTAATATAGAGCCTCCTGCTAGGACAGCATCGGCTTCCGTTGCATGACCGAATGCTTCATGCGTGTATACGCCGGTCATTGATGGGTCAAGGACGACGTCGTATTTTCCTCCCTTAACGACTTTTGCACCAATAAGATTTTCGGCGTCTTTTCGCGCGCCGGCGCCGAGTTCTTGTGCAGCGTCGCTTTGAAATAATTCAAAGCCGCAATTTCCCCCGATAGTCTTTGATATGGATTGAACGGAATTTTTATCCTTTACAAAGGCGCTTACGTAAAGAAACGGATACGAATTATAAAAGGACACTAAATTACCCATATTGCTTCCAATCATCCACTGAGAAATTAGTTCATTATAACCAGACATCGTTGATATTATCTTTTTCCCCCTTGCTGCATTATCCAACTCAAGAACTAATTCTGACTTTTTGTTTATGTCAACCTTGCGCAAGTCCTCTTTCCAGGTAGGTTTTAAATTTACCGTATTCGACTCAGGCTTTATGTTAAACCTTATTTTCGAGTCCAATTTAGCCTTTAGATATGATTCAGCGGAGCCAAGTGCAGAAACAATGGCTCTTTTAGAGAGCGTGTTTGAGGAAGCGGACCCCCAAATACCGTCTTTCATTAATCTTATTCCAAAACCGCAATCCCGTAATCGGCTAACATTTTTAAATTCCCCATTTTCTACAGCCAAAAACAAACCTTCGGATTCAATTAAACGTATATCGCCGTAAAAACCCGTCTTTACTTTTGAGGCAAAGAATCTTACAAGGTCTTCATCTAACATTCAAAACACAGTCAATTGTAGGATTTAATTGTTTTTAACTCGGCATCAAGTTCATCGAGGCCTGGCGTCTCTTAAGGGCATAGTTCAAAATCTTGTCGATGCATAACAATCTTTAAGGTGACCAGTTTAAAAACCCGCTAGATTTGTAATCTATTTTATGGCCGTGAAATCATCCTTTATCACTTCCATTTTAAGTAATTGTATAGCGAATGCCGGATCGACACCTTTTGGACAGACCTCCGAACACGATCCAGAAAACTCGCAGTCCCATACGCCGTTTAGTAAATCTACATGTTCCAGACGATTTTTGCCAGCTTCGTCTCTCGAATCGGCATAATATCTGTAAACTTGGGACAATGCTTGGGGTCCAACGAAGCTAGGATTGGTATTTATAACAGGGCAGGCATCGACACAAAGGCCGCACATGATACAATATGAAAAAGGGAGGAATTTATTCAACTGTTCTTTTGTTTGTGGATACTCTTTAGTGGGATTGTACTTTTCTGAGAGATCCGTACGAAACAAATACGGATTAGTTAATATGTGCCGTTCAAAGAAGTCATCAAAGTCAGTGACAAGGTCCTTTAATAGCGGGTGCCCGAGCATAGGTGATATCTCTATGCTGCCATTCTTTGCACTATTCCATACGTTTTTCTCGCATGCAAGAGAGGGCCTGCCGTTTATCACCATTCCGCAAGAACCGCATATGCCCATTCTGCAGCTATATCTTACCGCCAGTGTCGGGTCATTTGCCGCCTTGATATTAAGAAGACCGTCCAACACCGTGGAGAATCGGTTGGTTTCGATCTCATAGTCCTGTTCTTTAAGAGTTTGCGTCTCGGGATGGAACCTCATCACTCTAAATGTTACAGCCCTTTTATTTTTGTCCGATGCTTTCTCTTCCTGTTTCGGCTTTACCTCTATAAATTCCCTGCCTATTTTAACTGCACGTGGATTGTTTTTATGGAAGTACACGTCCCTTAAACCAGAGACACCAAACACCAGTAGCCCAATCATCACGAGGATAAACGACACTGAACCTAAAACGCCCAAGCCAAAGACAAGGGAAAGCACATATACAAATAACAGCGCCGGTACGCCGACCATCGGGGCGTAGACCGTTGAAAGTGCTATAAGAGACTCTTTCATATTATCGCCTTGTAAACAAACAGAATGAAGCCCACCCCCCAGATAATAAGCGCGGCATATGGCAGTATTCGGTAACCAATCGTGCTCTTACCGGATTTGCCGATCATATTTAGGTAGGACTTGTTTAAGTGTCCAAATTCGAGGCCCCCGCTACCTACCATCGCTAAGCCAGTTATCAGAATAAAAAGCTGTGGTGTAAACAATATCCACACCGCCGCTAGCAAGTAGTTTATATACGGCTTTACGCCAGCATATACAAAGCTAAAAAGAAATGTCACAAAGGTAACCAGTGCCGCTATTATCAGAACCCTATAAAAGACCATGTGTACGAAGCTTGCCTTATTGAAAGAAATCTGCCTGATTAAGTTCGCCTGCCAGCCACGGCCATCATATGTAGTCTTTTCCGTCATATCAGTAGATCCGCGGCTGAGGTTTCCAGCGCGTTATTGTCACGGGCTTGTAGCCTATCCCTACCCCTTCTTTTGTTTTGTATACTATGGAATGTTTAAGCCAGTTTGTGTCATCTCGATTCGGGTACTCCGCGATGGCGTGCGCGCCCCGGCTTTCGTTTCTGTTCAAGGCACAGAGTGTAACTGCCTCTGCAAGATCTAATAAATTATCAATCTCAAGAACATCTCTAAGGTTTGTATTGAAAAGCTTGCCTTTGTCAGCGAGATATATATCATTAAACATCTTCTTTAGCTCGCTTATACGACGTTTCGCATTAAACAAATCATTTTTTGTCCTGTAGACATAAACAAATTCGCCCATTGTTTTTTGCAGTTCAGATTTTATAAAATAAGGATTTACACTGCCTTTTTTGTCTAAGATGGCAGATATTTTTAGAGATTCAGCGTTAACGATTTCTTTTCGAAGTTTAGGCGCATCTGCCGTTTTTTTCAAATAATCTGCTATTTCATTGCCGGCTATGCGCCCCCACACCGCACACTGACTGAGAGAGTTGCTGCCAAGCCGATTTGAGCCATGGACGCTTACACAACCACACTCTCCTATCGCCCATAAGCCATCGACTATGGTTTTATCTTCATCTGCCATGACTCGTCCATATAAGTCTGTGTGTATTCCGCCCATCGTGAAGTGGGCTGCGGGCCGTACAGGAAGCGGCTCTTCAACGGGATCTATATTCAAGCTTTTTTGTGCTATCTCCCGTATCATTGGAAGCTTTTCATCTATCACATTCTTTCCAAGGTGCCGTAGATCAAGATGTATATATTCAAGACCAGAAAGTTCTTCCCTTAAACCACGCCCCGCCCGAATCTCAGTTATTATCGCACGCGAAACGATGTCTCTCGGGGCAAGCTCCATCTGTTTCTTTGCATATAGCGCCATAAAGCGTTCACCCTTTGAATTTGTAAGATATCCGCCTTCCCCGCGTGCGGCTTCTGTAATGAGTATACCGTTCGGTACAAGCGCGGTAGGATGAAACTGTACGAATTCCATGTCTTTTAGGGGCAGGCCTGCTTTGTACACGAGCGCCTGACCGTCGCCGGTGCTGGAATGCGATGTCGTAGTAAAATCATACATCCTGGATGCACCGCCGGTGGCTATTATCCCTGCTTTGGCATGAAATATCCTCAAGCTACCGGTTGCCAGATCCATTACTGAAAGGCCAACAAAATGGTTTTCATCAAGTAAAAGCGAATAAGCAAAGTTCTCATGGAAAATAGATACGTTTTCAAGATTTACAACTTCGTCATATAACGCTCGCATCATGAAGAATCCCGTCTTATCCGCGGCGAACGCAGTCCTTGGTATGCTCATACCTCCAAAGGCACGCTGTTCTATTTGCGCCTTTTCATTGCGGTTCCAGGAAACACCAATGTGATCAAAAAATTCAACTTCTTTCGGGGCGTTTTTCACCAGAAGCTCTACGGCATCTTGGTCGGCAAGATAGTCCGAGCCTTTTATTGTGTCATATGCGTGAAGATCTAGAGAGTCGTTGGTGACCTCCGGATATAGTACACCAGAAATTCCCCCCTCTGCGGCGACCGAATGACTGCGCATTGCATGCAGTTTTGTAACAATGGCAATCTTAGCTTTTTTGTCTGTGGCGTTGGATGCGTGAATTGCGGCTGTAAGCCCGGCTATGCCACTACCTAAAATCACTATGTCATAATCAAGGATTTCCATTGTTTTTACTAAGGGATACCCCATCTAATCAATCAAAAGATATAAACTTTATCGCTAGTTGCAGACAATTTACTTTTGTGCTCGAATCGACATAAGTATGATATACTTTTTAGAAGATAACATAGTTCTTATCAGAGCGAGCAAAAAACCCACACGTTTCAGCGGGGTGGGAGCGAACGCAGAAATTGAAAACATAAATAACAGAATTAAAAAAACAAAATGTCACCAGCGGAACTTGCGAAGATGAAAACCTCAGTGAAGTCTACAAGTCATGATTTGGAGAAGCAAGAGCCGTCTCGACGGCAGATAGCCGCCGGAACCACGCGAATTCATTCATCAGAGGATGTCAGAAAATAAAAACGACCGAAAAGCGAATAACCGCTCTTACAAAAATTATGGGGTATAGTACGATGTGAGAGCTAAAATACGCTGATAAATGAGCACGCGGGAGTCTACGATAAAACTATCATTGGTAGATGCAAAAGAAAATTTGATAAAACTATAGTCATTTAGATAAAATCTACTAATAAATCTATGGATTTAGAAATGTTAAACGCATGCCTTAGTTTCTCAGCAGAAATTTTTATATATTTTCAGTCATATCCTTAAGACGTATCCAGAAGCTCCGGCTTCATCGGCTTCGAGATATCCTTCAGTGTCCAGTTTCATCTTTATCTTTCCCTTCTCCAACCCGAGATGCCCGAGGTACTCCATGAACTCCTTAGGAGTCTCGTTTGTGCCACCTTCGCTGAACAATATCCTTTTTGCTCCTTTCTCTTTCGCCCTTTCCACCAAGTCCCTGCGGACTGCATCGAATATCTGGGGTTTCCTGAAGGTCCTGTGTCCCTCGACGGAATCGACCAGAAAAGTCCCATCCTCCATGTAGCATATCGCGCTTCCTAGTGTCTTGCCTCCGATATCGTATCTTACCAGCGTGAACCTATCATCTTTGCAGTATTCATAGATCCCGTCATCATAGTCTCTTGGAAGATACACGCAGGCGATCTGCACCCTGCTGTCATAATCAAGAGGATCATTGCTCTC
>JAJYZA010000028.1 GCA_021800365.1 Nanobdellota archaeon
ACGCACGAATCTACCTATTTCTCTGTCCAATCCGTACAAATCTTTTATGTCTCTGTCATCATTTTCCTGTTTGTGGATGAAATTATAAGATCCATTTTGGTCTACCCCATATTTCATTATTGCGGAATAAAGTCTTCGTTTAGAATTGTGAAGTTTTATTTTGCCTTGTTTGACGTTGCCAAGAAATTCATCCAAAGTCATTTTAGTTTTATTTAGATTCACTTTTACCATACTGAAACCTCCAACACTATCTAGAAGGTATCTCCTACTTTATATACATTTCTGTTATAATTACAAATTAATCGAATTAAAGTTGTAATATTTATAAGATATATAAATATCTGTCTGTTTTAAGTAGTGGTCTGGTGGGAGAACTTACCCGCATAACGACTCTTACCCTCAGTTCTCTCAAAAATCATCTGGCATATTGCTGTTCTGGGATAAACTGCTAGCGGCACAGGTGACAAATTCACCATTTCCAAAACAATCTTGCTATCGTTCCCGGGATGCATGAAACCGCTGCTTAAATGGACAATCAATCCGAGTCTCGCAAATCTAGACCTGCCTTCTATTCTGCCAGAGATGTTATCCGCCGTTTTTATCCTCTCGAGAGTTATGCCGTGGACAAGTTCGCCTGGCATTATCAGCAGGTAGTCTCCAGTCGGTACGCGCATTGGTTTTGTTATTTTTTTATAATCGGCATTGTCGACTACTTTGAATATTCCATGCGTTTTATTGAAAACGCGGAAGTCGTTGCCGAGATGAAGATCTATGGAGCCGGGCCCGACATCGGATAGTTTAAACGGCCTTATTTTTATATCTCCCGATTTTAGACACTTCAAAAGCGCATCCTTTGCCAGTACTGACATAATTATCTGGATAGTTCCGACTTCTTTTTTCTATTTGCTAGGTAAACGTCTCTTAATTTAAGCATGTGTGAACAATACTCTCCTTTCGCCCCGCAGTCACATCGCCCATAGAGCAAATGGAATGGCATATAATCTATCTGGACGTTGAATTTCTTTTTTGCAGCGTCATCCAAGACTGCGCCGGACATCTCTAATTTAAAGCTGTTAGGGTCCATGACTATAGAGTTTATAAAAACCTTCTTCTGATACGAAGCTATTATTGGCTGACCGAGTGCTGGTTTGATCTTGTCCATCTCTAAGGTGTGCTTGCATGGAAAGCCCCTGTATTGATAAGATTCGCAGTCGCAAGAGCCCGAGATTATCCGGTTTTTGTCATATTCCAGTGAAACCTCATGGAAAAGCCCTGGTTTGGAGTCACTCTGAACGTAACCGCTTATCTTAACCTTGTTATTTGTGTTTTCAAGCGAGTATATCATTGACTTTCTGTCTTCTGAGGACAGAAATGGGCCGCCAAGCAGGCTATCAAGCTTTGAAATTCTTTCTTTTTCCATCCATTTTTATTGCACGGCCACAGTTAAATATCTTTTATTTTTCTGCATTTGCACTGGCGGCATTAAGAAAAGATACAAATAGGGGGGCGGGCGATTCCGGCCTGGATTTCAGTTCTGGGTGGCTTTGAGTGCCTATCCCAAACGAGTCTTTCCATTCCACTGCTTCTACCCTGCTCCGGTCCGGCGTAACCGCAGATATCACCAAGCCGTTTCTATTCAAAATTGGCCTATAACGATTGTTGATCTCATATCTGTGTCTGTGCCTCTCTGAGACTGCCATATTATTATAAGCCATATGGATTATAGAGCCTTTTTTTAAGACTTTTATCGGCAAAGCTCCCAGCCGCATCGAAGCTCCCTTATCTGATATGCTCCGTTGTTCCGGCATCAGATCTATTACTTTATATTTTGAATTTTTATTGAACTCGGAAGAGTTTGCGCCTTTGAGGCCGCAGACGTTTCTGGCAAACTCTATCGACATGAGCTGCATCCCTAGGCAAAGCCCAAGAAAAGGTATCTTGTTTTCCCTTGCGTATCTTATCGCGGTTATCATCCCTTCAATCCCTCTTTTTCCAAAACCGCCTGGGACGATTATTCCATTCAGCCCTGCAAGGATTTTCTCCGGTCCAGCTGATTCTATGTCCTCGGCTTCGATCCATTTTAAGTTGTATGATACGTGGAGTTTAGCAGAAGAATGGGTTATGGCCTCCTTTACGCTGACATAAGAGTCTCTCAAATGCGTATATTTTCCAACTATGCCGATTGAAAGCGGCTCATTTTTCTGCTCATTGACTGCACTGACTATCTTTTGCCAGCGGATAAGTTTGTTTTTGTTTATCTTTCGGTCTTTGATTCCAAACCTGTATAGAAGGCGCTTGTCAAAACCCTGTCTTATGAAGTGAAGAGGTAATTCATAAACGGTGTTTAGATCAGATGAGTCAACTATCCTCTCTTTTGGAAGGTTTGCGAAAAGCGAAAGCTTCCTGATTGTACTGTCTTCGAGTCTTTCTTCTGACCTGCAAACGATAAAATCTGGGGTGATACCGGAACCCATCAAAAGCCTAAAAGCGGACTGTGCCGGCTTTGTCTTTTGTTCACCAACCACATTTAACTTCGGTATATAAGTAACATCTATAAAAACCAGGTCTTCGCTAGTTGAAAGCTGTCTCATGGCCTCTATAAAATATGAATTCTCTATATCGCCGACAGTCCCGCCTACTTCTATTATTACAAAATCTAGTTTGTTTTTTGATGCAAAATCAAGCACTCGTTTCTTTATCTCATCAGTAAGATGCGGGATTATCTGAACGTCCTCTCCCAGATACTTGCCTGCCCTTTCATTCTTAAGTATGTGGTCCATCAGTTTTCCGCCGGTTATTGATGAGGATTTTGTCAGGTTCTTATTCAAAAAGCGTTCGTACATTCCGAAATCCATGTCAACTTCTCCGCCATCATCAAGTACAAATACTTCACCATGCCGGTAAGGGTTCATAGTTCCGCAATCGTAATTCAGATAGCCATCAAACTTTATAGGGAGGAC
>JAJYZA010000029.1 GCA_021800365.1 Nanobdellota archaeon
AAAACCTACCTCCTCCAAAACCGCACTCATCCAAAAAACGTTAGACATAAATACCCTGTCCGCCTATCATCAACGTGAATTCATGGCAAAACTTAAGTTTAAACACTTGGCTAAAAAAAGGTTTGAGAGACGGCTTCTCAGCGGAGATAAGCAGCGTATGCTGCAGATTATGGCCAAGTACCAGCCAAAGCCAACATCGAAGATTCCAGAGCAGTAGACTCTATATAAATAAGAAATACAATAAATTGGTATTATGCACAAAGAGCATTATACCGTTGCGATAATAGGGGCAGGGGTAGTCGGAACAGCAATTACATACGCTCTTTCAAAATACACCGACCTGAAGGATATCCTGCTCATAGAGAAGCATGGTGACGTGGCCCAGCTCAACTCAAACAGCGTAAATAACAGCCAGACTCTCCATTCTGGGGAGATAGAGACAAACTATTCTATAGAAAAGATAAAGGAAACCAGAAAGGCGGCAAACATGGTCCTCAACTATTCCAGGTCACTTCCGAAAAAACTCATGGAAAACATCATACAGCCATGCCAAAAAATGGTGCTAGGCGTCGGAGACGAAGAGATTGAACTGCTGAACAAGCATTACAGCCCGGAGTTCAAGGACGTTTTTCCATATGTAAAACAGATATCAAAAGACGAGATAGGAAAATACGAGCCAAACCTGCTCAGTGGCAGGGACCCTGACGAGAAACTGGTCGCTTTATTCTCAAAAGAGGGATATATGGTCGATTATTATAAGCTTTCCAAGTCATTTTTGAACCAAGCGCTCGAAAGCAAGAAAACTACTGTGGATGTTCATTTTAACGAGTCGCTTAAGAGGCTTGACGAGGCAGCAGACTTGTACTCGATAAAGACAGACAAGGGACACTACACTGCAGATTTTGTAGTGTGCGCAGCCGGTGCCTACAGCCTTTTCTTTGCAAAATCCCTCGGATACGGCAAAAATCTGGGAATCCTGTCCGTCGGCGGAAATTTCTTCTCGTCAAAGCGGGTCTTAAATGGAAAGGTATACCGCGTCGAAAAAGAGGGCATACCGTTCGCGGCTGTGCACGGAGACCCGGACATAACCAATCCTAAAATAACCAGGTTCGGGCCTACAGTCAGCGTTTATCCGTATTTAGAGAAAAACAACAGGAGATCCATGTTTGATTATATGAGGTCTTTAGGTATCGATGCGAAAACGATAGTAAGCCTGGAGGAGATTCTTTCCTACGAAGGCATATCAAAGATAATCATGCGAAACTTCGGTTATGCACTTCCCAGGGTGGGAAAGGAAGAGTTCATCAAGAATGAGGTAAAAAAAATAGTCCCTTCTCTGGAGGCAAAGGACATAAAATTTGACAAAGGAGTCGGCGGGATAAGGCCGCAGATAATAGACAAGGACAAGCACGCACTCGTGATGGGCGGAAGCGCAATAACCGGTAAGAACATAATATTCAATGTAACCCCTTCTCCGGGCGCGACATCCTGCCTGAGCGAAGCAATGTCAAACATCCAATATTTGGTAAAAAGCCTTGACATAGCCTTTGATTCGGATGGTTTTTCGAAAGATTTGATAGAACCAACGGAAAAATCGTATAAAAGCGCTAATAAAGATTAAATACTTAGATTTAAAATTATCTGAATGCTGGGTTGGCTGAGTGGTTAAAGCGCCGGTCTCGAGAACCGGTTTCCGCAAGGATTCACAGGTTCGAATCCTGTACCCAGCGGCCTCTGATTAGTTAATGTTCCTTGTCGCCTTTAAATTAAGTAAAATTTGAGGTGTAAACATGGAAGACAAGAACAGAAAGAGAATCTTTGAGAATGGAATCAAAGCCATAAAAGGTAGTATGAGATATGAACGTGAAGAAAAAAGTGCCGCTGCGGTTCTTAGAATGACGGACTTGGTCAATTTACGGCTGTGTTGAGAAAGATTTGTATTCTTCAATGAGATTTAAACATTAAGAGTCCGACAGAACAAACTAAAGATAAATAGCAACATTTACATTAGAAATAATGAAAAAGAGAACCTCTCCGTTTCGGAGTTTAGTTGAAAAATCTGCAACTTTCCTCTACAATGAAAGAAAGATAATAACAGTCATAGCTTTAGTCTCATTTTTTATATTTGCATCACTTGAGTTTTTCTTTTTAAGGAACTGGGACATGCTGGTCAGAATATTAAATGCTAACTATCTTTTCCATAGCGGTTATTACTTTCAACCAGAAACAGCTTTACTCGAAAGCTTGATTATAGGATTATTTTCTTATCCACTCGGAAATTATGCAGTATATGCCTTTATTGGGATTACAGTGCTTACATTTGTATTCTCAATTAAAGAATTTGCAGCTGCCTTCAATTCGGATTTTTACCTTACTTTACTGTTACTTATGAGCCCGTTTATTATATTCTACGGCATAAAGAACGGGTCTGACCTGTTTGTAATCTCGTTTATAATATTGTTTATAGCTTATGTAAAAAAGAAAAGCCCTTTGTCAGGGTTATTTATGGGCCTGGCCTTTCTCTCAAAATACTACTCAATACTGTTTTTTCCGATAATCTTTTTTATGCTAAGAAAAAACAGAAAAGACATAACAAACTTTTTACTTGCGATTCTTATCTTAATAGCGGTTCTTACGCCTTATTTTATTTACAATTTCCTAGAATTCGGCAATTTTATATTTACATTCGCAATGTCATTCCTTGATTTCACTGTTGAAGTGAGTAGTTCAATGCCGTTTGTATATACTGGTTTAGAAGAATTGATAGTGCCCGCAATAGCTTTAGTGATTTTAT
>JAJYZA010000004.1 GCA_021800365.1 Nanobdellota archaeon
AAGGATATTGTTCAGCGAAGGTGGCACAAACGAGACTCCTAAGGAGTTCATGGAGTACCTCGGGCATCTCGGGTTGGAGAAGGGAAAGATAAAGATGAAACTGGACACCAAAGGATATCTCGAAGCCGATGAAGCCGGAGCTTCTGGATACGTCTTAGGGATATAATTGCTAGATTTCGTAGTTGGAATCAAAATCCTCTTCTATATCAGGGATTCCTGCCATATCAATGTGTTACTGAGTGAAATCGCTCTTTTGCCGCACTCCGAGTTTTTTAAATTTTTCAATCCTCTCTGTGTGCAGTGACTGAGGACTTGCTAATTTAACGGGTCTGCCGGAAAATTTCCATTTCATAAGGCGGGGGTTGAAAGGCGAAAAAGTAAAAATACGTAAAAATCAAAAAAGACTATTTATCTCAGTGTATTTTATGTAAGCTCTGCCTTTATCAACGGTGGGGAGGATCACCTCAAAGAGATAATCTTTTCCGCCGTATACGAATCTTAATCGATTATCTAGTCCAACTATGATTAATTGTTTCCCACATTTTCTGATAGAGGCAATTGTATCGCGCACGAACGCATCCGCTTTTGCAGACTTTGCTTTTTTATCTTTGTTATAAAAAGAATTCATATTTAGAATTATTATGTTTTCCTTGTCTATTTTTGCCTTGCATTTTTTCACGCTACATTCCTTAGAGTTTATGAAATCGTTGTATGAAAAGTAAGTTTCGTCACCACAGTGGCACACATAATAAATCTCTGGTAAACTCCCTCCAAGTGATTGATAAACTGTCGACCAGACCTTATTATGACTGATATCTGTAACTTTATATTCGTCGCGTGCATCAAGAATTCTTTCTATTGCGTGCGCTTCCTCATGCTTAATCGTATCTATGATTTCTGGGTTAGGGTCTTTTTTAAGATGCGTTTCATCTATCACTATCGTACCTTGGCGATATTGACCAACTGTTGCGGCATAAAGTTTCTTTAATTTTTTAATGGCATAATTTTGGGGATTAAAAGAAGCGTATGGAAGAAACGAGTCGGCGGATGGGACGGATTCACATTCTTTATTTGCTTGTGATAACAAATCCTCTAATTTTTGTCTTAAACATTTTCTTTCTAAGTGGCTGGTCCAGAATTTAGACAGCATCCCCATATTTATCTTATTAGAAGCATTTACTATTTAAACAGTTTGAATAAAAAATAATAAAATTGATTATTGCGTGTTGCACTAATTATCTTATAAATAAAGTCCACCAGGGATAATTTAAATGGTAGAATGTGTATTAGTATCTTATGATTACGGAGGAAGAAAAGCACTGTATTTTAAATGGCTGGGTAGAAAGTGTAAGGAATCTAGGTGGTTTGGCGTTTTTAACTGTTAGGGATATAAACGGCTTGTATCAAGTAACGCTAGTAAAAGATAAGAACCCTACGCTGTTTGAACTCGCTAAAACATTAAGAAATGAATCGGTAATTAAAGTAACTGGCGAAAAGAAAACGAACGCAAAAGCGATAAACGGCTATGAGATAATCCCAGATAACATAAATGTATATACTGAAGCGGAGCAGCCCGTTCCGCTAAATTTAAACAAAAACGTCGAGTCATCACTGGACAAAGATCTGGATTATAGATTTCTTAGTCTCAGAAAAGAAAAGAATGTGACTACCTTTAAGATACAAAGCACAGTAAGCAACAGCATAGTAAAATTCTTCGAAAGCCGTGGATTCTACCAGATACATTCTTCAAAGATTATAGCGCAGGCTACGGAAGGCGGCGCAAACGTTTTCCCAGTTGTTTATTTTGATAAGACTGCATATCTAGCGCAGTCTCCGCAGTTTTACAAACAGATGATGATGGCAGCCGGTTTTGAGAAAGTTTTTGAAATTGGTCCAGTATTTAGAGCCGAACCGCATCACACTACGCGACATGTGTGCGAGTATACGAGTATAGACTTAGAAATGAGCTTCATAAACTCATACGAGGATGTAATGGCAGTAATGGAAGGTATGATAACAACAATCTATAAAGATGTAGAAAAAACCAATGCAAAAGAACTAAAGAGTTTGGGAATAGAACTAGTTCAGCCAAAACCCCCCTTTCCGCGCATAACAATGAAAGAAGCTGCCGAAATTTTAAAGAATTACGGGAAAAACGTCGAAGATGACATAGACCCTGAAGGTGAAAGAATCCTTGGGAAGTACATTAAAGATAAATATGGAAGCGAATTTTTCTTTCTGACGGAATTTCCTTGGAGCATAGCGCAGTTTTACCACATGAGAAAACCAGATGATCCTAAAGTTACGTATCGTGCTGACTTAATCTATAAAGGACTGGAGATAACGACACTAGCACAACGAGAACATAGGTATGACATTCTGGTAAAACAAACCAAAGAGAAGGGATTGGACCCAGAAAAGTTTGCATTCTATCTTGATTTCTTCCGTTACGGCGTTCCTCCGCATGGCGGTTCTGGAACTGGCTTAGAGCGGATAGTAAAACAGATGCTAAATCTCGAAAATGTATCGGAAGCTACATTACTTCCGAGAACGCCAGATAGGTTAACGCCCTAAGATGTACGCG
This sequence comes from Nanobdellota archaeon, assembly GCA_021800365.1. GTDB lineage: Archaea > Nanobdellota > Nanobdellia > Parvarchaeales > Parvarchaeaceae > Parvarchaeum. The sequence continues at coordinate 2,585 of JAJYZA010000004.1, forward strand.
CATTTCTAGGAGTATCCCTCGTATACTTTTGGACCAAACGCCTTCTTTGCCAAAGCATATGGCAATGTCCATCGAGTATCATCGCCCTTTTCGATTCTTGCATGACTGATCTTAAATATAGTTCTTGTGTTTAGATTAACAACATAAAGATTTCCTTTAAGAGCAGATACTAATTCTGAAGCGGTTTCTGCAGATATTGCAGTAATATCTCCACTCATTTGACTTTTTATTAGATTATCCACAGTAATTAGATAATCCCCGGAAGTATCTTCTGTATCTTCCTCGTCATCGGCGTCCATCCCGCCGGGTAATACAATTGAAGTCGCTTTTATTTTTTCGATAGCCTCCTCCAGTTTTGTTTTTGGTTTCTGATGCTTACAAATATCCATATTTCCACCCCTCCTTTATTCTTAGAAAATACTTAAATTTATACGTTATGTATTGGAAATATTACAAATAATACTGTAAATTTATGGTGATTATTTTAGTAAATATTTAAAGAAATCAACCTTATGCTTTCGTTTTTTTAAGGTCATCTATAAGGTCTCTTAATTCTTTTATACTATCGCTAATTGTAGGTATTAATCTGTCAATAACCTTCTCAAATGCCTGAAGTTCTATGTTGACATCGGAAAGGGTCTTATTATATTCCTCTGTTTTACCGAGGATAGCATTCTGTATGCTGTCTATTCTCTGGTTCAGTTTATTTAGTCTGTCATCAATGGCATCCACACTTGTATCTGTTGCCTTTAACCCATTTTTAACCGAGTTCAAATCCGCAGAAGATGCTTGCCATTTTTCCTCGATTATCTGCTCTAAAACTTGCTGTATCGTATCTAGTGCTTGTCCGCTTAATCCGCTGCTTTTTTGTGGATCGCTACGTTGTGTAACCGAAGAATTCTGAACTTGCGGTGGAGTAAACTGGACTGGACCTTGATTAATTGAAAAGTTACTTGATTGTGCCGTAGACTCCTGTGCACTACTTTGCGTTACCGGCGCTGGAGGATTATTTATTTGGTTACCAGCCGCTATTGTCGCGTTTACAAGCGCATTTTTTATTGCAGTGCTATCGTAGCCCTGTTGCCGCAGGTTATCTATTATATCCTGTTCGCTCATCCCCTGTCTTAGCATATCACTAACATCCGGAACTTCGCCTTCTTCTCTTTTCTTAAATGCATCGAATAAACTCATAAGATTAATTCCATTTTTTACTACTCATATACTCATCTACAATTTTAATAACGTCTTCTTTGCTTAAAAACCTTGAGGGGTCGATAAATTCTAAATATTTCTCTATAACTTTTATATCCTGCTGCTTTGCGAATTTCTCCAATTGCTTGCTTAGCCTATCCATTGCATCCTCTAATTCGAGCAGCTGCGTCTTATTGGAAGAGACGCTGGAAGATAGACCTTGAAGCAGTTCCTTTGTCTCTTTGTATTTGTCTATATTATTTTGATCGACCATTCGTATGGTGTCTTTTAGCTGAGAAAGCCGCTGATCGAATATTTTAAGCGACTCCCTTAGCTCTACAACATTTTTAACGACATCGCCACCAGCATCCATGCAATAATTAATAGATACCGGCTTTTATGCCTTTCGGCACTCTTGAAGTAATTTGTGTATTAGCGCGAAGTCGTGTTTCGCTAATTCTTTTTAAGGTAACGCGTGGACTAATCCGAATTATTAAATTTTATAACTATAAATGGGCTTCATAAAGAGACGCGGTCACGCTAACGATACCTTATAGAAAACTTTACTTTCTGTGAGATAAACGATATAAATAGAGCTTTCTTCGCATTACGTTGTAAATAAACATATAAATAATACTTGGAACGTAAATAGTGCATGAGCAAGAATGTCAGAAGGGGAAGAACGGGGAATGTCAGGTGCGCCTCGTGCGGCCAGCTGACGCGCAGGGATCGTTCCGTCTACCTTTTTAGAGATGGAATAAAATCATACTACTGCCCAGACTGTGCAAAGAAGATTCATGGACCCCGGCTTTATAAGGGGATGCCAAGATTTGTAAGGAGACCTTCTGTTCCAAAGACAAAGCGCAAATTCACCGTCTATTCGAGCGTTGAGGACGCACAACAGGAATCTGTGCAAGAGATAACGCCGGCGATTCCGCCGTCGAATCCGCAGGAAACGGAAGTCAAACAAGACGACAATCAAACTTAAAACAATCGTGATTTGAATGATAATCAGACTGAATGTTGGGTGGCTTTCTTGGATTGCATTGGCCGTAGTAGTAATTTTAATAGCGTTATACTTCTTATTTTATTATGGACAATCGAGCCAGCCGACTGTAACTGAACTGCCGGCAGACGTCGCGCATGCTCTTGAGTATTTCAACGCATTAAATTCGAACAAAACAATATTAGTGCCTTCGGAGTATTATTCTTTAGCTACAGCATATTCAATAAACGGCAATAAAGTAATCTCTAATGAAACCGAATATGCCGACATATTGTTAAAAAATGAAAATTTTAGCAACGTAAATTTTGTTCTTATAGACATCGGGCAATTGAATTTCCTGCAATCATTGTATTATTATGCGGGTATTTCCCTTAATTACAGTATCATCCCCTTTCCTATTAGTTATACCATTACGAATCTGTCTACAAATGCAAAGAACTGTTATGATTACAAAAATGCAACTGCCGGATTCGCATTTTGCCAGTTCTTTGTGCTTGGAAGAAGGTTCGGGAATATCACCATCGCAAATTTCCCCGCGAGCAGCACATTATATTCTATAAATGCATCCCCAATAAACGCATCCGTTTATTACAACGGCAAGAATATGTTTTATCTCCCATCTGATGTGACATCAAACAGTACCGGTTTAAAACACGGGGTGATATTTGTCTACGAAGGATTGGTTAATTTATATCTGCCGTCGCAATTGATGTCAACTTTTTATGGAGAGCATATGTTCCTCCCAAACTCTACAACAAATAACGTATTTGATAGTTTCGGAGAAGCGAGAGTTGTAGCTCTTCATTAGAATGTACTGCTTATAGTATGGATCTTAGAATTAAACTTGATTTAGGATTACTACAAATAAAAACGAAATCTTTACTTTGAGCCGGACGACTAAAAAGTGCATTGTTATTCAAACGCATTACCGTTTAATGATATAAAAGCTGCATAGATATTCAATTTTGCCGCCAAAACCAGGATGTAGGCTCTTCTTCTTGTTCGTTACTATCTTCAGGCTCTGGAGACATTAAAGCTTTGACTTTTTCATAAGCTTCTGGCCGGTCATAAATAAACTTTACCTCACCGGAAGCAAGCAGATTACAATCAGAATCATACATAAGCAGTCTTATCTTATCCAGCTTCTCTGACAGCAATACAAAATCTATTCTTGTTTTTGTGCTGCCTAAGTCTTTGGTAGTACCCTCGTGATCGAGCATGACAACGTAGATATTTTCATCCAAGTTCTTGATGTGCTGTTTGTTATGCTCATATACGTAACGCGGATCGTGTATTAGGAGAGTAGATTCAATGCTTTTAAGCGCTGATTTTGTCTGTTCGGTGATATTTTGATAGTAATCTCCAACCGTTGCACCGACTTCATGGAGGTTATAGTCCGCATCAAAGGTTATTTCTTGCTTGCCACCAAGAATATTCTCTTCTATAAAAAGTTGTGGCGCATAAAGTGTCCTAAACTTTTTTAAGGGCCTACCTTCTTTATCGTCTATTTCTCCTACCCCGAATAGTATGCTTCCCTCAAAATCACCTATTATCTTTTCGAGCGTATCCATTATCGAATATAGAAACGTACCGCTATAAATAACCGTAAGCGCACGCTAAACTAAATCTTAATGCAAATAATCAACAAAAAATAAATGTTTGTATCTTTATATTAAAGACCAAGCTTATTATTTTCTTTTGTCTATCGGCACATATTCTAAATCGAGTGGTCCTGTGTAAATTTCTAGAGGCCTAAATAATTTGTTGTGTTCCCAGTATTCCAATATATGCGCACACCATCCGACGGTTCTGGCAGCCCCGAAAATCGGTGTGAACAGCTCTGGCGGTATGCCTGCCCAAGTATAAAGTGGCCCAGCAAAAAAGTCTATGTTCGGCCATATGCCATGTGATTGTCCGAGCTTATCTATCATCAATTTTTCCGCGATGAGTGTAATCTGCGTAAGCCGTTTTTGGTCTCCCGCTGCTATATTGTCGATATCCGTGAGCCAAGCCTTCAATATTTTTGCGCGCGGGTCGTAAGTCTTGTAGACTCTGTGGCCGAATCCCATTATCTTTTGTTTCCCGGCCAAAGCGTCATTTATATAAGTTTCAGTGTTGCTTGGATCCCCTATCGACCGCATCATTTTAAGTGCCGCCTCATCTGCGCCACCGTGCAGTGGCCCTTTCAAAGTCGCGATTCCAGTCGTAACCGATGCATATATGTCGGCAAGGGTAGATGCGGTTACCATGCTGGCGAATGTCGAAGCATTGGTGCTATGCTCCGCATGCAGGATGAACATCAGATCTATGAGTTTTACTGCCTTTTTATCCTGCCGTGAGCCGCTAAGCATGTACAAAAAATTATCGGCGTGGCTTAGATTGTTATCCGGTTTTACGTAGTCCTTGCCGCTCTGCATCCTTCCTATCGCAGCGACGATAGTCGTAGTCTTTGCTATAAGCTTTATAGTTTTTCGCATATTTGCCTCTGGAGAACTATCGGTCAATTCTTTGTCCTCTGCCGATAAAGCTGAAACGGCTGTCCTCAATATATCTATAGGTGGTGCTTTCCCTACCGACGTTTTTATTATACTTTTTACGTTATCTGGTATGTCGCGATTGGATTTTAATTGTCCGGTGAATGCGTCTAATTCTGGGCGCTTAGGAAGTTTACCGTACAACAACAGATAAGCGGTTTCCTCAAAATTAGAATTTGCAGCTAGTGCCTCTATCGGATATCCTCTGTACCATAGTTTTCCTGCAGTGCCGTCTACCTTACATATTTTACTTTCTGCGGCGTATACCCCTTCTAATCCTAAATAAATCGGCGGCGTAGTGTCTGTCATCTTATTTCAAATCAGCGAGTAAATATAAGTTTTATTTATCTTGGAATGAAAAGGCATGGACTAAGCTCTTGTTTAAGTATAGAAAAATGACTGGTACAATGCGCTTACTTCGCGCTGTGTTAATGACACGTTCCAGATCATCGGATTGTCCATCGAACCGTTAAAGTCAGCTGGAGAAATACCAGCATAATCACCGAATTGAAAGCCGGTGTTGAGTGAATCGGGCGTACCGGAATAAGGGCACGCTGTCTGTTGCCCGTCCACATATGTGATTTGGTACGTACCGTTAAAAGAATAAACGACAAAATACCATGTATCTGGCACAAAAGAAAACGATGAAACGCAAGAAACATAAGAATCGAGAGTATTCACACGCGTTTGGAAAAAATTATCCCCAGTGCTCGCTCCAACATAAAACCCGTCTGCTGAGGGGGAGGTAATCCCGGCAAGGTAATAATCTGAGCTAACTGGGTCTTTCTGTACATACACCCATGACGCTAAAGTATATCCGGTATTCGGCATTTGAAAGGTGTTCGGTATCGCGACCCAACGACTTGATCTCGTATTGGAGAAGTTCAAACAATCATTAAATTTGCAGTTAGAGGATTGCCACGTGACAGTCGAAGTCAAGGACCCGGCGTTATGGAGCAATGAAATGTCGTGAGTAGTGCTTCCTGAACCTTCATCAAAAGGCCAATCGCCTATGAGGTCAGCGCCATATAGGTTATATTGATTTGTCGATTGCCCAGTTATAATGCCATTAGCATTATACGGCCCGGACAGCGGTTGACCTGGCTCGGTATAATTTATATATACCTGTGCTGAAAATCTGGATGTAGAATTCGGACAAACGTTTAGAATGATAAACTTAGAGCTGCCTTGTGGAGAGATAAGATAATTACTCGGTAATGAGGATTGAGCTGGGAAAATTTTTGTTGATATTTGACCAGACTGGACTGCTTTTATTTCTGTTATGTTTATTGTTACCCCCAAAGAATTGCCTAAGATTATTTCTAAGCCATAGGCTGAACATTCAGCCTGTACGCTGCCTAAGCCATTGAAACCTGTGACTGTTGGTGATGCAGATAACGAGGGAGTGAAGATACCTAAGCTGTACAGCACGCCGGCTACAATTACTATGATCAATATGGCCCAGCCATAGGTCATCATGTACTCCAATGCCGACTGGGACTTTCTATTCGGCTTTGCTTTCTGAGGCATAAGGATTTATGCTGACTGGAAGATTTAAAGATTAAGAAGCCATTTCCACAGAGGAATGAACTTTATCTTCTTGCCCTTGACTTTCTCCTCGGCTTCGTAGTCCATGCTTAATCGCTAATGCCCCTAGAACTTCGCGAAGCGCATCGTAGGCTAACGAAAGTTTTGAATCTTCAACAGGATAATTTTATATTATTATTTGTTTTGATACATGAATTTTAAAAGAACAATTAGGCGTACAATTTTAATTGATTCTAAGGAGAAACCCAGCTCACGTTCGTCGCCACACCATTATTATTGTTTCCGCTGTAATCGTTAGCATTACCATCCAAAGGCCACCAGCCTACCAGACCCGAGTTGAGGAGTGGTGCACCACCAATACCCTCCTCATAAAGTTGTTTTATTTCGGTCGCCGACAAAGCGGTATTATACACTTGGACATTTGAAGTAGGCCCTGACAAAGCATTGCAGCCATTTGCGGATAATGGCTGCGATCCACTAATAATCACTTTGCCTCCGTTAGACTGTATAGGACCGACGGTGGAGACATTAGTACCTACGAGATTCCCATTAAGGTAGACCGCTATATGATTACCGTTCCAAATGCCAACAAGCTGCTGAAATACGCCCGGCGTCAATGAAACGCCTGGAAACTCTCTAAACTGAGACGCTGTAGAATTCAGTATTGACCAGGATTCCACCGGTGGGTTACTACCGGCTTCTATGAAAAAGAAAAAACTGCCCCCACAGTAGTTATTACTAACCGCATTTTCCCAGTGATTACTGACTCCCCAATATCCGTTGTTAACTGGGTCTAACCAGAAGGACACAGTTACTCCATTCACAAAATTAGCTGAATCTGAAGCCTGGATATAGGAAGCCTGTAATGTGCTTTGCTGGAAGCTTGCTGTTTGAGCCGGTGTCGACACGGACACAATTCCAGATATCCTGCCATTTGAAATGTAAGGTCCGGATAAAGTCTGTCCGGGTTCCTTGTATGTAAACGTGACGGGATTCGAATAAGAAGAGCCTGCGGAAGCAGGACATGCGCCAGGAATAAAGACTAGCTGTGACTGGCTGGATAAAATTAAGACTGAGGTGTTTATCGTAACCGACTGTCCGTTTGAACCGGTGGTGTTTATGCGGGTTACGTTAATAGGGTATCCTATGCCGTTTGTTATCTGCAGCTGCAATGCTCCTCCCTGGATACATTGGCCGTTTACGCCAAAATCCGAGAAACCTGTTATCGTCGTGCCTGTGGACGATGAGGGGGTGAAGATACCTAAGCTGTACAGCACGCCGGCTACAATTACTATGATCAATATGGCCCAGCCATAGGTCATCATGTACTCCAATGCCGACTGGGATTTCCTGTTCAGCTTTGCTTTCTGAGGCATAAGGATTTATACTGGCTGAAGGATTTAAAGATTAAGGAGCCATTTCCATAATGGGACGAACATTACCTTCTTGCCCTTGACTTTCTCCTCGGCTTCGTACTAATAAGTTACAATATAATTAATACCTGTTGATAAAATCTATGGCGGCAAGAAAAGCGCTTACTTCTCTTATTTTGCGACATTATAAGTACATTGTATCGGCTATCTACCATTCACACTAATTACGGCAAAAAGAAAACATACATAAGATTGACCTTTTTTAGCGATTTATCTATAACTGCGATACAATTGTCTTTCTTGTGCACCCCAAACCGCACATGAAAAGAATTTTTTACAGCTTATTTATTATCTCATCTATTCTAGACGAAACAGCCCTTGGTTGTATTTCATATCTTTTGGCTATCATCCCAATTATGAAATTTGCCACATTTTTGTTATGTTTATACTTTTTAATTATGTCTTTCTCTGAAAGCAGCATCTCTTTTATAGCATTGTCTATTTCTTCTTGCGAGTGCAGTTTTATTTCTATTTTTTCCCTTTTTTTTAACTTTTCTATAAATGCTTTAGTCACGTCAATATTATCTTTGACGAGTTTTGCAATGCCTTCAAATATCCGACTGTCCCTTTGTTCATCGAAGCGTTTTATCACTTCGAGTGTAGCTATTATCGTCTTAAAATCGTACTTGCCTTCATATTCTTGGATTAGCGAAAGCGCGCCTCTATCAAATGCAATCAATTCTAAAATCGTTTTATAATTAGAATCGTACTTTTTTGCAAATAACCTCGCGGCATCTGTCGATATTGTCGCCGGCGTCTCTTTTAAATCCGTCGTGTCATACACTCCAAGATCAGGTTCAAAGATAAATCCGTACTCTTCCTCACTTTCTTTTTTCCTTGAAGATTTGGTTGTACTAGATTGCTCATCGAATAAACGTGTTTCCTTTTCTGGTTTACCGCCCTTTTTTATTATCTCATTCTGTCTGTGGATTTCATACTCCATTGCGGTAATCAAATTTTTTATACCAGTTACATTTTTGACTTCTATGCGCTCTTCACCCAATGAGATGTTTAGATCTGCCTTTATTTCCTGATTTATATCGACACCGAGGTAATAAAGAATGGTCCTAAGCGTGAAAAGCGTTTCCCGAAGTTCTTCCTCGGTTTCTATATCTGGTTCAGTCACTATTTCCACTAATGGAATACCCGAACGATTAAAATCTATAAACGAATAGCCGTCAGCCCTTATTATTTTCGCTGGATCTTCTTCTATCTGAATTCTTCTTAGCCTTATCTGCTTCTTCTCTAGTATTATTAAACCGCCTTGGCCTATTGATTCAGCTAACTGTGTTATTTGAAATGACTTTGGCAGGTCGGGATAAAAATAAACCTTCCTTATGAAGGAGATTAGTTTATTTACTTTGCAATTAAAAGCGATAGAAATCGACTTTGCAAATCTTACCGCTTCTTTATTTAGAACCGGCCTGGATCCAGGAAACCCCATACATGTCGGACAAATATTGGTATTTGGCTCGGCTGTCTCACTTGTAGGGTCAGAACAGAACAGCTTTGTTTTCGTTGGCAACGCTACATGAACTTCCAAGCCGATTTTCATAGCGCACCTATGTTATATTTAAACTTATAATCGAATGACTTCTCCCATTGTTCAACAAAAGAAAGTACTGCGTGATCATTGAAATGACTTGTAACCAATTGCGCCCCGAGCGGCATCTCACCGAAATAATCATAAGGAAAAGAGACGTGAGGAAAACCGCACAGGTTTGGTGGCACAGTCAATATATCCATCGCATAATTTTCTACGGGAGATAGTTTTTGTATCGCGTCAATCTTTGGTGTTTTTATTGGCATAGTGGGGGATATTATAAAACCGCCCTTCAGGAGCAGATTTAATTTATTTATTAGAAGCTGACGCACTTTCAAAGCTTTCATGTAGTATCTGTTTTTTACGCTCGCACTGCGTACGAACGTCCCGAGGACTATCCTCCTTTTCGCCTCTGTACCAAACTGTTCCCTCGCTTCTGTAAAAAAATCATTATACCTTTTGGAAAAGTCTTTTACTTTAAATCCGTATTTAAATCCTGTATATCTCGCAAGGTTTGTGGAGGCCTCAGCCATAGATATCACGTAGTAAGCGGGAAGCGCATAATCTATCTCGGGCATAGAAAGGTAATTTATTGTATAACCAAAATCCTCTAATTTTGAGATGAACTTATCAAATGAAGAAATTATTTTGGGCTCAACTCTTTGCATCAGTTCTTTTATAACTGTAAGTTGCATCTTTTGGTCGCCACCGATGTGCCTACTTGAAGAAGTTGGGTCCTTTTTGTCTTTTCCTGCCGTAATATCCAAAATCCGTCTTATGTCTGTTACGGATCTTGCCATAAAGCCTATTTTGTCTAGAGAATTCGCATAATCTATAAGACCGTACCTTGAAATTGCACCATAAGTCGGTGTAAAACCGACTACTCCGCAGAATGCTGCCGGCGCTGATATGGAGCCACCTGTAGACTCTGCCACAGCGATATGATATTTTAGTAATGCGGTGGCTATCGCCGCACCGGAGCTTGATCCTCCTGCAACATAGTCTGGTGCGATTGGATTTCTTGCGATTCTTTCGGAATTTATACCGAATGAGCCGAATCCGAATTCGTCCATATTCGTCTTGCCCAAGAAACCAAAGCCACTTTTTTGGAGTCTATCGACCACCTCGGCGTTGAATGGGGGCAGATACGTTCTTAGTATTTTTGAAGATGCGGTACTCTCAACATTTTTTACACAGATATTGTCTTTTACACTAAAAGGGAAACCATTTTTTAGATCATCATTAAAATTATTGAAAGCTCCTAAATCAACGTTCTTGCATTTTAATTCGTCTATCACCTTCTTGTAATAGTCCTCCGGTTTGTGCTTGGTCTCAAATTCTGTGATATAACTTGTCATATTTCCGGCCCTATTACATAAAATCTATGTGTCTTTGTATTTTCAAGAAGCTCTTTCTTATCTGAGAAATTCTCCGGTATATCTTCTCGTAAATCTGAATCTGGTTCTATCGGATGATATGCTGGATTAACGTCTTCACAGTTTAGCTCGTCCAATTTATTAAAATATTTGATTGTTTCCTCAATATCTTTTTTTATTTTTAGTTCCGTCTTTTCATCTAACTTTAACCTGCAAGTATACAGCAAGGCCTTGAATTCTAAATCTTCCATAGGCTATGAAAAACTCTAATAATTTATAACTCTTGATTTATTATCAAGGTTATAATAAGATACAGTAGCCTTTTGCAGTCTTCCATTTAGCTTTATAATTTTTCTCATCGTTATATCGAATTTTTAAGCGCTTGAAGATTGCCCCGTATTAAGATTGCGTGTGCAAAGCATGATTGGAGTAATTTACTTTGATAATTTGCAATGGAATACGTCAACATTACTCAAGTAATTTTCGCGTGTTAAATAATTCCTGCCGTTCTGCATTTTCCAAGAACTCCGATATCAGTCTTTCTTGTAGGTTTAGAGACGGTAGGAGTTTTTTGTTTAAGGCGTTGTAACGTCCTTTCGTTCTTGAGATTGCAGCGGATAATTTTCTTATGCGGATGTAAAGATTTACGTCAATTATAAGCTCTCTGAAAAGCTGCTCAAATTTGCTGCTTGCTTCTTCTAGACGGATAGACGTTGAAAGTTCACCGTAATCCCTTTTTACGACCATGTCCTTAAGTAGAAGGGAAGGAATAAAAGTCCCTATTAAGTTTTCTGTTTTAAAATTTAGTGACAGGTTATTAATTATTAGATTAGATGCTGATAAGACACTTTGCACCCCATCAAAGGCGATGGCAAATTTTATACGTTTCATCGCAATCGAGATAATCGCGTTCTCATTGTCTATATCCCTCTCATAGTTGAGAAAAGTTGATAGGAGCGTTGCCGTTAAGAGCACTGTCTTCTTTCTTAAGACAGACTTCCCATACTCCACAAGTCGTTTTACTCTAACTAGCTTTAGAAGATCATTCCGTGTTCTTTTGTATTCCATCATTTCTTACCGTATTTTTCTATAATATTTTTCTCTATCCTCGGCAATGATTGTAAATCCTTCATTATTGTCCAAGCTAAATCAAGCGTTTCCTCTATGCTTCGGGGCTCGCCTGGCTGCTGACGTATAAACTTATTCTCAAAATCATCGAGAAATTTCAAATATATTTTGTCGTCGTCTGATAGTCCGTTTTCTCCTATAAGAGCAGAAAGATTACGCGCATCCATCCCTTTCGAAAATGCAAAATAAAGTTGGTTCGCTACCTGTCGATGGTCCTCGCGTGTAAAGTTTTTGCCTATCCCATTATCCATAAGTCTTGAAAGCGAGCCGAGTACATCTATCGGCGGAAATATCTTTCTATTAAACAGGTCTCTGCTCAAGAGTATCTGGCCTTCTGTTATGTACCCGGTAAGGTCTGGAACCGGATGTGTTATGTCGTCGGATGGCATTGTAACTATCGGGATAAGTGTTATGCTTCCTTTTAAATCCTTTATCTTCCCGCATCTTTCGTATATCGTAGCTAAATCGGTATATAAAGATGATGAATAGCCCCTCCTCCCAGGCACCTGCTTTCGCTCGGAAGAGAGCTGCCTAAGCGCATCCGCATAACTAAGCATGTCTGTAAGCACCACGAGTACATCATATCCTCTTTCGAATGCAAGATATTCTGCATGTGTCATTATTATTTTGGGAAGAGTAATCCTCTCTATAATTGAATCGCTTGCGCGATTTATGAAAACCGCGGTCCTGTCGCCATTCTTGCCGTCTAAAAGATCCGTGAATTTATTAGCTTCACTGTCCTTTACGCCCATAGCGCCAAAAAGAACGGCAAATTTAGTGTCCTTGCGGGTCTTTGCGTTCTTGACTATTTCTATAGCTATATCGCTACCAGGGAGTCCACTGCCTGAGAAAATAGGCAGTTTTTGACCCATTACTAAAGAGTTTAGACAGTCTATACCCGAAATTCCTGTTTCTATGAAGTCTTTTGGTTTATCCCGGACATACGGGTTTATCGGACTGCCATAAACTATGGTTTTCTTTTCAGGCACCAACTTTCCACCGTCTGTTACCCTGCCCAAACCATCGAATGCTCGACCCAAAATGTGTTCTGTAACGCCGATCGAGAATATTTCGCCTGTACATGTGACCTGTAATTTACTTCTGCTTAAACCCCGCAGCGGCCTAAATGCCTCAACGACTGCATCTTGTCCATATGCAGTTATTATTTCCCCGAGCATTTCTGTACCGCCGGAATTTATTATGCACATATCTCCGTTCATTGCATTTTCTACACCGGTTACGGTTATGAGCGGGTCCTTTATTTTTGTTATTGTCTTATAAGTTTCCATTCATTTAGTTTTCCCCATGCCAAGTGCATTCACGTCCTTTTCGAGTTTATCCAGAGCAGTGGCATGTTTTAAATCGGACATTCTTTCCCAGATTGGATTTGATTTTATATCGGAATATTTCGCACCGGAATCTATCATCGATGTAATTTTATCAATAAACGAAGTCAATATGTTCATCATTTTATATGTTATTTCTATAGGGGTATATGCATCTTCTTCGTCAAAGGCATTTTGTTGCAGAAAGAACAATTTCGCTATGTCTGAAAGCCTAAGTATGGCTGCTTGTTTGTCGGGAAGAGCTTCTCGGCCGACGATAGAGGCTATCTCGTTTATTTTATCGGATTCGTGCAATAAGTCTAATAACCTTTTAACATAAGTGAAAAAATCGGGACCGATGTTTTTTTTATAAAATTGTTGTATTTCGCCTGATAGGGGCGAATAACTGTTTGTCCAGTTAACCGGCGGATAATGCCGTTCGCCCGCTAGTTTACTATCTAGTTCTATGTAAGAGTCTGCCAATCGGGCAGTTGTCTGTGTAACTGGTTCAGAAAAGTCTCCTCCGGGTGGTGAAATAGCCCCGATTATCGTTACGGAGCCGCTTTTTTTATCAGTTCCTAGCGTATCTACTACGCCGGCTCTGCTGTAAAACGCCGCCAAACTACTGAAAAGTGAGGATGGAAAACCCTCTTCAACTGGCATCTCTCCCATTTCACTACCAAGTTCACGCAGGGCCTCGGCCCATCTTGACGTGCTATCCGCTGTCAATAGAACCGAATAGCCCATATCTCTGTAAAATTCAGCTATTGTTATGCCAGTAAAGATACTAGCTTCTCTAGCTATTATTGGCATATTCGATGTATTTGCGATAAGAACCATTTTGTTCATTATCGACTTGCCAGAATGCGGATCTAATACTGAAGGAAAGCTATTTAGCACCTCTGCCATCTCATTCCCCCTTTCCCCGCAGCCGACGTAAATAGAAATGTCTGTATTCGAAAATTTGGCAAAAGCATGCTCTAAGAAGGTTTTTCCTACGCCAAAGCCGCCTGGTAGTGCGACCGTCCCGCCCTTTGCGATTGGGAAAAGCGTATCAAAAACACGCTGTCCGGTAAGTAGGGGGTCATGGAGATTTAATTTTGATCTAAATGGCCTTGGCATCCTAACTGGCCATTTTTGAATCATGTTTAATTTAAAGGAGTTGCCTTCCGGATCTTTGAGTTCAGCTATATTTTGGTTTACTGTAAACTCACCTGAGGAGATATCTATGATCTTTCCACGAATCCCTGGCGGAACTAAAATCTTAGTCGTTATCAAAGCTGTTTCTTTTACTTCTCCAAGCACATCTCCAGATTCGACGGTATCGTCTTTCTTTTTTAGCGCTTTGAATGACCATTTTTTTTGTCTGTCTAAACTAATAAGCGTTGCGCCTCGGGCTATAAAGTTGGAATTTAGTGCACTTAGCCTTCGGCCAAGTCCATCAAATATGTTAGTTAGCAAACCGGGCCCGAGTTCTATGCTTAATGGCTCGTTGAGGTCTTCCATTTCATCATTTATTCTTATGCCGTTCGTATCCTCATATGCTTGTATGCTGGTTTCTTTTCCAGAAACTGACACTATCTCCCCAAATATCTTGTCCTTGCCAATCCTTACTAAGTTACCTACGTGGCTGTTCTCAAGCCCGGCGGCTATGATTGTGTTCTCATTTATCGCAAGAACTTTAGCTACCACCGATGTATACCCCCGCTTGCTTTACAAAGTTTTCTAATTCCTCTCTATATGGTCGCGCCGACTTTGCATTTATATCGAAGAAGAATGGTGATTCGGACAGGAGAAGCTCGTTTTTCTCGTCTTTTGTAAGCAGGTCCATAAGTTCCTTTTCAATTATTACAAGTGAGATATCCTGATTATTTTTGACTGCACTGAGTGCTCTTCGTGTGCTTACGGCATCGATGCAAAGGAAACAATGTGTAAAACCGACAAGCCTAAAACCATAATAGGCTTCTTCAGATAGAATAAATGCTACGTTTCCCATGCTTCCTCAAAATCTAATTTTATGTTCTCTTTTATGCTAAAATAAAGGGCTTTTGCGAATTTATATGTTAAATCCATATAATAAGTATAGTATAGAGGCACTAATTCGCCGAGTGGATCTTCTATAGACGCCTTTTTTGCCGTATTATACAGATAAAATATCGCTTTTATGTCCCAAAAACTGCTGTTTCCGTTGAAAAACCTATAAAACCAGTCGTTTTTATGCTCCGAAAGAAAATGCAGATAATCCGCTCTATGCGGGAGATTCAGCAAAAAACGCTCTTTGTTTATGAGTGACCTTGAGCTATGGCCGGACATCTGTGCCAGTCTAGCTAGATATTGTCTTAACAGTTCATCGCGTGCATCGCCCGCCTTATAATTTGGGTTTATATTAAACCTATACAGCCTGTTTATTTCGTTAATCAAGGAATTTAAATCTGTTACGCGTTCGAAATTTATCGGAGACAACCTGCTTACTAGTTTAACCGCAACACGAGATTCGGTAAAGTTTGTTATAAAGTCTATTAGCTGAAGAATATCGAACCTTTTTGTAAGCATAAAGAGAAACGGGGTGCCCCGTAACCTATTTGAGAGGCTGCCTAGCCTTAACCGAAAGAAGTTGCCTAAGGTCAAATTTGCTTCGGACAGCGACATATCACTATTTTGTATGCCGAAGCGACTTAGAGCCTCGAGAATCTCACTTCTAGAACCGCTAGTAGATAAGCTTTTTAGTCGAGTTATGGGTAAATCGACGCTGCGGCGCTTTATTATCGTATTTACAAAAGGATATCCCATTAAACCTCCAATGGATGCCGTTGAAGAAAATCTTCAACAAACGCAGCTAAATCAAACCTATAGATCTTTGGCCCAAAATCGATCAAAATCCCGTGTCCAATCGATTTGTCTCTTATAGGGGTTTGTGCCTTGTCAATTAATCCGAAATCTAAATCCGCGTATATTTTATATTCTTTTACTCCTTTTGTTTTTTCTGCTATAAGACGACTTATTAACCGGGAATAATCTGGCTCTGCAGCAATACTGTCTAATAATGCAGTCTTTAATTCGTAGCGTTTTTTCTCCAGTTCCTCCTGGATTTCCTTATCCTTTTTTATCTTAAACTTAGAGTATTCGGATAATGCTTCGGTTTCCAGTTTATGAATAAGCTTTTCTTTTTCCGCAGAAAGCATTTCAGAAACAATGCGTTTATTATCGGTTCTTATGCGCAGAACACGTTCATTCGCTTCTGCCAGAATGGCCTTCACTTGTGATTCTGTTTCCTCTAATATCCGCTCTGCTGGCTCATACGCGGACATATATCTAAATGAAAAGAAGGTATATTGCTAATGCAAAACCTAGTATTAGAATCGTTTCTGGGATTACAGTAAAGAGAAGCGCCAATCCTAGTTTCTTTGGGTCTTCTGCGACCATACCTACGCCGGCCGCACCTATCTGCGCCTCGGCAATGCCGGTACCGACTGCCGCTAACCCGAGGGCTATTGCTGCTGCGATGGCGACTAAGTCAGAAACTACCATAGTAATAAGAATAATTCATCGTATATAAACTTTTACATAAGGTTTTTGGTTTAAAATAAACCTTAATTTCTTTATTTCGTGTGTGCGTGTTCTAACGGTTCGTAATCCACACCTCCACCATTAAAGAATTTGGATAAAAATTCAACGTACTCCAGTCTTAAGGATTGCAAAAATGCAATAAGAGAGTCCAGTAGGATATTTGCTAGGTGAAATACCGCAAGTACCAAAATGGCGAAAATCACACTATACCCCACCAGAAAGGCTCCCAGTTCATTTATAAGCATAGCTAACATTATGGAAGATAGGCCGACCGCGGCTATACGCAAATAAGATACGACATTGGTAAATAGATTAAGCACCTGGCTTATTTCATACTTGTTGCCGACACCTATAAAGGCTGCGGCTATTGGTATAAGAACCGCTGCATAAACGTTTAGACTGGCATAGAAGTAAATCTGGACTATTTCATAAAGGATAAATGCATCTAGCAATAGCCAGCCGGCGCCGCCGATTAGTCGCTTATTATTGTTTTCCAAGAAAGCGTCTATTTCATTAAATATGAAGCTAAACGTAAGTATTACGGAACCAGCAAAAACTGACCCAAAAAGCAAGGAACCGAGATTTTGCAGCCTATAAAACAACAATGGATGTATCGGGATCAGATTACCAAAGAACTCCCCAAATAGCATACCGAATGCCATCGAAGAAAGCGCAGAAACTACGAAAATCCAAAAAAGACTCTTTTTGAAAGTGGTGTTATAAAAATATAGAAAAATTGAACCTACTAATAGAACTAAGCCATACCCCAAATCTCCTACTATCGCACCGAACAGCAGAGGAAATGTTATGGATATTGCGACTGAGGGGTCTATCTCATTGTATTTCGGTGTACCATACAGCCAAGTTAGCAAGGAAAATCCCCCGATTACCCTACCACTTGGCTTTATAGTAGGGGCCTCCGAAGGCGAAAAATCCGTCCGTATTTTCTTAATGGCACCGATATCTATACCGTTTAAATTTAAGTCAGCTGGAAGGAAACAACTTATAACAAAAACCCGCCCCTCGTCGGCTATTTTTCGGATGCTTCGTTTCCTTATTAATCCATCGGATATCTCGGCGATGAGGCTTTTTAATGGAAATGCATAATTTTCGAATAAAAACTTATATCTTTTCCTTAATTCCATATATCTCCTCTTTGCGATGGAGTCCTTATGATTTACCGTCGAAATGGCATCGCTCGTCTTTTCATAACCGTACTGAAATAGCGGTTCTAAGTTCATCTCTTCTACATGAAAGTTCGTTTTAAGGACTTTTGGCTCTACAAGATAAAACCAATATCCTCCCAAAGTTACCTTGCGTATGGCCTCTATTTTTTCGTGATGCTTTGATCTTAAAAGGCTTATTTTCTGCCGGTAACGCAACAAATTTAGGTCTGTAACGCCAAGTGCCCAAAGCACGTTTAATTTTTCGCGTTCTTCGGCGTAGCGTTTAAGCTCTTTCTCCGCGGTTTTTATTTCGCTTGCGACGGCGATTATCCTCCCGAGCGCTTTTTTGTCCAGCTTTAAAGAGTGTTTGCTATCGAATGCGAACTTGTCATTTAAATCCAAAAATGCTGTAAGCTTGTTTTTAAGCACTACGTCGGCAACTATATCGGATTTAAACGTGCCGAGTTTCAGGCTTGAATCAACGTAATTTATGTGAAATGCGCCGATGTCCTGTAGGCGCTTGAGCACTTGATCTAACTGATCCTTTTGTCCAATTAAATAATACTTATTCAGTCTTTTTGGGAGTAGTGCTTCCATAGATTTTTAGAGCTTGCGTTATTTCCTGTTTATAATTAACCATTAATTTTTGTATATCTATATTCTTTATTGCGCTTAATTTTATTTTATAATCCTTATCCAGTTTTGTAAGCATCAATGCCGTGGTTCTTTTGTAGTTTTCCTCGAGGTCTTTTTTAATCTTCGCAAACTCCTGCTCGGAAGCGCCCGTCATCGCGGACAGGTCGGATTTTGCATCTTGTACGGCCTTTTCTCCTCTCTTTTTGGCTTCTGCTATCCGCTTCTCACCAGTACGTTCTGCATCTTTTATCTTAGCCAACTCATCTAAAATGTCACTCATACCACTAGTAAATCGGTTATAGATTTAAAGATTTTTCCCGTTTGGTGTGCGTATTTCGTATGATAATTGATATGATTACTTGCACAAAGTTGTAATTTTTACAAAGATTAATATATTTAAAATACAAAAATTACAATATTACAAAAGACACCTATGCGCATGAAAGAAAAGGACTCCGAAATACTTGAGGCGTTAAGGCGCGGCGATAGCATAGCAAATATCTCCAAGACGGTCGGCTTTCCAAAATCGACAATTTATTACCACATAAATAAGTTGAAGCGAGCGGGTTTTATCAAAGGGTTAAGGGTCGCTCTTACTTACGATCAAGCGGGTTCTGAGGGTGCGGCAATAATGTTGGTTTCATTAATAAAATCTAACCTAAAAGATGTCATAGCATTTGAAGATAAGCTACAGGAAAATTCACTGGTCACAGATATCTACAGTGTAACCGGGGATTGGGACTTCGTTCTTATCTTACAAGGTAACAAGGACGAGATTACAAAATTCCTAAGGGAGTCTATTTTATCGATGCCGAACGTAAATAGAACGCACTCCTTATTTATAATAAAACACCTAGAAGTATAATGGGGCTGGCAGATAGATATAAAGAAGTCCTTAAAAACCAGGGCATAAAGGTTAATTTAACCACGTATAAACCAAGACCAAATCATGCGCGTCTTATTTTGACTCTAATCACACTGGCACTGATAATTCCCTCATACCTATTCGTTTATCAAAATTACAATACCTGTTCTTTGTCCGCGGGAACATCAAGCATCGCGGTCGGAAATTCGGCTATCGCGACAAATCCACTTAAACTGAATTGCGGCATCGATACTACACTTTATTCGGCTACGATAGCCTTAATAATAACGATAGTCGTGTTGCTTATGCTAAAAGCGGCACGTTCGATGAAAAAGATATAATACGACAATGAAGAAGTAGTTTTCGTAGTTTGGTACCATTCTCGACGTAAGGAAAATTATGATTTATAAGTTTGAAAGACCATTAATCGGTGATAATATGGAAGGCTATAGTCAAAAATTATATCAATGTCCTATATGTAAGTTATATTACAAAAATGAAGAGATGGCTAAAAAGTGTCGCGCGTGGTGTTCAAAGCACTCGAGTTGTAATCTTGCGATAACTAAATATTCTATAGAGCGGATGAAGAACTAAGTCCTTACTCAAAAATAGGATTAAGGGACATTGTCAAGGCATTCCCGCTAAGTTATTTGCGTTTTGTTGAGTTGAGTTCCCAAAATTTACCTTCGGAAGGACCGCTGAAAATGGGCCCGGAGGGGTTCGAACCCTCGGCCTCCACAATGTGAATGTGGCGTCATAACCACTAGACCACGGACCCTATATGCCCCCGATTGAACCGGCCGATGAACTACTGAAAAATGACGATACGCCGAACCTAACTGCAAAGAATATGCCAATACCAATCAAAATATAGATTGGCACTGATTTCAAGCCGTCCTTCGCCCGGCCACTATTCAATATACCCCCAAGCAACGCGCTCGAGGTAGTTGTTATTACCACATTTAAAACAGAAACTATCAATATCAGGTTGGTTGAAATCTGAGGTAACGAAAAAGATGAAAACGTCCCCCCCAGCCCGGCTCCATATGATGGGACTTGCGTAGATGAAGATGAAATACTGCCTATGCTATCGAGTATTCCTATAAGAAACGACGCCACCCCGTACAAAAGTGGTGCTGCAATCGTAGAGGCCAAAAATATAAACAAAGAGTAGCTTCTTACTTGCGCACGCATGTCGTTTCTTATGCTTTCGTTCTGCAGTATATTTGTAGCTAGATTTTCTAGGATCAAGTGGAGCTCAGCGCCGGACCGCAGACCTTCTCCGATTATCCTCATAGTATCTCGGAAAAACCGCGACGTTGTTCTGGATGCCATCTCAATTAACGCATCACTGAAATTTTCCCCGCCCTGCACTTCTATGGCCGCGTGACTTAACAAGATGTTCAATTTACCAAATTCCGGCTTTATAGACGCCAAAAAAGAATTCTCGGGAATCATACCGGCACGCAAGTTGGCTGCCATGAGCATCAGCATGTCTGGCAATACTTTTTCTATCTGTGACGAAATTTTGTCTGCGATCATGTCGTATAAAATTTTTATAAAGAAGAAGAGACCGAAAAACGATATAAACGCGGTTATTAAAGTAAGAAGTGGCGAAGAGGTAAATTTAAAAATAAAGAGTGCGGCCACTGCCGAGACAATAAACATAAAGACCATCAATGAGCCGATTAAACTGGAAAAATCATCCGCTTGCACCTGTGCGTATACCATACTCTGTTCCAGCACCATTCTAAGTTGCTTTGGAAGTATCCTGGAAAGTTTCGCTGCGGGATTTGCAGACTCGCGTGCCATTTAAACACCTACCGCCGGACGCCTGTTTCCAACCATTCCCATGAAGAATATTTCGAATATCAAAAGGAAAGGAGGTATAAGATAAACTATGTAAAGTGTATTAAATGTTTTCGCCAATGAACCGAGTATAAGGAACACTGACATACCAAGGCTTGGTAAAACCACCGACACGAGCATATATGCCATAGAAAGTGGCGTTAATTCGGCGGAATAAGCACGCATGTCAGATTGTTGTTTTTTTATCAACATGTCGTTTATAAGTTCAAGAGTGCCGTGGACGTCGCTACCTGATTTTATTGCATTAACCAATATATCAACGGACCGCCTAAGAGATTGGGATGGCACGCGCGCGGAGAGCCTTAGCAATGCCTGTTCTTGAGAGATGCCAGATTCTATTTCCTCAACAGTCTCCTTAAATTCAGCAGAAACTATCCCATAATCTCCATTCGCAACATCAAGAATCGCGTTGAATACGGGAACACCGGAACCTACCTTTATCATTACTTCCCTGATAGCAAAAACAACTTTTTCGTCTATAAGCGCCTTTCTTTTCTCAGCTACCAGCTTAGGGTAATTTATAAAATAAAGAAAATACACAAAAGGGACGACAAAAATCAGGACCAACAAAATCCCTAAGAACTGAGTAGTAAGAGCGCCCACTTGCTTCATGGCTACCAAAGCAAGCATCATTGATACGCCAAAAAGCATCGCCATCATCAACAAAGTAACGAATATGCCTGCCGAGATGTAATCTATCGCGGGGATGTTAATGCCTGCTTCTAAAAGTGAGTGCTCTACATTTAAGGAAAAGTTCTTTATTCCGGCCGCTATCTTTCGGAATCTCCTTCCAAAGAATAATGCCTTCTCGGGAGAAACGAGAACGGTCGGTAGAAATATCTTTTCCGTCTTCATATAGATTCTAGTTTTGCCGGGTCTGCATTTGTATTGACTAGTTCAATGAGCGCATCTTTTCTTGTGTAATATATGCTGGCCATACGCCCTATCAGATTTAGATTATTGACATTTTTATCTATCATCCAATTCAATACTTTTTCTTTTTCTTCTAAATCCGCCGTTATCTCTTCGTGCGTCAGTCCGGAGTACAGCTGAAGTTTTGCTTCCAGTTTCTGCGATACGTTTATCGTTCTTTCTATCTTATCAGTTCTTGCCTTCCACTCGAAAAGATTATTCGTTTTTAGTTCAACCTTGCCAGAAACGTAATGCTCTATGACTTCAGACAGTTCAAATACCCGCCGTATACCGGTACGTCTCTGTCTAAAAGCGGTTAGTATCAGATCCATTGCCGAGACCTCTATATCTGGCAGGTCTATCGGTTCTGAAAGTAGGCGTTTTATAACTTGCTGCGCCGTTTCGGCGTGAAGGGTGGCATAAACGGAGTGTCCCGTCATAAGAGCTTCAAATAGGGTTTGTGCGTCTTCCTTCTTTCTTATTTCACCAACGACTATTCTATCCGGTCTCATTCTAAGAGAGTTTACCAAAAGATCAAGCATTGTAACTTCTCCCTTTCCTTCCGAATTTGGTTGCCTCGTAAGAAGCGGCACCCAATGAAGGAAGCTAGGCAAAAGCAGCTCGCTTGTATCTTCTATTGTTATTATTCTTTGGTTTGGAGGGATAAATGGCATAAAAACGTTGAGAAGGCTCGTTTTACCCGATGCTGTGCCGCCAGTAACGATTATAGAAAGTTCGTACTGAATCGCCTGCCATACGAATGAGACTAGCTGCGGGGAAAGCGTCTTTAATTTTAGAAAATCTGTTACGGTCCATGGGTCTGCACGAAACTTTCTTAAGTCTAAAGTGTTCCCATGCACAGAAATCGGATACAGAGTCGCATTGACGCGGTCTCCGCTGACTAACTGAGCATCGAGTATCGGAGATAAAGTCGTTATCTGCCTGCCGACTTTCCTCGCAACCTGTTCAGATAAGCTCGCGATCTTGTTCTCGCTATCGATTCTTATGTTACTCTCGAGCCATGCGTATTTTCTATGGTACACCATTACCATAGTTTTTGAATCGTTAACGACTATCTCTTCTAGGTTTGGATCGTTATCAAGTATCTCTAATACGCCCAAGCCAAACATCTCATGAAGTAAGGTTGCGGAAAGCTCGACATACTGTACATCCTGCAAAGCTGGCAAGATCTCCCTTAATTTTTTATCTACGGTGCCTAGAAATTCCACTCTGAGGGCAGGGCTCGTATTTGCGGAAAGATCCTGTATTTTTTGCGGAAATTCTCTTATCAAATCAGTTCTTAACTCTGTAAGAATCGCTCTCATCCCCGCGTCTATTACAGGTACGTGCGCCCGGTAAACCAATGTGAATTTCTTCTGTATGCGCAGTATATCTATTTTAGCCACTATGCCGTCAGATACCACATTATATGTATCTATTAACTCTTCTTCGGCTCCCATAGAAATAATGTATAATCATATCATTATATACTTTTTACTAGCTGCCACGGAAGTGGTGATGTTTTGTGTATCCGACTGACAAATAATTGACGATTTCGAAATGCAGCTACTGCCTGCAAAATGCCATTTCACCGTTTTATACTGAGATTTGCTTTAGATAAAATGGATATCTGCGTCTTTGGCGCAAGCAATGCTTATGGCGCGTTCGACAGAGAAGAGAGCGGCTGGGTCGGCTGATTAAGAAAATATGCCGAGGGTACTGTTGCGCAAATAACGGATACGGCCCTGGTATACAATTGCGGCGTCTCTGGGGACACTACAAAAGACCTATTAAAAAGATTTGAAGTAGAATACACGGCAAGGATTAAAGACTTAAACCGCCGGGGCCAGAAATGCGCTATCATATTTGAAATAGGGAAAAACGATTGCGCTGTCGACAAAAGGAAGGAAGTTGGTGTGCCGTTGAAAACTTTTGGAAGCAATTTAAAGAAATTAATGAAATCGGCGCGTCGATTCACGTCAAAAATTGTCTTCATGACCATACTCCCGTAGATGAAAGGTACAGCGCGCCGTGGATAGGAGACCGAAATTTATCTTATAAAAATGAAAACGTTAAACGTTATAACCTGGTTCTCAGAACATTGTGCTCGGGGCTTGGCGTGCCGCTGGCCGATACCTTTGGGGCGTTTTCAGAATTAGACTACAAGCCGCTTCTCGAAGATGGCGTACATTTGAATTCACGTGGACACCAAAAATTATTTGAAATAATAAAACCGATACTTATAAAAAATAAGATTCTGTAGGGATGGCAAACTTTATTTATTTTCAGCATTTGCTGTCTTTCTTATTTCATTCGCCAACTGTTCGAGTTCTTTGTCATCCGCCCTCTCGCCCATTAGAGTAGTAACATAGCCCGTATACTTATCAAAATGCGCCTTCTGCTCAGCAATCAAGATCTCGTCTTTTGATTCCATCCCTATCGCGGGGTACAACTTTGCATGCAGGTGATTTATACCGGTCCCCTCTAAGACTAAATGTACTCTCTTGACTTTCAGCCCCTTCTCCAACAGCCTTACAACTGTCCTCACTGAGTGCATAAATTCATCGTAGTCGGAATCGCTTAAGTCAAAAGCATAACTTTCCAGATGCTTCTTTGGGATTACGAGGGTTTGCCCTTTTATGTTTGGAAAGATATCTAGTATGGCGAAATATGCTTTGTTCTCCCAAATCTTGAATGCCGGGATAGTACCACTAGAAATCTTACAAAATATGCACCCCTCACTTTTTTCCATAACCATCAAGCTTCAAATCTCTTTATATTATCCAAATTCCGTCCTGTACAACGGATTCGCATTTGGTGCGGGCGTTTCAGGCACTGCACAGCATATGGATTGTTTTACAATATTACTCAAGCTTGTGTATCCGTTCAAAAGTGCGCCTTTGAACGATGCCCAGCCTCTGCTAAGCGAGTTGTAAATATTAGCTGCGCCATTTTTAACGTATGTCGTAATTTTAGACCAATTTCTGTAAGCCAAGCAACAAAGCCTAAATATACCGTATGCCGCAAGGAAACCGAGGCCGAATGCATAACCCGCCAAAAACCCAAAGAATTTCGCATTTACTGCCTTTACAAGCCCAGAGTAGGCTGTGTGATTAAACGCGTTATACCTCCACTCATAATCGGCTTTGGGAAGGCTAAACAGCGGTTTTTTGGCCGTTATAGAGGCAGATGAGTAATCCATTCCGACTGCATTTGCTGGACCGGTAAGCATATTGCCTAAATTTTCCTTTTTTGATCTTTTTGGATCATGAAGAGCTACTGCACTTGCCCCGAAGTCTGCTGACATTAGGCCTGCCTGGTATAATTGAGTAGGGAGCGGCAAAAAGAACTGTAAGCCTTTTGACATGTATTTCCCAAGCCATTTCCCGGCTTTGACCGCGGCCGAGTCTACGCTTTTCGGATGAAGCGCATCGAAGGCGCCAAGTCCTATAAATGAAAGTACAAATTTAGCCGCTTTTTTCGCGCCGCTTTTCAAAGTCTGGTAAAGTGAACGCGTAGTGGCTGCCGGATTGCCTGCGCTATCCTTAAGTATGGATTCGATATTATGCCCAGTTTCCATAACTTAATAGGAAATGAGCAAGTATAAAAGACTTTGCCGACCATGTGCGTAATTTCCGTGAGTTATCCAACGAAAGGTATTTAAATATAGAATCGCTCGTTTGATTATGGCTTCCAACCAGAGCAAATTGGGCAAACTTATAGTTATTTTGGTGTTTTTGGTTCTTTTTTTGATACTTCTTTATGCGGGTTTCGCAGAATGGATAAGTGTTAATCCAGCAATACTGTCATTTTTAGGTCCATTGGTAGGGATACCCACGTTCTCATTATATTGGGTTTTATCAAATCCTTCGAATGCGTCATATCCACTTGGTTCATCTTATCTTGTATTCCTTGCGGCTGCAGTGTTTTACTTCATCGCACTTATATCCGCATTGTTGCTATTGAGATCGCGAAGGCTCCTTTTACCATCCGGAATACTTTCTATAATCTCCGCCATAATCGGATTTGTAGCTGTTGGTGCCATATCGAGCAATTCATATAATGGTATCCCGATTTTACTCGCCGGCAGTGGCACATACTTGGTTTTATCGGTCGGAATAATTTACATAATATTATATGCTCTTGCGCGTTTTGGTCTAAGTTTAGACGAAATTGTAAAAAGACTATTGCTGGCATTCGGAATAAAGAAATAGCAAGCTATAGTTATAAAAACGTTGATTCAATCTTGAATCTTTTTAAGCCCTGATGCAATGTCGGCTATTAGATCCTCCACCCTCTCTATCCCGACGGAAAGGCGCAAAAGAGATTCGCTTATATCATTATTTCCTATATTTTTTCCCTGCGCAACGCCGTGTGTCATAGAAGAAGGGTGTTCTATCAGTGATTCGATCCCGCCTAAGCTTACTGCAAGAGAGATAATTTTCAACCCGGAAAGGAATCTCCTTACCTCTGTCAAACCACCGTATAATTCAAACGACAGCATGCCGCCGAATCCAGACATCTGTTTCTTCGCCAATTCGTATTGGGGGTGGCTCTTTAAACCAGGATAAATAACACGTTTAACTTTTTTCTGTTTTTCCAAATACTCTGCGATCTTCATCGCATTTTCCTCATGCTGCCGCATTCTGATAGCTAAAGTTTTGACGCCGCGTGCAACTAGAAAGCTATCAAAAGGAGAAAGTATGGCCCCATCTATTTTTCTTACGAAGTTCATTTTCTCGTATAATTCTTTATCTGAAGTTATTACGGCTCCGCCAATAGAATCGCTATGCCCGTTTAGGTATTTTGTCGTGCTGTGAACCACTGCATCTGCACCCAAAAGAAGGGGTTTCTGCAGAAAGGGGCTGGCAAAGGTATTGTCTACTATCAGTTTTACTCTATACTTTTTCGATATAACAGATATGCTTTTTATATCGCAAAGTTTCATTAGCGGATTGCTTGGCGTCTCCAACCATATTAATTTCGTATTTTTTGTGATCGCTTTTTCTATGTCCCTTGTCGAAGTGGCATCAACATATGTTACTTTAACCCCAAAACTCTCCGCAAATAGCATGCTTAGGAGCTCTTTTGTACCGCCGTAAAGATCATCTGACGCAATAATGTGGTCCCCAGTCTTTACAAGAGACATTATCAGTACAGTTTCCGCCGCCATTCCGGAAGAAAAGCATAGACAAAATCGTCCGCCCTCCAAATCCGCTAGCTTTTTTTCTAGGATTGTTCTAGTCGGATTAGAAAGACGAGAATACGCATAACCGTCAAGAAGGCTCCCGATGTCCTTTCTTAAGAATGTCGAAGTCAAATGTATCGGCGGCGTTATCGCATTGATCCCATCATCTGACGTCCTTTCCTCGCCCGAGTGGATGGCTTTGGTTTCAAATTCCATTCATTAGCTAAGCTAATAAATTATATAAACCTTACAAAAAATTGGTGATGCTGATATTCGGTTATTTTGATTCTAATAACAGAAAAGATAGATCATAAGATATAATTAGCTAAGAAATAAAAAGATTAAATATTTAAAAGGTAGTCTTAAAATAAGCAAATAAAAAACTCTGCTTTGATATACAAAGATTAATAGGGATAAATAGTATATTTAATATACCAATATGGACCTAGAACCTAAAAAATTTATAATTGACTGGGATAAATTTGGGCGATTAGTAGACAAACTTTCTACTGAAATACTAAATGCGTATAAGGGACAAATTGATACAGTAATTGGAATCGCTAGAGGCGGTATTCCAATGTCAATGGTTGTAGCCGATCGTCTTGGCGCCGAATTAGATTTTATACGCGTAAAATCTTATAAAGGAATCGGAATAAAAATTGAACCGAAAGTTGTATCAGATATTTGTATCGACTTACAAAATAAAAAGGTACTCATTATTGATGATTTATCCGATCAAGGTGATACCTTTAACTTTACTATTAATTATATAAATAAAAAATATAAACCAAAAAAAATAAATACGGCCGCTCTGTTTATTAAGCCGTGGAGCAAATTTAAGCCGGATGTATATTTGGAATCCATTGACAAATGGGTTGTTTTTCCGTGGGAATTAAAAGAGTTCAATATCTTAGAAAATGCCGGCATTGTCTAGTTTTTTGAATAGATCTTCTTCCCTCTAACATACGTGGCAGAAATGACTCTATCATCCGCTCTATAAATTAACTGAGACAAAACTTCTTTGCCGGTTTTGTTGTTAATAGTTTTTTGTGGATTCACTAATGAAGCATCTACAACAATAAAATCTGCTTCCTTTCCCGGGAATAAGTTTCCTATAATTTTATCTAAACTTAATACCTTGGCCCCGCCCATTGTAGCCAAATAAAACGCGTTTACGGCATCGATGCTGTTAGCACCACCATTTTCTTGTATGTATCTAGTTTTAGACATATTACACGCATTTGCCATCTCTCTAAACATAGACAAATTCGGTCCGCCACCTACATCAGAACCCAGCCCAACGTCTAACTTTGCGTCTAGAGTACGATTTAAATCGAAGATGCCACTTTTCAAAAAGAAGTTTGAACTAGCGCAATGTGCGACTTTCGTAGAAGTTTTTGATAATAGTTTTAATTCGGAATCGCTTAAGTATATACAATGTGCCATTATAGTCTTTGATGTGAGCATGCCTGCTTTCCCGTAAACGGAAGTATAATCTTTGCATCGCGGGAATAATTCTTTAACCCACGCAAGTTCACCACGATTTTCGGCTAAATGTGTTTGGATATAAGCGCCATACCTTTTAGCTAAATCGGCGGCTCCTTGCATTAATTTCTCGCTACATGTAGGTGCGAATCTGGGGGTAAAAACGTAATTTATCCTCCCGTTGTCCTTTCCATGCCATTTTTTACATAATTCTTCACTTTGCGATAAAGACTCTTCAGTTTTTTCTTGTAAAAACTCCGGTGAATTCTGATCCATCATGACCTTGCCCATAAATATCCTTAAACCCGATTTTTCTGCTTCTTTAAACGCTAAATCCGTAGCTTCCTTGTGTATTGTATTGTAAACGGCTGCAGAGGTTGTACCATTTGATTTAAGCGCATAGAAAAATCGCTTGGCCGCGTCCCTAGCTAACTTTGATGACTCGACTCGTCTTTCTGCAGGAAAGGTATAGGTATTTAGCCAATCTAAAAGTTCGTACCCATCCATCGCGACTATGTCATATTGCGGCAGGTGCACGTGACAATCGATTAAGCCGGGCATTATTATTTTTCCGCTATAATCAATCGTTTTTGCGGACTTCTTCTTAAAATCGCTAAATTTACCTATTTTTAGAATTTTGCCGCTCTCACTGACTTCGATTGCACCGTCCTCGATATCTTCAAATTTAGAATATGAGATTGGATTAAATATGCGCCCTCTGTATATAGTCGTTCTCGCCATTTTTAGTCGTGGGCGGGGATAAGTTATTTGCATATCAAATAATGATGTTAAGTATTATATATAGGCTAATATCGAGCGGGTTGCACATTAATTAAAGAAAGTCAAATCTTGCATACAAAGGCGGTTTTTGCGCATAAATTTGCACTTAGCAGTAATGGACCAGAAACTAACTTTAAAAAGTTACATCGAGATTTAGACCTATGATATTAGAATGGAAGGAAAGGCGCGCGGCTATACTGAGAGATTATAATGCGATTATAAAGAAGATATTAGCACTTAATGACCTTAAAGGGGCGAGAATCAAATCTTTGAGGGGAGGATACATAAATATAGTACTTCTGGCGACGAAGGGAGAAATTAAGCGCATTATAAAAATATCGATTGACGACACATTACAAAATGAGGTTTACTGGTATAAAGAAGCAAAAAAGGCAAAAGTGGACTTGCCAAGATTAATTTCTTATGATCTATCAAAAAAATACATACCATATAAATATTGCATCATGACTTACATAGATGGCAAGCTCCCAAACTCTAAAGCACTTTTGTATAGTGCGGGAGTTTTTGTTGGGAACGCACTAAGGAGATTGCATAAGTTACACGTTAATGGTTTCGGAAGTTTGGACTCCAATAATAATTGGACGAATAATACTTGGTTAGAAACTCTTCGAGATAAGCGTCGCTTTACGATAAACGACAAAGCGGCATTAAAGGTTCTCAAACCAAAACAAATAGCACTAATCGATAGCCTTACGATATTTAATAAAGAGCTAGCGTTCAAAAGTGCAAGGATTCTACACGGTGATCTTTATGAAGAGAACGTTCTATATTCAAAAAGATTAAACAGATTTTTCATAATTGATCCATCGCCATATGTGATTGCGGGAGACCCGATGTATGATGTTTCATACTCCATGGTGGAAAGGAGCGAAGGCTTTGACGCAGGCGTAAAAGACGGTTATGGATTAGATAGGTTAACTGAAAAGGAACTATGGCGCCTTAAGATGCTCAGTATATTTAATACCTTCTATGAAATGACGTGGTATCTTGAAAATACCGATTCCAGAAGGGAAATTGAAAAACTGCATAAAAGTCTTATCAACAAACTGTCTTCAGTTTAATGCTTTTGGTGACATACGGTTTTGCACATTAATATGGGAAGCTAATGCCGAAGCTTCCGCGCTTTCTCCTTTAACTCATCTGGATGTCTTATAATAGGATAATAACCCCTTACCCATGCTTTTATAGTGTTGTACGGGATGCCCAAACTATCGGAGATGTATGGCGTGGACTTTCCGTCCCTAGCCATCTGTATCGCCGTTTCAATATCTTTTTGCTTATGCTCCATACCTACATTAGAAAAGACCTTATTAAAGCCCGTTTCTATTGGTTCCCAAAACGCCTAAATCTTAGGCAGGTATCTGCAGAAGGCACCCTTCGTAAACAAGCAGTAGGGGTCCGCAAGCATCGTTTTGTGGAGTTGAGTTCCCAAAATTTACCTTCGGAACTACTGACTGCTTTTGGGACCGACGGGATTTGAACCCGCAACCTGCCGGTTAAAAGCCGGAAGCTCTTCCGTGTTGAGCTACGATCCCGCAGAGTAAGATAGTATTATTTAACTTTAGACGTTTAAATTTATTACTTGTAAGCAAAAGCCGCTATTAACTAAACGCGGCAATAGGTTAGAAAGCCCTACAGATAATATTCTGTCAACAATAATTTGCTCCTAAAAGCTTTTATACTGTGAGAACCCTATTTATTAAATAATGTTCTGGTAAATGCTATGGAAGCTACGGCTACGAGTGTTGGAAATGAGAGTGTATCCCATTTTTTCATAATAAGAGTCACCATGGGTCGTGAGATGCAGGTAATGGAGAGACTGGAATCACAAACTACTAGAGTTCCCGGCGTCTACTCTTTGATAAAACCTTACTCATTAAAAGGTTATCTTATTGTCGAGAGCGATAGCTATGAAAGCGTATCACAGCTAATCTATAACATAAAACATGTTAGGGGCATAATTAAGAAAGAACTCACAAAGGAAGAAGCATTAAAGACTATTGAAAGCAAGAAACAGGTTATAGAGATAAATGCAGGCGATATAGTCAAGGTTCTTGCTGGCCCATTCAAAGGAGAGACGGCTACGGTTAAGAGCGTAAACAAAGAGAAGGGCGAGATAACTGTTATGTTCCTTGAGTCTGCGGTCCCTATAAGCGTGAACATAAAGATATCTGACGTCTCAACAATAAAAAGCGAGGGAGAAAACAAATGAAAAGTACGGTTCGTGTTGTAGTAGACGGCGGAAAAGCGACGCCAGCACCGCCGCTCGGTCCACAGATAACGATGCTTGGGCTTAAAGCGCCAGAAGTGATAAAAAAGATAAATGACCAAACAAAGCAGTTTGAAGGCATGAAGGTACCAGTAGAGATAGAAGTCGACAAAAGCACGAAGGCGTATAATTTGAATGTCCTTATGCCCCCGATCTCGCAACTTCTTATAAAAGCCGCGAAAATCGAAAAGGGATTTGGCGATAGAAAGGAATCGGCATCGGTATCCTTTGAAGACGTAAAGAAGATTGCAAAAGACCACTCCAAATATTCGTTGGCTAAAGGGGATGATAAGTTAATAAACGAGGTTCTCGGAAGTTGCATAAGCATGGGTTTGAAAGTTGACGGAAAAGATCCGCGCGAATTTATAAAAAAGTAATATGAGCTTCTTTGGGGTGGACCAAATCATTGCGTTCATGTCCCAGAACGGTTATCTTGCTTATCTGGCGATATTCGTATTGATGCTTTCCGAATCTACAATCATCCCGATACCGAGCGAGGTAGTTCTACCATTCGCGGGAGTCTTAATCGCGGCCGGCGTTATCAATCCGATTTTGGGATTTTTGGACGCCGTTATTGCCTCTTTGATTGGAAACCTAGTGGCATTTTTATTGGGTTATGTCTTTGGGATAGATGTTGTATACAAGTATGGCCAAAAGTTCGGCTTCAAAATGGACGCTTATCTCCAGGGAGAACGCTGGATCAAAAAATATGGCAATGCATTTGCGTTCATCTGCAAACTACTTCCTGTCGTAAGGTCCTTTTCTTCTGTCATTTGCGGCGCTTTTAAGATGGACCTCAAAAAGTTTATAATTTATACGACGGCCGGAGTAGCGATATGGTCTGCTACGCTGATGTATGTAGGTTTTGTATTTACAAATAATTGGCAGTCTATATCCAATGTTATTATAATTTCTAGTCCGTATATAGGAATAGTTGCAGTAATCATACTGCTTTTCTTAACAAGACGCTGGATCTTGCGCTGGACGCGGATGCTATACAAAGCGCCAATAAAGGGCAAATAATGGGTAAACTATAAGTTGTGATTATATCGAGAAATAAAATTAATTTAAAAAGAATTTAAGTACATGCATATTTAGGGTCTAATGGTTAGCATAGCCAAAAGCAATCTAGAAACACTTTTGAATAAAAAGCAGCGGGAAGCTTATACAAAAATATTAGATCTGTTGCCGCCCAGTAATTGTTTTAACTATCCGTTGAATGAACTGGAGTTATATCTGGTCCTGAATGGGCTTAAACCGGCAGCATGGTTTGCGCTTACCGGCATATACTGCCATGATAAAGTTGCCTTGAGAGGTGCCGCACTCTCTAGGAAAGAATATGAGAAGACATTATCGTGTGAATTGGATAAACTCCATTTGCCATATGCCGTAACCCGAGAGATATCGAGAGAAAGTACCGGGTCTTATGTCTACAATACCTACATAAGCATCGCTACTAACGAGAAAACCCTTAAAAGTCTTCTCAAAGCATCGAAAAGACAGGATAATGAAGAGATTGGCAAGGCCCTTGGTTACCCTCTGGATGCATCAAAAGCATTTGATAAAACAATAAATGGTGATGACTTTTCTAAATCCATAAAAAACGCAAAAAACGCCGGAATCCAGATTCCCAGTTGGCTTGCATACATAAGTTTTATCCCGGAACAATCAGATTTAGTTAATAAAAGCGTATCAAAAAGCAGCGAAGTTCTCGGCAAAAAATATCGGGAGTTCGTAAGAGATAAAAATCCCGGGCTTGCAAAGCGAGTCGAAGACTTTTTCTATAAGAAGGCGTAAAATAAACGATACGAAACTCCAGATATGCAACTGGTCTTATTCCCTCTCTTAAAGGTTTTAAATTTGACGGTTTCTATATCCTTCATAGGGGGCTTCGTTGGATCTGCAGATGGGATTGGCAGGTTGACAGAACCTTGATATGCTTTTGTATGGCGCTTTCAGAGGTACTGTCATAGGAACTTGCTTATTAAGTCTAAAGACCTGGGTCTTAAATAGGATATATCTCTTAGCTGGCTACTCCCAGAATCGTCCTATTGACCGGGTCTATAAAAACTCCGATAGTTACTATTGTCATCTTATTATGCACTGAATTCCTTTTTGATATATTTAAATCTTATTGACATTAAGTTACAAATCTCACTATCGCCCCGCCAAACCCATTTAAAAGATCTAGTGATTCATCCTTTTCATCAAAAAATGTTATTTCCGTACCATTTTTGTCAAGTTCTTCAATTAAATCCTTGTTATTAACCACGAAATCCCTACTAAGTAAGGCTGCGATGGGCGTAGCGGTTTTAATTGTAGATTTTATTTTATCTGTACCATAAACATAACCTTTTTCTCCATCAGATATCTCTTTTATGTATTCATTTATCAAAGACCTCTGAAGTGATATCTTTGTGTTTTTTAGCAATGAATTCACAGTATCTTTTGTTAGAATCTCCTTTAATCCAGTATCTGCATATGAAACGGTTTCATAACTAATGTTTAGATCTTTAAGATAATCCTTCCTTAACTCTTCATTGTCTATCGCTTTTCCGCCGACTAAGACGAGATTCCATTGTGTTTTTTCATAATTTGCTCGTATTTCCGTAGCCAATTTTTTAAAAAAGACTTCTCTATTATCGTTTTTAAAGCGCTTTCCTGCCACCGCACTCTTTAATTCGTATAGTCTCTTTGTTGAATAATTCGTTATTCTGTAGAATAAAGCGTAACCATCCTCATAAACACAAATTAATATTTTTGGAGACCTCTCTCGGGACTTTATTACCATATTTACCTGAAACGCCAGAAATTTATTTTTTGCTAGTGCGAAACCTACATGCGGTCTAAGTGCAATAGTGTGATATTTGTGAAGAGGAACGTTCTCATCCGAAGATGCTGTTATTTTCCCACTTACTTCTAGAGCCGAGTCGGTAAGTTTTATGTTCTCCGCTTCTAAACTCAGCTTGACCGGCCTTATCTCCTTGGAATCGCCGACAGATATCTTCCTCTGCGAATAGGCGGTTAATTTATCGCCTACCTCTATTACGTAACTTAGAGTTATCAGGTCGTCAAAAGATCTTATTAGTGCTTTAAGCTCGCCCTTCCGCGGCTCAAATTTTACTATTTTCATAAAACTACGTAGACAAGGGTATAGATAAAGCCTGCAAGCATCACTATCGAAGTGAATATGAGCGTCGCGATACCGCCTGGGACTCGGTAAACCTTATTTACCCTAAATCTTTTTCGTTCATAGTAAACCGCTATAAGGATCATTAATGACAAAATCGGGAGAAGAATTCCTCCAACAACCCCCAATACGCTTGCAAAGTTCGCACCGACGAGCGCGAGAATAAACGGTACTAGCACTGCGAGCCAAAAGCTCTTGGTTCTGTCCAATCCAAAATCGAAGTTAAAGGCATCCACAACCACTAGGCTTAATGCTATATAAGGAGTTACCACTAAAAAGATCGTAAGGATATAAAATAATATATTGTAAGCACCCGAGTTTACGGAATTTGTCGCTATGGATGAAACGCCCTGTCCAAATGCGCCTATGAAAGCCGCCGCAAATAATATGTATACCGCCATTGAAATTACAGTCCCTATGATGACTACTTTATTAAAATGCTCTGGTTTATTGCCAAGTTCTTCTCGCACTTCTGGCACAACTGTGAATGACATCAAAGCGAATAAGATTACGCCAAATGGTTCCAAAAAATTGAGTGGTTGTAGCGTTCCTAGGTTGGCCGCCTTTGCAGAAAATATAATAACTATCGATACGACTAGCAGAAGAAGTATCTTTATTATCGAAAGCGGTGTTTCTGCAGCTTCGACTGCCTTATATCCCTTGTATATTATTGGTGCAGCTAAAGCGAACACCAGAAAAACTGAGATATCATATGGTACGCCCAATACGTATTGCAGCGAAACGCCCATCGCTATAAGGTAAGCGAATATCGCGCCATATATCACAAAAATCTGCAGGGACATCACCGTTGACCTTAATTTTGCACTAGTGTATTTACTTATCAAAATCGGCAGCTGGTGTATCTTTTTTAGCTTGAAAGAAAGCTCGCCGGTGTATAAGGTTATAAAAATCGAGGACACTCCGACGACAATGATTAATGCTAAGCCTATAAGGAAACCGGATTTTGAAATCGCGTATGGAAGAGCCAGTATCCCGGCACCGACGATTGTACCTACTATCGTGCCTACCGCTTCTAAATATTTACCGTCCATTTATTATTACGCCGACGTGTGCTAATATAGCTATTTTTATAGCAAATTAATTTATTTATTAGGTTGCCATGACAGTTAATTAAATGCTCCTGTAGTCTAGCGGCCAAGGACGTCGGCCTCTCGAGTCGACGACCCGGGTTCAAATCCCGGCAGGAGCAAATTTTGATTGGGATAATGATACTTACTAAAAAGTACGGTCAGTCACCTAGACCTCTGCAATAAAATATTACTTATAAAAATTTACATGTATTACTTGACAAAGATGGACTTATATCTAGCCTTCCATTCTTAGCATTTAAAACAATCGTCTTGTCTATTAATCTATTTCTGTTTTTAACTGCCTTGGCATCTACTATTCTAACCTCGGTTATTTCTCCATAGAACTATCATGTATTCCGTTGTAAATTGGCCCCTTCTTTCGATTTGCATAATATCACTAATAACCGTTCAGAGTTAACCTTATCTTAACATATTAATACTATCTGCTGCTAGAAGAGTCTTTATGGCATCTGAAATTGTGCCGATACACATACAGCTTAAAAAAGGGGCAGTTTCCAAGAGAGTTATCGTCGCAGGAGACCCAAGCAGGATAGAAGCCATCTCAAAATTTCTTGATAATCCAAAAATACTGAACAAATATAGGTATCTAGTTTATACCGGGCAATACAAAGGCAAGGAGATTACTTTAGCTTCGCATGGGATAGGTGCCCCATCAATTGCGATTGCAATCGAAGAGCTGTATGCACTCGGTGGCGAAATGTTTATACGCCTGGGTACATGTGGGGGTGTTCAGAAAGACCAGAAATATGGGAGCTTGATAATACCGTCTTCAGCATTTTCTAGCGGCGGGGGGACTATCGGTGCATACGTAAAAGATTCTAAGGAAGCATTTGAACCAGACCATGACATTTCGAATAAGTTGATAGAAACTGCTAAGAAAAATGGTAAGAACTACTTTGTTGGCCCAGTATTTTCAAGTGATGCCTTCTATAAAGAAAATGAGGAAGTATCTAAAAAGCGCGATAAAATAGTCGGTGTAGAAATGGAATGCGCTACGTTGTTTATGCTCGGCAAATTAAAGAAATTCAAAACCGCATCATTGTTGATGGTAGTAGATAATCAATTGGAGAACGTGCCGTTTCTTTCAATAGATGAGATGCACAGGCTAGCTGAGGAGGCCGCAATAATAGTTTTGGACACATTAGTAGCCTAAATCTATGGACGCTAGGATATGAAAGTAAAAACATTTGCAGGCAACCCATTTGAAATAGGCAGAATGCAAGGGGAAATATATCGTAGAAATGGCCTCGATTTTAAAAATCTAAATATAGATAATGAGCTTTTTGATGGGCAGCGTTATATTTATAATAAGTATTACCCGGAATTTTTGGAGAGATTAAGGGGAGTCGCCGAGGGTGGCAAATTTGAGGAAGATAAACTCATATATTCCTTCATAACTGGTGAACTTAGGTTCTTTAGAAAGGTTTTCTCCCCGAAACAGCAGTGCACCATATTCGGTGTAAAAAATGACAATGGCGCCTTTGTCGGTAGAAATTATGACTGGTATCCTGTGGCGGAGAAATTTTTTGAAGTTTATCGGTTAAGGGATCCTGAAAAAAACGCTTTCATAGGCATAACCGACATGCTTGTTGCGAGTTCTCGCGATACTAAGCCGTTCGCTTATGCGCCGGAGGACACTTTGAATGATAGGGGGTTGTATATAGGCCTTACATTTGCGCATAGAAATGCCCACGGCTTTGGCTTGTCAAACCTTCATATTCTAGAGCTAATAGCGCAAAATTGTGACACTGTAGAGGAAGCCCTGAGAATATTTGAGGAGATGCCCGTATGTACGCCGAAAAATTTCTTTATTGCGGATAAAACGGGGGACATGGCAGTGGTCGAACACGCATTCGACAAATTTAGGATTTTGCGACCTGAGAATGGCGTGCTTATACAAACTAATCATTATACTGATCCAGAGCTTAAAAGATATGATGAAGTTTTTTTACGTTACCCAAAACATAATACGTTACTCAGATACGACGAGGTAAAAAATAAAATTATGGCTAACAAGGAAAAATTAGATAGAGCAGACATAATAAAAATACTTGGAAAAGTGGGGTCTTGTGTGTGCCAAAATAACAAGTATACAAGGACTATCTGGTCTATTTCGATTGATACTAAAAGACAGGATTATACGTTGTACTGGGACTTATTAGGAAAACGTAAGAAACTGCAACTAGAAGTGTAGGTTTTTAAGCCCAGCTTTTCATAATTCATTTGTGCTTAGACTGGCGTATTATGTAATAGCCGTAGTAATGGTTGGTCTTATTCTGTCCCTAAATCCGTTTAAATTTTTCTCTTTGGATGATGGAACTTTTTTGGCAGATTGAGGAAGGAGCTAGAAACTTCAGCTCGGCGTGACAGATACGGTCTCTTATATTGCAATCTCGAGTAACAGCTGTCTCCCCGCGAAACGATTTTCTTTTTGAGCCGGGCGCCACAGAACATAGAATAGGCCGGTTGCTATGGTTGGGTACTGTGGGAAGATAAGCGTCATTGAGAAGAGGTACCTTTTTTACCTAATCTTTAGATTTTTCTTGCAATGTCTATAAAATTTTAAAATGTCTTTCTTATCGGATACTAGATACTTCTTCCAGTAAGGCAGTATCTGTTTTTTAAGTTTAGAATAATCTGGGTTTCCTATAAAGGGAGGATAATAACCCCCATTTAAGCTGATTCTAAGTTCTTCATCTGCTACAAGATCAATTATTGCATGTCCTATACTAGCATATCCGTCAAACGGAATTTTTGAATGAAGTATTTCGTGCCACAAATAAACCGTCGAATAGTTTCTCCAATCTTCAGTGTTTCCAAATGCTATTTTATTCCCACCAAGACTCACACCGTTTCTTAAAGAAGGGTGTGTAACGTATATTATGAATCGTTCGTTTTTAAATTTAAATCCCGTTAAGTCCTTGATTATTTTGCTAGTTCTTTGAAAATTGTTTTCCCACTGCGTTTTACAAAACTTAAGATAATTTTGGGTTTGCAATAAAATTTTACCGTATTCCTTGCTCTTTTTTATGATCTCCAGGTATTTTTGCAGTCCTTTTGCTAGAGTACTAAGATTTTTATTATTTAAATCTCCGGGTATGGGCCTGCCTGCCAGAAAATCATAAAATACTTTTGATTTTGACCATGCGTAATTCTGAAAAGATTCTATGTCATTATTAAACTTTTTAGATGAAAAGTCATGTCTTCCAGCGTAAACTAGAGTATGAGTTATAAGATAATTTAAGTCTATCACGAATTCAACTTTTGGATTGCTACAGTTTAGCATAGAGTTTAATCTTCTTCCTATGTTTATAACTTTCATCCCTGCCTTACTTCCATTGGACTTCGGTATAATCCCCAGACAACTTCAACTCAATCCCCACCAAAAATCAGTAATTACTTACTTTGGAATCCGCCTAAAATTTTGAGAGTTCGAGAAACGTATCAAGCGCTTAAAATTTCATTGCGTATGCGTATACGCTTCTCTTAAACCCAAGATGCTCATATAGCCCAATTGCCGGCTTGTTTTTATCGTTTGTTAGTACTATTACCGTTCTCGCGCCTAGTGCCTTTAATCTTTTAACTACTGCAGTCATTAGATGAGAAGCAACGCCCTTTCTCCTAAACGCGGATAAAACGTAAAGTTATTCGACGGCATCGGCTTCGCACTGATGCAGACTGCTGAAAAATATCTTAAAACAAAAGGCTGCAAATTGGTCTTTATAGACGTTTTTGTGCCAAATATCGGTGCTTATGGCTTCTACAAAAAATTAGGATACACGGAATGCGATCGGGACCTGATTAAGAAAACCAAGTAACGACTCGGGAGTGCTCAGCTCGTCACCAAATAAGAATATTTTTCAATTACACGCGATTGTGAATAGGCTAGCGCGTTTACGATAACGAATATCGTATAATTATTATGTATAAGCTGGATCGACCGGCTGCGTGTGCCAGCGCCTCATATCTTTCAAAAGCTCTAAAAATGAGATGGGTTTTCCATCGAAATAGGCAGCTACAGAAGTTATGCGTGAATTCCTTTTTGCGAATTCTAGGGCCGACTTTTGCGCGGGTAAGAAATCTACGGGTCCATACGGCCTTTCATCGAGTTTTCCATTTAATATAGCATAAACGCGCGGCTTTGATGCCACAGATACCTTTAACCCCGTGGCTTCTGCTTGAAAATCCTGTGACAAATCATACTCAAAAAGTATCCCTCTAGCACCCTCTTCGTCTAATATCCATCGATAACTTTCCAAACGTTTTGGTTCTTTTTCATCCACGTCCCAATACGTACTTTCTATGATTTTTTTTATTGCGCCGTCGGCTGAAATATCCGACATCAATAGGCCGCTTTCCTTCATATTTATATCAGTTTCGCTGGGCGTTTCTAAATCGACTGTGGCGCGCATCTCTAACAACGAATAACCCACACTTGCGGAGGGGCCTTTTGCAGCATCCTTTATACGAAGAGGCACCGCCCCCGATTCAGTAAATTTTGACTCTAAATTCTCACCTTGCTCGGGAACGGCACGAAGCTCGCATTTTGGTTTGTATTGAAAAACCATGGAGAAGTAATACTCCGCATGGCGTTTTTGCAGGTCATATATTACTAGTGTAGAAAGTTTTTCTGGAGGCGGCAATATGGAAGCAAACGCGTTTGCATTTATTTCGGTGCCTTCCGCTATATCACTGATGAGTTCCTCGAGGTTTTTTACGATATCATTGTTTGAGGGCTTTTTTTCTTCCATATCAACAATATACAATATCATAGAAAGTAAGTTGTATATAAAGTAGATATTTGGCTAAACTTGGATAATCAAGACAGAATCCTATGCAGAGGAAGACTAATCAAGAAATTAACTCCCTTATACAATGATTATCTTTATATCCCAGGGGATCCAATAAAAGACATGCACAAGCCGCTACATAAGGTTGTCGACAACTGGTTTGTTAGGAATTCTTATAAACTCAGCAGGGCATTCGCGATAGTCTTTGGCATTATCTGGGGAATCGACGGTTATTTAAAGTTTTTACCCGGTTTGGCCGGTTCCTTAGGTAGCATGATAAATTCTGCGGCAATCGGTCAACCATCCTGGTTACAGCCATGGTTTTCGTTTTGGTCATCTCAAGTGGCATCAAATGCGCAATTATGGGTGTATCTTGTGGGCGTATTAGAGCTTTGTCTTGCATTCTCATTGATAACCGGGTTTTTAAGAAAGACTGCATATACCGGTGGGTTCTTGCTTAGTTTCTTTATATGGGCTGTGCCGGAAGGTTTCGGAGGGGCGATAGGACCCGGATCTACAGACATCGGTACAGGCATAGTTTATGCAATGGTTTTTCTGTTTCTCCTTATGCTTAATGCAACGCATGGCACTAACCCATACACTTTGGATGCAAAGATAGAGAAAAAGATAAAGTG
Source organism: Nanobdellota archaeon (assembly GCA_021800365.1). Lineage (GTDB taxonomy): Archaea > Nanobdellota > Nanobdellia > Parvarchaeales > Parvarchaeaceae > Parvarchaeum. The sequence goes on from JAJYZA010000004.1 coordinate 44,154, forward strand.
GTGGAAAGCCCTTGCAGAGCTTAGAAGTTAAACATTTAGACGAATAGGTCTTTGATTAATCCTAGGAATTTTGCCTCACCCTAATTTGGATTAAATGCACCATACCGATTATCGGTTTAGATGCACCGAAATTTAGTTTAACCCCGTCTAACATGGAAAAAGACTACAACTCTTATAAATGGGTTGTGCATTGCATGGCGTTGTTTATAAAGTTCATTTTGTTTACAAAGTAGCCCTTTTTACCCACTTAATAAACAAAGTCGTATTGTATACATGTGTGATATAGCTATGAGACTTGGTAAGTTTGTAATAACCGGCGCACCGTGCACGGGAAAAACGACTGTTATTAATGAACTCTCAAAGCGAGGATACTACACGGTGGCCGAACCATCGAGATTAATCCTGGAAAACCATCCTGAATTTCGAGCATCTGTTGCGTCTAACGAAGACGTCGATAAGTTACAAAGGATGATACTTAAGCTGCAACTCGAAACCGAGCTTATGCTCCCTAGAGATAGGGTAGTTTTTATGGACGGTGGAATACCCAGCGATATAGCATTTTATAAAGTCCGTGGAATGGCACCCGCCAAAGAACTTATCGAAGCGAGTAAAAAAACAAAGTACGACGCGATTTTTATCTTAGACCATATAAAAACTTATGAAATAGATTCGCTGAGACAGCAAACAGAGAGGGAGTCTAAGAGGATACATAGATTATTGTACGAAGCTTATTCTGATTTGGGATATGACTTGATAAGAGTACCTCTTTTGGCTCCTACAGAAAGGGCTGGATTCATAGAGAAGGTTATAGACAGTTTATAGGTTTTGTGTTTTCTACATCCCGAGTTTCTTTACTAAATTATCGAGGTCCTGCCATTCTTTAGACTGACGCGTCCTTTTTATTAGATTTGGTTCGTAGTGTTTGTCTAGGCTCAAAAGAACATTTGAATAACTCTTGCCTTGGGTAGGTTTTATCCGGCTCTTGTTAACTACATAGATCGGTTTTCTTGTTATAAACGCTTCCCCAAAATCGTGATAGCTACCTTTGCTATTCTCGTCCCAATACACATGCACTTCGTCAGCTTTTAGTATGGCTTCCATATTCTGATGAAGTATATTTATTCCGCCAATGACGTCTATTTGGTTTGTATCTCTTGGTGGGTAATGTACCCTATAACCGATCCCTTCGAGTGCATCTACATACCTGTCCATCTCCACTTTTTGTGGATCGGACGCCGACCTTACTGGACAGATAAGGAATATCCTCTTTGCTTTTTTCATTTGACTCTCACTAGTCATATCGGGTATTAGAATAGTTTCTCTATTTAAACTTTTAGAGACACGTGAGAATTTTGCATCAAACTACCGGAAAATCCCTGTCGTTATTCCCATTTGTTTTCTCATTTAAGGATTTTTCTAGCTCTATCCGCTTTTCGACAGATGCAACAAGCTCTCTAACGTGTTCAACTGTATCTGGATTTACTGAGATATCGTCTATATCAGATCTTATCAAGAAATCCACTACTTCATCATATTCTGACGGTGCCTGTCCGCAGATTGAAACGGTCTTTCCATCTCTATGTGCAATCTTTATCAGATAGCGTATCATTCTAAAAACTGCAAGATTACGTTCGTCATAAACATGGCTTATTAATTCGTTGTTTCTATCAGCACCCATTACAAGCATAGTCAAGTCATTTGAGCCGATTGAATAACCGTCTATATATTCGTTGAATTTATCCGCCAGGATTATATCGCTAGGTATCTCTGCCATTAAAAACACTTTAAAGTCTTCGCCTCTTTCCAGACCATTTTCTTTCATTATCTCTATTACCTTCTGCAGTTCCTCTACGGTCCGTGTGAATGGAAACATAACAAATAGATTTTTCAAGCCATATTCTTCTCTTACTTTCTTTACGGCCTGCACTTCTAAAATGAATGCGTCTTTATATTTTGGGTCATAATATCTGGATGCCCCTCTCCAGCCAAGAAGCGGGCTGCTCTCCTTAGGCTCATAATTCTCCCCGCCTTTTAGGTGAGCGTATTCATCAGTCTTAAAGTCGCTAAATCGTAGAATCACTGGCCTTGGATTGAATGCTGCGCAGACCTTTCTTATCCCATCGGATAGCTTACTTATAATGACGTTGCTCCTGCCGTCTTTTATCATGTAAAGCGGGTGTTCGCCTATCTCCGCCCATATAAATTCTTCACGCATTAAGCCGACGCCGTCCGCAGGTAACTTTGCTACTTTCTCAGCTAATTCAGGCTCCCCTAAATTAACGAGTATCTTTGTACCAGTTATTATCATCCCAACGTTGGTTCCAAATGACTGCTGAGGTGCTTTAGCAGTTGTCCCGCTCTGTCCTTCTATCTGCGTTACTTCTCCAGCGTATACCACGCCATTCTTTGAATCTACGGTGATAATTTCTCCGGTTTTTATGTATTCTGTTGCTAACTTACCTTTTCCACCAGTCCCGACGATGCAAGGGACACCTAGTTCTCTAGAAACTATTGCGGCGTGGGAAGTTATCCCTCCTTCATCAGTAACTATCGCAATTGCTTTTTTCATTGCCGGTACCCAATCCGGTGCTGTCATTTTAGTTATTAGTATTTCTCCAGATCTGAACTTATCTATATTTTTTATATCCAATATTACGTGTGCTACCCCGGAAACAAAGCCGGGTGAAGCTGACATCCCGCTTACAACTACTTCCTTGTCTTTAACTGCGTCAACATTTAGCGCCTTAGACCACACAGTTTCTAGTCTAGCCTGAACTATGTATATTTTACCATCCTCATTTTTAGCCCATTCGATGTCCATTGGTTTTCCGTAATGTTTCTCGATCCGCATCCCGTATTCCGCAAGTTCTAAAACATCTGAATCGGATATAGAAGATTTCTCTGCCCGATCTTGAGGAACTGTAACCTGTTTTGAACCGCCTTTTTTTAGTCTCATAAGAGCAAGCTCCTTCTTCGCTATTGTTCTCTTCTTAATCTCTTTAGATGATTTATCGACGTAAAAAAGATCTGGTGTCACTATCCCGCCGACGACATATTCTCCTAACCCATAACTTGATTCTATTACGATAACGGACCTGTCTCCATTCGCAACATCTAATGTAAACATTACACCTGCCGAAGAGGAGAAAACCTGTTTCTGTATAACGGCAGATAAAGAAACTTTTGTTGTGTCTACGTTATTTTTAGCTCTATAGTAGATAGCTCGTTCGGTGAACAGACTCGCAAAGCACTGCCTTACCTTGTCGAGAAGTTCTTTCTCACCGACATTTAAATATGTCTCCTGTTGACCAGCAAAACTAGCATCTGGAAGATCTTCTGCCGTTGCTGAGGACCTAACTGCAACAAACTGTGCATTCTCTTTCTTTTGAAGTTCCTTATAATTTACCGTTATTGCGGCAGAAAGCTCTTTCGGGAATTTTGCTTTTAATATAAGATCCTTTATGGCTTTACTTGCTTTTACCAAGTCGCTCTCTTTTTCTACGTCTATGCCTTTTAGGGCAGCGTACATTTTTGTTCTTATTTTATTACTATCTATAAAAAGATTAAATGCCGCCGTTGTTGTTGCAAACCCGGGTGGAATCGGTACATCGACAGAAACAGACATTTCACCGAGATTTGCCGCCTTGCCGCCGACAATATTTGTATCCTCTTTAGTTATGTCTTTAAACCATAGAATCAACCGTTCATTTTTTTCCATATTAGAATAGATATGCTCCAGATATTTATCCTTTGTAGAATTTGGCCGCTTCAAGCTTAAATTCTAAAACTATCAAATAAGGATATGGAAGAACTGCTGTTCCTGATCTATGGAAACCATCCCAAAAGCAAGAGGCTACATTCAGAGGCCGCTAAGATAATAAATTTTATACGCGATAAGGACGATGTGAGCCGGGAGGATCTTGCAACTTTTCTTAGCATAGATTTAAACTCGCAAAAAGGAAAAAAACACTTCTATAATTTGATATCTCCCATGTTTGGAAAGATATTGGTATCGGAACGGAAAGGAAAAGTCGTTTTTTATCATTTATCTTATGATATGTTTAGGATATATCTCGACGGGATAAGGAGAAAGGCGAAATATTACTTATTGAAGAATGCGGAAGCAGATAAAGATGAAACCGAGGGACAATGAAATATTATTCGGGAACCGGTGATTCGGGCCATACTTCTATAGCTGGCGGCCGCGTGTCTAAAAATAATCCGATAATAAATGCACTTGGAGACCTTGATGAGTTATCAGCATTTATTGGAAACGCTAATTCTCAAATAAAAGATGAAAATATAAACGACTTAATTAAAAAAATCGAAGCTGCATTGTACCGTATAAGCGCTGAACTGTCCGGTTACCTAAAAGCTATAAAACCTAATAGTGATATAAAACCGATTAGCGATGCTGATGTAACCTTTCTAGAGGAAGCAATCGAATTATATACTAAAAAATTGAATGACTTGACTAAGTTTGTAAGACCAAGCGGTTCGTATGCAGCCACATTAATAAACATTTGCAGAGCAGTAACTAGACGAACGGAAAGAAGCATAGTAGAAAGCGGCGTAGCCAGCGAACCCATGCTAAGATATATAAACAGACTCTCCTCGCTTTTATTCGTACTATTTAGATACATCAATATTGCTGAGGGCTTTGAAGAAGAATATTTCTAAAAGACTTTAAAGAGCGACAGATTTGGTTCTTATACCGAGTTTCTTACCTATCTTTTGTGCGGCTATTTTTGCCTCATTCAAGTGTTCATTCATTACGTGAATTTCAAATATCCGACCACCCGCGCTTATTCTTGCAGCTAGACCGGTCGGTTTACCGAAGGACTTCTGCATCCCGGAAGAAAAACGATCTGCACCCGCGCCCGTAGCAAGCTTGTGTTCTCTAAGGACTTGATGGGGGTATGCTATTACGACAAGACGAAAGTTCTGGTCTCCGATAGTATCAGTAAGATGTTTGTTTGCGACTACGCGCGCGGCCTCTATCGCGTTGTCCCTAAGCTGCAGTCCTCTTTCGGAAAGAATCAGTATCTTACGTTCAAAATTACTAGAAAGATTTCCTGAGTTAAACTGTGTTATTTTCGTGTCCTGAGACATTTTTACATAGTTTCTTGATTTATATTTCGATTTACGCGTATACGGCATTTCGAGGTGCCTGTATGACCTGCCTGGCCTTAATCTTCCTGCCATAAAAATTTATTTCTTTCCTTTCTTACTTGTGGAAAAGTCTATTGTAAGCTTTCCGGATAGCGTCAATGGCTCATTCGCCCAAGGCAACTTAAGTTTAACTTCGTCTAAGTTAAATGTCAAACTTTGTTTGTTATTGGCGAGCATAGTCGACACTACCGTAGTAGCTAATTTTTCCAACCAGCTATTATCTGCCATAGGATAGTATTATCCAATGCCCTATTTATATACCTTTCACAGGCGCGTTTAGCTTTGAAAGATATTCTGTTTCGAAGTCGCTTCTGCTCTTATAAATCCGTCCGCCGTAAGTATTAGTTAAGTATCTTAACCAAGAATGTCCCCTAAGTTCATCAGGTTCTATAATTATATGCGTAGGCCTCTTTAGTACGTGTGAATTATAAAATATCTCCATGTTTGTGCCTACTGATACATTATCTGTTAGTATCGCTATGACGCCATCTGAATCTCTAATCAGGCCGAGATCTCCCTCGACTATCTCTGCACTGTCAAATGCTGCGTCGTACACACCTTTATCACCTCTATCGATGGCCGCCATATTGCCTATTTCCACTGCGTCATAAAACGGATTTACAAGCTCGATAGAGAATCGCTTTTCTACCTCTTTTTCCCACTTTCGTATTTCATGTCTATCTTTTATCGGATGCGCCAAGTAAAATTTAGGGATTCTTAGTCGTTTACCTTTCATATTGATTTTATATTAAGAGCATACTCGATATTTATGTTTTTTAATCGCTCAGTTTTATGTTTATGGCTCGCTTTTTTAGCACTAAACACGTTATTCTAGCTTATTTATAGCTATTTGCAATGTAAGCATCATGGCGCTGGATAATTGCTCGTATAAACCACATTCGAAGCCACGCCATTATTGCCGTTGCCACTGTAATCTTTTGCGGTGCCGTTCAACGGCCACCAACCGAAAATCCCAGACGTAATTGGGCCTGAAAGCGGACCTTGTTTGTATAGGTTTAATATCTGTGAAGAGGTCAATGCAACTGTATAAACTTGGACATTAAATAGCATAACGGGCGTCACGTACGAATTTAAAAAGCTGCCTATAAACACATTGTCTGTACCAATTAAGCCGGATCCAGCGTTCCCGCCGCCCCCAAAAATCCCATTTTCAAAAATGCTTGTTGCATTGCCAGAATAATTATATATTCCAACCGCTTGATACCAAACGCCGTTTATAAATGGGTTGAGGTTTGCGCTTTGAGCGGAGCCACGCACCATCTGCAATCCATAGGGAGCAAACCTAAGTGCTCCCCCAACATAATCCAAGGACGAGGAATTTCCAAGCCCAACTGGCTCAAATTGCGCATTTGCGCCACCCGGCAATTCATTTTCTACGTTTATCCACGCGACTAAAGTAATACTAGTAGTTTTAGGAAAATTTAGGACGCTGCTTGTTGTTTTTAACGAGGGCAAGGACGCTA
>JAJYZA010000015.1 GCA_021800365.1 Nanobdellota archaeon
TTTGTGATGCAAGCAAACCGCTTTCATTGAAGTATGTTGGCGTCGTACAAGAGGTTCCTGCTGTGAAGGAGATATTTTGTATAGATCCAGCATACGCATTACCTGAGGATGGATGCGGCGTATATGTAGTAGTACATAACCCAGAAGAGTTAGACGATGTGCTTACTGAAAAAGAATAACTATTTGAGCTGGATGCCGTCGAAAACAAAATGGATGAACCTTTAGAAGAGTTCGGATTTCCATTGTATGTAACATACCAATAATACCCAGACGGCAGATTCGCTTCGTTAAATCGCGTAGTGCAACTCCAAATGCTAAAGACATAGTTCGTTCCCGCATTTATAGTGGGGTTTGAGTTAATTGCGCATGAAAGCCCACCCGAAACCGATACATTCGCAATCGAAGCGCCGGACGAAGTGTTAAATGTTATAGAGCTGCCGGTCTGTGCAGATTTCGTAAGTTTATTATAAGTAACCGCCCATCCATAGAAAAGTGGAAGATTCTGTTCTGATAATGTTGTTATACAGTACCAGCTAGAAAATACAGCACTTGTTCCAGCAACTACGTTTAGTTTTGGTATCGCCGTACATGATAGTCCTGCGGATGTCGAGGCATTTATTTTAGGAAATGTTCCTGAACCCGTAGAAAATTGCATAGATGTGCCAGTCGCTGTGGAGTTTCTCGTCTTACCGGATTGCGCCGACCAAGTATAGCCAGTGGGAAGGCCAGATTCGCTAATTCTGGTATAGCACGTCCATCCGCTGAAAAGATGCGAAGAACCGGCAGTTATAGACGCCGATGGTATTGTGCAATTTAAACCGGAAACCGTAACTGTCGCCGTAAATGTTCCCGCTATACTTGTAAAAATAAGAGGTGAGCCTGTCGAAGCAGATTGCTGGATGCCGTCATAAGTTACTGACCAAGTGTATCCTGTAGGGAGACCGGATTCCGTGAAATTTGTAGTAGAAAGTGGCTTCGATAGTATAGCTACTGCTATTGGACCAGAAGTATAAGAATTACCCAAATAGAATTGATTTACAAGTTTATAAGAAGAGGTGTTTATAACGTAAAGGTTTGCTTGGTCATTCGTTACGTAAGCGTATTTTCCATTCGGAGATATCACTATTCCACGCGGATCAAACATGGTTTGATTGGTTATATTCGCAACTAACCTGTAAGAAGAAGAATTAAAAACGTATATTGTATCCGCCCGTCGATTCGTCACGTATATAAGTTTTCCATCTGGAGATATAGCTATCCCACTTGGACCATATCCAGTAGGTATAGTTGCAATTAGTTCGTGAGAAGAGGCATTTATAACAAATGTTGAATTCAAGTACTCACTTACTACATATACAAACCTTCCGTCTTTAGATACCGCTATCGCGTTTAGATTACTACTTGCATTTAGGTTAATATTACTTACAACCGAATCCGAAATGGTGCTTATAATCGTTACTGCATGGCTCCCATTAAGGACGTACACGAATTTTCCATCGGGCGAAACGCTGATAACTTGCTCAGCAGTTGTAGTTGGGACAGAGATATCGCTTATATTTTTAGACGCTATACTTTTACCTGAAGAAGCATTGATAACCATAACAGAATTTGCGTCGTAATCAGAAGTTGCAATATAAAGTATTTTTCCGTTTGGAGCAATGGCGATGCTTTGCGGTCCGGGATATGACGGGATAGTTATGTTTCGCATTACTGTATTTGATGAAACGTTTATAACACTAATTAGGTTCTGAACGCTATTTGCAACATATAGCAGCTTATTAAATGGATCGACTGCTAAACCAACGGCGGTTGATAGCCCCCCAACATAAGGAAATAATGAAGTTTTTACAATCGAATTACCATTTGTTGTAGAGTTTATTACAGTCCAAAGGGCCCGTATATTGGTTGTATATACAAACATTGCGCAGTTCCAATTATTGAAATCATAGCTTGAACCAGCATTAATCTTTATCGGATTAGAAATGCATTGTAACCCCGGAATCGAAACGGATGCGGTGAACGAGCCACCAGCAGTTGAGAAGTTTATTACCGAACCTGTTGGAGCTGATTTTTGAATTCCATCATAGATTACCGACCAAGTATAGCCGGATGGCAGATTTGACTCCGTAAAGGAAGTCGTATATGAACTTATAGCAGTTGAATTTGAAAATACTATCGGTTCTGTGGACCCCGTCGCGAGATATCCCGAAGACGGCTTTGGCGTATAGGTAAGAGTCCCGTTGGCAGTAGATTGCGTCAATGCGCTAACAAAGAATGAAAAGTTTCCGGAGGACGAAGAGAAAGTTATTGTATTCGGTGAATCGGCTGCTTTGGTAATTGAATTATACGTGACCGACCAATTATACCCAGTTGGGAGCCCAGTTTCGCTAAATGTTGTGTTGCAGATGCTACCATAACTTATAGAAATCGTTGAACCTGCAGTTGCCGTGCCTGAAGCAGGTAATGGCGAGTATTTACACTTATTGCTGCTCAGGGATTGAATGGAGAATGCATAATTACCCGCCTTCGTAATAAAATAAATGCTTATTGTACTAGAAGTATTTGTAATCCCGTCATAGGTTACAGACCAGGGAGTGCCTACTTGAAGGCCGTTTTCAGTAAATATAGTCGTAAGCGAAGAACACCTAGTAGATCCGCTGAAAATAATATACTGGGTTGAACCAGCTATCGCCATGCCTGAAGAGGGTGATGCGGTGTATGTCGTAGAACAATTCGCAGACGGAACTGAAACGGCAGAGATACTGAAAGCATAGCTACCGGTTGAACTAGATAGATTTATAACTTGCGTCGCAGACGCCAGGTTTTGTCCCGCATACGACACGTACCACGTCGTTCCGGACGGAAGGCCGGATTCTATAAAGATAGTGTTAACGACAGTCTTGTTCGAGGAAGAAGAATTTCTCGATGTATTACCAAGTCCAATTTGTACGCTTATATTACCTGATGATATGTGTGTGGATGAATTTGCGGTATAATTTAGGGATAGTGGAGCGAAGATGTGGGAGTATCCTGAAAGATTAACCGTTATAAAACAATGCGTAGACTGATTAAAGTTTAAGGCAAATGAGTTGCAAAATATATTTGTATAGTTCTTGTTTCCGATAGAAAGAAGTGCGTGGTTTATAAAAACGCTATAGTTATTTGGATTAGTGACTGTGAAGAACAGTGTACTGGTATTTGCAATAGGCGCCATTACTTTAATCCCCGAAAAACCGGACGCCCCATAGGTTTGCGATTGACTGCTCGAAGCATGATAAAAAAATGTGATATATACCAGAACCACCACTACAATAAAACCTGCAATCAAAGCCACTTTAATTAGTCCCAATGGCAACTCCATTGGCGGTTTTATCTGTCGCTTTTCTAACTGCGTATTCATTTATAAGTGAAGTAATTTACATATATTAATAGGTTAATGGCGTCTATAATAGGTTAATGGCGTCTATAATAGGTTAATGGCGTCTAATGATTTAAGGTTCGTTTTGTTCGTAGAACCTACCGCTGTACTCTCCGTTTCCCTTGGTCTCCTCAAGTATTAATTGGCATATCGTCGTGCCGGGGTAAATAGCTAGTCTGAGTGGAGAAAGATTCGCGATTTCTAGTACTATCTTCCCATGCGTTGCCGGCTGAACGAACCCGCTGCTTAAATGCGTTAAAAGTCCGACTCTTGCAAATCTAGACCTTCCCTCTATTCGCCCAGAGATACCTTTTGGTAGCGAGATGTTTTCTACGGTTATCCCATGGATAAGCTGACCTGATGAGATTATGAGTTTTCTGCCGTCCAAGACCTTTATCACCCTCGTTATTTTTCTATAATCGGCCTCATCATTTATGCTAAAAATCGTGTGCAGATCCCTAAACACACGAAAAGTGTTACCTAAGTGCAGGTCTATAGACCCCGCACCAACCTGTTTCTCGTCAAATGGCATGATTTTAAGTTTCCCACTTCTTAAGAGTCCCAATATTTTTGATTTGGATAGCACTGCCATTAATTGACTATATACAAGAGATGCTTTTATATTTGATATCCTTCTATTTATTAAAGAAAAAAACATAAAAGTCTAATGTTATTGCTATCCTGGAACGTTAATGGAATAAGAAGCGCTATAAAAAAAGGCTTTTTAAAATTATTGGAGTCTAATCGCTATGACGCCATATTATTGCAGGAAGTTAAATCGGATTATATCCCACTCGAACTATCTGGAACCGCTTATCAAACTTATATTTTTCCCGCGCGCATAAAAAAAGGATACAGTGGAACCGTTTCACTTAGCCATGTTAAACCATTGTCAGTGATATATGGAATCGGAGAAAAGAAATTTGACGAAGAAGGGAGGGTTCTTACATTAGAATTCGAGGACTTCTACTTGATAAATGCCTACTTCCCGAACTCCAGACACGGATTGACTAGGATTGGATTTAAACTTGAATTTGACTCTAAGATACTGGCTTTTGCAGAAAACCTCCGTAAAAAGAAACCCATAGTGATGTGCGGGGACTTTAATGTAGCGCATGAAGAGATCGATATAGCCAGACCTAAAGAAAACAAGGATAACGCCGGATTTACAAAGGAGGAACGGGATTGGCTTACTTCGTTGCTTGAACTTGGATACGTTGATTCTTATCGTTTATTCGAAAGTGGCGGCGGACATTATACTTGGTGGGCATATAGAACAAATGCAAGGCAAAGAAATATCGGTTGGCGTATAGATTATTTTATAGTTTCTGATGAGCTAACTAAACGTATCTCCTCTGCAGATATTATGGACAAGATTAAAGGATCTGACCATGCCCCGATTTCGCTAGAATTGGATAATGGTGCACACCAAACTTTATAAGATACGATTTCTTAGATTATTTAATCATGACAGAACTTTTTCCACTGGATCTAAAACTTGGACAACTTCGCGGACTTATACTTCTATTAAAGGAACGCGGCGGCTCAACCTCCTTATCTGAATTGGCGAAAGAATCAAAGGAGGGTTTTGCGAGCATGTTTTCTGCCGTCGAATCAGCGAGAATGCTTGGATTTATAACCACGATAAATGGGAACATAATACTAACCAAAACCGGTGAAAGCCTTAGCATAAAAGACATACTAACCACTACTGGGATAGCCATCAGAAAAATAGAACCGTTAAAAGGCATAATCGAATTCCTACAGAAAGCAGGTAAAGCCCATACAGAAGAATTATTTGATTATCTACTTAAAAGGGGGCTAATGGTCCAGATAAACAGGCGGGCAGACGTAATAAAATTCAGAAAAGATATATTAAATCTGCTGGTTAGGACAGAGGTTTGTAGCTATAATTCTGAGAAGGATTCATGGAAACTTCTCTAAACCGTCATAACGCCAATGTCGCGTAAACTTCGTCTACTATCTTCTGAAATGTGCTTGAACGAGTGTTTCTCGGTTGTTGAATGCTTATTGTCTTTATTTCCTTTACTCTGCTGGGCTTATTTGACAAGATAACTATCTTATCAGAAAGTTCTGCAGCTTCTTCTACGTTATGAGACACGAGTATAACTGATCTTAGCGGGATATTTGGATCTTTGAGGGCAGATAATACCTCGTTCCTCAGACTCATCGCAGTTAATGCGTCCAGAGAGCTGAACGGTTCGTCCATCAGTATCACTTTTGGATTGGACACCAAAGCTCTTGCGACGCCTACTCTTTGTTTCATCCCTCCACTTAAAACATTCGGATACGCATCTTCAAATCCTTTCAAACCTAATTTTCTCAGAACCTCGAGCGATCTCTTTATTTTTTCATTATCTGTCATTTTTACGGCTGACAATCCCAATTTTACATTTTCCAGATTCGTTAGCCAAGGGAGAAGCGCAGAATCCTGAAAAATGAAAGTTATCTCACCAGTCGGCTGTATAACCTCCTTATCGTAATACATTACTTTCCCGCCAGTCGGCTTTATAAGACCTGCTATTATTCTAAGCAGAGTGCTTTTACCGCAGCCAGATGGCCCAATGACGGAAACGAATTCAAATTCGCTCGTATTAAAGGATATTCCATCTATTATCTTTGATTGTGGCTCACTGCCGAAAGCGAAGTGAACATCCTCTACAGAGATTACCTTTTTATTAACTGTAGACTGAGGTGATTCTATCATAAAACTTTTTCCACACAAACGTATTAAATAATATTATCATTGCAGTCATATTAATTAAAGCGACTAACATAAGATAAAGATTGCCCGACGATAAAGAAACGTCCAATAATTTCCCCATGCCCGTATTTACGGACGTCAAGACAGCGCCAGAACTCGAGGAAAATCGCTCTGCTATAATGCTAGCATTCCATTCAGCCGCTATGGCCGTTACCGCTCCGGTTATTAGACCCGGCGCTATCGCTTTTAAATATATCTTCCTCCATGCGTACAGGCCGCGTACCTTAAATATGCGTATTATCTCATCGGTGTTTATCTGCAGATATTTTGTGCTTGCAATTATGCTGAAGATTACGTACCACAGCCCACTTAAAAAGAAGACTAAAAATGCGACTACCTCGCCGCTTTTTGATACGTAAACCAAGAGTGGCAACAGGATCGTAGCTGGAATTGATGCAAGCACTTGAAAAATAAGAAGGTAGCTATTTCTATGTGTAGACAAAAATACCACATAGATGCTTATAGGTATCGCGACGGCGATTATCGCCGCAAAGGCACCCCATATTCTTAAGAAGGAAAATAGCAGTGATTCCAATGAATTAAATTCATACGAAGCTAAATTAGCAACTGTACTGGTTGAAATATATGGATACGCAAACAATGCTACTAAAATGGCAAACACAACGACGACTAGATAGCCTGTTGCTTTAAGCGCTTCTTTAAAGCCAACGCTAGAAAGCACATCCTTTAACCGAACATAATACGGTCGTAATGCATTAAAAATCCCAGTTACTGGTCGTTTTAGCGCTAGGTTAAATGTCGATTCGCGTTTTCTTTTGCCGTACGGCACTAGAGAAAACTTATTTGCAAATCGATCGAAAAACGAAAAAAGAGTAAGCCGGGTGACGATGACGAAGATTACGAAAACGGCGATCCCAAGTGCATAATAAGCGGAATTTCCGCTGAAACCAAGATTTGCCAGATCGACTCCTATTCCTTGTACCGCATACTGCTGACTTCCTGTAGAGAAGATTTCACTCGTTACCAGATAAAAAAGTCCGATCGCCCACGACAGGCTCATCTGCTCCGATAACCTCGGCAAGCTAGCCGGTATAAATATATTTTTTAGTCGTTGGTATAAAGTCAGGCGATACATTCTGCCGATTTCGATAAGTTCATTCGGTAGCGTCCTTATGGCTTCATATACGCCGAATATCATATTCCATAACATGCTGGTTATTATCAAGAATATCACCGCAAAATTTATCCCGATTAAGCCCGGCAAAACTGCAAGCACGAGATATATGGCAATAGGAAAAAATGCCAGGATCGGAAGAGTTTGCAATATATCTATTAAAGGAACCAGTATGCGACCGACTGCTTTTGACCTTGCCATCGCTATTCCCATAAAAATACTTAATAACAGGGATATTGCCAGCGCGATAAGCATCCTGATCCAGGAGTAAGAAGTGTCTAAAAGAAGCAATGCTAGTTCACTTAAAGGACCTATCATTAGATTAGTTAACCGATATAATAAAAATACTATCGTTTTTGATACTAAGTAAGTTTTATACGCTTTATTGCACTCTTAAAAAACCGGTTGGTCTTGGAATATTTGTATCCCTTTGTCATTTATGTCGAATGGATGCATACCGGCACTGTGGCCAGAATATCGCATCTTTATCACGGAAATCGATTTTTGATAGAAATTTTGATTATAGATCATCGAGAGTATTATCACTGAATCTGATAAATACAAGGGAATAGCAAGCTCCTCAGATAAATCCAGTTTGTTAATGTCCCCGTACCTTTCTATGGTCACAATAGATGTACCGAAGGCACTGAGCATCTTGAACGTATCCGCTAACACGGTTCTTTGCAACGCTGCGTCCTTTATTTCCCATAAGAATGGCGTGAGCGGATCTATGACTATCCTAGAATGTTTTCCTTCTCTTGCCTGAAGTATTTTCGGAAGCTCGATGGATAAAAAGTTCTTGAAGTCGTGTCCAGTCATTCTTGTAAATATAAAATTACCGTTTAGATTCTGTCTGAATTCATTGAACCCGAGCGCCTCACAGCCTTTTAAAAAAGAGTCTAAATCCTGTTCAAGGCTAACATAGAATACTTTCTCCCCTTCTTTTATCCCCTCCCTTAAAAACTCTGTACAGAAAATACTTTTTCCCGCACCGGGCGAGCCGTATAAAGTAGTCACGCTGTTCTTTACGAAGCCGCTGTTTACAAGCGGATCAAAGCCAGTTACCCCACTTTTAATCCTCTCGATCATACTAAGTTAAACATCACATTGTTTTTATAGGTTGTTAATCCCCTATGCTCAATGTCAGCTAACAAAGGACGGTCGCCAATATAATCGATGGATTATCTTTTTAATATTTTATACGCTATGCCGAGCCGCCTTGCCATTTCCCCCTCAAAATTGTCTCTGTCTCCTATTATGATGGAGTTTTTAACGTCAATGTCGAAATCCTTTAACGCAAGTTCAATCAGTCCGGTTTTTGGTTTTCTACAATTACAATTTTCATCGGGTCGATGCGGGCAGTAATAAAATGCATCTATTATAGCACCTTTGGCGGTTAATTCCTTTTTTATCGCTTCATTAAACGCGTTTAACTCCTTCTCTGTAAAATATCCTCTGTTGATCCCAGACTGATTTGTCAGGACTAAGACAAAAAATCCTTTTTGATTGTATTCTTTAATAATAGGTACTATGTCGTCAAAGAGCTTAAGATCCTCTAACTTATGAACATAACCCGGGTCATAATTTATAGTTCCGTCTCTGTCCAAGAAAAGTGCTGGTCTCATATTTACCTTTTAAGCCTCTGTATATCCTTATAGTCCATCGTGTTTACTACGTCCCTTTTTTCCAGCCACCCACGCCTTGCTATTGCGCCGGCCATTCTTATAAATCTAAGCTGCATATCTCGATGTGCGTCACTTCCTAAGGAGAAGCGGATACCGTATACTTTTGCCAGTTTTACCATATCAAAAGGCAAGTCAGATCTTTCCGGGAAGCCGTCTATCTCTAGTAAGACATCATTCTTCTTGCAAGCCTCAAATATGCTTTCATAATCTAGATCAAATGGTGCTCTTTCTCCTATTTTTCTCCCGGTTGGATGAGCTACCGTGTTTATTAAACCAGATTCTATAGCCCTGATCAATCTGTTCGTGAGCTCTTTTCTTGGCATATTTGTATTTTGATGCATCGCACCAATCACGAAATCCATATTTTTTAACACGCCTGCCGATAGATCCACTGATCCGTCTTTCAAAATCTCAAGCTCGACGCCCTTCAAAATTTTTATATTGCTTTTTTCGTTCAATTTATCTATCTTATTATTGAAGACCGAAAATCTTTTTTCGTCTAGGCCGTTGGCTATCCTAAGGCCCTTGCTGTGATTCGTTATCGCTATAAACTTATGGCCAAAGCCTTCTGCGGCAGCCACCATCTCTTCGAGGGAGTTCGCCCCATCACTGTCCTTTGTGTGAACGTGTAAGTCGCCGAGTATCTCTTCGTACTTTACTATCTTAGGCAATGTGCCTTTTCGCGCAGCTTCTATTTCGCCGGTATTCTCTCTTAATTCCGGCTCAATCCACTTGAGACCAAGAGTTTCGTATACTTTTTCTTCCGTTGCGCCGGCGATGGATGTGCTGCCTTTAAACAGACCATATTCGTTAAGTTTCAAACCTTTTGAGATGGCTATCTTTCTCAATTTAACGTTGTGATCCTTATTACCCGTAAAATATTGCATCGCAGCCCCGAAAGAGCCATTTTCAACTATCCTCAAATCACAATTTATCCCTATGTCTAATTTTACGGAAGTCTTTGTGTCTCCCTTTACAATAATTTCCTTGACTTGCTTCATTCCAGTAAAAAACTCCATGCCTTTCTGTGGTTTGTCAGATGTCGCCAGAATATCAAGATCGCCTACAGTCTCTTTCATTCTTCGAGTAGAACCAGCTATTTCAACGCTGAAAAACGGTCCGTTCTTTCGCATCTCCCTTGCTAATGCCTCAAAATAGTCTATGACGTATCCAAGCATCTTCCGTTCTTCTTTTACTTTCATAAAAGATTCCAGATTATGCTTTAATTGCATTTCGCTTTTTTCACCGAATCCTTCTAGTTTTCTTATTTTCCCGCTTTCTAGCGCAGATTTAAGATCGTTTATGCTTCTTATTCCAAGTTTTTTGTAAAGAGCATATGCACGTTTTGGACCCATCCCCTGTATCTTTCTAAATGCTCTTAGGTCTAGTGGGTATTTCTTGCTTAGGCTATCGTATTTTGACATCCTACCTGTCTTTATGTATTCTTCTATTGATTTTGAAATAGATGATCCTATTCCCTCCAAATCCATCAACTTTCCTTCCTCATAAATTTGTTTTATGTCGACCGGCAGGGAGGATATTGTCAAAGCCGCCTTCCTATATGCGCGCGGTTCCCATTGTACGTTCTCTATCTCGAGGAAATCCGCTATATCAAGGAACATCTGCGCAATTTCCTCGTTGCTCATATGTCAGAGAAGTCTCATAACGAATGACATTATGTCCGTAGCTTTCTTTAATTCTGATAGGTGATTCGCCTTACAGCCTGCTTCTCCAAAATCCCTATTCTGTCCGAATTTCTTGTTGATTATTAAGACAGGTATATTGGAATTTATGTGCCTTTTTAGCTCAGAGGAAGTTGAATGATCGCACGTCAACACTAGGGTGTCTCCGGCCCTTACATCTAATGCACGGGATAACTTGCTTATTACGAATTTGTCTATGGCTTCTATTATTGCATATTTTTCGGAATATTTACCCAAATGCGCTGCACTGTCTGCTTGCTTTATGTGAAGATAAACGCAATCAAACATCTTCATAGCAGAGAGCGTACGCTCTCCTTTGTTATTAAGATCCTCTTGCAAATCGGCTTTTTCTTGTACGCTTATTACTCTCATACCAGAAGCCATCGCTATTCCTTTTTCCAGAGGCATGCCTACCACTGCCCCCCACGACTTTCCAAAATTTTTTGTTATGTCTGGCAACGCTGGATCCTTTACTGCCGCATCCCTCAAAAACAGATAATTTGGAGGTGGCAATTTGTTATTTAGCCTTTTCTTGTAAACTTCTGACTTTTTTATAACCTCGATAGCTTTTCTTATGAAAAGATTTAGAAGATTAGCAGTATAAGTAGCTTCTTTTCTAATGGCTTTTATTTTTTCTACTTTTTTTATTTTTACTCCTGTTGCAAAACTTAGTTTACTGCCATTCTTATAAAATTTAACCTTGTAACCTGGTTCGTTGTTGGAAACGTACTGTGACAAAGCTTTTTTAGCCGGTGCTAATATTAGGCCCCCGCGATAACCTTCTCCAGATTTAAACCTAAAAGATACCGGCATCGCTACCTTAGAATTTATTTCTTCCTCAAGAATTTTAAGTTCATCTGCGGATAAGAAAGTTCTTACGGAAACTAGATTCCCTCCCGCTACCTGGCCGAAATTAACTCGCAATGAAAGTTCTCCGTCTTTTGGCTGCATCCCTAAACCCAGGCATTCAAACCACCCTCTGCCAGTCGAATACTTTACTGGGTCGTAACCCAAATCGGCGAGTACGCCAGCATCACTTTGCGGGGCCAATTTACCTAATACAGAAGGATAGCCATATGCCGCATGGCTTAAAAGAAGCGAGATGTTTGGTTTATAGGCGTATTCGAGAGGCGTCTTGTGGTTTAAGGCGTTTATAGGCAAATCGCCCATTCCGTCCACTATTATATATACAAGTTTAGCCATTCATGCCTGCTTCAGCCAGTCTTCTGATCAAGTCCGAAATCCTGCCAGCAGTCTTTACATTCCTTGTTTCGTTTATCATCTCTTTGAGCTCTTCAGATATCGCCGCATTTGTCTTTACCAATTCGTTTACTTTGCTTACTAACGTGGCAAGAGCTGGAAGATCCTTCGCTGAATATGCAGCTATTTGTTGTGGATGGATTGCTTGTACCGAAACCGGCGCGGTTTTTTCCTCCTTAATAATCTCTTTTTCTACCGGTCTTGCCTCGGTAACCATCTGAGACCTCATATTGGTCCTTAACTTATCCACCAAAGAGCTTATCTGCGCGATTTGTTCTGATTTCTGCTTTATTTCCGCGGCTCTTTTTTCTAGTTCTTTTGATGCCGTTTCTTGCTGGACGGTTGCAGTTTCGGTCTTTTTATGCACAGCCTCCGTTTCTACGATAACTTTTTCCTGTTCTTGCATCGCAGCGTCTGGTTTTTCTATTCCTCTCTGGCCAGTAAAGGATATTTCCAATGGTTGTTCGATTATTGCCGTGTGTGCTTCGGGGGCAGATATTTGCGTAATCGGCGGCCTTGTTTTCATCAAGCGCTCTATCGCTCCGAGCTGCTTCTCTGACTGGTGCATCTTCTCCAATACTTCCGTATCGGTTCCGATCCAG
This sequence comes from Nanobdellota archaeon, assembly GCA_021800365.1. GTDB lineage: Archaea > Nanobdellota > Nanobdellia > Parvarchaeales > Parvarchaeaceae > Parvarchaeum. The sequence goes on from JAJYZA010000015.1 coordinate 12,589, forward strand.
CCGATTCGCAGATTTTCGGTTTTGATCCCGAGCTCGGATTCGAAACTTTTTATCTGTTTTTTTAGAGCATCTATCTGAACGAGAAGATCTTTTCGCTCAGCATCGATTTTTTCA
>JAJYZA010000016.1 GCA_021800365.1 Nanobdellota archaeon
CAGGCTCATTTTGCGGACATCTTTCATTTTAATACACTACGGTTTGTACTTAAATAGTTGTATATGTTAAGTTAGGACAAGCAGTGCTGCCAGACTACCTGTTTTCTTTTAATAATGGTTTTAGCTCCTGTCTAATCATCGGTAAATCTTTGATTATTATCTCCCACGCCGCATTAAGATCAGTTGAAAAGTGGCCATGTACGATTCTACTCCTTGGTCGGGAGCTGATTACATTTTAATAAGAAAATAATAAATCAATAAAAAGGAATCATGAGCGCACCAAAAGAATCTCGCATTCTGATATTTTTGACTGTTTTTGGCGCGGTTTAACTCTTAGTTGATTTGTTTAGCCTTACATAGTTATAAATGCTTATCAACGCCTGCGAACCTACGTACCCAATCGTCAAGTAAATACCCAAGTCATATCCCTGTATTGCGCCGTGCAATAACCGTGAAGGTTCATCTAACCAGTTAGCTAATCCAGCCAAAGGGGTGTGTTGATATGTACGTATGCGCCACATAAAATCGCTTTTTGGCAATGGCAATGCGTATAGCCGCTTTGACTGTATTGCGGCAGAAGAGTAGTCCATACAGACTGCATGTGGTATCGCCATCAAAAGATTCGATAAATTCCTTTTCTTTTGCCAGCGTTTGTCATACAGGCTCCATGAAGCTAAACCCGCATCGGAAAGCATCAAAATAGTCTGATATAGGAATACGCTGCCAAAAAACGGAAAATAGGTGTTGAAAATGCCGGGTAGCTTCTCTTGGATATACGCTCCGACCCGTTGAAAATATTCCGTCTTCTGATTATTTGAGGCATCGAATGCCCCCAATGCCACGGCGGAAAACGCAAATTTAAGAAATTTATCCACAGAAGTCCCGAGTTCTGAAAGGATACTGTGTAGCTTCGGGAAGCGCCGTTTTGCCGGAGACGCGCATTTTTCAGAGGATTCTAGTAAATCTTGCAATGTCTCTTTTTTACTTTCAGAACCCATAAGATTAGTTGTATTCATTATTTACCATGCTGGTCTTTGTGACATCCCCCAACCTCTAAAGAGTGTGGGCTTCCGCAACTATCCGCTGCTGGAATGGTTCCTGCTTCTTTGGATCATGGCTCGTAGACCTTGCTTTGATTTTCATCTTTGCAAGTTCCGCCGTCAGAGGGTTCTCCACAGGCTTGTATTCCCCTCTGTCCGAGGGTTTGGGATACAACCTAAATTTGTATGCTGTCAGCATATTGTTATCTACTTATTTCTGCTATTTATGTTTCCCATTTTTAAGTTCGCTCTCATCCCACCGCTAAAGCATGTGGGTTTTCCCGCTCACCTTTGATAAATTATGCGCACAGTTGCTCATAATTTATTGGAGATGCCATCGAATACTAAGTTTTTAAAAAAGCCGCCAATGGTTACTCCATAAGATTTATATATCTCACTCTGATAAACTTTAGATGACTGAGGAACTTAACCAATTAATCTCAATCGTAATACCCACTCGAAATGAAGAAAAGCGCCTTCTAAGGCTATTAAGATCAATAAAAAAACAAAATTACAAAAATTATGAGATACTTATAGCTGATTATAAATCATCGGATAAAACGCTAGAAATCGCTAGGAAGTATGGCTGCAAAATCATAAGAGTAAAAAGGCGCGGGATAGCTAGAGCAAAAAATGCGGCCATGAGGCGTGCAAAGGGTGACATAGTGGCGTTTATAGACGCTGATTGCGTCCTTCCGAAACGTGACTTATTAAAAAACGTTTTGACTGCATTTAAACAAAATCAGAACGTAGTTATAATCCAGGTCACTCCGACCGTCAATAAAAAAGAAATAAGTAAATCTCGCAGAAGGAACTTGTTTATCACACTGAATTGGATTGAAAGGACTTTATTGCGCTTTTTTATTGCTGTTGGTGCGCCATTCTTTGCGGTGTGCGTATTCTGCAGAGCGGATACGTTGCGAAAAGTCGGGAAATTTAACCCAAACTTACACTTGGACGAAGACCATGAATTTTACCTTAAATTTGGTAGATATGGTAAACCGCTGTTAATAGATGATGAATTTGAAGAGTCGTATAGGAGACTTATAAAACTTGGGCTATTACGGACTTTCACCAAATACCTATCCGGAACTATAAGTGTATTTTTATTGGCTAAAAAAAGTTACATAACGCACCAAGAAGCGGTAAGATAATATCTCTACATTTCGATTATAAATCGGCAAATGTAGGCGATTTTGGTTATTTGTTATTTATGTCGAGGAGATTCTTTCTAGTTAGAAAATCCAATGACATCAGGCAACTGTATCCGAGTATCGGCAGAATGAGATTCATAAAAAATCTATAAATTAACAACGTCGATAACGCTATTATCCCAGGTACGCCCAACCCCGTTAAAAATCCTACAAATGATATATCCAATGCGCCTATGGCTAACGGTAAAAACGATATAATGCCTATAATGTCAGCAATGGAGAAAAAGAATATCACGCTGAATATAGAAATGTTCTGATTGAATGCAATTAAAGTAAAATATATTATCAAGTTTTCAAAAAACAGTGCTGGTAAAAACGCTAGCGTCTCAATTAAAATATCTCTTTGTGAAAGAAAAGATCTGGTTTTCCTAAGTACATTGAGATACCTCAGGCTCGTTCGTATTATGGCTGATTTAAATTTACTATTAAATTTCCTTAACTTACCGACTATCAGCCTCAAAAGACCTTCTCTGCCGATTAAAGACATAAACAGATAAAAAATTGCCGCCAAAGCGATTATATACGGGATGTATACAGATATCAGGACGGAAGTAAGCATTACCATTAATATCAAGGCAAAAAAAGACGTAAGCCCTGTCGATATTATTATGCTGCCGGAAAAAAGACGCGCATTTTTCTTAAATCTATCGAGATACCGAAGCGATACAAATTGGAATAAAAATGAAATAACCGACATGTCGAAATATGCCTGCATCATCAAAAAACTGCGCAAAAAGCCCATCTTAATGCTACTCTGTCTTATTATGAACGCCCACGGAAGAAACCTTAGGAAAGTATACGCTAAAAATGAAAGAGTCGCTAAGACTATGTAAAATAATTTTAAGCGCGAAAATGCTGTTACCGCCGCGGAGAAATTGTAATTTACGACAAGTACTATAAGTAGTATTGCACCGACTGTCAATGCAGCTATCTGAAAGATACTTGATGATCGCATTACGAATTATGAATTTTTTGTTATATTAATCACTTTTTTGTCGTGGTTCGTGCTACTACTGCTGCGAATTCAGTAGTCGCGCCACTTCTTTGAGATCCATTAAGAACGTATCTCTTGGTTTAGTAAACCTCATTGGAAACGATGGGTGGAAAGTAATGAAAACGTGCAGTTTCAAGCCAAAAAAATCCAAATCCATTGACTTGCCGCGTACATCGGAAAGGTGCTTATATTTTATCCCGAGCGCATTGCAGGCTGAAGTGCCTAGTGCTAAGACTAACTTTGGTTTTATTATCGAAAGCTGCCCGATTAGATAAGGTCTGCACGCATCGACCTCTTTCGACTCTGGCTTCCTATTGTTAGGGGGCCTACATTTCACTGCATTTGTCACGAACGCGTCTTCGCGTTTTATCCCAACAGCCTCTAGATATTTGTTAAGGAACCTGCCAGATAATCCTATAAATGGGAGGCCTTTCTCGTCTTCGTATTTCCCCGGCGCTTCTCCAATAATAAAAAGCTTAGCATTTTCCGGACCGGTGCCAGGTACTGAATTTTTGCGCTTTAACGATAAATCGCAAAGCGTACATACCACTACTTTTGATGCTATCTTTTTAAGCCCGTTCATAAAATTAATATGAACGTATGCTTATTATACTCTTATTTAGTTTGCCTAAAACCACCTACTCTTCTCATTCTAAAAACTGCGATGTTCGACTTTGAACTTCTGATATAACTGTATTTATTTTGATTAAACTGTAAGTTGATAACGATAATTTGTATCGCTCCTTGCTTGGTGATGACTGTGCACATGTATATATAGTGATAATAAAGGTTTCATAATCTATAAATCGTAGCAGTGTTTAAATTATAATAGTAGTTGGAGGTGTTATGGGGGATTCTGAACTTGAAAGATTGATTAAAGGTGAAAAAGAGCTTTTTAATATAATCGATTTCTGCACCGGGGCGGTTCGCGCTTTTGGCGGGGAGTATTTTCATGAAAACCAAGGTCTAAACTCGTATCGCAACCCAGAGATTAAGAAGAGATTATCTGGTTACCACGGATTTGATATGGATTTAGATCACGGTTTTTCCGGCGCCTATGGCGAGTGGGATAAATTAACGCTTTCTCATAAAGGGCACATAGTACTAGACGTAGAATATGCGAGTAGACTAGAATATAAAGTGAATTTTTCTGAAGACGGGGTATGGCGTGTTGCTATGAACAATCTTCTAAAACAGAAGGGACTTATCGAAAAAGACAAAATAGCTTACGCGCGCAAAAAAGCGCGTGAAGATGCATTAGAGCAGAGGCGTAAGGCGCTTGCAAAAGAAGAAGATGATCAGAGAATAAAAGTGGAAAAACTTAGAAAATCCCTAAACGATTTTGTATAACAATAATAAATAAGCTTCGCCGATTCATTAGTTTCAAAGAATCATTCGTAATCTGGCCTTGCTACTTGCTCAAACTTGCCGTTAGCGGACTTATACCAGATACCATTAAAACGCACAAACGATTCATTTTTGCTATTGATTACGTGCTGCGCGGCTAAATCATTATATTTCAGCTGCTGTGGAACCTTAAGGACTGCTTTTCTCTCGTCTGCTTCTGAAAGCGCATGCGTCGATGCCTGCACCAATATTCTCTTTGCAGGCACTGCCTTTTCCCTGCGCAGGGGGAAAGAATATATTTTTATCACGTTTTCCTTATGTTTCAGAACAAATGCAGCGAAGAACATCGCTATTATAACTAGAGTAACGTATGTTATTGCAACTGTAAAAATACCGACTAGGGCCCCTAGTGCACCACCTTTGGGAATAAATGCAACAGATAGCGCAAGACCAAAATCTAGTATTGAGGAATATACAGATAATTTTATCGCTGTATCTGACAAGTGCTTATGTAACTCTACCATGATAATATGTATCTTTTGGTCAATTTATATTTTTCTTTAGTAATACGTATGGCACAATCTAGCTAAATCTGGGAGTTTTGACCAAAATCAGAGAATGAGGCTTGAAAATTCATTTATTACCAGGTTAGCTCCCGGATAATCTAGAACTTTTCCATTTAGATAATCTTCCCTTACTTCGCCGATAAATACTTTTTTCTCTTTCAGCATTTCACCCAATCGCTTCAAATCTGACTTATTGTTGGCTCCCCTTACGGCAAATAACTGGTTTTTCGACAGAAGAATGATGGCTCTCTCCGGATTATCTCTGGCGAAATTATTTATGGTTTTATAAAATATAGATATACCTATATTACCGAAGTCTATAAATTTGTTTTCGGACTGTTTTAACAGTAAAGTGAATGTCTTATCTAATTCGTCTAGTGCGTCCGCGAGACGTTTATCTAGGGATTTGTATGCTTTGGACAATTCTGGTGGCTTGAAATTGTATTCTTGCCCTAAATCAACCGCTTTATCGTTTATATCAGCGAAATAGTCTATGGCATCTCGAGAGGCCTTAAATTCTACCTCGGTATTTCCATGCAGGTAAGAGACGCCGACTATGGCAAAAGCCACTATTTCGGACGAAATTTTCACATGTTCGTTTTTACAAGCACATACATCAAAATCCCCGAGCTTAACTACGCGAATATGTTCCTTATCTTTGAGCCTCGGTTCATTGAATCTAAGGTCCTTATGTGCGGCGATTGCTTCGTCTAAGTTCTTAAAAGTCTCTACACTAGTCCTTAGATTCGTTGGTATTATCTCATTCACTTTTGCTTCCGCTTTAAAAATATCGGTTAAGGAGACGTGCTCTTTTATCAATAAAAACGCTTTGCCATCTGCTCTAAAAGTGTCTGCCTTTGTTATGTTTATTTTTAGCCCAAAATTTTGCAATGATCTGGCGAATAGATGTTCTGCGGAGTGCAGGATGTAACCATTTGGATTCTCTTTAACCATGGAGTATTATCCCAACTTATGCTTAAATGCATTTTGTGCATCAAAATATAAACAGTCGACACGACGCTACTTTTCTATGTACAGGCCGTAATCATTTTTTAAGCGCTCCGGTGCTATTTTAGATGGGGAGGCATCCAGTGGCGATTCGAGCTTCCTATTCCTTGGAAAAAGAATAAAGTCTTTTATGTCGTCCTGCCCGGCAAGTGTCGCCACAAACCTATCCAAACCTATCGCGGCTCCGCCATGGATAGGTGCGCCATGTGCAAGTCCTTCTATAAGAAAACCTAATGCGCTGGCTATATCCGCATCGCTTAAACCGATTGATTTTAGCACCTTAATCTGCACGTCTGGATCATTTATTCTAAGCGAGCCTCCGGCTATTTCTATGCCATTAAGGACTAGGTCATATCTTTTGCCTATCACCTTTTCCGGGGCTGAATCCAAATACATTATAGTGTCTTCTGTCGGTGCAACAAATGGATTGTGGGCTGGCTGCAATTTTCCGTTGACTTCGTCTTTTTCAAAAAGTGGGAAGTTGTCTACCCATAAGAAAGCATGTTCTTTCTTGAACTTCCCTATTTTTAGACCGACGATCCTTCTTAATTTTGACATCGCTGCGAGAAGAACATTTTCAGAGGTGTCGGCGCCGATAATTATGATATCGCCATCGCTTGCACCGGTTTTGGTTATTAGCTGCTTTTCTATCCCCAATAATGCCTCCGAAATAGATTCGGGAATCGACTTGAGTTTAGAATCTTTAACATAAAGCCACGTAAGCCCCTTGAGTCCTAGATTCTTCGCCGTATCGACTAAGCTAACAAGATACTCTTTGTCTATTAGTGAAGTTTTTTTACCAAAGTCTGCCTGAAATGCGATTGCTGCTACGTGTCCATCACTTTCAACTATCCTTTTTATCACGTTGTAACCGCTTTTTTTAGCCTCTCCGGTTATATCGACTAACTTATACCCGAATCTTAGGTCGGGTTTATCGTTACCATAAGTCTGCATTGCAATATCATAGTTTAAGTGTTCAAATGGCGTCTTTATCTGTTTATTTAGTACTTTCTCAAAAACATATTTAACCGCCCGTTCTATAAGCTCTTGTATGTATTTTTCGTCTTTGAAGGAAACCTCAAAGTCAACCTGTGTGAATTCGGGCTGCCTGTCTTCCCTCGGATCTTCATCCCTAAAAACCCTTGCTACTTGAAAATACTTGTCTAGTCCAGCAACCATGCATAACTGTTTGTATATCTGGGGTGATTGTGGCAATGCAAAAAATTCGCCCTTTTTTATACGCGACGGAACAATCATGGTCCTGGATCCGCTGACGTCGTAGCTATCTCTTACCAAATTAGGAGTTTCTAGTTCCAAAAATCCCTCTTTCCAAAAAAAGGTTCTTATTGCTTTTGTTACCGCATCCCTAAATTCTATATTTTTTATCATCTTTTTCCTTCGTAAATCCAGATATCGGTATTTTAATCTCAAATCCTCGGCCGGCAGTAAGCTCTCTTTTTCTTCGACGATCTCGAATGGCGGAACTTTTGATCTTCCGATTATTTTAAGTGTTTTGACTTCTATTTCTATTGCGCCGGTTGGATTATCATGGTTTATATTTTCTTTTCCCCTGCTGCGTACTTTGCCAGAAATTGTTATAACATATTCTCTACCTAATTCGCCTGCATCTTCCTTTAATTTACTTTCGAACACGACTTGAGTTATACCATACCTATCTGCGAGATCTATGAACGTCTTATCGCCATGTTCACGTATGTACCTGCACCAGCCGTTTAAAGTAACTTTTTTTCCTATGTCTTTTTCTCGTAAGGAACCGCACGTTACTTCCATAGTTATATAGATAATTGTAAATTGCGATTTATAAGCGCTATATGAATAACATCAAAAGTAATGGTTATTGTACGCTTCCGAAGCTTACGGAAGGCATTACTCCATTTGGAGGATAGGCACGAACACGGACCAAATTAATGTAATAGTTATTTGGACTGGCTACACTGTTACCCCAGTCATCGCCGATATAAAGAGAGGTTGCAGATGACAAAGGATTTATGCTTAATTTTCCCGAATATCCATTCGTTGTAGAATAAAGCTGCGGAGAAATCGAAGAATAATAAGAAGTCACCGAAGGGCCATAGTATATTATAGAGTAATAATTCCAAGCGGTATTTAAACTTCCTTGTTGATTCAGATCTTCCGTATAACTTCCTGATGATTTATATGTTTGTGCAAAAAATGCACTGGCGTATCCCATATAAATCGCTTCTGCATTTGATGGATTTGAGTAACTGTCAATAAAGCCGATTGTAGCTACATCGACACTAGCATCTATATGCTGTATCTCTGCTTCTAAAATCTGTGGGCTATTCGAAATCCCTTTATTGAAGGCCCAAGCGAAGGTAGGAAAAGCGCCGCTACCCGTGCTTTTTAATGCTGTTATTGTTGAACTACCAAAGGCGACCCCCGTCGTTTGAGTCAAGGAAAAACCACTTCCTACGGTAAAGTCAGATGTGGGGGTGTTTCCATTAAAATACACTAAAAATACATCCGTTCCGTCATCGTATTCCGCATACACTGAAGAGAGCTGGGGTGCTTCGCCTACTTTATTGTTGTTGAATAAGTCTGTAGTCTTCGAGGCAAAGCCCATGTAGATCGTGAACGAAGAGTATGAAGGTACTGATGGGAGTTTAAGCCACCATAAGGCGTCGGAGGAGGTGTAATTTTCGAGCCAGCTCGGGATTATGGTGCCGTTGGCATAGAAGAATTCTACGTTCTGGAAACTATGTACGCCGGATAAGTTGGCATATGCAGAGTATACGTAAGAAGACGGATTTATCATCTGCTGAAAGCTTGAAACGGACGTGTTTTGATTGTTGGATATGGTAACGGGGATATAGGTCTGTACATTGGCGGGAAGAGTCATAGATGACGGCTGGCCGAAAGATACGGAAGGCATTACACCGTTCGGAGGATAGGCACGGACGCGAACCCATTTAATATTAATCGGATTAGTATATTCATTAGTTAAAGAAAGACCAACAGAAGACTGATAAGCGGGGACATTTGTTGTTATTGTTTGTCCTGAACTTCCCAAAGTTGAATATGTATTTGGGTTGTAAAATAGAACAGTCGAATACGTTGCGGCTATGCTCCATGCCACATAGGTATTGGCTAAAGGAACCCAACTACCAATTAGATTTTGTGTATAACTCACGCCGTTACCGGTATCGGTATACCAATCTCCATCACAACAGTATATTTGTTCTCCAAAAGCTTGGCCCTGACCAAAATCTGTTGGATTTGAATTGGTAAATCCCCATCTAAATGTTGTGGCTGTTGAAGGGCTGTTTTCATATACATCTGTTACTAAAGCAGTATTAAAACTACCAGAACTTAAAGATGTTCTTACCCATGTTTGGTGAACCCCACCTCCACTACCACCGCCCGTTAAACTTAATCCATTATTTACTGCGATACCTGATGTAGAACCACTTGTTCCAGAACTGCCATAATTGCTCCAAGTTGTGGTGTTTAATGATGTTCCCGCAAAATTATCATAAAAGTTGAATACCTTCGCACCATTGTCGTATTCTGCATAAGTAGAAGAAAGCTGAGGAGCTTCGCCGTCATTTAAAGTATTGAATAAGTTCGTTGAGACCTGGGCAAAGCCCATGTAAATATTTTCCGATGAGTAAGCGGAGAGACCTCCTATTTTGAGCCAGTAAATCGCATTTGATGACGTGTAATTCTCAAGCCAGCTCGGGATTATGGTGCCGTTTGCATAGAAGAATTCTACGTTTTGGAAGTTCGACGCGGCATAACCAGAATAGACCGAAGACGGGACGTTTACCAGCTGCTGGAAGGGATTTGCCGTCGAGGTATTCTGGTCGTTGGATATGGTCATCGGGATAACGGTAAGGATAGAAGGAGAGGAGGATAACTGCTGGCTGGATGCTGTGCCGGATGCTACGCCAGAAGAGGAATATGGGCCGGGAAGGGGCTGTCCGGGTTCCGCATAGGATATCTTTACGTTAAGGGAGTATGCTGATGACTGGGAAGGACAGACTTTAGGTATGTATAATATCGTATTTGAATCGGGAGTTATTGTCTGCTGCGTATATACTGATGAACTGCCGGATGCACTTGATACAGAGACGTTCAGCAATCGTATGGGATAGCCTAGGTTGTCGCCTAACTGTATCACTGCTCCCTGGTTGCCTATGCATTCCACCTGTACGCTTCCGAATCCATTGAAACCTGTTATCGTCGTGCCTGTGGACGACGAGGGAGTGAAGATACCTAAGCTGTACAGCACGCCGGCTACAATTACTATGATCAGTATGGCCCAGCCATACGTCATCATGTACTCCAATGCCGACTGGGATTTCCTGTTCGGCTTTGCTTTCTGAGGCATAAGGATTTATGCTGACTGAAAGATTTAAAGATTAAGAAGCCATTTCCATAATGGGACGAACCTTATCTTCTTGCCCTTGACTTTTTCCTCAGCTTCGTAATCCCATGTTATGACGAGAAGATCGCTGCATTTTAACTCGGTTGAGGCAATCAAAAGATTCTTGATTTCCCTGTCTTTTATAGTTTCTTTGGACGAAGCGTATGTAACCTGTATTAATTGTCTTACCCTAATCCCGTCTTTGATCACAAAATCAACTTCCTTTTTTTGTACGTTTCTCCAGTAATTCACTGTAAATCTTTTAAAAACTTCTGATCTTCTCATTAATTCTATTGCAACCGTATTCTCCATAAGTTTACCAGTATCTTCAGAAAACTTGAAAGAATATGCGTTTACTATCCCATTGTCTATTACGTAAATTTTAGATCCGAAACCCGCTCTCTCTTTTGATTTTACCGAGAATTTGTTTATTCTAAATATAAGAAAAGCCTCACAGATATACCTTACATAATTATCTACAGTATGAACGCTATTTAGATGAAGCGTGTTCTTTATCGAATTTAAAGACGCTTCGTGAGAGAAATTCTCTATTAAGTACTTAACTAAATTATAAATGAGTGAGGAGAATCTTATATTATACCTGTTAACTATGTCCTTAAGGACTACACTATCCACCAAAGTATTCAGATAATCCTTTTGATTTAAGTTTTTAGTTACTATCTCTGGAAAACCGCCAACATCCAGATATTCTCTCAAAGATTTTATAATTTTGCCCACTTCTTCTACGCTATTGTCTTTTGTTTTTACTTCTACTTTTTTAGCGCTAAGAAACTCCTTAAATGAAAAAGGCAGTACAAGCGTATCTAAGTGTCTCCCCGTAAGGTGGGTTGACAGCTCTTTACTAAGTAGCATAGAATTTGATCCGGTGATTATCAGATTATATCCGCTGCGTTGCAATCTATTAATGAATAATTCCCATCTAGGAACATTTTGTATCTCATCTAAAATTAGATATTTAAATTCTCCAAATATCTCTTTTAAGTATTTTAATAGATTGTCATAGTCTTCAATTTTTATCAGTCGTTCATCATCAAAATTGATATATGCGAATTTTGCTTTTTCTATGGACCTGAGTACGAAAGTTGATTTTCCTGCTCTTCTCGGGCCAATGACCACTTTTATTATATTGCTTTCTAGGGCCTTGTCATCTATTGTGATATTTCTTTTAATGAATGGATTAGACAATTCAACGTCTAGATCGTGTTTCTGCCTTAATAATATGTCTCTTATTTCCATACAATACTCATGTTTTATGGATATATAAATTTATGCATTAAAATGCACAATAAGTTAAATATTTATGCATTATAACTAGCAATGTGCATAGATCAACAAAACACTCTGTATTTGAGCAAGCATTAAAGCAAATTAAGAAACGCTGCCGAAAGTCACGGAAGGCATTACTCCATTTGGAGGATAGGCCCGGATACGAGTCCATTGGATGTTTTCTATAGAAGATAACGTGTTGCTATTATAAGTTGCGGTATAAAAAGTTGTAAATGGTGCTATTGTAAATGTTGTCGATGCTGAAAAAATTTGAGTTCTAGGTAAGCCACCATTATTATTAAAGCTTGTCCAAGTAAGCGTCCCCGAAGATGGAAACTGCCATTGCTCAAATAAATTATAATTTGTTGCGGAATTCCCTATAGGCGTAGTTATTCCTGACCAGCCCCCAGTATAATATTGTGGAAAACCACCATTGCCAAACATTCCTGCATCGCCCCAGCCCGCCATAGAAACAGTGGTTCCTTCACCAGTTTCGAACATTCTATCCCTTGCATAACCACTACCAGAACCATAAATGTTCATAAGTGTTTCAATAATAATATTAGACGGTGTTTTAGCTGTTGCATAAACTAAACCAGCATAATCGGCATTTGATGAGGTTCCACTATTAATTGCAACGCCATTATTTACAGTAATGCTTCCTCCATTTACGTCGGCAGTCCATTTTGATGTATTGAGTGTAGTTCCAGCAAAATTATCATAAAAGTTAAATACATTCGCACCATCGTCGTATTCCGCATAAGTAGAAGAAAGCTGGGGTGCTTCGCCTA
>JAJYZA010000017.1 GCA_021800365.1 Nanobdellota archaeon
GCCGAGCTGGTAAACCGTTCTTCCGAGAGGGACAGGAGGGCGTATTCCATCATGGTAAACGAAGGCTCTGAGCATTCCCTTGACATAGACCGCAGCAGGCTTCCTTATCTTTCCGTGGTAGCGATAGTAGGTTCAAAGGAGCCTGCCAGATATAGGGAGGCTTTTGATGTCGTTTCAAGGATAGTCGGGAAAAAGGCCGTCAGATTTGCCAGAGACTCGTTTAACTCCTCTTACAAGCCAAAGCTCGAAGAGATAGTGGGCTTGATGAAAGAGGGTAAAGTAGAAGACGCGGTTAAGGTGCTCAGGGAGACTAAGAACGAATCCATAAACGACGTACTTTCCGTTTCCGATTATAAGAGGGATCCTACCATCGTCTCGGGCAGGAACGTGCTTTGGGCTGTCGAGAGCAATGATCCCCTAGACTATGATTCCAGGGTACAGATGGCCTGCGTATACCTTCCAAGGTACTTTCACGAGGGGATATACGATTATTGCAGGGATAAGCGGTTTACACTTGTAAGGTACGATATAAATGGTAAAACCGTGGGAAGCGCCATATGCTACGCGGAAGGAGATAGATTCCTCGTCGATTCCATTGAGGGACATAGGACATTCAGGAAACCACAGATATTCGATGCTGTCTATAAGGACCTCATGGACAGGGCCAGGAGCAAAGGATACAAGGAGATAATATTCAGCAACGGCGGGACGAATGAGACTCCTAAGAGGTTCATCGAATACCTTGGCAGCGTAGGGCTGAAGAACGGCAAGGTGAAGATGGATCTGGATACCAAGGGATATCTCGAAGCTGATGAAGACGGCGTAGATGGATACGTAGTCAGCTTAGAAAGGCATAGGATTATTTTTTAGGATTGCTATAATCCTCTACGAACACTTTCAGGCCTCTTCTTTCAAGTTCTTTGAAGAACGGCTTCGGGTCTATCGCTTTCTCCGGGGGCACGACTCCTTTTGTCTTTATCCCACCCGAATCCATCATCTGTGCCACTATTGATGGAGCGACCCCTGTATCCCAAGAACCGGCAGGTATGTTCCATTTTTTGTTCGTTAAACTCTCGCAGTAAATAACCAAAGTCTTTTTTTTGCCCTTGAGCACGCCCTCTAGCTCCACTCTTAAAAACTCTAAATCGTCTACCTTTAAATCTGGTGTCGGGATAAATTTATTTGTCATTGTTACTATAACGTCTCTCGGAGAAACTGACTGCCCCTCCGGCAAAGCTACTTTCTCATTTGATGCAAAGCCTATTTCAATAAGGAATTTTATCTTATCGACCAAACCGATGTCAAAGCCGCCACGAAAATTACATTTTAGGAGTGTCGGGAACGAGGAAGGTAGTGTTGCCGCTTCCGAATGCAATGTATAAAAGCACTTTGCATTATTAAGCGGCTCTGGGAATTTTATTTCTTTCACATTCACTAATGGCTCGACAGACTTATACTCGCCGTTCTCGAATATCATGGGCTTATCACTGAACTCTTCAAACAAAGTCAAGATAGAATAGGGCAATGCGATAGAAGTTTCATATTTCGTGTAATCCTTATCAGCAAAACTTATCTCCATAGCAGTAACCTTATCCAACATTGCTGCACCATATGCTCCCAGGACATTAGTTATGCCGGGGGATGAACCTATTCCAGGCACTGCTAAGATTTTTTTTGCCTTGAAATCCCTGTCGAGTTCCAATTGTTTTCTTGTCATGTGAAACATCCCGCCCAGATCAAGATAATCTACGCCAGCAGCAAGGCAGGCAGCCATAACATCCAGATTAAAATAATAATTTACTGCATTGATCAATACATTGGCTTTTGAATCTTCTATTACCTTTACAAGGGACGCCTTATCCTTAACATCCACGGCGATAGTCTTTACTTTTTTCTTTGGATACCTTTTCGCAAGGTCTTCCGCCCTTTTGACGTCCCTATCCGCAAAAGTCAATTCACCGCCATAAGTCTCCAATAAATCTGTACCGATTACCTTACCCATCTCGCCGCAGCCTAAAAGAAAGATTCCCATAAACACCTCACTGAAAGTATACTTCTTTTTTGTGTTATACCTCTCAATCCGTAAACTGTGTTGGCTTCCGCGGTTATCCGCTGTCGGGATCGTTCCTGCTTCCCCAAATCGCGACCCGTAGACTCCAATGAGAGTTTCATCTCCGCAAGTTCTGCCGTTGACATATTGTTATTTTATTTCTTTTGATATTTATGTTTTCAATTTGTGTGTTCGTTTCCAGTTTTCTCGCCCACTATGATAAATAACTAGATATTACCCAAAGGTGCAACAATCTTATCTACAGCAACATTGACTAAGTTTTCAGTACCTACTACCTTGGTTGGTTCCAATTGTGCCTGTTTCTTACCGTCTCCGGGTTTGTTGCGCTTGTCTATGCACATCGGCAAAGCGATTTTTACCGGGGGGGTTGATGGTTTAGCCTTGACTTGCATGCCATACTCCTTAGAGAATATTTCACTTGCTACTTTTTCCATTATGGACAGCGCTTCATTTATATGGTTCTCTTCTACTATAAGTGGTGGCCTGAATCTTATCCCACGTGAGCCGGTCCTCAATACGAGAAGTTTATTATCATAGCATTGGTTGTAAAATTCTTCTCTAAGTGCCGGATTTGGAAGATCAAATGCGCACATAAGTCCACGACCCCTAACATTAATTATCTGTCCCGGGAATTTATCTTGCAGGTCTTCTAATCCTTTAAGGAATACTTTTCCCATTTTTGCTGCATTATCAACCAGCTTATCCTCTTCCATTATCTCTAAATAGCGAGTTGCCCTTACCATATCAGTAAGATTGCCACCCCACGTCGAGTCTATCCTGTTTGGCACTCTAAAAACATGATCACGTATATCTTCAAGCTTTGGTCCGGCCATTATGCCACAAACCTGTGATTTCTTTCCAAAAGCAAGTATGTCTGGTCTCACGTCAAAGTGCTGATGGGCCCACCACTTGCCAGTTATTCCCATGCCGCTTTGCACCTCGTCAACTACGAATAAGATATCATTCTGTGCAGTAAGCTTCCTGATTGCCTGAAAATACTCTTTTCTGAAGTGATTATCCCCGCCTTCCCCTTGTATTGGCTCCATTATGAAGGCAGCTATGTGATCACCTTCAAATGATATCGCTTTCTGCATTTCGTCAAGGCTTTGCTTTTCCAGTTCTTCCACTTTCTTTGTATTTTCCGCATTTAATGGAAAAGTTATCTTTGGATTGATAACCCTTGGCCAATTAAATCTTGGGAAATATTGTACTTTTTTTATACTGGACGTATTTGTCAGTGCCAGAGTATAGCCGGATCTTCCGTGAAATGCGTCTTTTAGATGCATTACTTTCTGTCCCCTTACATCTTCGATACCTTTGCTAAAATTTTTCTTTATTTTCCAGTCGAAAGCGGTTTTAAGCGCATTTTCGACCGCGAGTGCGCCTCCTTCTATGAAGAACAAGTATTTCATGTAAGAAGGTTCCGCAATCTTCGAAAACGCATCGACGAACTCCGCCATCTCCACCGTAAGGACATCACTGTTTGTTGGTTTGTTTATCGCAACGCGCATCAGTTTCTTAAGGAAATTTGGCTCAAACATTTTCGGGTGATTCATTCCGATGGCTGAAGAAGCGAAAAACCCGAAAAAATCAAGGAATTTCCTGTCGGTTTTTGCGTCCTGAAGGTACATTCCCTTGCTTTTTTCTGTGTCTAACACGAAGTCGTATACGTCACTAACCATCCTCTTGCCGATAATTGCGTGAACATCTTTTGGCGCTAACATAAACTTCCCCCCGTTCTTCATTGAGCATATCTGTACTAAGCAGAAACTCTATATATGTGTTCGAGAGTTATATATAGGTTTGCCTTTTTGTGCCGCGTCAAATGCTACTTTATATGCGGTTCTGATGATATTTATAAAGACACTGGATACGCACTGAAAGTATCTCGAATCTGCACGGGTTACGTTTGGACTATAAATAGCTATCTCTTTTGGTAGTGGTGTTGTTTATAAAGTGCCTTTTGTTTACAAAGTTGCCATTGTTCTATAACTTACAAACAAAGCTTGCGGCGGTTCTCTTGATTCCGATTCAACTTTGTTTCCTATGTATCTAAAATAGACTACTTTGCCTGGATTTAATATTTATAAGTAATGCTTCTTTACCAGTTCTTCGAGTAGATTCGCCCGCCATTTTTCTTCCGTTGCGGAATAAGCAGTATAAGAATAATCAGTATATTGAGAAGACAGAGCAACAGACTCAGCAGCAGACCGGGCGGCAGACTCGGCAGCAGCCAAAGCAGCAGACCCAGCAAACCAAGCAGCAGACCCAGCACACCAATCAGCAGCCAAATCAGAATGCACGACAGACGGAAAAGACCAAGCGATAGACCGAGCAGAAATCCTATTTTCTTCCGTAGGTTCTTTCAGCCAGTTCTCCGCGGCTTCGATGGCTTTTCTAGGTAGAGCGTCGTTTGGATATTTCTTCTCGAAGTTCGGAAGCAGGTGCCTAGCACAGCCGATTGCATATTCCACTGACAGCGATTTCAGGTCTATTTCCCTTGTAAGCATCATCTCCTTAGCTGCGAACATATATCCCCTTCCGTAGAGCACGCCTCGGGCTTCCACCTCGAATAGACGATCGCCCGGGTTATTATTGAAAGCCGAGTATAGATTATATGATGCATGGAAACCTCTAGAGCCCGGCTCGACTTCGCCGTTATATGTGAGCATGACCCCAGGAGTCCATTGAGATCTGTCTCCTTCGTAGCTTCTAAGGTCTCCAGATACGAATTTATAGCCCGTTATTGTCGGTTCCTGAGCGGTTTCTGTCCGTGAATCATTTTGTTTTTTGGATAGTACTTGTGATAGTCCTCCAATTGTTCCTTTCATAGTCTTTTGACCTCCTCGTTTTAATCACTATTTTAGAGTATAAGATGACTTTGAGTATATAAGGTTTTTCGTGACGGTTAAATTATTTATAAAGTCTTAAAACTGTTTACAAAGTAAGCTTATTTGACTATTTTATAAACAAAGCCGCTAGCGTCGGTTTTGCTCTTAAAGTCCTTTCTGCTAATAAAGTTTTAATCCTGCTCCTAAAATCTGCTAATTAAGTCAGTTTGTTAGAGCAAAGCCATTAGCATCTTTTAAAAAAGAGTTAAATATCATATCTATTCTTAATTTCTATATTATGGCGACGCTTTCTGAACCGTTGAAAATCGCGATAGAACGGCCTTGGTCTAGGCAAACTAGCTTCAATCCAGATAGATGGTCAAAATCTAATCCTGCATATGGACAGTGTGCCGTCACTGCGCTTGTAGTCCAGGACTTTCTTGGCGGCAGATTAAAAAGGACCGTAGCGCCCGGCGAAGAAACTGTATCTCACTATTACAATGAACTCCCAGACGGAAAGATTATGGACCTTACGCTCAGGCAGTTCCAAAAAGACACAAAGTTTATCGAGCCGGAGTACAGAGAAAGAGAATATGTATTGTCATATCCGCCTACGGCAGCAAAATATCAAATCTTAAAACAACGGGTGTTAAAAGAACTGTCAAAACTTCAGGATAAGAAATAACGTTTTATGAGAATTTATCTATCCGAGTCTTGTACAGCCCGCTTCGCCTGCATTCACAATGACGAACAGACATCTCCTGTGGCATATTTAGCGTGTTTTTGCTTCAGGTAACTTAAGCCTAGATCGACGCCAAAAATTATTGAAGAGGCCCCCACTAGAGCTTTTTGTGACGGTGGCTTTGTTTATAAAGTCCCTTTTGTTTACAAAGTCGGGTTTTTTGTTTATAAAGTCTTAAAACTGTTTACAAAGTAAGCTTATTTGACTATTTTATAAACAAAGTCTCTTTTGGCGGCCCCATGCAACAAGTCCAAATCTGTGAAAAAAGTAAACTTAAAGAGAAAATTACCGATGCTACTAAAATTCAGCCATTAAAATGCAATAGATATCTCTCATTGTTTATCCCCGCATATTGAAAACCAATGCCTAGTCTTTCTTGCGCTTTGGGAAAGGGACGGGTGGCCGAGGCGGTTTGGGCCCTGAACGGATCGTATCTACCATAGAATATTTAAGCCGTCATAATATAAAAGTTTGTTGTTTGCAACACGAGAGATGCATAAACGTCTGAAAGTGGGCGGCCGTTTTTGCGTTTGCAATGAGACTCCGTACGAAAGAGCGGAGATAAATGCCATTCGACGGATAAAGCCATCGCGGCTGTCATCAATAAAGCCGGAAGCTCGTTGGAAGCTTTGGGATAGTTCACTAAAAACCTATATAATCTTACGCACAATAATTATTAGATATGGATTTCAAAAACCTGCACTTTCCAAATGCCCCAAAGATACGCACAATGCCCCCCGGTCCAAAAGCAAAAAAAATCCTTGCCGCACAAGCTTCAACGGAAGGCAATGCAGTTTATTATCCGAAGATCTTACCATTTGTACCGGATGAAGGGCGCGGAGCGACGATAAAAGACATAGATGGCAACGTATTCATCGATTTCTATGCTGGTGTCTCAGTCCTTAATTTTGGTCATTCAAACCCGGAAATATTAAAAAGCGCGACCGAACAATTGAAAAAGCTGAGCCACTCCCTTGATTTTCCTACGGTAGCAAGAACCGAGCTGGTAAAACGCCTTATAGCACGCGCGCCCGGCAATTTAAAAGACGATTCCAAAGTGGTTTTCGGCGGTCCGACCGGGTCTGATGCCGTAGAATCAGCGATAAAACTAGCAAAGTTTAGAACAAAAAGGCTTTCGGTGATTGCATTTGAGGGTTCTTATCATGGCCAGACGACGATGGCTCTAGCAGCGACTGCTGAAAAAAAGTACAGAGAAAATTATGCTCCACTCGGCCCAGAAGTACACTTTGCCCCGTATCCAAACACTTATAGAAACGCATTCAAAGAGGAGGATCCAAAGCGATGTACAAGAATGTGCGCGGACTATCTAGAAAATATGGTGGAAGGCGGAGAATCCGGCGTGCTCCCGCCAGCCGCCGTCATAGCTGAACCAATACAGGGCGAGGGAGGTATAATTGTCCCTCCAAACGATTTTCTAAAAGAAGTCGAAAGGATCTGCAGGAAAAATGGCGTAATGTTTATAGTTGACGAGATACAGAGCGGATTCGGCCGAACGGGAAAATGGTTCGCTTCTGATTATTTCGGCATAGATCCGGATGTTGTCACTATGGCCAAGTCTATTGGGGGGATAGGGCTTCCTCTCTCTGGTATAATGTATAGAAAAGACTTGGATACGTGGCATCCCGGTGCACACTTAGGTACATTCCGCGGAGATGCAGTCGCAATGGCAGCCGGCGCCGCTGCAATTGATTTCGCTGATAAAAATAAGTTATTGGAACACGTAAATAAACTCGGCGAAACGACGATGAAATTCCTCAAAGACCTTGCGCAAGAAAGTAAAAGCATCGGAGATGTCAGAGGTAAAGGCCTGTTCATAGGCGTTGAATTCGTTAAAGATAAGAAAACGAAAGCAAGATGGAAAGAGATTTGTGACCGTATCCAGCTGGAAAGCTTCAAGAAAGGGGTAATAATCTGGAGAGCCGGGGCTTATGGAAACATAATTAGAATAATGCCACCGCTTACCATAACGGATGAGCTATTGAATAAAGGACTTGAAATTTTTGCTGAGGAAGTAAAAGCCGCAGAAAAGTCTCTCTTCTAAGCATTTTTATTCTTTTGTATCTCCACGGATTTTCTGACAAAATTAACTTCGTTCGGTTAGTCCCCAAAGAAAATTGAAATAGTTCCTGAAGTTTTCTGCAACTTCTTTGCGTGCTATTAATATGTATGTGGGATACCTGCCCCAAATGACCAAAGCAGCCTTGTCACCATAAACATTGATTGTAAAGTGCATGTTAAATAACTCTTGTATAGCCTTTACCTTAGTGAGGGGCTGTTTTTTGTAATAGCCTAACCATCCTCTGTCTTTCTCCGTTATTATGACTCGTTTTCTAATGCCGCGCTTCACGCGCTTCGCATCCCACTTTCTTATAAAGTCACCCATTCCGCTATCGCTTTCCGATACGCCGATGACCAGTTGCTCTCCACCTTCGTCGAGTGTATTTAAAATATCATTGAAGATCGTTTTTGCCGCATTTGGGCCTTCAAATATGAATATCTCCTGTTTGTTCTTCGCAGTATCGCGCATCTTTTCCAACAAAGGCATTGCTTCAAGTAATACATCCTCCTTGTCTTTTAAGATGCGTATTAGATTACTGGGATCAGACGCCGAAAAATACCTCTTTTTCCCTTTTACGTAATAGGAAACCAGCCCTTCACCCATGAGTCGCTGCAAGCAATTGTATGCAACTGAACTATGAAGCCCCGATTCTCTTAGTATCGGACCTATCATTGAACTGCCCAATTTCGTAAGTGCTAAGTAAACTTTACTCTCTGCACCCGTAAGACCTACGGCTTCTATGGGTCTTTCGAGATTCATACTCTTCTAAATAGGAGAGTCATGTATAAATAGTTTCCTGAATGAATATAGTATAAAAGGAGGTAAAAATTTGAAAACGGAATCAAAACAAAAAAACAAAGAAAAATTAAGCGATCTGAAGACGATTCTTAACCAATTTGAAGAAGACGAATTAGGCTCGAAAGGATTTGGTTTGGTAGGATGACGATATGAGAAAACGCTTTGCCTTGATAAGTGTAAACGATAAAACCGGTCTGGGGGATTTCGTCAAAGATCTTGACTTGCTAGGGTTCTCATTTGTCGCATCCAAGGTTTGCGCAAGGATATTAAAAAAGTGGAGGGTCAATGTAAAAGAAGCATCAAAAATAACCGGTTACCCTCCCGTTATGGGGAAACAAGGCATAAAGCTGATGCATCCAAAGATATTCGGGGGGATACTGGCAGATAGAAAAAAGGCCAGGCACCGGGCAGATATGAAAAAATACGGGATAAATCCATTTGACCTTGTCGTATGCAATTTTTATCCATTCGAAAAGATAACGGCGACCAGAGGACACTTGTTTCGCAAGGCGATAGAAAACATAGACATAGGCGGCCCGGCCATGGTAAGATGTGCCGCTAAAAACTATGCCAATGTCACTGTTGTCACCGACCCAAGAGACTATACAAGAATCATCTCGGAACTAAAAGAAAATAAAAAAGTCTGTCTTAAAACGCGGGAAGAATTGGCGCTTAAAGCTTTCAAAAAGACCAGAGAGTATGATACAGCGATAATAAGTTACCTTTCGTCTATGTTTACGCTTTGATCTAATGAACTACCCAATCTGCATCCACTCAAAAATCTTTATTATTGCATCGGGGCTCTTTTAACATGAATACAAGTAAACAGAAAGAAAAAGAAGGGAAGACTATAAAAAGTATGGTAGATTTGGTAGGGCTCAAATTAAACAGGATATACCTGTCGGACTATTTGGAAGGACTTAAAAAGATCAAAACAAAGAGTATAGATTTGGCGTTTACCGATCCCCCATACAACACAAATAAGGATTTCGGGGTGTACAAGGACAATCTGTCGGAAGAAGAATATAGCGGCAGGGTAACGAGGCTGATAAATGAACTTAGGAGAGTAACAAAGAGGGGTTTTGGCATATACATTGACTGGAGGCATTTTAAAATGTATTGGGATCTAATGCCAGAGGCAGATCCGATAATAATTATTAAGAGAGTTCCTAATGCGGCATCATCTCGACTTAAAATAGCACAGCACTACCACATTATACTCACAACAGCAACCGCATTGCGCACTGTAAAAAGTTTATGGAACGATATTCATTTTGCTGGGGAACTGCGCTTGTTTAATGAAGAAAGATATGAACACCCCGCACAAACCTCATTTAAGGCTACAAAAAGATTTATAGAGAATTTTTCAAATGAAAAGGAGATAATATTGGATCCTTTTATGGGGACGGGTACCACTGCGGTTGTGTCCGCCGAGTTAAACCGGAAGTTTATAGGATTTGAATTAAACCCAGATTACATAAGAATCGCAGAAAAAAGACTGGCTCAAGTCGATATAAATAACCGACATTAGATATAAAAGACAAAAGACATCATTAATAATCAGTACTATGGCTATCAAGATAATCTCTGTTGATTTACAGAAGGAGTTCAGTTCATTTGGAGGTAAACATTATAGGCCGCATTCCAATGTCGGGTTCATCAGGGATACTTTGGTCCCCTACTTGAGGCAAAATGACCTTAAAATCGCCGAGATCATATCAGACTACCGTAAACCTAGACTAGGCCACAAAGACGATTCGTGTCGGCCGGGAGAAAGAGGGTACGAATCCGAACTTCCGAGTGATATTAAATTAACGCCCGTATGGGTTAAATGCATGAATTCGCCTATATGGACAAGAAAAAACATAGGCAATCCCTATAAAAAACCTGGATTACCATATCAAGATCCGAAAAGCTTTGGAAATTGGCTGCATAAAGTCATAGGGATGCCGAAGATATTGGACAAAATAGTCTTGGTCGGGCTAACTCTTGATTGCTGCGTTCTTTGTACAGCGCAAGAATTGAATTTCAGAGGCTATGCTGTTAATATACTTGCGGAAGGGGTCGATGTCTATTCCGGCAATGCAAAAGAAAAAAAGATGATTTTGAATAGCCACCCACTTTTGTATTGGGCCAAACCTATATCTTGGCACGCATTAAAGGGCATGCTAAAAACAACAATTAGTGATTAAGAACCAGAGACTAGAAAATCCAAAATCAAAAGATAAACTGGGGCAGAGATAGCATTTTTTATTGTTCGTCAAAATACCATTCAATTAGTCTTTTATGGCAAAACCACTATGCATTTTATGGTTATTCTTAAAAAAGCAAGTTCTATTGGAAAAATGCGCAGATGTATCTATAAATGTCTATAGATATCTCTTGATTAATAATCAGATTTGTGGTGGGATTAACACACAACTTTAAAATACCAATGAAAACGAAAAAGCCTTATGGTTTCCAGCTGACCGTGCACAAGCCGACCGGATGGAACCTTTTTAGTTCCGGCGAAATTTACGAGAACGGAACGCTCTGGTTAACTAGTATTTAAAATATAAATGAAAATTATAAAATAGCTAATTGTAGCCCCGTAGTCTAGCGGCCAAGGACTGCTGGCTCTGAACCAGCGAACATCGGTTCAAATCCGATCGGGGCTATTCTTTTGATGGGATAATGCTATCTTCTCAAAAGTGGACGCTACCGTCGCTTCTAAACTGTTAAAAAGCGGACAAATAATTATAGTATAATGAAAAAACGAGGTATCAAAAGAAGAGAACGCACCAGTTAGAACTTAATTACCTCAACAAAACTTTTTATCAGAATCTTGAGTTACTGATTGTCTACTGGATTTGCTTGATAGTCCCAAGTCGTGTACAGTGGGGAGCCTGCCAGTTGCCTTTTTTGAATATATAGTTATGCCGTCTTTCATCACTTCGAATGATCCCGATTGACCTGGGATAAGCTTTAAAGAAAATTCTTCATTGTGAGCATTGCTTTCCAAAACCTTTTGGACCATTTCTATAGCAACTGGGAGATAGCAGCCAACACAGAATCGCATTTCGTATTCCATCAATTCACCTTTATATAAATACTACAAAAGATAAAGTATTTATACTACAATGTTCAAACTATTGTAGATGCTATGAAGAATCAAAGTAGTGAAGCTAAGACTTATTGTTTTTGTGCTCTCGGTGGTACCATGAATCTTTTAGGAAAGAAGTGGGTCCTTTTCACGATAAATGTGATTGGAAATCATGGAACTGTTAGGTTTACTGATCTTTCTAGAGAACTGCAAGGCATTTCGCAGTCAACGCTCGCTTGGATACTTAAAAACCTCAAGCGTGCAGGCATTGTTGAGAGGAAATCGTTTGCAGAGATACCTCCGAGGGTCGAGTATTCGCTAACAAGAAAGGGCAGCGAGCTGAGAAAAGCGTTAGTACCCCTGCTTTTCTGGGCTGCAAAGCAAGATGATTACTCAAAGAAGGTTGAGAAGTGTGATCAAAACCAGTATGTCAGAGTCAATATAATTTAAGATTAGCTATTGTGGGTTATACGGTGTCAAATATACTTTTTGTTTGCAAAGAAAACAAATACAGGAGCCAGATAGCAGAAGCATTATTCAATAGTATGACAACAAAACATCATGCCACAAGTGCGGCAGGCAAAGAGCCGGCCAAAGAAGTAAGTAAAGATGCTATATCATTGTTAAAAAGAGTATATGGTATAAACATGAGCCAGCAGAAACCCAAAAGGCTTACTAAATCAATGCTTGATAACGCCGACAAGATAATAATATTATGCGACCCTAAAGACTGTATCCTTATACCTAAAAGTTATGCCACAGAACATTGGGATATACCAAAAATGGAAACTTTGGACGAAGAAAGTAAAATTAAGGCGTTAGG
>JAJYZA010000030.1 GCA_021800365.1 Nanobdellota archaeon
TTGAAAAGATAGCAGGAGACAAGGCCACAAAAAAGGTTCTTGAGGAAGTCAAATACGCCATTCGCAGCCATAGAATCGTTGAACCTGCAATTTTTAGGCAAAGCATGGGCCGTTATATCAACATGCGCAACGGCGTCTATGACATCGAGACAGGCCAGTTGCTTAAGCATTCGCCAGATTACTATTTCACTTACTGCCTGCCGGTTGACTATGATCCTGAAGCCTTCCCTAATAAGATATTGGAATTTCTAGTCAATGTCACGGAAGGCAAGCTATGGAAAGCCTTTTCTATATTGGAAACATTTGCATACGCTTTTGTCCCTGGCTATCCCATCCAGGAAGCCATTATGTTTGTCGGGAATGGTTCAAATGGAAAGTCAACCACTCTCCAGCTGCTGCGCTCTCTCATAGGGCCTGAGAATATCGGCAGCCTAACAATGCAGCAGATAACCGACAGACCATTTACGGTCCATCGGCTTTTCGGGAAACTGGTGAATGTATGCGCTGACCTGCCAAGCAAGCAGATATTTGACAGTGGGATGTTCAAGGCCTTGACAGGGGGCGACACGGTCGAAAGCGAAATTAAGTTCAAAAATGAGACACTGTTATTTTCAAATGCGGCTAAAATGTATTTCTCTGCCAATCAAATCCCTCTTTCGTGGGATACAAGCGACGCATTCTACAGGCGCTGGTTCATCATAGAGTTCACAAAACAGTTCAAGCCAGAGGAGCAGGACCTGGATCTGCCGGCAAAACTGACCGAAGCGGAGCAGTTAAGCGGTCTTTTCAATGTTTTGATGCTATTTTTAGCAAAACTGAAGGCCAGCAGGCTGCATTTCACATTCGATACGACCGTCCAGCAAAAAGCTGAAATGTATACCGCAAATTCCAATCCGGCGGAGAAGTTCCTGCTGGAAAGAGTGGCTATGGACCCCCAAGCTACCATCCCAAAAGAGATGTTTTGGCAGGAATTTGTCAATTTCTGCAAAGAAAAGGGACTTATTTTGCCAAGCGAGAAGATGATGGCAATAACCATACAAAAATTAGGGCTGCCTATTACAGAGCGTAAAATTCAAGAAGAAGGAGTGAGAAGACACTCTTATATCGGATTACGACTACTTGATAAGGATGAAATTGCTCAAAAAGCTGAAGAGAAAGCCATTGACATACCAAATGAGCAAATTTTATCAAATTATTTCAATTTTATAGAGAAAAGTGTCCAGAGTGTCCTAGATGTCCAGCATACGCTCTATTTAAAGGTGCACGCATTTCTGAGTGAGGTATTAAATAGGGAAAAAGTAGGACAAGTAGGCCACCCTGGACAGAACGAGGAAAATATCTCCTCCCTCAATTCTCTTCCTTCTTCTCCCACCTCTAACCTGTCTTCCATGCTAACAGGCCCCAAAGAAGAGGTGGGAGTTACCCTTACAAAGACACCTGAAGAGAATGCGGCCTCACAAGCGGCAGCCGAAGATTCGGCTCCTTCGACCGTAAAGGTCGAAATCCTTTCCTCTGTGCCACAAATAATCTTCAAACAGAAGACTTATGGGCCGTTCGAGCCGGCACAGGTTGTCGATTTGGGCAGGGAAGTTGCCGACATTCTGATCAGAGGTGGAAAAGTAAAGGTGGTGTAAAAATGGAAAACAGTGAGGATAAACTTTATGGTTAATACATTTTTTGCTAAGAGAGACTACGAAAGAGGCCGCAGTGTCGAGCCGTTTCCCTTCCATCATCCTTCTCCTGTCAGTGCAGACCCTAGGGACGCTGACGAGCGTGGTATAATCTCACCAAAATCTGACGCTGACAGGAGCGACAATAAAAGAAAGGAGACATAAAGATGGAAAAAGAAGACAAAGACGTAAAATACAGGGAAACAAAGGAGTATATAATAAAAAATCTAAAAGAAGATTTAAGGTTTACTATTGAAGTATTACAAGACAAATATCTTTCAGAAACCCATAGAGCTTACAACAATGGATATAAAGATGCTTTAATACAGTCTTTGCAATTACTAAACGCTTATGATGAAAGTTTTATAGACAAAATCAAAGAGGACTATTTTTACAAAAAGCATGAAGAGGACAAAGATTTACCTTACAGCGAAACAAAAAGGTATAAGCGGATCCAACGTTCGATAGAAACGGATGGATCGGAGGGATAGTTATGGATAAAAAAGAATTTAAAAAGGCGTTTGAAAGTGTAGTAGGGGTGGATAGAATTATTAAATTGCGTAATGGGGCAGGCTATTATGTTACTGATTATAATTTTTCTAAAAGCAAAGCTGGCAAAGTTATAGTGAATTTGTATTCTTACGAGATGGTGATAGGATATTGTGACTTAAAGAACATAAAGGGGTGTTTTGAATATGGACAAGAAAGTTTGGGTAAATAAAGCACAGAGAGAGGACGCTAAAAGACAGATAGCGTTGGTTTCTCTTTGGTTGACTTTTGATATGGATATAGCACCAGTTCAGTTAGACCTTGCTTTGACGTATTTAGAGATGTTTAGGAAAGAGAGGAAGTTATATGGACAGAAAAGAATTTGAAAGTAAATTTGTAAAAAATCAGGGGAATAAAGTAGCACTAAGAGACGGTTCTACTATTTTTGCTGATTTTTATGTGTTTCATATTTTTGGAAATGAGTATGTTCGT
>JAJYZA010000005.1:0-11170 GCA_021800365.1 Nanobdellota archaeon
CGTAACCCAGACAATCAGGCCAAATCAGACTATCTCTCCAGATGGAACCTATATTTTTTACGTTCCAAATGTCTGTGGCAGTGCATCGGGAGCAAAGTATTCGTTCACTTCTTCTGTCACTTACACGGAACCCGGCCAGCCCATCTTCGGCCCATTCTATTCAAACGGGGCAGCATCAGGAACGGTTTCCTCGCTTGTAAATCCAGGGTATGTATTATATGTAAATAATCTTGCGCATGCAACTTGGGAATGGGCTTTAGGATCCACTTGGTTTGATGCCGGCGGCTTGTCTTATATGAATGCATCGACTACTCCTGCAGCATGGACTTCTGATAGAAATTATACTTTAACGATGTGGATTCTAAGCAATTATAATACAAGTGCGATGCCTTATCCACCGCCTCCAAATTCCAGCAGCTTTCATTTGGACGGTGAGTCAGCGATTTTTAGTTTTACTAGCCAAGATACAATGACATTCTATACGGGAAACAACGGCAATCAAATCTTTATGCATCGTTGTAATTCCGCCGACACCGCTATACATGGTAGAAATGTGTCCGTTTCGAATATTTTGGATGACCATTGGCACTTTGTGGCAGTCGCTGTGCATGCGCCAAGCGTTTCTAGCGGGATATTCAATTCAAATTATTATATGCAATTTGACAATGGTTATGGCATTGCAAATAATAGCAATGGGTGGGGCACGCAATCCCCGATAAGAATCGGTACATCCACAAACCAGTGCGACAATGGGTTATTTACTGGCTATATATCAAATGTTCAGTTATACGGTCAAACGTTAAGTTCATCACAGATATACCAGATTTACAGAGAAGGTATATTTGGTACTCCTCTTCTTGGAAACAGTTTAACTTCGTGGTGGCCTCTAAATGGCACTACAAATGATTACAGTGGAAATGGACATACTGGCAACTTGCACAATGCATCAATAACGAGCAATTATCCTGTGGAGCAAATCGGCGGGTAAATTAAATGTTATAGCTTATTAAAAATCAAATCAACCTTTCTTTTCTAACGATTTTTGTATTTCTTGCAGTTTTTTAGTGCTTTCATCCACTGCTTTTGTTACGGTCTTTAATCTAAATTCTAATATCTCTATTTTCTCCCTAAGCGTAGACGAAAGTTCTTTCTTTTCTTTGCTTATCAATATCTGCCCGACAAGTTCAAATAGCTGCTCATTGTCGGCCGATTTTTCGATTTCCTCCAAGGTCTTTTTTAGTTCATTATACTGTAATTGCAGTGTTTGTTTTTGGGTCATCTCAGCTTGCAATTGTTGCCTCAATGCGTCATAGTCCTCTTCGCTCATAATTTGTTTAAACCCCCAAGCATTTTTATAGAATTAAAATAATTATTCATGACTGCTTGCAAGAGATTTATTTCCTTTGCCTTTATGTCTACCATTAAGTCTTCATCTTTATGTCTTATATTAGTAACAATCCGGTCACTTGGGCCTATACTGTCCCTTAAAGCTTTCTCAAAGATTTCAGATTCTTTTGGCAAAAGAGAAAGATAGAGCGATAATCTTGCAGGGTAATCATCTTGCTTTGACATGGTGACCTCCCTCCGGTCGTTTTTTTATCAATATTCTGCCGCCGCAGTATGGGCATCTTATCAATTCACGCAATTCACTAGCATCTACTGACGCACCGCACGAAAAACATTTGTATTTTACCATATTAGTTTATAGCTTTTATTGACATAGAATAGGCATTGTCCGCAATTTCCAATCCGCACCTTTTGCACTTCCACACTCCACTATAAAGTCTTTTTATCGCCGGCTTCTTACAGCGAGGGCACAAATATTTTTGGCTGCGTAATTTATGAATCTCATCAATACGTTTTCTAACTCCGACGCCGTATCTAGTGACTCTCATATCTTTTCTTTTTATTATTCCTTGTATTTAAACGTTTAGTGGCATGACTTTTACTTAAACAAAAATTTTGGTTTTATGCTTGTAATAACTATTAATAGGACGGTAAGAGGATCAACCTTACACGGGCCAGTTTAAAGAAGGCACGAGATTTAGTAAACCACAATACCGTGAGCGAAGCTACGTATTATCATATGCTCCCACCCCCCAAAAATACGCCATGCTAAAAAAGCGAGTTCTACTGGAGCTTAAAAATGGAAAAAATAGCGCCTTCCAAACTTAGAAGTCCAAAGCCGGCACACAGCATTTAAGCACATTTATTTATACTGACATTACCGAGATTATTCTATGAAAGTTTATCCGGTGCTTTTTTTGGTTGCTGCGTTGTTTGTGCCAGCAATGGTTTATGCAGTTAGTGGAACAGCCTTTTCGCTCCCACCAGGTATAAACGCAACAAGCACTGCATTTGTTAATTTAACAGATACGATAACCGTATCTTCAGCTACGCAGTTTGCTTCTATGGTCGTTTATACCTTTAACTATCAAGCTAGTAGCCAGATAAATCTCATGCTCCCCTCTTATGCAAATGACATTGGGCTCTTTTTAAATGGTCAACCCTACCCGTTTAGCATGGTAGCACAGACTTCCTGCAGCGCGGCTAGCAATCAAACGTGTATAGAGATTGCAATTTCAAACGTCGCGCCATCAGAAACATTTACCTTGTCTTACTCATTTAGTAATACTTATATACCTGGTAGCACAGTTTTTAATACGACCTTCCTTTTTATTCCATTTGCGCCGACCCAGTTAAGAGTCGCTATGGTGCTCCCAAAAGGGACATTCTTGCCAGCAAACCAATACTATCAACCTCGCCCGGCAACATTCTCTTCTAATGGACAGAATATAGAAGTACTTTGGGCATTTTATCAAAATACCGCAGGCGTCCCATTACCATTTACAGTGTCTTATTCCGGTAACTTTCAACAGCAGACAACAAAGACGCCGTTAGTTTCGTATATTATAGCTAGCATCTTAATAATAGGAATTGCCTTGGCTCTTATAATTCTGGCGAAATACAAGGGCGCCATTGGTCATGGTAGCAAACCTATAAGGAAGCGGATTAGTCCCTTTGCAAAGATACTTAATGATGATGAGAAACGTATATACGGGATACTTAAATCAGATACCTTTACGCCGCAACGAAGCATCGTACAGATGACTGGTTTTTCAAAGGCGAAAATAAGTAAAATATTGGCTAAGCTAAATCGATTTAAGCTGGTAAGGATAAAGTTCGAAGGCAAAACGAATAAGGTAAAAAAAATATAGCATGCTAAATAAGATAAAAGGATATCGAATCGAGAGAAAGATAAAACTTCTGCTTATAACCTATGGATGGAAAGTAGTTCGGGCTGGAGGCAGTCTCGGCGAATACGATCTTATCGCTTTTAGAGACGGCCACTGCATTTTTTTCCAGGTAAAGTCTACAAGCAAGGATAAATTCTATTATTATGGCTATATGAAAAAAGACTATGAGGGATTTCCATTTATGCTTATAGTAGATTTTGGCAGAGGGATTACACGAATTACATCGCCAATAAAAATCGTTACAAAGAGCGATGGAGAAGACTTAAAATCTTTTTTAGAGTCGAAAAACTCCAAAAGATAGTTTCTGATAGTTTCCAGTGAGTTTTTTAATAGTCGCAATACCGACAGTACATTATAATTAAAAGGTGGTTTTTGTGAGACTCGGACACAGAAACCATCTTTTAGTTTTTAATCTACTTAAATAGCTTCAAGTGTTAAGACTACTGCTACTAAAATCAATCCAAATGCCAGCACCAACTGCGGTTTTACCAATATTTTACTTTTATATTCGGAGTAATACTGTACTAACCCCCCGAAGGAAGAAGGCATCCCAGCTTGACCTTTTTTATTTAGCATACTTCAATTAAACAATGCGATTATTAAAGCTTTCTATATGAGTAATCTCTTTCAATTTTGGAAGAACAATGTTCGGTGCACTGGTTTCTTCTCCGTTAGGATAACCTATCGGTATTACTCCTCTTACAACATATCTTTCAGGTATATCAAGTAGTCTTTTAAGTGCATCTTGTTGCACAGTTGCAATCCATGCACTGCCGATCCCGAGTTCGGCTGCATACAAAATTATATTTTCTATTGCAAGAGATGCATTTTCTACGCAGAAGACGCTTTCGCCATCGCTCCCAAAAATCGTTTCTAATTTTTCCGGATCGCAGATAACTATAATCATAAATGGTGCTCCATTTATGTGTGGAGTAAGGCAAATCTTACTAATCTCATCCTTTTTTGCGCTTTCACTAACGACTATAAACTCATATTCATGTATTCCGCCAGCGGCCGGCGCCATCCTTGCTACGTCGAGAAGTTTTATTACTATCTCTTCGCTAAGCGCTTTATTTGAGAAGGAATAAACGGTTTTTCTCCTATTCATAGCTTCATAGGCATCCATAATGGTAAATTATTATTGTCAAGGCGTCAATTAATATCTTTAAATCTACCTTTTAAGTTAACTATTAAGAATACTTTTCTATTACTTCTGCAAGTATTTTTGATTTGCCGCCAGTCGGTTCTGAAAGTACTTCTCCACACACAAGACAATTGACTTTCGAGGCAGCTTTGGTGAATATCACTTGTTCATTTTTACATTTAGTGCACCTTATCTTTGCAAAATTACTTTCTGTTTGCTTAAACACTATCTCATCCATAAGTTTATTTTATCTCAATCTTTTTAGCTTTCTTACCTCGGCGCTGCGTTGTCATCTTATTGCATTTAGTGCATTTATACCTTAAATCATAACGCTTTGCCTGTTTTACGCCAAGTCTTTTTGCGTGCTCAAACATTGGGTAAGGAGTAGAACCATAACCATGTTCCAGATTCCAACCTTTTCTGCGGCTACCTGCTGTAAGGGTCCCTCTTTGCCCCCCCTTCACTTGAATAACTTTTTGTAAAGTATGCATCTTACAGTAAGGACAATATCTTTTGACCTGTGTCGGCAATTTCATTCTCTTAATAAGAAAACGACTATTTAAATTCTTTTGTTACGGCATTTTATTATAAATCGCTACTATTTATAGCATATTCACATAAAATGACTGATAACTCAACAAAAATAATAGAATTTAAATTCTGGACACCTAACCCTAAAATGAAAACCGGTACAGTTGTATTTATTTTAATAATCATCCTTTTCTCTCTCAGCACTGCACATGCAACCATAAGTCTAAATATGGAGTATGCTCCGTTTGTGAATGGTGGCTGTCTTACGCCATCGCAGCTTCAAACAGCTTATGGCTTTAATTCCATCTACAATACCAATATAAATGGGGCTGGGGAAAATATCGCCATAGTCGTTGCACGCGGCGACCCGTCCATAATTTCGGATATAAATGCATTTGATTCTTACTATGGGCTGCCTGCGCTGGCGAACGGCTCAAATCTAAAGATTTACTATCCGTTTGGTAGTCCGCTTTTTACATCAGTGAATTGGACCGCTGAAACAGCATTAGACGTCGAAACGGTTCATGAGCTAGCGCCAGGTGCAAATATATACCTCGTCGTAGCTCCAAATTCATCGTGGCTTTTTAATGCTATAAATTATTCCATAAACGTTTTACCGGTCAACACAATCTCTTTGAGCTGGGGCGCCCCGGAGAACTCTTATTCAAATCAAGATTTAAACATATTAGACGGCATACTGGCTACTGCCATTCGAAAACAAATAACAGTATTTGCTGCCAGTGGGGATGAAGGCGCTTATAATGGGTTAAGCTATCCAAACGTAAATTTTCCGGCGTCAAGTCCGAATGTCATATCTGTCGGAGGTACCATTCTTTCTTATGGGTCAAATGGCGCCTATTTTGGCGAAACTG
Organism: Nanobdellota archaeon; assembly: GCA_021800365.1. Lineage (GTDB taxonomy): Archaea > Nanobdellota > Nanobdellia > Parvarchaeales > Parvarchaeaceae > Parvarchaeum. The sequence goes on from JAJYZA010000005.1 coordinate 5,805, forward strand.
CGTGGAATGGAAGTGGCGGCGGTTATAGCTCTATATTCAGTAAACCTTCGGTCCAGCCGAACATAAGTGATTATAGGATAGTGCCGGACGTATCATTTAATGCAGGTGCGCCCGTATGCGTTTATGTTTCTTCGCATTGGGCAGCATATTATGGAACAAGTGCGGCGGCCCCAGCATGGGCGGCATTCGATTCACTTGTGAATGAGGCGGCACATGGAAGCGGCACGCTTTCCATGACCAGTCTGTATCATACCTATTATGAGTATGGGGGTCAAGTTTTTAATCTAATAACCAGTGGAAACAACGGTTACTATTATGCAAATGGGGGGTATAATGCAGTAACGGGAATAGGAACGCCAAAAGCATATCAACTTCTGCAGGCATTATCTAAAGAGACATATCAATTATCATTTACGTCAAATGTTCCAAATACGATATTCGATATAAATGGAGTAAATTATTCTGCCCCAGTCTCTCTCAACTTCAGCTTCGGGGAGTCCGTCGATCTAAATGCATATGTCAAAAGCACTAACGCCGCTATAAAGTATTTCCTATCTTCCTATTCAGGCTACGTAAATTCAAGCAATAGCTCAATACTTTTTTCTGTTTTTAGTTCCTCATCCATAGACGCAAATTTTTCGGCACAATACCGCGTTACGGAATACAATGTTTATGGGTATACAAATACGAGCAGGTTTATCAATAGTAGTCAGACATTCGATATATCCTCTTCGCTCAAATCTTCGCAAGGCAGTACGAGCTATTCGTTATTGGGTTATAGCATAGATCATGGGCCACTTATACATTCAGCTTCAGGTTTTATCCCAGTTTATTCGCCGCTTAATATTACCTTTTACTGGCTAAAAGGGATAGTAACGAATTTTGTCTTCAATGGTTGCGTACTGGCGGCGAACAGTACACAAATCGGATCTATACGGGCATCCTATATATATTACCAACCGCTGCTTAACTCTACAAAAAATTACTCTGCGTATGTGGAGAACAATGGCACTATATTTACCATACCTGGTACAGTAATAAATTATAGCGGTATCCCTCAATATAGTAACAGCAACAGGTGTACGACATATAACGGTAGTGCCGTAGCATTAGATACGTTGCACATAGTATTTTTTCAACAGTCTAAGTATAAATTGAACTTTGTCTCTTCCACCGGTTCTAGTTTATATCCAACTAGAGTAGTCATAACAAGCGCAAATACGAGCTGGACTTTTGATAATAATACGGTTTGGGCAAATAGTGGAGAGAACTTTTTTATAAATAAAGTAATATTTGGAAATAATGAGCTAAACACTCTGTCAACTCCATTATTGCTATCTCCATCAAATGCAATCGGGAATATAACCTTGCCGGTATCAAATGTAGCTGTTTCTGTTAGTCTTTATCTTGGGATTCCCATTATTGCCGCAAGTGTTACGTTCCATTATGGAAATATATCCATCACGAATTCCACGAATCTCGGTGGCGTTGCCACATTCTCGAAAGTTCCAGATACGAATTATAATATAAGTATAAATGCATATGGTACAAGTTACACATATAATGGCTTGAGAGGAAATACTCAAACGTTCCAAATAACTCCGTTTTTATACCAAATATATTTAATAAGCTTTGTAGTAAGTGTGATGTTGGTTGTATTTGGAGTATACGAAGAGGTAAAGCATAAAAGTAGGCTTCAAAAGCAACGGTGAACCATCAGAAAGTTTCTACGCGAAACTTTAAGTTTCTTTAGAAAAGGTTATTATCCCCCGCCACGTTTATACTGCCTATTTAAGAAAGGAAATTTTCGTCGGGCCCGTTAAAATTGCTATTCTTATTGTAAATTGAAGAATACTTATCATAGTGAGTGGGAAAACCCACATACTTTAGCGGTGGGATGAAAGTTAACGCAAAAAATGGAAAACATAAATAGCAAGAATGGTAAAATAACAATATGTTGACAGCGCCAGAATTTAGATTGTATCCTAACCAAGACCCGAAAGAGGTATTCTTTGGGTACTCCAGCTACAACAGAGTAGTTTGGAACAAAACTTTAGGACTGAGAAAAACTCACTACAAAGATCATAAAAATGACAAGGAAAAGGAAGGGCTAAATAAGATGCCCCCAGACAAAAGGGAATATAAGCCTGTGGAGAATCCTCTGACGGTGGAACTTGATAAGACGAAAATCAAGGCAAGGTATACTAGCCACAATCCGGAGACCCAGGAGCCATTCAGGCAGCGGATACCTGTGGAAGATGACATAGTTTATGGGGGGCGTCGCAATGAAAATTAATAAAATCAATATGCGACACCTATAATCGCACATTTAAAATGGAATCTAAGGAAAAAGAATATACTGTCTCTAGAGAGGAGGGAGACATAGTATTAACATACAATGTCCCTCTAAGTATCCTATATCCAAATCCAGAGGACAATGAAGATATCTTTGAAAAGATTGTGAATGCAATAATCGAGTCCGGTGCTATAACCTCTCTCGTTATAGTGAGTGATAGGAATTATGTTTATGTGAAAGATGCAGTCGAACTTTTAAATGATTTAGTGGACAAGTATAAGGCAGCATTTCAGTCAGATGTAACTGCACCGTTTGACAGCGAGACGCAAAGGAGTCTTCCAAATGAAGTATCCGTATTTAATTACATTTTATTCGACAGGCTTAAGCGCGATCCTGTCGGCGCGTATGTTTTTGGGATTCGTACCAGTAGAGAATTAAAAGTTAAGGCGCGCGGCACGCCGTCATCAACGCTGGATGAATTTATAAAACGATTCGATGCTCTGATGTCCGTTATAGCCTCATTGAAGATAGTTCAGAAAAGTATGCAATTTATTCTCGGCTATAAAACCGGCGATAGATCGCCATACAAGGCACTTTTCAAACCGCTCATAAGGCCGAATTTTACATATACTCGCATAATGTCAGAACCGCCGATGTCTGCTATAGAAGTAGAGACTTACAAGTTAGGAGATTTTGATAACACGGATGTTACTATCTATCGCTTGCCGGGCGTTTCACAATTTCTTTATCATTTATCGCCACCAGAATTATTACTTAACGTAGACGAATACAATATACTGGACCAGGTAAGAACAGCGTTAATAGACTATAAACCACAAGAAGCAGAATTTACAGACCCATTGAGAATGCGTGAAATCTTCTACAATATTGGAAAGGATATGATAGTAGATATCAATGGTAAAAATAAATATAACCTCCAGTTTAGGGACATAGAAAAACTCGCTAGAATACTGGTACGATTGACTGTAGGCTTTGGGATGACAGAAGTGATTCTATCCGATAGTAAAGTCGAAGATGTGTACATAAACGCACCGATAAGCAAGTCCCCGCTTTTTGTTAAGCACGCGACCTACGGGGAGTGTTCAACAAATATCATACCAAACGCAAAAGAAGTAGAAGCATGGGCTTCGAGATTCAGACTGATGTCGGGCAGACCATTGGATGAAGGTCACCCCGTACTGGATACGGAACTATTGACTGAGAATATCCGGGCCAGAGTAGCAATAGCACAAAGGCCGCTTTCTCCAGATGGCCTTAGCGTAGCATTCAGACGGCATAGAGAATCCCCTTGGACGATACCACTGTTTGTGAATAATAAAATGCTGTCTCCATTCGCTGCAGGCTTATTGTGGTTTTGCATCGAAGGTGCGAGAACAGTTTTGATTAGCGGCACGCGCGGATCTGGTAAGACATCGCTGCTTACAGCGCTAATGCTGCTACTGATGAAAAAATACCGTATAATAACCGTTGAGGATACATTGGAAATCCCAAGTAGTGCATTTACGCAACTTGGATACGATATTCTTGCCCTAAAAGTCCAAAGTGCGATTATAGGCGAGAAAGCGGAAATGTCTGCAGAGGAAGGAATAAGAACAACATTGCGACTCGGTGACAGCTCGCTCATCGTTGGAGAAGTTAGAAGTACGGAAGCGAAGGCGCTATATGAGGCTATGCGCGTAGGCGCCCTTTCAAATGTCGTAATGGGGACTATACATGGAGAAAATCCATATGGCGTGTTTGACAGAGTGGTAAACGATTTAGGTGTGCCACGCACTAGTTTTAAGGCTACGGATATTATAATCTCGGTGAATAAGATAAAAACGATAGACCGGTTAAGTGAAAAGAGGCGTGTATTGGCTATAACTGAAGTAAGAAAGGAGTGGGTAGATGATCCAAAATATGAAAATGGTTTCGTGGATTTAGTGAGGTACGATGTAGACAATGATGAGCTTGTACCGACTAATGATTTGCTTGAAGGAAATAGCTATGTCATAAAAGAAATAGCCTCAAACGTTGAGGGGTGGGCTGGTAACTGGGATGCAGTTCTTGATAACATTCAAACACGTGGAGAGATACTAAACATGATATCTGATTATGCCAGCAAAACTGGAGATGCTTCTATGCTAGAAGCCGAATTTACATCAGCAGCCATAGACCAGTATTATGAAATCGAAAGTAAGATAAAAGAAGAATCTGGAAGGCCGCCGGAAGGCAGCAAAATAATCAAGGCGTTTGAACTATGGTTGAAGGAAAGAAAGTGAATCTAACAGATGTAAATACGCAGGCCGGTTCCATAGAAGACTATTATATCAATACTGAGCTTATCCCGCGGGATTTATATCAAAAGGACGAGCAGGTGCGTGCCGAATTAAAATCAATAGAGTATAAGATCTTTAAAGAAAAAAATCCTTCGGCAGTGTCACGGATAATAAATCTCGGTGCATCAACGATTGGTAGGGTCATAAAATTCAGCATAAACAAAGAGGAAGAAAAAAAAACTAACACATTGTTATACCTTCTCGGATATGATTTTGATGCGAAACAACTTTACGGTTTTGGACTTTTTCTAATCTTTCTTGGTTTCTTAGTGGGTATTGTGGCAATGCTGGCAGGCCAGTCCCTTTTCGGTTTAATTATAATCTTCTTAGGCGTAATAGGATTTTTTGGCGTGCAATATTTTCCCAAGCAGCAGCTACAGGTGCGGTTAAGTAAATCTTCCAGTGATTTGGTTACGTTTATTTTATACTTAGTTATATACATGCGTCAAACTCCAAATCTGGAGGCTGCCGTGCAATTCGCAGCCGATAATTTGACCAGCTATCTATCATTTGACCTTAAAAAATTGATCTGGGATACAGCAGCCAGAAAATATATGAATATAAAAGAGGCGCTTGATGATTACGCACTAAGATGGTCCAAGGTGAGTCCTGCATTTACAGATGCACTGTTCCTAGTCGAGAGTTCAGTCTACCAAGAAAATGAGGAGAATCGACTTGCACTTCTAGATGAGGCATCTCAACGTATATTAAACGGCACGTTTGAATCGATG
>JAJYZA010000005.1:11180-45257 GCA_021800365.1 Nanobdellota archaeon
ATATGCTTCTACGCTAAAAGAGCCATTAAATACGGTTTACATGCTAGGCATGGTGCTTCCCGTACTTGGTTTAGTACTTGCACCGATGATGATGGCTTTCGTAACAGTGCCGGATTTTGGCGTATTACTAGCACTTATGTACGATGTCGGGCTTCCGCTTATGGTATATTTTTTGATACGTAATCGGCTCTTGGAGAGACCGGCTGGTTTTGCACCACCGGATTTGAGTTTGGTACCAGGATTGCCTAAACTCGGCAGTTTCTTCTTAAACTTCGGCAGCAGAAAAGTGCAGATAAGTGCATTACTGCCAGCTGCTGCGGTTTTCATATCCTTTATGGCCCTATTTTCGTTACTTTTGCCAAGCATGCAAATTTTTGGTCCAGATCAGATATATGTATCACTGCTAATAACCGCTGCCATAGGTTTCGCTCTTGTTGTTTATTTTAAATTATCTGTGATACAGCTGCGTGCGACAGAGGACGAACTAATAAAATTACAGGACTCATTCGGTGCGGCACTATTCCAGATGGGGTCATTCTTGTCTGAGGGATTGCCCCCGGAGACGACGATAATAAAAGTAGGCAATACCATGAAGAATACACCGATAGCAGATTTCTTTGCCGTGACTGTTAACAATATAAGAAGTCTCGGGCTGTCCTTAAAAGATGCTTTCTTCAGTAAACTAAACGGATCTACTCGGTTTTTTCCATCAGCGATGCTGACGGCCGGGATTAAAGTTTTTATAGAGTCATCGAAGAAAAGCATAGCGAATGCAGCCATGGCTACACTTTACATGTCACGCCACTTATCAAACCTAAAAAGAATAGAGCAACAGGTTCGCTCACTACTTGAGGAGGTTACCTCGGGGATGCGAGTGGAAGTTGGATTGTTAAGCCCGGTTATGGCAGGTATAGTCGTAGGTCTAACTACATTGATAGGACAAGTGCTTAGATCGTTATCTGGTAGTATAAATACGATACAAAGCAGCGTGACCGGCGGTGGCAGCGCTGGCGGTATAGGCGCCGTCGTGCCTTTTGCATTTAGTCTGTTTAACTTAAGTGGGGGACAGATACCACTGTATACATTTCAGCTGATAATCGGGATATACCTTATAGTATTAAGTCTAATAATCGCGTACGCGATCTCTACAATATCACAGCCGGGGGATAAGATAGTACTTAGAGAAACAATGTCAAATGTATTATTGACCTCGGTCGTATTATATCTATTGATATCCTTTATAGTTACTCTTGTTTTTGCCTCAGTGGGCGGACTTGTTCTTAGCGCTACACACATCGTATGAGTTTGTTGCAGTGTTCCAAGTATGGTTTTCTACCGCCGGTCCAAAAGCTTTTAAATTGTAATTTCGTTATGTAAACATGGCTTCCGATTTGTGGCTTGCGTCTGTTGATTTATTAAAGAGGCGAGTGCTAGATTTCGTAGTTCTATTTTTCATTTTTATCGTCATTACATTTCTTATTATTACAATATTTGGTGCAATAGAGAATTATGTAGTAAGCACCTCTCTATCTACCGCAGCACTAATAAATTACTATTCTACCTTATCAACTGGTAGTACTTACGCGCCATTTTACACGGGATACGTTTTGACCTTCGGAATAGCTAGTGCCATAAGTGCATTTATATTATTATGGTTTATAGGCACGCTGTTTACAGCAATGGACACCCTTAACTCAAATAAACCCGTTGACTATATCGGTAGCGTTATAGCTGGGTTGAATAAAGTGTTCTCAAATCTACTTGCACTTATCGTGGTTATTGTACTTGGTTTTATAGGGGGTCTAGTTTCGGCTTTGTTATTTTCACCTATAGGGCTTGGAGCATACATGGGTGATTATCTTCTTTCTGCCTTTGTTTCTGGGCTATTTATTGCGCTTTATACGGGCATAGCACTTGTTGCTTTAAGGGGCAAAACCGATATGAATTTCATAACAGTCCTTCAAAATATAAGCCGCTCATCTAATAACGCTGGGCTTTACGTTCTTGCGGCAATAGGCATAGCGATAATACCATACCTGCAATATATACAATTTATTCTTATCCCTATGGCAGTTGTGATAATCTACTTATCTAGACAGTGATTATTAACCGATTAAAATTGATAAAAAGCTTTATATCATATAAATTATTACTTCGTAAGTATGCCGTATATACCAAAAAAAGACAGGCCAAGGCTAGATGTAAGAGTAAATGATCTCGCTGAAGAAATAGTATCTGAGTTAATAAAAATAAAAGGCACAGGGGAAGTTGCAGCGTTCTATGAGAAAAGTTTTATAACGATTTATGAAGTTTTGTACGCTTTGGAAACCGACAAAAATATAAAATTTGATTCAAGAGCCAAACTTTTGGCGAAAGAGATGTTTGATATCGGGATGTCGAGAGATCATAGGCCAGCGTGGCTAGGCGAAATGAATTATTCAATCACACGCCTAATACAGATTGTTCCGAGGAAAATGGTAGAGAGGGGAGTATGGAAAGATGAATTTAGATATTGGATATTTGCTCAGACAGCCGGTGCCTTGGAAAGAGCGGCATTGGAAATCAATAAGCAGAATATTGACGAAAAACTGACGTATATTTTGAATGGCATGGTGGGCTCGTTATTCGACATCAAAGATGAATATAAACGTCGCGTAAGTTCGGCTTATGAAGCGGTGCAGATAAGAAAATCCGGTGACTGCTATGATGGGCCGTATCACACGGAATTAGAGGACATAAAAGATGCCGGCGGAAAAATTATAGGCTATAGAGAAATTATGAAAGAATATGGGCAATCTTTAGAAGACAAAAATATTGAGTAAATATTATCTATCATAAGAACTTTTATCGTAAAAATTAACCGTCGCCACCGTTTCTTTAACTCGATAAATAATTTAATCTCAAGGCACCTATACGGTGATTAATCTGGCTACATCAGTAATCTTTCTAGTATCTTGCTTAGGGTTGTAAGATATACTTCAACACAAAGTTTACTTTGTGGTTTTATTTGCACCATCGGCGATTTAAGTATTTATTGGTATTCTCTTTGAAAGCGCAACTTTAGAGTCAAACCCCCATACAGAGTTCTAAACAACCTTTTTTAACATATTTATTCTCTCGTAATTAGATTATTACTGACAGGCAGCCGGGGAGTCAGTCCCTCTCTGTAACGCAAATGGACTTTAGGCGTGGTGGTAAACGGCCGAGGGATAGTGATTTCATACAAGCTAGCAAAGCTATCTGTGAACCGCAGCCCGGTGGGATGCCTTTATTTATGAACCTGGCCAGGTCCGGAAGGAAGCAACCATAAATGAACGGAGGCGTGCTTGCAGGTAAACTGTGAGGAGAAAATGTTGCTATCCTCTATATGGATAGCTGTTTCGATGCCGTGGCCTGTCATATAAAAAGTCGGGGTGGCCGAGCGGTTAAGGCGCACGCCTGCTAGCAGTTTTGACTGAAAGCGTGGGGGCCCAAAGCCCCGATGGGTTCAACTCCCATCCCCGACGATTATAACTTTTATATCTTTAATCACATTGGATAATCTTGAAGTTATAACCATAATAAACAATAACGTAAAGTTCATCCCATTATGGAAATGGCTCCTTAATCTTTAAATTCTCCCATCCGCATAAATCCTTATGCTGCAGAAAGCAAAGCCGAACAGGAAATCCCAGTCGGCATTGGAGTACATGATGACGTATGGCTGGGCCATACTGATCATAGTAATTGTAGCCGGCGTGCTGTACAGCTTAGGTATCTTCACTCCCTCATCGTCCACAGGCACGACGATAACAGGCTTTTCAGATTTTGGCGTAAACGGCCAATGTATCCGGGGAGGTGCATTGCAGATGCAGATAACAAACGGCATAGGATATCTTATTAACATAACCCGCATAAACACCACCGGTTCAAACGGACAGTCAGTTACGATAAACACTTCAGTACTGATACCACCGGATCAGTCACAGCTGGTCTTTATTCCAGGCGCATGTCCTGCTTCTACAGGCTCTTCTTATTCAAATCCTGTCACGTTTACGTACAAGGAACCTGGACAAACTTTATCTGGACCGTACTTTTCTCATGGTACTATATCTGGTGTTCCAGTAAGTACGGACCCAAACCAAGTAGCTAGCTTTAATGGACAATCAACTACAACTATATCAAATATACCTCATTCTGATTTTCCATCAGGCAGTAATGCGCTTACAATAGTTGCTTGGGTAAAAACTACTCAGGCTACGACTTATCCATTCATTTTTAATTATGGACTTTATGGTAGCAATTATGCGGATGCTATGCTCGGTATTTACTCAGGCCAGGTTTGCGGGGATTTTTGGGGCGAACATCTATGCTCTACAGCTACAGTTAGTGGCGGTACATGGGATTTCATCGCGCTTTCTTATCCGGGAGGATCCGCTTCGGCTACTACTTATATAAATGAAAGTGGCACAATAAATTCAGTATTTGCTACGCCCAATATCCAGATAGGTTCGGGTACAATTGCGAATATCGGGTATGGTACTAATAATTATTATACTGGAGAAATTTCTAATGTCCAATTATATAGTACTGCATTGTCCTCTTCTCAAATCGATAAATTATACGCAGAAGGTTTAGGCGGTGCGCCCATACCAAACGCCGGTCTAGTAGGCTGGTGGCCTTTGGATGGTAATGCCAACGATTACAGCGGAAACAATAATAATGGTGTTGCAACAAACGTCCAGTGGGTCTCGCCATAAACATAAAATTTACTAAGTTCTTTGCATCTTCTCTTGTCGTCGGATAGTGCAAAAGAACACAAAAATACTTTTATTCTTGAAAATGCTAATGGGAGATAAGGATGGACGAAAAGGAATATATAAATGAGATTTCTACCGAGGTTCTTAAGGAGTACGAGACCATAAAAAAGATAAAAGAGATAACAATCCCACTCGCCGTAGATGTCGGCGCAAGGATAGAAGGTTTACTATCCGTTCTAAATCGCAATATATTAAATAGTGGTCTCGCGGAGTTCATAAGGGAAGACGAAAAGAAATATTCTCCAAACGATTGGAGAGTCGCATTAGATAGTGCAATTGCGATGGCCCGCTCAAAATTTATAAAATTTGAAAATGAGAAGGATGCCATAGAGATGGGTATCCGTGTCGGCCTGGCATATATAACCTCAGCAATAGTTTCCGCGCCATTGGAAGGATTCGTTAAACTTGAATTTAAAAAGAGAAGAGACGGGCAGGAATACCTAGTGTGCCATTTTGGTGGTCCGATAAGGGGCGCCGGAGGAACCGCAGCGGCATCTGTGATAGTAATTGCCGATGCGCTTAGGGCAGAATTCAAATTCGGCAAATATGATCCAGATGAAGCAGAAATAAGCCGTACAAAGGTAGAGGTAACGGATTATGATGAATTTGCCGCAAGATTACAATATTTACCGGATGTAAATGAGATAGATTTTCTTGTAAGGAACCTACCTATAGAATTGGACGGCGATCCAACTTCCGAGAGAGAAGTGTCTGCATATAAGAATATTCCGCGGATAAAGACCAATCGCATACGGGGAGGAATGTGCTTAGTGCTCTGTGAGGGATTAGCACAAAAAGCTTCAAAAGTAAGCAAGATACTTAAAGCGTTTGGAAATGACTATGGAATAGGTGAAGATTTCAAATTCCTGTCAAAATACATAGAATTGAAGGAAATCGAACATGCCAAGAGAGAAGTAGCGCCAAACACAGAAAATACTGCCGCGAAGGTGCTGCCAAATTATAGATACTTAGAGGAACTTGCCGCCGGCCGTCCAGTATTTTCCTATCCATTAAGAAGCGGTGGATTTCGATTACGTTATGGCAGAAGCAGGACCTCCGGATTTGCAGCAGCCTCAATAAATCCGATAACGAATATAATACTCTCGAATTTTATAGCAACAGGCTCTCAATTAAGAGTCGAATTGCCAGGCAAAGCCTGCGCAGTAACGCCTTGTTCAACTATAGATGGACCCATAGTGAGACTTGCTGATGGTACAGTGAAAAAACTGAGAACGATAAAAGAAGCTGAAGCGCTGCAACCAAAAATATCAAAAATACTTTATGTAGGTGACATATTGTTCAATTACGGTGACTTCTCAGAACAAGGACATCTTTTGATGCCTTCTCCATTTGTGAAAGAGTGGTGGGAAAGGCTTTTAGAGCAGAAAGGTACAGAGTGTAGTTCGGAGGCCGAGAAGCTTACTATATTTGACGAATATCTAAAATTCTCAAAGAAGCACGCGTTGCCACTGCACCCAGATTTCCTATATTTTTGGACTCAGATATCTCACGAGCAGTTGGTTTCTCTCATAGAGGTCGTATATACAAAAGGAAAGGTAAGCATCCAAGAAAAAATAGATGGAAAGAATTATAAAGTTTTAACACTTCCAAATGAAGAAGAGATCAAAACAATCTTAGAGCTGTTAGGCGTAGAGCACAAACTTATAAACGAGATAATTATAGAAAATGCGGATGCCTTGCTTAGTACACTCGGTTATCCCGAATATAGTTTTGATAAAGTAACTGCTCTTGCAGCTCAATTAGATGATAACTTAAAGCTTCTAAGTGAATTGGCAGGTGTAGAAATAAAGGACAGTGCAGGAACGTTTATAGGTGGTAGGTTAGGTAGGCCAGAAAAAGCAAAAATGAGGGAGATGGATACTAATCCGAATGTGATATTTCCGATAGGAAATAATGGTGGTCCATCTCGTAATATACTTGTAGCTGGGGAAAAAGGCAATATAGAAGCCGAGTACGGTTTTTTCTTTTGCAACTCCTGCAAAAAAGAAACCATATATCCGGTCTGTCAAAGATGTGGTTCAATTTCAGAACGTTCTTTCTATTGTAAAACGTGTATGTCGAAGACAAATGTAAAAATCCATCATGGGAAAGAAACTACGGCAAAAGGTAAAGTAAGAATAAATCTAAATGAATACTTAAATGACGCATTTGACAGATTAGCTGTGAAGGAACGCCCAAATATGATAAAAGGAGTAAAAGGCGTGTTTAACTCCTCAGGCACTATAGAACCACTTGAAAAAGGAATACTTAGGGCTCTATATCAGCTTAATGTAAACAAAGATGGCACCGTAAGATTTGATGCTATAGAAGTTCCAATCACACATTTTAAACCGAAAGAAGTAGAGACTTCACTAGACATCTTAAAGGCGCTTGGCTATGATAAGGATATCTATGGTAAAGAGTTATCTAGTCAGGATCAGATACTGCAACTAAAGGCACAGGACATAATATTACCCACTTATGGAGGACCAGATGAAAACGGAGCAGAAGTCTTTTTAAGAGTGGCTAAGTTCGTTGATGAACTTCTAGTAAAATATTATAAGTATGAGCCTTTTATGCGTGTCGAATCTAAGAAAGACCTAATCGGTAAACTAGTTGTGGGTTTGGCACCGCATACTTCGTCTGGGATAGTTGGACGAATAATAGGATTCTCTAAAACACAAGGGCTACTCGCACACCCATTCTTCCATGCTGCGATGCGAAGAAACTGCGATGGAGATGAAGCGTCACTTCTCCTATTAACTGATATGCTGCTTAACTTTGATAGGGGGCTGCTACCGGATTCTCGCGGTGCTAGGTATATGGACTCCCCCCTGGTTCTTTCTACTCGGCTGGATTTAAACAGTGTCGATTCGGAAGCTTACAATATAGATATTGTCGATAAGTATCCCGTAGAGTTTTACGAAGCTACGCTTTCTTACTCAAAACCATCCGACGTAAAAATCAAACAGGTTAGGTCTATATTGAACCAACCGGATGCTGTAATATACTTCACCCACGATACGGACAATATAAATGAAGGGGTAAACGTATCTTCTTATAAAACTCTTGAGACTATGCGAGAGAAGGTGATCTCACAGATGGATTTAGAGGAGAAACTGCGGGCAGTCGATTTATCAGATATAGCCAGAATAATAATTGACAAACACTTCATAAAAGACATAAAAGGTAACCTAAGACGCTTCGGAACACAGGAATTCAGGTGCGTAAAATGCAACGAGAAATACAGAAGGATACCACTCGTAGGAAAGTGTATAAGATGTGGTGGAAATATCGTGCTTACGTCAAGTGAGGGCACTATAAAAAAGTATCTTTATCTCTCAATGGAAATAGCCGATAAATACAGTGTCCATAGTTACCTTAAGAACGAGCTTTCACTTCTGAAATCTGAGATAGATACAATATTTGGAGTCGTTATTAGCAAGCAGATGTCCCTATCTACTTTTTGATTAGTTTTCATCTAATATAATAAAATTAATAGCGCAATTTTTGCAATGACTGTTTTGTCATTATTTGACTCTTAGGTTCTCTGCATATGCTTGCGAGTTATAACAACTTCGCTTTCAAATCCTGGGACCGTCATAAGATAGGTTTTGAATAATTACGAAGATTGTGATAGTACGTTAATCTTTATGAACCATGCGCTTTGGTAATATCTGCTGAACTGCGTAGCGCTAGCAAACTTTCGGTGTAATACACTAGACAATAGCTATAAATATCTTTTATGTAATTAATCACAATGGAAAACGCTAAAAGTGAGCTTATCTTCTACCATATAGGTAGGATAGTAAAGCTAGTGGATCCAAAGAACAGTAAGAACTTTGACAAAAAAAGGAAGGCAGTTATAGAGATGTGGGACAATAATATAATAACTTGCGAGACTGGCCCGGCGAGCCCCCACGATGGGGATTTTGTGATAGTAAGATTTAAAGGAATAATTCAAGGAAATAATAATCTTTTTATGAATCCTAGTGAAATAACGGACATACTGTCTAATTCGACCGGAGAACAAGTATGGCAGAATTATAAATCCTTCTATGACAAGACAAAGCCAGCGCATCCTCTGACTGGTTGATTATGCTAGATCCGGAAAGATTCATAGACTTATTTAAGAGGGAGAACACGCATTTCTGTATCTATAAAAAACTTCTTGCACACGAAAAAGATAAAAAACTAAAGAAACGCCTGGAAAGGATGATCTTTCTTGAGAAGAAACATATGGCGGTATGGAAAGATTTGGCATCTTATTGCGGCAGTACGCCAGAACAGGAAGACTATAAATTTTTTCCATTTGCATTTCTGCTGACGCGGCAGTTGTTTGGTAAAGGTGTGACATACAGCGTTTTGGATGCATATGAAACCTCCTCTGTGTCAGCTCTTCTGAATATAATAAGTATAGTGCCAGCAAGCAGGTTGAAAGGCGTAGTAGACGTAATAACCGACGAACTTTATAACGAAAACTTGATAGAAACGACAGAAAAAATCGGCTTACTGCCGCACGTTAGAGAAATAGTTTTTGGTATGAATGATGGGCTTGTGGAGGTTCTCGCGTCGGTATCTGGTCTTGTAGGCATATACAAAAGCAATCTTCTCTCCGCACTCGCTGGCCTAATAGTTGGTATCTCCGGTACGATATCAATGGCCGTGGGCGCATATCTGTCGTCTACATCCGAGAGGGATATTTCTTTATCTAAAGTAAACAGGATGCAGTTAGAAATAGAAGCTGCCAAGGAAAGAGCCTCAAAGGAACTTGGTAATAACTATAAGAGCTATGCACTGCTGGAGAAAGGTCTGGATAACTTAATAAAGAAACTTAAAAATAAAAATGACCCGTTTTACAAACTGCTAGAAAAAGAAAAGAAAACGCCCCTGTTTAGGTTATTTAATGGCTCTTACAAGTCGGAAGACGGCTGGGCAAAGGGCAGTAGTCCGCTTAGAGATTCTGCATATGTAGGGATATTTTATCTTCTCGGCGCAATAATCCCTCTAATCAGCTTTTTTATTGGCATAATAATAAATGATTCGGTTTATCTTAATCTCGCCATAGCCGTTATCGCCACGTCAGTAGCAGTGGTAATAACCGCCGCGCTCATTGCGGCCAATACAAATGAGAGTACGATAAAGCGGGTCTCTCAGTCGTTAGCTCTTAATCTGGGCGCTGCAGGGGTTACATTTGTTATAGGACTTATAGTGTCCGTGTATCTGCACATCGCAATATAAAACCAAAAGTGTGGAGAACGATGATGCGGGCTAATAGCTCAGGACTTTGCGCTTCTTGTTTCGTGCATCTGTCAGATATTTTATACGGCTTAAGGCGTCCTTTGTATTATATCCAAACAAGTCACAAATTACTTCAAGAGGATTAGGTATGCTTGTATAAATTTTTCTTTTTATAGAATTTGAATAGTTAGAGTTACAATCGTATACCATAATTCCCCTTACTGCTGCTGCAGGTATCTTATCTGTTCGAAGTTCGCCAGCGGGAATATTTTCCACAGGTTCATAATCTTTGTCATAAAAATTACAGTAATTTACTTTCCTTAGTTCAAGTTTATTTGGGTCTAATGCGAGCACTAACTTATAGCTAAACCCTGCTCCATCTGACCTTAGCCCTGCGAAGGCCTTTGCAACGCCCAAAAATACTGTTAGAGATTGCGGTAAATAATGACTTTCTTTGTCCTCTTTGAGTTCTTTTAGAAAGTCGTATAAATCCAGTTCACTTGAAAAACGCACGCCACGGTATACTATGCCGCTTCGCCGTGTCTCTTTGATCAATTTATTAAAAATGTCATAGTCTACGTTCATTGGCAGGTACTCAAAACCGGATAATTTCATCCCATAAGTTCCGGGACTCACATACTTCTCAGAGATTTTTATCAACTCTAAAAAAAGTGATTTATTGTCAGTAACTGTATCTTCGCCTGACACATAGTATCTCCAATTCTTTTGGCTAATAAGCTCGTCCAATGACCTAACCTTAGTGCATTTAGCGATCTTTGTTTGAGCATCCGCCACAGTAAAATGTTCGTTCTTATGTCTCCTTTGTTTGTCTTCTTTTCTTCTTAAAGATTCCTCTACTTCAGACCAGTGATCCATAAAATTCCGCCCATCTGTAATTAACCTTATGTTCCTTTTATTAGAAGTATTTTAGTATATAAATCTTTATATTTAAATTACCACTAATAAGAAAATAAAGGTTTTTATAATAGTTATTATCTATAATGCATAAGGGGTTGCTTATGAAAGAGAGCGCATCGAGAGAAAAATTAGACAGGCTTTTGCAGACTGCAAAAGAATATTGTAGAAAAAGCCCGAATTCTAGAAAATTGAAGGCAGTAATCCAGTTCTTGACACCAAAACGTTTTGATTTTGAAAAGAATAATGCAGGTAATTATGACGCATATTATGACCCGATTAAAAGAAAGGTGTATATAAATAAAAAAATGTTAAACGCGGTCAATAAAGCATACCCGCTGTACGTAGTACTCCACGAAGTAGCACACGGCGTACTCTATTCCATAGACCCTAAGGATCGCGCAGGCATAACCGTTTCAGATGCACTGCGTGACAAAGAGGCGTCGGAGGGAGATTATCTTTATCACGGCATAGACTGGGCACATATTTGCAACTCGATGCGACTAAAAGTGCCTGAGGTGTATATCGAGTGTCCTTCCTGTCGCACTGAAAGTTATATAGGCTTCAAGGACCTCGACAGGTTAAAAAAGAAACAAAAGAAAACTGATTGTGTGAAATGCGGGAAGGCGCTCAGTATCAAGGACGTATACATGTTAAATGTTGGCAATGCGTTTTCTGAAGAGTATGCAAAGATAACAAACGATATGATGAAATTAAATCGGTTTCATAATGGTAGACTTATCGTGGAATATGGAGACCAATTTGTATTAATAAATGGCAAGAAGACTTATGCCGTTGATATCTCCATGCCAAATGCAAATGAATTAGAAATAAAGTATAAAAAAATAAAACTACAGCCACCTTAAGTTGAATAAAATAAAAGTATTTTAATCGCAATGAGGTATACTCTGTAGAATTAGGGTCAAAATAAGAACTTTAAGGGATTTATGCAGGGCTTTGATGTAGATGCGATAAGGAAGGATTTTCCCATCTTATCCAAACCGGTTAACGGAAAAATGCTGGCCTATTTAGATAATGCCGCGACTTCACAAAAACCACTTGCAGTAATAGACGGCATAAAATACTTTTATGAGAATCTAAATGCAAACCCGATGCGCAGTATACATAGTTTGGCAGAAAAAGCCACCGTGGCTTATACGGAGGCACGGGAGAAAATAGCAAAGTTCATAAACGCTTCTCCGGACGAGATAGTGTTCGTGCGCAATTCTACAGAGGCTATAAACCTAGTATCGATGTCGCTTGAATTTAATCGCGGCGATAGGATAGCAACGACATATCTCGAGCATCATTCAAATATACTACCATGGATGCGTTTGAAAGATGCCGGTGTAGATGTGGACATTGTTGATGTCGACGAGAATTTTGATTTAGACTTAGAATATTATAAAGAACTGAAGGAGAACACAAAACTAGTTACGGTGTCGCACGAATCTAATGTAAGCGGCACTATAAACGATGTAAAGATAATAAGCCGTCTAGCACACGAAGCAGGTGCACTGGCATTTGTCGATGCGGCTCAATCCGTACCGCACATGAAGGTTGATGTAAAGAATCTGGGCGCAGACTTTCTATGTTTCTCCGGTCATAAAATGCTTGGGCCGCTGGGCATAGGCGTTCTTTACATAAGCCGCGATGTACAGTACGGGATGATGCCCTTCCTTTTGGGGGGGGAGATGATCAGGAGCGTTAAGCTTGATAAAGTGGAATATCAAGACGTGCCGGCGGTCTTTGAAGCTGGCACCCAGAACGTTGAAGGGGCTTACGGGCTAGGACTTGCTGTAGATTATCTTAATCAGATCGGGATGCAGAATATAGAAGCATACGAAAAATCACTTACTAATCATCTCTATAAAGCTGCAGAGGAGGTTTACGGACTAAGCGTATATAGTGGACGCAGCCGCAACCGCGGGACGATATTCTCGTTCAATCTAAAAAGTCTGCACCCACACGACGTTGCATACCTACTTGACAAAGAGGGTATCGCTATAAGGTCTGGTTTTCATTGTGCGCAGCCTTTCGTTGAAGATAAGTTGCATGTAGAAGGAACTGCTAGAGCCAGCCTTTATTTTTATAATACAAAATCTGAAATAGATAGATTTATAAAAAGCCTGACAGACATAAACACCACGTATGGATGAAAGTAAGTATTACGAATTTATAGATCTGTACAAAAATCCGGAGCATTTTGGAAAGTTAAAAGACTTCGATGCTTCAGAGGAGAACTACTCATCGTCATGCGGTGATAAGTTTGTAGTTTATATAAAAATGGACAGTGGAAGCATACGCGATATCTCATTTGAAGGAAATGGATGCATAATTTCTACGGTTTCTCTCTCAAAGCTTTGTGGGGCGATAATCGGCAAACGGACGGCGGAAGTCGATAATATGCAGATATCCGACGTGAAAAAGCTTATCGGCGTAGACCAGATAAGTTTATCGCGTATTCCATGTGCGATGATAGGCCTGGAAACTGTAAAGAAAGCGTTAAAAAGCGTGGCCAAACACGCAAAACAATAGAGCGTTTAAATTTTTAAGCCACCGTAGATTAGATTAAACATGAGAGGACAGGGATTACCAATAACTCTAGTAGTATTAACGATAATTGCTCTTGTGATTTTAGTGCTGGCCATAATTTTTATAATAATACCTATTTTACACACGCCCACACCAACAACAAACAGCAATCCTTTAGTGCAATTTAAGTTTGATTGCAGCACTTATTGCGGGAATCCTTCCGATGTCGCCCCGCCGCAGACTGAATTTTGTACAAAGTCAATTTCATATAACGGTCAGGCACTTTATTGTTATAGTCCAAGTGTTGGTGCCGCACCTTGCTCATATCAGGAAAATAATGGGACATTTTGGTCAAATATAGGACAATCGCTGTGCAGTTAAGCAACCAACCATTGCTTTATAGGATTAGTAGCTGATAAATTATACACCCGTTGTGATAATTCGTCACTATAACTTCAAAAGAGGATCGAATGGCCCCTTAATCTTTAAATCTTCCAGTCAGCATAAATCCTTATGCTGCAGAAAGCAAAGCCGAACAGGAAATCCCAGTCAGCATTGGAGTACATGATGACCTATGGCTGGGCCATACTGATTATAGTGATAGTAGCGGGAGTATTGTATAGCTTAGGTATCTTCACCCCATCGTCGTCCATAGGCACGACGATAACAGGTTTCAATGGATTGGGAAGTGTAACTGCGCAGTGTTATGCAAATGGGCTGCTAAGAATACAATTGGGTAATAGTGTAGGTAACGTAATAAACATAACGAAAATAGTAGCCATAAATACGGCTACCGGTCAATCCGCTTCGTTTACGGGCAGTTCAGCATTGGATCCGAGCCCGGAAATATCTCCTTCGTCTTCGTATATATTCTCTATCGCAAATATCTGCCCACCCGCCGGACAAAAGTATAGTTTAAACATCAATGTAACGTATACGGCACCCGGCCAGACTCTTTCAGGCCCTTATTTTTCTACAGGCACGACATCATCTGTAGTATCGACGGTTGCACAACCGGTCGCCGTAGCAAGTTTTGATAATTATAATCACTTAGCTTCATATCTTTGGAGCTCTATGTTTAAGTTCTGGTACACGACTTTCGAGTTCTCTTATATAAATGCGACCCAAAGCATCTCCGGCGTGAATCAAACATATACAGTAACTATGTGGGTAGAATCAACTATTCCTTACGCTACCTATCCCCCCGCTCCTAATAGTAGTAATATACAGGAAGCTTGGCAACCAATAGCCGCCTTCGCCAATCTCGATGGATTAGAAATTAGCAGTGCAACCGGGAATCTAGCGGTGCATAGATGTACTGCTGCAGATGCATATTTAGGCCCATCAAATCCAGTA
Organism: Nanobdellota archaeon; assembly: GCA_021800365.1. Lineage (GTDB taxonomy): Archaea > Nanobdellota > Nanobdellia > Parvarchaeales > Parvarchaeaceae > Parvarchaeum. The sequence continues at coordinate 26,027 of JAJYZA010000005.1, forward strand.
TCTAACTTTTATGATGGACACTGGCATTTCGTAGCGTTTTCTATATCGGCAACCCAATACATCGGTATGGTTGACGGATTATCCGGTACTGTTACTGGCACGAAGCAGTATTCAGATGGCTCTCAATTTTTTATTGGTGGTTTTGGAGGTTCTGGCAACACATGTTCTCCGCAGCCGTTTACTGGCTATGAATCGAACGTGCAGCTTTATAACGTGCCGCTATCTTCGGCTCAATTGATCTCTTTGTACGATGAAGGCATATCGGGAGTGCCGATTTTGGCTAAGGGCAGCGGGTTAGTAGCCTGGTGGCCGCTAAATAACACTGTAAATGGACAGGCCAAAGATTATAGTGGTAATGGTTTTAATGGGCAGTTCCATAACGCGTCAGTGACGACAGATTACATTAGTGGGGCCATTGGCGGCTAACACGCCACCAATAGTTACTCATAGAAGGTAACTTGTTACATTTAAATATCAGATGTTCACATAATGATTAGATGGTAAATCCGAGCCTGGCATTGTTAATGCCTAACTTGAAAGCGATCAATGTAAATAGGCGAAAGGCATTTCTTGCCGCTATAGATGCCGTTGTGCCCGCAAACACTATTATTCTTTCGGATGCTAGCGACTCATTGTCTACAGACTCATTCAAAAATATTAAACTTATCCTATTTTCACATGGGAAAGATTTTGCAGATACCCTTAGAATGGGGTTGGCGGCCGGTATGGATCTCGGTGCGGAGCGCTTTGTTACCTTTGAAGATTATGCATTAAGCAATGCGACATGGTTTTTAGGTTACCTGAACGCAGGAAATGTTATAGAATCAAATAAACGTGGATTTGTAGAGATGCTCGTTACGGAAATAACGAATCTTTTGTCTTTTGGCAACATTTATAACGGCTTTTCAATGAATAGGATACTAACAAGAGAAGCCGCTGAATCGTTAAAAACAACAAAATCGAAGGGAAAGGCATTTCTTTTGGAGTCAATGTCAATCCTGAACGCTAAAGGGATAAAGACTATTGAAGTAATAAAACCAACAAAGAAGGTCGCACCCGAAAAGCTAGCTGCTAGGGAAGCGGTTGATTCGGTGATCAAGAGCATAAATAGGTCCTCCATACTATTTAGCATGTTTGGTTCTTTAGCTTATCTGGCCAATATTTTGACTGTTTATGCAAGCCTTAGCCTCGGTTGGTTTTACCCTCTTGCAGTTTTCATAGGTGGCGAAATAAATACGCTATCGAACTTTATAATGAATGAAAAAATAAACTTCAAAAATAGGGGTTTTATGAGTTCTGTATATCGTCTAGGCAAATTTAATGCCTTGAGTCTAACGGCGATAGTATTTGATGTTATCTTAATAGCCTATCTATCTTCTTATATGAGTGTACTTGGCAAAAATCTCTTTACGGCATTATCTATAATTTCAATAGTTGTAGTATCGATTATTTCGTTATTTGTGACCACAAAGATGGTATGGTCTAAGAATAATAACCTTAGGGTACAAACATGAAGAAATATAATATACATGCTCTCAAGTCCGTTTCTGAAGCGCTTTGGATATATCTTCTTTTGGTATGGGCGTACATATCTGTCGAAAATCTCATAACTCCGGCGACAGTCGCAAATGACGTATTTGCAGTATACTTCCCGGTTAAACAGAACATTTTAGTGCTGGTTTCTTTCGCTCTTTCGTTCGTTTTCTTTGTTATTTGGCGATATCTAAGCAAAGAATAGGCCTCTATACAAGCTTGCCTAGTTGCGACTTCAATCTGAACAGTATTACACCATCGTTTTCTAGATCTTCTGCACTATCTGGCACGTATCTTGGTAGCGTAGAAGCACTAGCCCGATTGTATATAAAGACTTCATTAATTGCTGGATCACAGATATATTCTATATTATAAATGCTATCACCAGGACTTGTCCTACGAAAAACTAGTCGTACCCAGCTATGCGGATCAAATTCGTGGCCCCGATCCATTCTAAAACCATTGTCTACAAGGGCCTTTCCACCAAGTCGTATTATATCTTTGTCAGCATTAAGAATGCCGCTTAAGATTAGGGCCTTTTCTAAGCACACTACTGGCAGCTTCCCATCCAAAACGGCATCTAAAGGGATTATCTTCCCCCTATAATTTTTGCTCCACACCTCCCCCATCGCGTCCTCTTCGTCTTCATTATTAGCATAATCAAATAAATGTGGGATTTTTTTGTATACGAGCATCGTATAACTTTCTATGCGATCTATGATCCTTTCGTTTAGAAGCGGTTCTATTTCATCCTGCAGCATTTTACTTATTACCGTTGATCCGAGCATAGAAATATAATAATCGCCATTTTTGCAGATGTCTCCACCATAGACTTCATTTGCTGTAAACGGACGCCTGTCATAATCTTTAAAGCGCCTTTTTTCTACATCTTCACGTAAACTTTGCGAAGACAGTTTGCGCAATTCGGATATTCTCGGATAATCCGTCTCGATTTTTGAATATAGTCGGTCTATAATTTTTTCTAGGCTTTTATTAGCTGCCCTTCTTTCTTTTTTCTTCTCGTATATTCCGAGTGCCAGCAAATCTGCTTTAGTAAATGAACCACCCACAGTTTTTAATTCCACAAGTCTATTAGATAAAATTAACTATAAATCCTTTTATTAAGAATCGGTTAACTCCAAGTAAATAAAGTTTAAATTTAACCGGTCGCTAATAAATCGATGATAGGTACACAAACAACCGTAGAGATATCAACAGTGATAATTTTTGTCCTTTCAGCTATTTTAGCCGCCTATCTAACACTAAATTATATGCAAAATCGGCGTCGTAGCAGCCTATTTTGGAGTGCCGGGATATGGGTTTTTGCCATTAGCGTACTTTTCGAAACGTTATTCGCCTTTGGGCAATATAATCGATTATTAATAGACAGCTTCCTGTTTTTGGTCGCTTTACTAGTTAACTTGCTTGCACTTGGCTCAATAGAACTAATAAAATCATATCTTCTTAAGTTATCTTACTATGTATTCTCCGTTGCGTCATTATCATTGCTTGCATATTCTCTAATTTCAACAAATGTAGGAAATTTGATGATTACTTACGTTGTGGCGGGTCTTACTCCCGTATTTGTAACTATAACCTCTTCTATCGTCGTTTTTCCCGCAGCGGTAATATTAGTTATAATCGCGGTTCTTTCGTATCGTAAAACACATAGTTACAAAATGCTTAGCATAATCGCAGGTGTCGTCGTGGTTTCGATCGCAGGCACTCTATACATCGCCGCATTCCCGGCACTCCTTTACTATTCAGAGTTAATAGGAATAGTGTTGCTGTGGTTTGGATTCTTTAATTTCAGTGCAAGCAAATCCGGAAGTAAGACGACCAGAAAAATAGGCGCTAAATAAATCTAAAGTCTGTGCGTTCTTATCTTAAATATGCTTAAACAAAGTTTTTATATTAAACGACATTATTACCAATAAATCCACTAAATTAAGTAGTCATAGAAAACACATATAATTAAAACTGGCAAGGTTTTATTTCTTGTTACAAGTAACATTTCGTTAAGCTCACTGCCAAATTATTACATTTCGGACTGCTGTTAAATTTGGACCGGCCGGGATTTGAACCCAGAGTCTCCGCCAATTTCGAAAGATTTGCGAAGGCGGCGTCTTGCCGTTAGACTACCGGCCCATTCTGTTATATTAGCCGAGTGACATATTTATAAATTAAAAGCGATTTTATAGCCTAATAATTCGATATGTCCTCTTTAAAAGAAATCAAAGAGTATGTGCTTGAGGCGTCTCTTTTATACATAATAACAGGAGCACTTACAGCTATAACTTTAGCCAGAATATACGTTTTCCTCGGGGGTAGCGTAGAATTAGTAGTTAATGGAATTACTTTCCATCACTTCTTTATCGGTGCGTTTCTGATGGCGATAGTCGGTGTGCTATCATTTGTAATCGCCGAGTATAAAAGCACGAATGTCGTTTCAAAGAAACTACTGCCGTTCTTTTTTGGTCTTGGATTCGGTCTAGTCATTGATGAGGCCAATCTTTTATTAATCGGCGGGCAGGCTTATACATTGGCGAATTATTATGATGCGTATAATATTGCATTTGAATTTATCGTCATTTTACTTCTTCTAGGCGGATTGATAATCGAAACGATCTGGAAGTATAAGCATAGCGATTAGAAAATAGAATAAAAATGTTATTAAACCCCCATAAAACCTGTTTTACATGCGGTTTATGCGTTGCGGATAAGCTTAAATTCTTAAGATTCTAAGTTATAGAATAAAATATGATACTCGATGGAAAGGATGCGGTTCTTGGAAGGCTAGCGACTTACGCGGCTAAGGCGGCACTCGAGGGAGAAGAGGTCGCTGTAGTTAATGCAGGAGATATCTTAATAGTCGGCAGTAAGAATGACATAATAAAAAAGTATAGAGAAAGACTTGAAATTGGAACGATGTCCAAAGGACCATTTTTCCCCAGAGATATAAGGGGCATAGTAAGGCGAGCAATTCGAGGAATGCTCAAAAGAAAGAGACTACATGGACGTGAGGCACTGGCGCGTATAAAAATATTTGAGGATTTACCAGCCGAATTTAAAGACAAAAATATAATAAGTACAGCTAAAGTAAGAACAGATAAACCCGTGCATAAGCTTAAAATAGCAGAATTATCAAATATATTGAAATACAAAAAAATATGACAAAAAAGAACCAGATTATAATAGCAAAGAGAAAGACGGCGATAGCCAGCGCAGTCATAAATGATGGAAAAGGACAGGTCTTCATAAATAATAAATCGCTTTCATCTTCCCAGGATGTGCTTTTTAAGCTTCTTGTTAGTGAACCATTAAAAATAGCAGCAGACCTCGCAGGAAAGTATGACATTTATATAAAAGTAAATGGCGGTGGATCTATGGCTAGGGCGCATGCCGCCAGATCCGCAATAGCAAAAGGCTTAGTAAAAAAGGAAAAGAGTTTAAGGAAAAGATTTTTAGAATATGATAGATCTTTACTAGTAGATGATAAACGACAGACAGAACCGCAGAAACCTTACCGCAGCTCAGCCAGAGCATTGAAGCAGACCAGTTACCGATGAATTACGGCTAGTCTAATGCTATTACCATAGGATAGTGAAGTATTTATACAAGTTATTCTCTAATGTGTATAATTATGAAAAGCTTAGATGATATGCTAAAGCGCACTGGGAGCGAACTTAAGAAGGCGAAGAACTATTTTAAATCCGCTGTTCCAGTAGCTGGCTACTTCCTTATAGACAAGGCTACGCAGTATACAGAAGGAAGTCAGAATCAGATAAACAATATGTTGAATGATGGCGCAGAAGCACTCATAGGTCTTGGAATAGTTTCTACTGCCGCCGCCGCATATATAATTTATAGATATATAAAAAACTTAAGAGAATCTGCTTATTAATGATTTATCATTGATGTAGCTTTAAATCACTATCTGGTTTTTTGCAGCCCAATCAAGTAATTTTACGATGTCTTCTATAGAGTACTTTCTGGCTTCGTCAGGAATCGCTTCTAAGATAGTTTCCAGACTCGGTATGTATTGTTTTAAGCTGCTAGGTATAACAGAGTAGGTTTTAACCAATGAAGTAAGTATTATTTCCGCGTCTTTTTCTGTTATGTCCGTTCCTATAAAACCCATAGGACTTAATAGAACTTAAAATATTTTCCCATCTCAGAATGAAAAGCACCAATAAACATAAGTAATACGCCCACCACTATAAAAGTTATAGACGAATACGTGTTACTGATTTGAAACAAGTTAAAGAAGTCAATTAAACGGAATGTAACGTGAGGTATGCTAGTGTTAGATAAAACTATGGCCCCCGCAACTATTAATATTATCCCGACGAATATCAAAGATTTATACATACTAATTATAGAAAGGTGTAGGATTTAAAGCCTTTCTCGTCTTAATTCTCTCATCATTAAGTATATATTCAGATGATATATTAAGTTTAAAGACAAAAGGGTATGTTCAAGAAAAAGTGTAACGTTTGCGGCAGCACGCTGGAAAAGCAATGGAGTTTTTGCCCGAACTGCGGTGCTTCATGTGCTGTTAGAAATATGGGTGTGCCGGGAATAAATAACATAAACCTGGATCTAACTAAAGTAATGCAACAGGTAGTTGGTCCACTGTTAAATAGCGCGTTCGGTGGGAACATATTCAAACAGAAATCACAGCCACAAAAACAGAGTATGCAAGAAAAGTTTAATAAGAACATAGGGAACGTAGAAGAGGTAATAGAACCGCAGGATCTAGTTTCAGAACATGGCGATACAATTGTTCATGCCATAAATCTGCCCGGCGTCAAAAGTAAATCCGATATAAACATAACAAAGATGGAAAATTCTATAGAAGTTAGGGCACTGTGCGGTAAAAAATTATATCTTAAGATAATACAGAGAGAGAAAGGCGAAGGCGTAGTCTCTGAGGATTTCACGCAAGAGAATCTTATCCTGGTATTAAAGAAAATATAATTAATTAGAAAAAGTTTGCTTTTAAAAAACAAAAAAGCAAAAAAATAAATAATTTTTATTCTAGATCGTTATCTTCGTCAGCTTCTTCGTCGTTTTCTTCATCTTGTCCTTCATCGTACATGTCTCCAAGATCTTCGTTCTCTTCAATCATGTCCTCATCGGGCTCTTCTTTTTTCTTTTTCGTAGCCTTTTTTGGCATACACTCCCTCCATTCGGTGCGTATTTTTATTTTGGACGCGCCTACCTTTTAAGTGAATAGCCGTCTTTATAAACGTTTCTATAATTCTAATTTGATAAAAATCACAAATTTTTTAACCTTTTTAAATCGTGTAGGCATCTATAATTTGAACTGATAATTATGATAAAATCTAAGGACAAAGTTTCATTCAAGGCCGACTTCGATTTTTTGGTAAAAGAGTCGCAGGTACTATATGATTTGAATCGGGAATTATCTGACAGATACGCCTATATTGCGTATAAAATATATCTTTCAAAGAAACTTAAACTCGCAAAAAATGAAAAGGTTTTAATATGCAGAAAATGCAATAAGATACTTATCCCAGGAAAAACTTTGGTAATCCGGTTAAGTAAAGGCATGATAACGTATAAATGTTTAAATTGTGCAAATGTTAGGAGGTTAAGATATGATTCGGGCATATGACGTTAATCAAGTAGATCTAACGAAAGCACTGGCTGAGGAACTAAAAAAGGAGAAAGACTTTGTCCCACCGGCGTGGTCTAGATTTGTAAAAACCGGTTCATCAAAAGACAGAGTGCCATCGCAAGAGGACTGGTGGTATATCCGAGGCGCAAGCATACTCAGAAGAATGTACATTAATAGGAAACCACTTGGTGTAAACAGACTAAGAAAAGCGTATGGCGACAAAGAAAAAAATAGGTACAGCGGAAGACACTTCAAGCCGGCGAGTGGGGCAGTTATAAGAAAATTATTACAGCAGCTCGAGCAAGCCGGTCTAATAAAAAAAGTTAAGATAAAAAATAGGCCCGGTCGTAGAATATCTCCAAAAGGGATATCTTTAGCTGATAAAACAGCCAAGCTAACCGCCAAATAAGAGTGTATAACTATGAACCAATCAGATTTAGAAGGGATGGAACAGAGGAAAAAATTGGAGAAGTTTAAACAGGAAACGCTTGCTAAGTATCTTACTAGAGAAGCAAGGGAACGGCTTGGAAGTCTTAAATATGCACATCCGGAATTAGCCGAAAGCGTAGAAAATATGATAATGCAATCAGCGATGTCCGGAAGACTTAGAGACATTATAGACGATAAAAAACTTAAGGAACTCTTAGTCGCATTATCTCCGCAAAAAGAAGAAAAAAAGATAAAATTCGAAAGAAAGATATGACACGTAACAAATCTGCAGTTTTGAAAAGAGCACTAATAAAACGAGCTAGAAAAGTTAGTCGTCCACCAGTTTTTGCACAGTTAAGAAAATTCGGTACAAGAAGAATCGATAGATCAAGGTTAAATCAGAATGTAGGTAGATAAGATGGCTGAACAAAGGATATTGAATGTAAATATGCGCGGAGCAATCGAGGCCGTACCTAGATATAAGCGGGCTGCGGCGGCTTCTAAATTTTTAGCCGAGTTTGTAAAAAGGCACATGAAAGCTGAAAAGGTTAGGATAGATATGCAGGTTAATGCGGCGCTTTTCCAGCGCAGTATAAAGAATCCCCCAACGCGTATTCGCGTCATCTGCTCTAAGGATGATAAAAAGGAGGTTACAATCAACCTAATTAAGATAGAAAAGGAATAGATGGAAGTGGATGAAGAGGAACTTAGTAAACGCTTACTGGAAATCGAGTATATACGCAGGGAACTAGAGAATTATATCAATGCGCTTAATGCACTTCAAATGACACAAGAGTCTCTAAGTAGATCTCTTGTTGGTTTAAGCGCCATAAAAAATAAAAGTGAGATCCTTATCCCATACAGTCCAGACATCTTTTTTAGCGGTATTTTAACTGATGCGTCCTCCGCGCTTGTGAACATAGGCAGTAATATCTTCAAAAAACTGCCATTTGCAGGTCTTAAGACAAGGCTAGAGAATGATTCAACGGAAATCGGCAACAATATCGCCCAAATTGCACAGATAATACAAAAATTACAAGAAGAAGGGTCAAGGCTTGAGCACGAAGCGAACGACTTGTATTCGCATTATGGAACTGGCGTAAGATGAGCTATGTTTGACTTTCTGAAAAAGAAAATAAAAGATTCTATTACATCAATACAGAAACGGCTTTCTAATGAAGAGAACGAAGAACAAGCTCAACAAAAAAAACAAGCATTAAACGCCGAGCACCTTTCAGAGGATAAAATAAAACTGAAGCAGCCAGCAAGAGCTAAAAATAGTATACTAGAAAAAGAGAAGGCAACAGTATCTCGAGAAGAGTTCGAAGAGAAATCAACAGTTGCCCTAGGAGATAAGAAGAAACATGGTTTAATTCATCATAGGATAAGCGAGAGCGATATAACGGCTCTTTATACTGATATAAAAGCAGCGCTTCTCGAGAACAACGTTGCAGTTTCCGTATTAGACGCGATACACAAAGATCTTCAAGATGCTCTTGTAGGTAAGGAAGTTTCATTTCTAAACAACAAAAAAGAAATAGATCTAGCAATAAAAGCTAGTATTTCAGATGTAATGCTAGAATACCCAGTGGATGAGTTTTTAACAAAAGTAAAAAGCAAGAAGCCATTTATTATTTTGTTTATAGGTGTTAATGGTGCTGGGAAAACAACAACCCTTGCTAAATTAGTAAACTTTTTCCGGAAAAAGGGTCTTAAGGTAGTAGTATCAGCAAGTGATACATTTAGGGCGGCATCCATAGAACAACTCGAAATCCACACAAAACGACTTGGTGTAGAACTAATAAAACATAATTATGGTGCGGACCCAGCGGCAGTCGCCTTTGATGCAATAAAACATGCCGAAAGCGATAATTTTGACATAGTATTAATAGATACAGCTGGGCGCAGTGACATAAATAAAAATCTAATAGATGAATTAAAGAAAGTGAAGCGTGTAAGCAAGCCTGATTTTACAATTTTCGTAGGTGATGCCCTTACCGGGAATGACACTGTAAATCAAGCACAAATATTTGATAAGGCAATAGGCATTGATGCAACTATATTGTCAAAAGCAGATGTTGATAAGAAAGGCGGCGCAGTTATTTCCATCTCGTATGTTACAAAGAAACCAATACTATTCCTGGGTACCGGTCAGGGTTACGATGATTTAACGCCATTCGATAAGAAAAAAACAGCTAATTTTATTTTAGAGTAAACTGTCTTTTATTTTCTGCTTTTGATTTTTGATTAAGAATTTCACTGTACTCCGCCAACTATAACATATGGCATTACACCGTTTGGAGGATATGCTCTTACAAGGACACCATTCCAATATTCCTCATCTAAGCTGCTAAGGCCGTCACCGATCAGACCTAGGTAGATGCCTTTATTTGAAACCGCGTATGTGTTAGATGGATTCTGCCCAAGTTCACTGCCGTACGTGCCCGGGGAGCTAGAAAGATATTGTGTTGCCGAGCCGCCAGTGACGATTACACCTGCTAAAACCCATTCGTTAGTCCACGAACCGGTATCGGGAGGAGCACCCCAGGAGGTCCAAGAAGAAGTGGCTGCTATCCCATACCAGCCTGTACCATCGCCTTGTCTAGCTAGCTGTCCAGCTCCAGTTGAATTCTCAAGAAAGAATACGTCATTTAATCCGGTAATATAAGTATAGTACTCTATAATCATGTTCGTAGATTGCCCCGGGGCTAAAGTATAAAGGAAATCTCCTACGCTGCTATTCGCATACATTGCTTTTTTGCCAAAAGGAGAGCCGCTAGGCGCCGACGAAGTATCGCCTGCATACCCGGAGGTTGTCCATCCCGATATTGAACTTCCATTATAATAATCATTAAATACATTTGCGCCGTCATCGTATTCTGCATAAGTAGAAGAAAGCTGAGGAGCTTCACCGGTTATTTTATTATTGAAAACATTAAAATCGGTTGGATAGAAGTCCATCAATATTTCAGTCGTAGAGTCTGCAGGAAGGCTTCCGAGTCTTAACCAATATAAAGTCTTATTGCTAGCGGCTCCGGCGAAATTAAATAATACGCCATTATTTTGGGCACTAGGTCCGCTGGAAAGCACGTCATTTACATTGCCAATTAATGGCCACCATCCGACCAACGAGCTGTAAAACGTATTTAGGGGTGCACCGTTAAGTCCTTCATAATACATGCCGGATATAACTGCAGGAGTTAATGCAGTTGAATATATTTGTACGTTTGTTATGCTTCCATTGAATGCCGTGCCAATTATTGATCCAGTCCATGTGCCAATATTAAGAGCCGTCCATGCTTCGTGGTTATACGCAGTTTTATTACCTATCAACTTCCCATTTACATAAAAACTTAAAGTCTTAGTAACATTGCTCCAAGTAACAACGTAATAGTTCCAGGTGTCTATCGGCGCATCATAACTAAAATTAATAAAATTACTTGCACATGTGCCATTTCTAAATTCTACTAGTATCCAACCGCCTTGGCTAGTTAATATCCCCCCGTTGCAACCGACAAGATTTATTATGTAACGCCAATTATTAGAAGGATAATTCCTTGCTTGTGCCCAAACAGACCAGGTCAGACTGGATGTAGTACTGCTTTCAGGTATGCCACTACTTACGCCGACATAAGCGCCGCTACCATTAAATATGGCCATGTTCCCGCTTTCTAACCAGGATGGAATTATGGTCCCGTTTGGATAAGAGAATCTGATATTATCGAGCGAAGGGGCTTCATATTGTGAATACGCAGAAGAGTTAATGGTAATCAGTTGCTGAAAAGGGGCCGGTGTCGCAGTTGGTTGTGCGTTGACAATGTTTAATATAAGAGAAGGTAGAGGAGAAACGCTCCCATATTCTCCGTTTATAACTAAACCATTACTGAAGTTTAGATTGTACTGATTAAAATATGCATTTTTAATAGCTTCTATCGCCGAAACAAGGAAAGAATTTGCCACGGAAGAAGGTGATAGACTTTGTACAAAGGCATACTGAGAAAGCAAGTTATAATAGATAGAATTTGTAATTGCAGTCCCGGTTTGTAAAACCGTGATGTGCTGGTTCAGAATCAAGTTATTATATTCTAAACTAAAGACTGCGATTATTGCACTTATCAAAAGAATAGAGAATATTATGGTTACAAATTGCCCTTTTGAATTCATTAGATTTTATATCAATGTACCTATTTAATATTATAACGTAAAATGTAAAATTGTATGATAAAATCAGCGATAAATAGATTTGTGGTATCATTCAGCGATGCTTTGATGAGTGGGCGCATAACCGACAAGCATAGTTTACTAGCTGAGAAACGGCGGATATGCGCGTATCTTGGACTAACAGACGTGCCAAAAAATGGAGAAATTCTTTCTGTGTTAGATAAAAAATATATCACAAAATTCGCAGGAATACTAAAATCCAAACCGGTAAGAACATTGTCTGGAGTAACTGTAGTTGCACTTATGACAAAACCGTTTGACTGTCCTCACGGCGTGTGCCTTTTCTGTCCGGGTGGCACAAAATTTAATACCCCTCAAAGTTATACCGGCTTCGAACCGGCTGCTAGAAGAGCAAAAATGAATAATTATGACCCGTATGAACAAATTCAGGCCAGGTTAAAGCACTATGTATTTATGGGCTATGAGCCGCAAAAGATAGAAGTAATAGTTATTGGCGGCACATTTACTACACTACCAAAAATTTACCGAGATGAATTTGTAACACAGATTTATCATGCCCTCAACGATTTTCCGATACATGCCCCGATGCAATCCGTGCAGCTAAAAGAACAAGAAAAAATAAATGAGACCGGCCCCGTTAGATGTGTCACATTTGCGGTAGAAACGAAACCAGAACGCTGTGAGCAAGTGGACATAAATCAATTACTTGAATATGGTGTTACGCGCGTAGAGATGGGCGTGCAAAGCATTTATGATGATGTACTAAAAAGAAACAATCGCGGCCATACGATAAGAGATGTAATCGACACAACAAAGCGGCTTAGAAACAATGCGTACAAAGTAGACTATCACATTATGCTTAACTTGCCATTTTCGGATATAGACAAGGATAAAGAGACCATACGTGCGATTTATGAAAATGAAGATTTTAAGCCGGATGCAATAAAGATATACCCAACCCTCGTAATAAATGGCACCGGACTTTATAATTTATGGAAACGCGGTTTATATAAAAGCTACCCCCTCCAAGATATAGTAGAATTAATAGCAGACGCAGAGATAAAAGCACCGAGCTGGCTGCGCATTATGCGCATAGAACGTGATATCCCTTCCAATCTTGTAAAAGGGGGGATAAAAATAACAAACCTGAGACAATTAGTGGATGAATACATAAAGGCACGAGGTAAAAGCGCGAATGATATCCGAAGTAGGGAAATAGGGCACTTAAATTCCGTAGACTCTCCAACAATAAGACTCAACAGAGAAGATTATCGCGCGGCAGCCGGAGATGAGATCTTTCTTAGCATCGACTCAATTGAAAACAATGCGATAATAGGGTTCCTACGCTTGAGGATACCAGATAGTTCTATGGAAGGTTTAATACGTGAGCTTCATATTTATGGCGAACAGCAACCGATTTATTCATATTCAGAACAAGGTTTTCAGCACAAAGGCCTTGGAAGGGAGTTATTAAGTACGGCTGAGGAAATAGTTAAAAGTGAGTATTCTTTGAAAAGAATGAAAATAATATCCGGCGTAGGTGTTAGAGAATACTATCGAAAAGAAGGTTATATATTGGAAAATGCGTATATGGTAAAAAGATTTTAGCATGGAAGAGGAAATAATGATGACCACTGATAGGGCAAAAGATGCTGCCGAGCAGAAAAAATTTATCGATGCAATAAATAAGACCGGGGTATCATTAAGTTTCAAAGGTAACCTCGTTATAATCGAGTCAAAAAGCGCCGTAAGCGTTTTACTTGCAAAAAATGCATTAACTGCATTTAATCGCGGCTTTGATGCAAAGACTTCCCTTCTACTTTTGGATGAGAACTATGATTTGGCGGTTCTTAATATAGGAAATTATGCAAATTCCCAGAAAAGACAGATAGGGCTTAAAGGCAGAATAATAGGCAGCAGAGGCGTCATAAAGCAGCGGTTAAGCAATGCAACTTCCTGCTATATAAAAATATTCGGTAAAACCGTAAGTATAATAGGAAACTATCAAAATCTAAATATTGCCGTTGAAGCGGTGGAAATGCTTTTAAATGGTGCAAAACATGATAGAGTATTCTTAATGATAGACAAAAGAAAACTTGAAGCCTATGGAGACAGAAATAGCTGAAGAACTTGCCAAAAATCAGCGCGCAATAAGCGTAACGGAATTCTTTGAAAAGAACAGGCACTTGCTTGGATTTGATAATAAGCAGAAGGCTTTGCTTACGTGCGTTAAAGAAGCCGTTGACAACGCCTTAGATGCATGCGAAGAGCTCGGCCATATCCAAGAAAAGAAGAAGGAAGAAGTATCTCTTCCAGAAATAACTGTAGACGTAAAGGCCTTAAGCGATAATTATCAGTTATTAGGCGAGAAGGAAAACGTAGCACAGATGATGGTTCAGAAGAACATCTATACCCTCTTATACAAAGGAAAAACAGATTCGAAACAAATGCGAGGTGGTAAAGCAGTTTTTAAGTTTGATGATAGAGAATTTGTGATTTCTGAGAGTACGGATAAAATATTGGTTACAATGAATGGAGAACAATTGAGACTAAGGAAGACTGCGCCTATATTTGTAATAAAAGTCACGGATAACGGTCCAGGGATCTTGCCATCAAAAATACCGGATATATTTGGGAGGATGCTTTACGGTAGCAAGTTTCAATCAATGAAACAGGGCCGCGGGCAACAGGGAATAGGAATACATTCTGCAGTTTTATATTCACAATTAACTACCGGTAAGCCGACTACTGTAATATCGAAGATAAAGAGTCAGAAAAAAGCTACGCGGATGAAAGTCCAGATTAACATAACAAAAAATGAGCCAGAGATCGTAGAAAAAGATGAAGCAGATTTTCCCTACGAACATGGGACAGAAGTCGAATTAGAAATTGAAGGACTTTATGTCACGGGTAGTAAAGGGATAGATGAATATGTTCGAAGAACGGCGCTTGTAAACCCTTCAGCGACTATTCATTATAGTAATCCGAACGGCGAAAAAATAAACTACAAGCGCGTTTCGAATGAACTTCCAAAGGAAGCAACCTCAATTAAACCACACCCTCAAGGTTTGGAGATTGGAATATTCATGAGAATCCTTAAAAATTCAGCTGAAAGATCCTTAATATCTGCTCTGGAAAATGAACTTTCACGAGTCAGCAGGTCCGTAGCAGACTCTACACTAAAGAGCCTGGCTCTGGATCCAAAGGTGAAACCACAAGAAATTGATCGTAGCCAAGCTACTTCTATCCTTAAAGCACTGCAGTCACTCGACCTTATGCGTCCGCAGACAGATTGCTTGTCTCCAATAGGCACAGAAGAATTGGAAAAAAGGCTCAAACTGGAATTTAAGCCAGAATATGTAAAAGCGGTAAGCAGGAAGCCGGACGTTTATCGAGGCATGCCATTTCAGATAGAAGCTGCGGTTGCATATGGTGGCGAGATCAAGTCCGATAAGGCGATTTTGCTTCGCTATGCAAACAAAATTCCATTGCTTTTTGATTCAGCGTCTTGTGCGATAACGCAGAGTTTTCTAAACGTAGATTACTCTAGATATGGACTAAAAGTAGAAAATAAGGTACCGGTAGGAAATATCGTTTTTGTCGTTCATATGGCTTCGGTTTGGGTACCATATACTAATGAAGGTAAGACGGCAGTAGCTAACTATCCCGCGATAACAAAAGAGATAAAACTTGCATTACAAGAGTTAGTACGGACGATGTCACTTTTCTTAAATAAAAAACACAGAAGCGCACTTTTTGCCGAAAGGATAGGATTATTTGACAAGTACGGTACAGAGCTAGCTTTCTCGCTGTCAAAACTAATAGAAATAGACGAGAAAAAGATAAATGAAAAAATAACCAGTATGCTGAAAAAGAAAAAGGAGGAAGTAGAGATGCATGTAAAAGAGACCCTAAGCACTACAGACGTAGTATCTAAGAAGATAACAGACGATAGTACTACGTCTAACGATGGATCGGAGCAGTGATATGGCAGAGAACCCTAAGAACACTAAGAAAAATAACATAGACGCACTCGATAAACTTGGACAAGGTATATATAATCAAATAATTGCGGGTGAGAACCCATATTTTGACCTACCCACTAGGGGGTTAGCAAATGTAAAATACAGCGAAGAAAAAAAGATACTTACTATGGGTAGTGGCTTATCTAGAAGATATTTTCTAAATGTAGGTCACGTAAGAAAATTCGTGCAGACTATAGCCATGGCAGCACTTAGTAAGGAATTGATACAAAGCGATAAACACACTAGCCTCAGGTCAGCATTCTATCAGGTAAGAAGAACAATCCCGGGTACAAAGATAGATATCGTAGATGATCAAGTTGAAACAAACAAGGCTATAGAAGACTTAGAATTAATAATTGACTTGACAAGAGAACAATTACACATAAATGCTAACAAAGCTGGAGCAGTAGCCGGAGAAGCGATAGTCGAGGATAGAGGGGACGTTATAGACTGGTCAAAAATGGGCAGTGGTGGTTGGGCTATCCCTAGTAATGTCGAGGACCTTATTTTCAAAAAGATAGACGCTAAGTTCGTGATATACATGGAGAAGCAGACAATATGGGACAGACTTAATGAAGATAAGGCATGGAAAAAGTTAAACTGCATAATAATCGCGAGCCAAGGACAAGCCACCCGCGGGATAAGGCGTCTCCTGCAAAGACTAAACAGGGAATACAATCTGCCAGTTTACATCCTAACGGACGGAGACATCTGGGGAGTGTATATATATTCTACTATAAAATTTGGTTCTATAGCATTAGCAAGTGCTTCTGACAAACTCGCTCTGCCAGAAGCTAAGTTTATGGGCTTAACGATGGATGATATAGAGAGGTATGGGCTTAAAAGACACCTTATAAAATTCAAAGACGTGGATATATCCAGGCTGAACCAAATAAAAAACTATGAATGGTTCAAAAAAAGCAAGCAGTGGATGGAGGAGCTTGGTAAAATGGAAAGATTAGGCGCAAAGGTAGAGCTTGATGCATTTGTTGCAAAGGGGCTTTCATTTATGACCGAACATTATCTGCCGGATAAATTAAAAGAAGGCAAGTTTTTAGATTAGTTGCTAAATTTAGATGAAATTAGATTCTAAACTCAAAAAAGCCAATACATAAATAACCTTACTGATATTAGTGTAAATGGAAGAACTAAATCCCTTTATAATCGCGCAGAAACAACTTGACGAGGCAGCGGGTATAATGGACTTGGATAAGCAGGCCCATAAATTACTGCGAGAACCAATGCAGATCGTAACGGTAAATTTTCCGGTAAAGTTGGATAACGGCGAAATAAATGTATTTACTGGATTCAGAGTGCTTTATAATCATGCCCGCGGCCCAGGTAAAGGGGGAATAAGGTTTCATCCAAGCGAAACGATAGATACAGTTAAAGCTCTAGCAGCATGGATGACGTGGAAATGCTCACTTGCAAATATACCTTTTGGCGGGGCAAAGGGGGGAGTTATCTGCGATGCCAAAAAAATGTCTAGTTTGGAACTTGAGCGGCTTTCAAGAGGTTACATAAGAGCGGTGGGTCGCTTTATAGGTCCAAAAATAGATGTCCCGGCGCCGGATGTTTACACTACCCCACAAATTATGGCGTGGATGATGGATGAGTATAGCAAGCTCGTTGGTCATGAAGAGGCAGGAGTTATAACTGGGAAACCAGAAGAAGTCGGCGGATCAGAAGGACGTTTTAATTCTACAGCAATGGGTGCGATGTATGTACTGCGCGAAGCTGCAAAAAAAACTGGTATAGACCTAAAAAAGGCAAAGGTGGCGATACAGGGCTTTGGAAATGCGGGCATGTTTGCATTTGACCTAGTTACGAAATTATTCGGTTCAAAAATAGTTGCAATTAGCGATTCTATAGGAGGCACATACTCAGCCAATGGCTTGAATTACGATAAACTAATAAAAACTAAGGAAACCACTGGCAGCGTATCCAATTATGAAGGAGCGTCAAAAATAACAAATGAACAATTGCTTGAATCAGATATCGATATTCTTATTCCCGCCGCGATAGAGAACCAGATAACTGGAGACAATGCAGACAAGATAAAAGCGAAGGTAGTACTCGAACTTGCAAATGGTCCCGTTACATTAGCCGCGGATAAGATCTTATTTGAGAGAAAGGTCATGGATTTACCGGACTTTTTAGTAAATTCCGGTGGTGTTATAGTCTCTTATTTCGAATGGGTGCAGAATAATTATGGTTATTACTGGCCATTGGAAGAGGTATATTCTAAGCTTAACGAAATAATCACAAAATCATTTTATGATACAATTAAAGTGCAGACAGATTATTCTAGTTCTAAAAATAAGAAAATAACTATAAGGGATTCTGCATATATCATAGCTATAGATAGAGTCGCAAAAGCGATGAAAGCTCGTGGTTGGTATTGAGTAAAGAGTTTAATTATAAAAAGCTTGTTTAATGATGGTTATAAGGAAAAACGTTTAAATCTCCCAATGCGCATTCTTTTTATGCAGATTAAACAATATACAGCAATTCTACATTATAAGCGACGAGAATTATACACAAAATCCCAGGCGTCCATTGAATATCTCACAACTTATGGGTTGATCATAGTTGTAATCGCCGCGGCCCTTTCAATTCTCTATGCTCTTGGCATCTTTTCTCCCCCTAACTATATACAAACCGCCGTAAATGGATTTCCAAATTTCGGTGTACAAGCACAGTGTATTCAGGGTGGGGCTTTACAGATGCAAATAACGAATACTCTAGATAGGCAAGTGAACATAACTGAAGTAAATGCTACAGACTCTATAAGTGGTAAGTCCTCTAATACACAAAAAGACTATATTTTACTGGATCCGGGTCAGTCCTCTTCATATTATGTTTTAAATGTTTGTCCCACCTCCACAGGCTCTCAGTATTCTATATCCGCAACGATAACTTATGACCAGATTGGATTGATTGAGCCCGGGCCATATTTTTCTACTGGAACAATATCGGGTAGCACTGTAACCGTCACTCCAAGTCTAGTGGCCAGTTTCGATGGGCCAAAGAGCCCTTATGAACCCTGTGGTTCTTCTACCAGCACTTGTACATATATAATCGCACACCAGCCGATAGCTGGAGTAAATAAGTCATATACTATGGTCACTTGGCTCTATACACCTGGTTGGAACGGAGGTAGCAGCTGGGATGACGCTTTTTTTACTCTGGATGCGTACGGAGCATTCTCTTTTTCAAGTACAGATTTAAATGTACACACGTGTTATAATGACCCGCATTCAAGTTCGCTCAATGTAAATGGAAACACGAATGAATGGCTGTTCGTCGCGGTTTCTGTCAATAATAAAACCGGATTACTGTACAGCTTTTATCTCAATAATCAACTTGTGAGCACATGGGCAAATACTACGCGGGATCAGACTTCCGGTAATGAGGT
>JAJYZA010000006.1 GCA_021800365.1 Nanobdellota archaeon
CCGTATCAGTTCCGATCCAGCCGATTCGCAGATTTTCGGTTTTGATCCCGAGCTCGGATTCGAAACTTTTTATCTGTTTTTTTAGAGCATCTATCTGAACGAGAAGATCTTTTCGCTCAGCATCGATTTTTTCAGTATTCTCCATACCGGTTTCCTATAACATTCATTATTTTTTCTCCTATTTATTACTTTTATTGACTTAACTTGTTGAAAACATTAAGTTATAGCACTCATTTCTTACGCACGAGTATCAAGGCGTGGTCGCGCTGGTAGGGTCGCAGATCTATCGAAGTGACTATCTCAAGCCTTGTCCTTAGTGTTTTTAACGTTTCTTCTATAACCGACCTGCTAGATTTTGATACATCGATACTTCTTGCCTTAATGGCTATCGCACCACTGGCACCTTTTTTTAGAAAAGCGTCTGCGTTCTTTAAAAATATCTCTGCTTGATTCCTTTGCGCGACGTCCTCATACAAAAAATCGCATTTTGGAACCATCGTTTTGTAATTATCAATCTTATTAGCGTCCTCTATGATCGGAAAGATGTTACGTCTTTTCTCGGCCAACAGCACCAATCTGCTCCCCATCTCTTCAGATATCTCGACTGCATATACCGCCCCTTTCTCGCTTACTATGTCGGAGACATGGGATACAGTAGTACCGGAAGACGCGCCGAGATACAACACATTATAACCGGGTTTTATACCGATGTCTCTTAATCCGTTATAAAAGGCTGCGGCTATCTTGCTCCTGCTCGGTATCCATTCCCGATACTGCCTTCCGGCGATATTAAAAAGCCTTTCTCCATATACCGTCTGGTCTTTTACCAAGTTTAGTGATGCTAGTTTCTTCGTTCCGTTATACAACCAATAAACGTTGTCTATTGCTCTTTTGATTTCCATTTTCGATACAGTTATACTAACATTTTTGTCAGCTTGTTTCTAACCAATTGACACTCGCTTATTTAAATTCTTTTTCAAAGTTAACTTTTGATTTAATGCGTATCATCATATACGATCCTTGTGCCACCATCTTCAAAAGCTACGTCCATCGCTTTTAACATAGACAGGGATTCCTTGAGTTTTTCCTGCCGCTCTTTTTCGCAGAAAAATGTAAGGAATCCAGCGCCTCCCGCGCCGCCGACCTTCCCGCCCAAAGCACCTGCCTTGATACCCAGTGAGTAATAACTGTCTATTGCAGAAGTAGATATCTTACTGCTTAAAGATCGCTTGAGTTTCCATGCCTTATCCAATAAGCCCCCAAAAGAATTTATATCCCCTTTTTTCAGGAGATTCATGCCGATTTCCGCTTGGTCACGCATTTCCTCTAAAGTTTTTATATTTTTAAGCAGGTTCTTCTTCTGATCTCCTATTATCTCGTCTCCGTCTCTTCGTCCCGCAATATAGAATGTGATCAAGCTGTCTTTCAGGTCTTTTATGGTCGTGTCTGACATTGATACGGTCTCAATGCTTACCTTTTCATCGGGATAGAATTTTATATATCTAAAACCTCCGACTGCCGTTATGTATGGGTCCTGTTTTCCGGCTTGTCTTTTTAGTGTGTCTATCTCTATTTTGCAGGCTTCGTCAGCCAGCACTTCCGGGACCTCTTTATGGCCGACGTAACTACCCAAAGCATTTAAAGTACCCACAGTCAGAGAGCTTGAAGAACCTAGTCCGATCCCATAATTAGGCATATCGGATATCGCCGATATCTCTATCCCATTGGATATTCCCTTGGCTCTTAAACATTCCCGCATTATCGGGTGCTTTATCCCGTCCAGTGAATCCACGACTTCCGTCTCTATATGGCTCACCTTTATTTTATCGTCGAATTTCTTGTTTATTGCTACATAAATATACTTTCTAATGGCTGTAGAAAGCACTGCACCATAGGATTTCGAATAAAACTCTTTTAGATCAGTTAAACCCCCAAAAAAGCTGATTCTTACCGGTGTTCTAGAGATTATCATTACTTATGTTGATGATATCCCTTTAAATGTTTTAATTTGCGCAAAAACTAGAAACTAGATGGAAATATTGGTGACTGGACATAAGGGTTTTATAGGTACCGAAGTTTATGCAAAGCTGAAAGCAGATGGTTATAAT
Source organism: Nanobdellota archaeon (assembly GCA_021800365.1). GTDB lineage: Archaea > Nanobdellota > Nanobdellia > Parvarchaeales > Parvarchaeaceae > Parvarchaeum. The sequence goes on from JAJYZA010000006.1 coordinate 2,109, forward strand.
GTGACTGGTATGGACATAGGCGATCGATTACCTGATACTAAGTTTGATTATATAATCCACCTCGGTGCAAGGACTTTAATACGCAAGTCAAAAGAACTCCCATACGAATACTTTGAAGACAATGTCGGCTTAACTATGCGCATGCTTGAAGTTGCAAGAAAACGCGGCTCTGCTATTGTATACGCGACCTCTGGTTCCGTTAGCGAAGCTACAAACCCGTATTCTTTAGGTAAAAAACAGTCTGCGGAATGGATAGAACTTTATCAAAAACTGTACAATATCCGGCGTTATACTCTTAAATTTTACAATGTGTACGGCCCTACATGCAGAAAGGGGGCAGTTTACCTGTTCTGCAACGCAGTTCTTAAGAGCCTACCTGTTACAGTCTACGGTGACGGCTCGCACATAAGAGACTTCATACACGTCAAGGACATAGTAAAAGTCATAGAACGCATAGTCGATGGAAAAGTAGCGGAAGGCGTGCACGAAATCGGCACTGGCAAAGGTACCTCCGTAATGGAACTCATAAAAAATATCGAGAAAAAAACCGGCAAGAAACTTCAGATTACTCATGCTGATTACGTACTATCGGAAGCCGATGCATTGTTTGCGAAATCACCATTGTTGGATACCACTATAGACCTGGACAGTGGAATAGATGAAGTGCTTGCCGCGCTTAAAAAAAGGCAAGATTAAGTGGCTGAAAGGACTTTCTTTGAGTAGTCTAGCGTTCTTTTTAAAACCGTTGCATATTCCTCGGCTATGCCGACGCTAACCCACAATGCTCTGTCTACCTTAACTCCGTTAGTCAAGACGCCCTCCGTTATGCTCTTGTTTATGGCAGGAGTCAATTCTATGTTCTTCCCAGTTTCTTCAAGGTTTTCCATAACTTTTGGATTAAGTGCATAAAGCGCGCATAGGGCTAGATTTGATGGTGGTACCTCTGGTTTTTCCACAACGGCACTCACTCGCAAAGTGTCGTTCTCTTTACTGCAGCTCGCTACACCGTACCTCTTTGGGTTATCGACTTCCATGAGTACCAGGTGGTTCTCTAATGGCGCATCGGCAGCCTTTCTGACAAACTCGGTAATAAATTCTTGATCTAGAAGGATACCATCTCCGGCGTTCAATATAAATGATTCATCTTTAAGGGCGTTTTTAGCCTGTCTGACGGCATCGCCAAATCCGTTTTTGGTCTCCTGGTAAACAAAGTCTATGCCTTTGAATTCCGCTTTTAAATAATCCCTTGTAGCATGGTCCTTTGGATCTAATACCACTACAAATTCCTTTATGCCAGCCCGCATAAATTGAGTTATTATGCAATCCACCATTGGTCTTAATACGAGCTTACCGCCCCTGTAGTCGTAGATCGGCAGCATTTCTTTTCTTGACCTGCCATCCAAACCCGACCTCGTCCCGAGTCCAGCCGCCGTTATAAGACATTTTAGCATAAAATCCAAGTGTGGCCCATCCGTTAAATACTTAGTTTGCAGTGCGATTTGACCTGTCCCGCGATTTTTGTTTTGTATCGCTTATTTTATTTATTTTCTCTTTCATTTCGTTGTTTAACTCGTCTCCTTTGTCCTTTCCCAAAAACGTATCTGTTTTAACGGCCAAAAGGATATAAGACGCGACTACTTTAGCAATCTTGCCTCTCGTGCTCTGGTCCGCTTTTTCAACAAACGGGTGCTTGAAAATCACGCCGTATTTCGGGGTACGCACTTTTCCGCCAGTGAACAAAGAAGTTTCCGATCCAAGCACCTGTATTTTTGAAGCCGGCATCATGATCATTTTCCTTGTCCCCCTGCTTAGCATTATAAGCCTAGCGGCTACGCTTTCGCCGGCGACTGCATAAAGATTCGGGTATTTTTGCCTGATTACCTCTGCCAGGCGTTCTTTAATGAGTTTTCTCACGGAAGACAGATTCTTGAGCTCATTTATCTGCAATGACAATAGGGACTTGTCCTCTTCAGCTAAATCATACCCCATGCTATCATCCGTTATTTTTAGCTTTTCGCTTACATCTTTTCTCTCTAGGCGGTCTGACAATGCCGCTACGAAAGATTCTCTTTCTTTTAGAAGTGCTGCCGCTTCGGGAAAATACAGGAAATAAACGTCAAAAACCCCCTCAAACAGGATGTTCTCGGCTTTTTCCACGTCATCCGCAGCTTTTACCAGTTTCGCTATCAAATCATCTACCGATAGACGTTCCTTTATCGATTTTCTGGCCTTTTGTATGTGCTGTGAATTATCCATATACTACTCAGATCCTATCAAGTATAATAATACTAATCTTCTTATTAAAATATGGTCTCAGGAAAAATATCCTAATCACTAGAGGAATTTATGCTTTGACATCATAAAATAATAAATGGAAAATATATCTAGATTTGATAAAATAAGGATAAAATTCAGGCGAACTCCTGTAATTAAAAGCATAAGCCGATTTAGTTCTTATAAAGGCCTTATAAAAAATTGGTGGGAGTACTATCTAGTCAAAGTAGGACTAAGAGCAAAGGCAGACATCATATTTAGAAAAGATAACAAACTGTTTACGTTATCACGGCAGAATCAAGGCGAATTCTATAAAGAGTTCGCGTATAGACGATTAGAATATTACGGTGCAAAAATAAAAAAAGACAAAAATTCTTTTCTAATATCTTTTAAAGGTTTTTTATTTAAAGTTAGAGAGCTTGATATTGCAAGTATCATTGTAGAAAACTTCATAGAGGAACCATATAAGTGGTTAAAATCGCGGGGAGAGACTGTGGTAGACGTTGGTGCAAATATAGGTGATACCGCTATATATTTTGGAGGATTAGAAAATGCTAGTAAAGTTATTGCAGTGGAGCCAGTTACCTATGCATATAATAGTGCAAAGGAGAATATAAGACTCAATAAACTCGACAAAAAAATAATCTTGTTAAACGGAGCTGTTGATAAGAAAAAAGGACACATTTATATAGCTAACAGAGAAAAAAGCACTGGGATATTGAATAAAAAAAGGCAAGGGAAACGGGTAAGGGTATTCACCTTAGACGAACTTATAAAGAAATATAAAATAAACGATGCGCTCCTAAAATTAGACTGTGAAGGCTACGAATATCCTATAATACTATCGGCAAAGACCGCTACTTTGAGAAAATTTAAACGCATTGTGTTAGAATGCCACTGGGGTTATTTAAATATAGAAAAAAGGTTAAAGTCTGCGGGATTTAAAGTTAAACATACTTCACCAGCTTATAATGAATACGCCGATATACCAGATATGGTAATTAATTTAGTTTTTGCTAAACGAATCTAAGTTAGGTATATAATAATATAAGTTCTTATTAAGATATGGTTTTTAGCAAAAATATCCTGGTTACTGGCGGAGCGGGATTTATCGGATCAAATACTGTTGAAAAATTAATAAAAGACAATGAAGTGACGGTTATAGATAACCTATCCAATGTGCCTGATGATCGTTTTATACGGAATTTTCAAAAAATGAAAAACTTTCACTTTTTAAAAAGAGATTTAAATGAATTATCTACGTTTCAAGATCTACCAAGATTCGATATTATAATTCACCTCGCCGCGCATTCGGATGTACGGGGTGGTTTCGAACACCCAGAAGTTGATTTTAAGCAGAATGTCGAAGCCACAAGGAATCTACTGGAATTTATGCGAAAAAAGGAGATAAAAGAGCTCATCTTTTCTTCCACTTCTGCGGTGTATGGAGAAGCCTCTGTAATGCCTACTCCTGAAAATTATGGGCCTTGTAAGCCAATATCGACTTATGGAGCAACTAAATTGGCCGATGAAGCATTAATCTCTGCTTATTCTAGTTATTACGACTTTAAGGCTTCGATATTTCGATTTGCCAACGTAGTTGGAAAGAATTCTACACACGGAGCCATATTTGATTTTATCAGAAGACTTAAAGAAAACCCGAAAAACCTTAATATACTTGGGGATGGCACACAAGCAAAATCTTACATATATGTAAGTGACTGTATAGATGCAATGCTTTTCGTGCATTCTAAGTCAAAAGCGACAGACATTTTTAACTTAGGAAATAAAGGAACAACTTCTATTATAACCATAGCGAATAGTGTTATAAAGGGACTTAATCTAAGCAATGTAAAAATAACACTGAGCGGAGGGTATGAAGGCCGTGGTTGGCGCGGGGATGTCAAAAAAACAGAATTAAGTACGGAAAAGGTTGCTGCGTTTGGTTGGAAAAACCAATTTGGCAGTGATGCCGCTATAGAAGAGGCCATTAAACAACTATCTTAGCACAATTACTTGCATTATTTATAAATTCGGGTTGTCTTGTTTTCGTATGCGCTCTAAATTAAAAAGGAGGGATATTAGATTACAAAAACTAACCGACAAGACGCTTAATAGATTACTTAAAAGAGAAGCTTACTCAAAAGGGGAGTCCCTTTTTAGTATAAATAAAAAACCTCACGTTGATATTACATGCATAATTGTAACATTTAATGGTGAACGCTTTTTGTCGATAGCTTTAGATTCTTTGCTTAAACAAGACTTTAAGAAACCTATGGAAATCTTCTTATCGTATGATCGAGGGACTAAAGACAGAACTCTCCAACTTATAAAAAAATTCCTTCTTTACAATAAGTCTAAACTGAATAGGATACAAATTACTCTTTTCTTTCACGATAATACTACGTTATTTAGAGATAGAGAACATTCTATTCGACATGCAAAAGGAAAACGTATTTGTTTTTTAGATTACGACAACATATTTTTCCACGATAAGCTCCGCGTACAAAATGAAGCTATGGATCGACTGCACTCACATTTCTCCTTTTCTTCACAAAATGTGATAAATGAGAAAGGGACAGTAATAAAAAATAGCTATCTCGACGTGCCACCAAATTACAAAGACCCAGAAAGAATTTTAGTATCTAACTTTATCGACGCAAATGAAATTATGTTTGATCGCGTGTTCTATAATAAAGTTTTAAAGCCAAGTTTTGATGTGCTTTCTGATGCAGCATATGACGATATAATAGAAGATTATTTTATAAATTGTGTAGCGGCAATCACAAACAATTTAACGTATCTCCCTAAGATTTTAGGGAGCTATAGATTAAGCAAGTATTCATTGACTCCTCGCGGTAAAAATGCAGACCCGCGTGCATTTACAAAAACGGCAAAGTTATTTAATAGGATGCAACTAACGTTATTTGCTTTATCATTGGTAAATTATAAATTACGTTTTTATAATAAAAAATTAAGATTTAATTTTATTAGTTCGTTTTCTCCAAATTCAGATAGTGCACATTTTCATTTTTCGGGAGATTTTAATATAAATAATTCTAAAAAGCTTCCACTAAGATTTACATTATTTGGCGTGATTTCCATATATATTGGGCTTAAGATTCTATTTAAACACACCATAGCTAAAGTAATTTACATTTTTGATAAAAATCGATAATTTTATTAAATTAAAGCATTTAGCACAATAAGTTTAAATTCATTGAAATCAACATAAAATTATGAGATTTAAATTAAGGATATTGTTATCGAGAATTTATCATTTATTTGATCGGCACCCTGGCCATAAATATGGTGATGGGATTTATATCTATTTTTATAATAAAATTAGATGTAAAGTGAGTGCAGGCAAAGGTTCTTATGCAGATTTAATTTCAGTTATGGCCAATAAAAACCAGACACTAAGAATCGGGAAATACGTTTCGATCGGTCGCCGCTTAAATATAATAATGTGCGGGGGTCACAATCTTCGTGTAATCTCTACATATCCTTTTAAAGATAAAATAAGTTATACTCCTTTTTTTAAGAAGGAATTAAGAGAACCTGCATATGAGCTTGGCGATGTAACTATCGGAAACGATGTATGGATAGGTGATGATGTAACTATAATGGGGGGAGGCGAGATAGGAGATGGGGCAGTAATTGGTACAAAATCACTTGTAACCTCTAACCAAAAACTTAAGGAATACGGGGTGTATGCAGGTATCCCTGCTAAATTTTTATATTATAGATTCTCGCCGGGTATTATAAAGGAATTAAAAAAATTAAAATGGTGGGATATGAAAGAAGAGATAATAAAAAATAAAAACTATCTTCTCTATAACCCTAACATCAAGAGTGCATTATCTGAATTAAAAAAATTGAAAAAGAGGAATGACGGGGCATAATTTTTACCGCAAACCACTATCTAATGATTTATATGTTATTATGAGATGTTTTGCACTATGCACAATAATAAATATCTTTAAGAATATTCAAATAAATAATTAATATGGGGATTACAGGTTATACAAAAAAAGCACTTAAAGAACTCGGGAGAGAAACACTAATTATACATGGCGGGGCGGTAAGTTCTGGAGATAAGAAAGTTACTGATTGTTTGTATATACCAAATAAGAATAATTTTGATTTTTCGTTAAAAACTAAACTTAAAAGAAAAGAATTGAGATTTATTTCAAAAAGTTTTAAATCTATACAAAAACTTAGTAAATTACCTAAACATTATAAATATTATATTGTAGAGGCAGGCCATACCTCAATATTATTATCAAAAGCTATCGGTTTAATTAAAGGAAAGATACTAATCTGGGTTAACACAGGTCTGCCATTTGACCTTAAGTTTAATAAACTTAATTTTATACTCAAACACCTCTTACACCATTCAGACGCATTTATCTCTATTGGAAAAATGAATTATGAGATACTATCCAAATTTTTTCCGTATAAACCGAATTTTTTAATTTATCCGAGACTCGTACAAAAACCAAAATTCAGGAAAGTTCCAAAATTAAACAGCCACAACATACTGTTTTTCGCAGCACTCGGAGATAAAACGGGAGCCTATCTCCCGCGTAGAGCTTCTTATAAGGGCGCCGATATCATAATTCGCGCTTTTAACTTGCTTAAAAGGCAAATTCCCGATTTAAAGTTATATGTTGTTGGGGCTTATAACAATGCAGTGATAGATTCTCTCGGTAAAAATAAAGATATCTTGTTTCTTGGATATGTAAAAGATATAAGAGACGCAATAGAAAAATGTAGTGTTGCTGTTAATATTGGCCGAGGAGATGCTTTCCCCGCAACTAGTATAGAGACTATGTATTTCGGCTTACCAACTATTGTATCAGAGTACACTGGTACTAAGGAGATTGTTGAAAAAGTAAATAAACAATTCGTTTCGCCGCTAAATCCCGTAAAACTCGCGGGTATTCTTACTAATTATTTCTCATTAAACTGGCATAAAAAGTTGGCTTTATCTAAGGCATCTATTCATGCAGTAAAAGACTTTTATAACCAACACAAAATAAAACCCATTCAAGTCGATTATTTAAGGTTTATAAAAAACATTGACTCTAAATAGAGTTAAAATAGATATATAACAGAAGCTATGTAGGTATTATATATGAACAAAAAACTACAAGTGGCCTTAACAGATATCCAACTAAGAGAAACGAATGCTGGCGGACAACGAGTAGTAAAAACTTTGGCGATGGATTTACATAAGTATTATAAAATTATCCACATAGGCTACCCAATCTCTGTAAGTAAAGTGTCTGAGGTTTATCCGTATAAGAATAAAACAAAGAAGTTGAAACGCAGTAGTCTACTTAAATCTGCGCTTATTAAAAGACTCATAAAATATTTATTTCACAGAATAAATATATTAAGTAACGGATTTTTTATTAGAAATAACGTATATGCTGATATTGTTATATCAAATAGTAATCATGATGACTTAATATTATTAAATAATTCTAAATTTCACCTAGATTATAAAGCGGGGATTTTTATTAATCACGATCCGTATTTTAAGTTTGGTAAACTCTACCCAGACCGTTTAATAAAAGATAAGCCATTTAAAATAATTGCATTAAACTCTATAGACTATAAGAACCTTATTCAAAAATATGGTAAAGCTAATGTATCACTTATACACAATGGGATAGAAATTAAAAATAAAAATTTTGATATTAAAAAAAGACTACGTGCTTTAAAACATAAACAAAGGTTAATAGTAAGTATCGGTAGATTAAATGAAACGCAAAAAAAACTATCGATTGCAATAAAAGCGCTTCGGAAACTTATAAAACTAGACAAAAATATATTGTTCGTAATTGCTGGGACGGGCGATGCTGCTAATTTATATACAAAATTAATATCAAAATATAACTTAAAAAATAATGTAAAGCTACTCGGTTTTATAACTCAAAAAGAAAAAGAGAAATTGCTTACTTCTGCCGATTTAGTTTTACAGCCATCAGCGAAAGAAGCGTTCAGCATAGCTACATTAGAGGCTTTAGCCTACGGAAATATTGTTTTAACAACCGAAAATAATGGCTCGGCTGATATAATAAAAGACAAAAAAAATGGGTTCTTAACAGATTTGTCTGAAGAGGCCATAGGAAAAAATATAATGCAAATATTGAATCTATCGAAAAATAAAAAATACTCTATACAAAAAAATGCATTTTATAGTGCACGGAAATTTTCTACAGAAAAAATGCTTAGTGCTTATCATAAAGTAATAACTGAACTAAAAAATCGTATAAAATTAAGCGCGCCAACAAAAAATATGCCAACACTTTAAGCTAATAAGGACTAATTTATGAAAGTTTTCATCAACATTGGATTACACCCACGATACAAAGAAACAATAAATTATCCACCACGGGGAATTAAATATGACATTAAAGGAATCTCGGCTGCATCATTATACTATTCTGATAGGTCTAGAAGCGCGATTAAAGGTACACCAAATAGTTTATCTTACTATCCAAAAAGTCTGCATAGATTTAGAATCGATAAAAGTTATCTAATAAAAACTGTAGGCAATAATGTGATAAAAATAACCGGTCTACCGAGACTTAGTTATTATTATACTAGCGCTGATTTAATATTTTCAACACGCGGTATAATCCCACTTAATATTAAACCTTGGGTTGTAGAAATTGAACACCCATACGCTTTTGTAGGCTTAAATTACAAAAATTGGGGGTGGCGCCAAAAATTTTGGATAAAGCATTTACTCGAGCAAAATAGGTGCAAAAAAGTGATAACAATAACCAGTGGCGCACGAGAGGCTCTTGAGAATGGAATTCATTCTCAAATAATAAAGAATAAAATTGAAACCGTATTTGTAACCGTGCACTATGAAAAAATAAAAAAGGTTAAGCATACCGGGATAACTTTATTAACCGCTACAAACTGGGTATATGACCGTGGATTTAATATAATAAAAGAGATTTATCCTAGATTAAAGAAAAAATATCCTGATATTAATTGGACAATAAAAACTATTTTTAATTTATTGCCAGAAGACCAAAAATTTGTTGAAAAATATGACATAAAAATTCTTAGGGGCGTCTATTCACAAGAACAAATGAATGCACTTTATGCCGAGTCTGATATCTTTTTATATCCGACGTTTGTGGATCCAAATCCCAACGTTAGTTTAGAAGCAATGCGTGCGGGCTTGCCAATAGTTGGCACAGATATGTTTGGTCTTAAAGATAAGATAATACCGCATTATAATGGCCTGACAATACATGACCCGGGGGTATTCTGGGATAAAAACAACTTTAGGACTGGTGAGGTTAATCTCATAAAATATAGAAATAAACGGATGTCTGAAGAGCTCTATAAAAATTTAGATTATTTAATATCCCACAAAAAAGAACGTCTTAATATGGGCAGAAATTCTGAAATAATGATAAAGACTGGGCCATTCTCGATGGAGAGACGAAACAGAAAACTAAAACGGATATTTGAAGAAGCCGTAAAACGCTAGATTTTTTCTGGTAAGAGGAACGTTTCTATGATAGCAAGGGACTAACTCTTGGTATAATTAGCGCAGTACGTTATGTTTCCTGGTGTACACGTGTTTGGACTTACGCCAGTACTATAGTAATAAACGGTTTTGTTACTTATCACAGTGCTGGCTGCACACCAAATAGGTGAGTACGTCGTATTACTAATGCCTTGGTACTGTTTACAAATCGTAGTATACGTTGAACTGATAGAAGGCGTCTTATTTTATAGTTCCGTTTCCTTTACCTTACTGTCCTTCTTTTCCTTTAAGTCCCGTATAGTAACTTCGCCTTTCTGCAGGTCTTTGTTTCCTACGATGACGGCATAGCGTATTCCTTTTGCGCTGCAGTAGGAAAGTCCCTTGGACAGCGAACTGCCATCCAAAAGTATGTCGGTATTATTGCCTTTTTTACGCAATTTAGAAGCAACCTCTATTGCCTTGTCGATGTTGTCTATATTAAGCACGCAGTATCTCTCCGTAAAATCTTCTGTAGGGGCCTCCTTTAAGATGTCCATAATTCTTTCGAAGCCTATTGCCATACCTACCACAGGTAGCGATACGCCGAATTTTTGGCTTAGCTTATCGTATCTGCCACCACCGGCAATCGTGCCGCTATACTGTGGTGTTTTTACTATAAACTCAAAGATATTCCCATCATAGTAGGCTAAACCCCTTACCAAGGAATTATCTATCTGGAAGTTAGATATGCCGTATTTTTTTAGATAATTTATTAGTTCATTTAATTCTTTGTCCCCTTCGCTCTTTACTTTGTATTTTCCTTCCAGGAACTCTATGATCTTTATGGCTTTATCTTTACCGACTAAAGATGACAATGAATCTAGAACGGCTTCTTTCCCGATTTTATCTATCTTGTCTAATTCCCGCAGCGCTTGTGCCTCTTTTAGTGGACCTATTCCTATGCTATCAAGCGTATCCCTCAGTACTTTTCTATTATTAAGACTTATCTTGTATCCCGTGATCCCGACATTTTTTAGCGCTGCATCCACACAAGCTATGACTTCCGCATCATAGGCTATGCTGCTCGATCCATAAACATCGACATCCGCCTGCATAAATTCTCTATATCTCCCTTTAGAAGTATCTTCATAACGCCAAACGTTACCTATGCCATAAGCTTTAAGCGGTTTCGATATAGATTTATTTTCAGTTATCACTCTTAGCCTAGAGACCGTCTGCTCTGGCCTTAGAGCGAGTTTCTCGCCTTTTTTATCCTCAAAGGAGTACAATTGGTTTTCTATTTCCGGCCCTGATTTATCTGTAAACAAAGAAAGATATTCCAATATAGGGGTTTCTAACGGTTCAAATCCAAACGCCTCGTAAGTTTCGCGTATTTTTTGCAGCGTAAGCTGCCTTAATACCGCTTCTCTCCCTATAAAATCCCTTACTCCTTTTACTCTCCCGCCCGTCATCATATTAGTTTAACCTCCACGTAATTTATTCGTTTCTTTTCTACTTGCGTTGACTGCACCTGCCATCAAGCTAAGCCCTAAGGCTTTTTGTAAGTATGTCTTGTTACTATAATTTACGTAATTTACCCGATATTTTGAGTTACCTGGTGTCTGAGAATAATAGAAAGTAACGTCCAGTAAAATTTCGTAGCAAGCGCGTTTTCCGTCTTTGATCCTAATCACCTCTATATCATAACTATAGGCGCTTGGACCGTCCTCCTTTGTCTCTCGGAATAAAATCTCTTCGACATAAACTTCTTTCTGCAATAAGCTGTCTATTCCATCTGTAGCTACCGTTCTAAAACACCTCTGTAGACCACCGACAAAACGTTCTATTTCGCCGAGAACGTCTTCTGCACAGAGCAAGCTTTCCTCCAATCTACTAAGTCTAATGTCATTCTGCATAAAGCACCTCTAATATCATTTTTCCAAGCTTGCTTAATTCTAACGGTCTGCCCCTGTTATTTTTTGAACCGGATATTATCAATCCCAGTGTCTTGAGATAATTGAATCTTGCCCACGCAGCAGACCTAGAATTAGCATATTTTCCACAGATTTTATTTATGAAGGAAGTGGCGTTTAAACTGCCGGAAGATGCCCATACCTCAAATAACATCGCTTTTTGGGCCTTAGAAAAGGAACAATTTGATAGTTCTTTTATTGCTATTATAAGTTCAGACTTGCGTATGCCGGAAAAGCTGCGTGGGGCATCGCTGCCGATAAATCTGCTCTGGAAGCAAAGCAGGGCTGAGTGCAGCTGACTTGCCTGCTTGCATTTTTATGCCATTCAAATCGATATAATTTCCTGATAACATACCCTATTATTGAGCCAACACGTTATATAAATCTTTTGTACGGGAAAAACAGGTAGATAATCGATTAGGATGATAGAAAGTCGAGCTAATAGGAGCGGCGTTTCGGTGAATAAATAAAGGTATATCAAAACCGATAAAAATGGTTTTAAATGCACGCGGTTAACTATATAAAATGATAATCTCAAGAACGCCCGTAAGGATTAGCTTCTTCGGGGGCGGCACAGATTTTAGGGATTTTTATACTAGATCCTTCGGCGCGGTATTGTCTACGGCTATCAAAAAATATATCTATGTGGCTGTAAACACAAAATTCGATGATAACATACGAGTGAGCTATTCAGAGACTGAAAATGTTGACTCACTAGATAAAATAAAACATGACTTAGTACGGGAGTGCATGCGCGATTGTAAGATTGACAAGAAAGTAGAAATCGTGACGATAGCCGACATACCTGGCCATGGAAGCGGGTTGGGCTCTTCTAGTTCACTTACTGTTGGGTTGTTGAATGCTTTAGATGCTTATACAAATAACCAACGATCGGCAGCTATGCTTGCAAAAGAAGCGTGTCGTATCGAAATCGAAGTTCTTAAAAACCCTATAGGAAAACAAGACCAGTACATTGCAGCTTTCGGTGGTTTTCGGTACATAAAATTTTTTCCTGATGAAAAGGTGAGCGTAGAACCGATTGTGCTCTCTGACAACACTTTTGAAGAACTGAAAAACAATTTAATATCGTTTTATATCCCAGGTTTAAGAGCAAGTACAGAGATATTAAGCGATCAAAAGAAGAACATTTCTGAAAGGATACAGGTACTAGAAAAGATGCGTGACCAAGCGGAGGAGGGCAGAGATTTACTGAAAGATGGGGATATAAGCGCATTTGGAAGTCTTCTGGACCAGGCTTGGAAGCTGAAAAGTTCCTTAAGCAGCAAGATATCTACATCTACAATAAATGAATATTACGCTACTGGTCTCAAAGCTGGTGCCATGGGCGGAAAACTAAGTGGTGCTGGTGGCTCAGGTTTCCTTACTTTTTATTGTGAAAAAGAATGGCAGAAAAAGTTAAGAGATGCTCTTTCTGGCCTTAAAGAGATGGATATAGATTTTGAACCGGAAGGGACGAAAATTTTATACAGTGATCACTAAACCGCCATGCTTCTGCTACCTCTCTAAAAAAATCGGGCCGGTAAAGCTTATTAAATCAGTGGCGTTGTAAATTGGTATGCGCGAGATTCTTATACGATCTAGGGCACCTTTAAGAATAAGCTTTGCCGGCGGCGGGACTGATATAAAAGAATATTACGAATCCCGCGGGGGGGCCGTAATATCTGCGACTATAGCTAAATACGACTATGTGACGCTACGCCCTCGTGAAGATGATTTATTTAGGATCCGCGAAGAAAGCTTTGGGATAGATTATTCCGGCAGCATCCACACTAGGCCGGAAAATCACGAAAAATCCAGATTTTTCAATGCTATAATGGATCATTTCTCACCGGAGACGGGCTTTGACATAATAACACACAGCGATGTAGTGTACGGTTCTGGTTTGGGTTCTTCGTCAACCATGGTGGTGGCACTTGTAGGCGCTTTCAATGCTTGGTTAAACTTGAACCTAAGTAACTATGAGATAGCCGAAACCGCCTATAAGATAGAACGCCAGGATCTTGCTATTGAAGGCGGGAAGCAAGACCAATATGCAGCAACGTTCGGTGGGTTTAATTTCATGGAATTCTCAAAATCACAGGTAGTAGTGAACCAGATGCGCCTGAAGAAAAGCACTATATACGACCTGCAATTCCGCGCTCTGTTAGTCAATACCGGCTCTACACGAATATCTAGTCAAATAATAAAAAGACAAAAGATGCGCCTTTCCAGCGAGAAGGTTCTAAAGCATTACAGAGAATTGAAGCGATTGGCCGTAGAAATAAAAAATAAGCTGTATAAAGATGAACTAGACGACTTGGGACCGATTCTTACAGAAGAATGGGAGCACAAAAAGATGTTATCGCCCGGGATCTCAAACAAAAATATAGAAAATATATTTACTATAGCGAAAAGAAACGGGTCTGTTGGAGGCAAACTTTTAGGTGCTGGTGGCGGTGGATATGCACTTCTATTGACGAATGAGGAAAACAGGCATAAACTAATTTCTGCGCTTTCAAAACATAAATATGAAGTAACTAACGTTGAATTTGTACCTAGCGGGTTGGAATCGTGGATAAGGCGCGTCTAAGTTGAGAAAAACAACTCAGCGGTAAGAAAGACAAACTTCAATGTAAATAAAGGGCTAATTCTAAAAATTCTTGAGTTTTAAATATGTGTCCCGCGCCAGCGAAAGCTTCTATGAAAACATTTCTTTTGACAATCTAACATTAAAGAAGGGTAAATTCATTAGAAAAATCAACTTTATTCCGATTCGGATTTCTCTTCTAAATCAAATCTCGGTCCGCTGCCATCCTCTATCTTTTCTACTTTTTTTCCACCGACTTCGACATAGAGTATTAGCGGCTGCCCTTTTTTGTCCATTGTTTCCAAAGAAACCGGCAAATTCAATAACTTAGATAGTCTTAATAGAGAGCGCCTAGTCATCTTGTTATTAAGACTAAACACTGCCGTAACTTCTTCTGACAATTTACTCTCTTTCTTAAGCATGTTGCTATAGCGGTTTATAAAACTTAGGTCCTGTCTGAGCGGTAGATTATCTCCGAGAAATTCGCCCTTTGGAATATAAATCATTGGCATATAGTTCTCCGTCCTTAAAAGCAATTCAAACCTCATCAAGTCCGGATCCAACTCCTCTTGCATCGTCTTTTTCATCCGATCTAAGATCCACTTTCCCCATGGACTATCTTCGACTTGCGATTTTATCAAGAACATCCTTTTTTCTATTATCTCCTCCGAAAGAGTCTTTAAGAAATCTTTATTTGCATATGAAAATATGAATTCCCAGTCTGTGTTATGCTTAACTATGTGCAGTATTTCTTCCAGGCCTTTTCCCTCATTTTTACTGTAATTACGTTTTTCCTCATCAGTTAGAAGCTCGTAGACGGGGCCATGCTTCCCTTCATTCCATCTTTTTTCTATGTTCTGAAAAAGCCTAAAGCCCAAGAAATAAGGCATTTGTGGCTCAGATAATACATCTGCCACGGATAAGAATTTGTGTTTCATCTCCCAGCCAAGCCCCAAATCTTCTTTCGTGACCTCTTCTATATATTTATTTTCAACAAAGCTTGCAAATCCCTCATGTATTATTTTAAGTCGTGTTACCGAGATACTTAGCTGATTTATATCATACACCATGTCGAGTATTTCTTTTTCCCAGCCATTCCAAGTCATATTGTCAAGTACGAACTTATAGACATCAAAGACGTCCTGCTTAGGAAAATCTTTTTCTTTGCCGTAATAATCTAATTTCGGTTCTTTGTGTAAATCCTTATATATATCTACTAGACTGCTGAGTGTCTGTGTTAAGTTATAAAACTCTTCTGTTTCGTTTATGCCGATAACTTCTTCTATTTTCCTATACCTGCTGCGATATGACTCATGTTTATTGTTGTTTATTTCAAGCGTCTTGCTTAATTTATTGTTATCTATCACATGAAGGTGACCATAAACATGCGCGATCACGCTTAATATCTCATCGCGTGTGTCGTTCTGGTTTATAAATACTTCAGTATATTCCTGATTTTCTACCATAGCATAGAATTTGTTTCCGACTTGTTCAAAGAGCGAGTATTGCCTATATTGCATCATATTTTCATTTATTACCTTATTCTGGCCCGTATCCCAAGTCGGAAGTGGGTTCTGCCACAGCGCTGATTTTTCGGCAAACTCTTCATTATCAAGAAATTTGAATTGCACGTTGCCGAATGACAAGCCAAGTTTTTCCACCATAAACTTAGCTATTTTATTGGCTTCCCGAGTGTATTTTTCATCTATTATGGAGCCCCTCATCGCTACTATTTTGACTTCACGTCCATTTATCAGCAGTTTTTCAAGTGATTCGGTTTTCATATTAATCCAGTAACTGATCCAGCACCTTCTTAACGTTTTGGTATGAAGCGTCGTTTCCGGATTTAACCGCTTTTATCTTTTCTTTGTCCAATGATACAAGTAAGTCATAAAATGGTTCATTGTCAGACATGTAAATCCCATTATAAAACTGGCCGCCGTTTTTCCCAGCAGTTAAGCCAACCTGCAGATAAAATAATTTTGTAAGCTTTGGAATTAGCTGTTGCAATGTGTCTTTTATCGGACTTATACTTTCTCCGTTATTGTCACCATCCGTTATGTGCAGCACAAAAACATCTTCTTCCTCATATTTTATTCTATCCTTAAACGCCCCTTGAGAATCATATGGCTTGCCTTCCATCATCGCCAGTATGGTCTGATATACTGGATTAAAAGCAGTGCTCCCCTCGGAAATTAACTTAAAGAAATCCTTTCTACTCTTTGTGCCTATCTCCCACGCCACATCTGTATGTGCTACAAACCGCACCTTTACGTTATTTTCGTACTTATTTCTGAGCCAAAATTCGATTAATCCGGCAATGGTCGCTGAAAATTCGGTGTATGGTGCCATGGACCCGCTTACGTCCCTAACTATTATAAACGTAGCTGATTGATTCGGTATTGATTTCTCATGTATAAAATCATAACGCAAATCCTCATCCCTTACATTTACTTTGAAACCATGCTGCTTTTTGAACTCTCCGGTCGCCATCTGTCTATCCAACATGGCCTCTATAGTCTTTTCCTGATTCTCGTTTATTCCATTTTCAGCTATAAGCACCTGAAGCAGTTTTTTATTTTTCTTTCCTGGTTTGGTAAATTTTAACCCCCAGTTCTCCATAATTTGTTTTAGTCTTCTCGCATCTATACCTACTTTGACTTTACTCTTCCCGCCCGGACCGCCCCCATTATTCGGTTCACCTTCTTCGCCTTCTCCTTCTCCATCATCGTCTCCATCTCCGTCGCCATCGCCACCGGGGCCGCCCAGACCGCTATATGAGATACGCGGATTGATTTTGACCGGTATACTTTTTATAACTGTCTGACCGTTCATTATATCAACTATATTTTCAGAGGTGAGTATCAGGTCATCTTCTTTATCTATCCTACGCCTATACTTGTCTTCAGCATCCCCAATTTCATTACTCATATAAACAAACTGCCCTCTTTGTAAATCTTCAGCGCCTCGTCAACCGCCTCATCAAAATAATTAAGCTTGATTTTTAGGAAACTCGTTACATAGCGATACATCTCCGTAGTTTTATCCATGTCTTTATGCTCTTCGCCGAGAAATTCCTCATATTTACTTTCTTTTTTCACAAGGTCTTTATCTTCTCTTGCGATTATAAATCGAAATAGGTCGTCAAACTTAACTGAATAATTCGCGATCCCTAGTGGCATTTTCATGTATCTAAAATCCTTTAATCCACTCTTTAGCAGATCTATGTCAAGATGCATACTTGCTTCTAAAAGATGTCCCTTTTCATCTTTGAAGTCATTCTCATCCTTGTTGTTCAGCAGGTGGTTCATAAGCGATTCGACTGTACTAGTGTAATCTAAGAATTTCTCTCTAAAATAAAAAGATAAGATAGCATAATCCACATCGGCGGTCACTGCATCGACAACTTCTTTTTCTATGTAGCTCTTTATAATCTCTACAGTGTCTCCGCTATCTATTTTATTTTCTAGATTTAAAACGTAATCTCTTACATTTGAAAAGGAAAGGTAGTTTTTTACACCGCTGAAATTGTGATTAAAATCTACTAATGTGCTTATAGATCGCGACGAAACCCCTTCAGTCCAGCCACTTTTATATTTTCCATCTTCGTCAAATATTATTTTTTTAGTCGCCAGTTCGTAATATGCAAACTTGTTATGGCCCTCCTTGGATAGATATGCATTATAACTAGGCACAAGCTTCTCTAGGAATTTCGACATCGACTGAGTCACGTTTTTCTCGAGTTCATCCAGTTTTGACGAATCGTAATAGTTCAAAAGTTCCAGAACCTCGTCTAAATCTTCGGGAAATTCGTTTATAATCTGGCTATCTATTCTAGAGAGGACATTAAACTTTGATATGTATTCTAATGCATTTGGAATTTTTTTTACGAATGGTAACCCAAAATTCTCTGCTAGGCGTTTTTCTTCTGAATATGACAGATTTCGTCGCATCTCAACTCTTATTATTCTTTCCAACAGTGGTCTGGATTCGGCTTCTGCATCGTCTGACATTGTCCTCATGAAACCTTCGTTACTATGAATTATTATTAAGCCGTCTATTGGGATATGGTTTCCTACGGTATCCGTTATATTGTTGTCATAAAGATTGCTAAGCAATTGAAATGCCTTTGGATTAATGTGTTCTACTTTTGTTTTATCCGCACTTATGGTGAGGATAGATCTATTCGCATTTTTTAAGATATTTATAAAAAATGGCGTTAATACGTTTTCCCCAAGTTCAACGACAGAAGATTGAGGTAACAACGGTTCTAATTCTATCTTATCCGCAGTGACTAGTGTTTTCTCTAGCCTACTTTCACACTGACTGCAAATTTCTGGTCTTTTTAAGTTACTTGCCATAGTTTCTCCAGTCTTTATTACTTCTGCCAAGCGATCTGAAAGTACTGATCTATATAGATTATATGGATTCTCATTGTATGGACATCTTGACCCATCTATTTTAAGGGTAAGCGGCGGATTCTGTCTACAATGTCTCTTATAGGTCCTTATAACACTGTTTATAAGTTCAGTTTTCCCGCTTCCGCTTGGGCCTATAAGGAGAAGTATCGGCACGTATCCCTGTTTTGATACATACACAGCCTGTTCAAAGGCTGCCATCAAGTTCTCTTTTACCTCTTTTACGCCAAGAAGATCTGGAAGAATCTTTCCATTGCTTTTCTGAGAGTAAACTTTTATACTTCTCTCTATTGTCTCGGCGGTAGTCTCCTCTTTCTTTTGGGCGAGTTTTTCAAGCCCGGATTCAGTCATAAGGAGCCTTAACTTTTATTCGTAAACAGGTTATAGGCCACTCTTGCGCATTGATCGCAATAGCCGATTCCCTTTAACTTTTTGATTATCCTATCCTGATCCAGCTCCGTTGACATGCTAGCGACCGTCGTGCTGATTTTTTCCACCACTGCCTTTACTATCTCGGGGTGTCTTTGGATTATAGTCGGTGTAAGATCTTTAACAAGTTCATCAACGCTTTTCTTGTTGTCAAACATCGCCCTATCATTTATTATGCCATATATGCTCTCGCGCATTAGATCACTTCTTATATTGGCTCTTTTCTCTAGGTCGATCACAAAGGAGTAATCCAATGCCTGCGTCACACCGAACATTGGAACTCTAGCGCTTTTGTCCTCTTTTTTGCTGGCACCCAGCTTCTCCATGTAATATACGTTTATGACATACTTATTGACTAGGCCATATACCTTTTCCTCACCGTATTCTACAAGTGAAACATCCGTTTTCATGAATTGCTTTATTTCGCCGTAAGCATCGCTTATTATAGTCGCACCATCTCCATGTTCCCTAGGCTGGAGTCTTGTTTTTGTCTCGGAGGATAGGTCCTCTAAGGTGTTCAAGAAGTCTTCCAGATATTTCGTTCCGCCATCCAATACCGTTGCAAGGCACACTTTATTGTCGAGTTCCTCTTTCGGCAAACGAGCAGATTTAACGGCCATCTCTCTGCTGAATAGAGCGTACTTGCGCAATTTATCCGGAGATTTTATTAGGTCGTCATACGGTATGCCTAGTTTTACCCCCTCTTCCAATTCAAGCAATGGCTTTTGCGTGGCTTCTCTTATTATATCCTCAAGAGAAACTTTTATCTCGGGTATAAGCATTCCATCATAAAGATCTGCTTTTTGCTTAAGTGTTATATTTTCGAACTTAGATAGGCTCGCTTCTACCCACACCCTTGCCAGCATCCTTAGGAAATGAGGTGGATAATGCACGTCTAGTTCCTTTGCTGCATCGGTATATATGTTTTCAAGAGCAGCTTCTGCGTCTGACATCTTTGTCATTGACCTAAAGACGATTATATTAAGCCTACGCAAAAGATACGGCTTCATCGTATCTGTCATAGTCTTATAATCATCCATATTGGTTGTTCCTACAATCACTGCATCAAATGACTCTTTAAAAGACGGTGAAACTTTTGTCCTCATATCCTGGGTAAAATCAAGAAGCGTCTTTGAAACCGACGCAGACCCTTTCAATACCTCACTAAGGTGTATTATGTTCCCACGCGGTGACGGTGCAGATTGGTCCCCCAAAACGCCAAAATTATAAGCTAAGACGTTTGAATTGTCGCCCGAAAGCTCATTTAATGCCTTGTACCACATCTTTCCTCCAAAGATCCCTTTAAAGTCGACGTGCTGATCTTCAGCCATTACAACAGGTTCAGATACCACCAATACATCTGTATCCGTAGCTTTTTCTACCGACACTAAGTTCTCCAAAATACGCTGTATTCTTTCAGTATCTGGCTCTCCATCTTCGCGAAAGACATATTTCTTTAATGAATTTACTATCGTGCCTACTACCTCATCTTTTGTGGAACTTCCAACGGTTCTCTTGTTTATTGTCGGACCCTGCCAGTATTCATTTGTACTTTCCTGCAAATTGTCTATAATGTCTTCTATGCCAGTCTTCTTACCCGGACCAAGCAGAGCCCTTTGTAGCAGATAAATCTCGTCCTGTATATTTTCAGCTAAGGTTATCTTCCTATTGCCGGTAGTACCAAGACGATTTTGTACGTCAGCAATAAAATCGCCTCTAATGTCACCAAGATCATCAAGTGCATGATTGCTACTAAGACCGTCTAAATCCAACTTAAGGAGATACTGCGTTCCTTCGTCCGTCTCAGAATAAACGCGCATGGTTTCAACAAGAGTATTCACAAAGTCACTTTTACCGGCTCCCGGTGGTGCGATTATAGTAATAATTTTGTTCCTTATATTGGGATTTCTAGCGCCGCGTTTTAACAGAGACACAAACTCGTCCGCAAAACCGCTTGAATCAAATCGCGTATTTATATTTCTTTCATCATCCTTCTGTTTTATTAAGAACTGCCACCGTCCGTCCTTCCTTCCATACCTATTTATTGCAGCTAGACCTCGCTGAAACGCATTGTAGAACACGTACGGCTTATCCTTACCGTATTCAAGAAACTCCGCTAAAGATAGCTTAGACTTTACCATATTTCCCCTCCCCTATTGACTTAATTGATTTTTTAAGTAATTACTATAATAAATACCTTTTTTTACATTATTTACGAAGATTTTAGCTTAAAAATTGGAATTATTCCAATTAATCGACTTTTAAAGCTTTTCTGTGCGCAGACTTGCTTTGTTGGTCTAAAGATTTATCCGCATTTCAACCTCTCCGGTTGGTGCGAGACCGCACTTTTCATAAAATGGGATGTTTGCCTTTGAACAGTCTAGAATTACTTTATAACAATTTCTTTTTCGTGCTTCATCTAATAAGTATGTTATCAGGGCCTTTCCGACGCCTTTTCCACGATATGCGCTGTCGGTAACTACATTTTCTATGTGCCCATACGGCCTTGCACCGTGAGAGAGGTTTAACTGCAGTAGTAAAGTCGCCGTGCCGACGACTTTATTCTCCGATTCATATACCACTAGGAGATTAGTTTTATCTTCTAAGATCGCAGTTAGGCTCCGCTCAAACGTATCCTTCGTTATCTGCTCATCTTCCTTTGTTTTTTTGCTCAATTGATAGGTTAATCCCAGTAAATCACCTAAATCTTCAATTCTAGCCGGCCGTATAATCCAAGACATATATTATTTAGTGAAGTGAGCGTGTATTTAAAGTTTTTATATATGATTCCGCTTCCTTTAACTGTTCTGGTGTATTTATGCCGAACCAAAAACTTATTTTTTTAACTTTAAACTTAAATCCTTTTTCACGCAATAATTTAACTGCGTAAGTAAGAAATTTCTCACCGCTTTTTTCATCGATTGGTATCTCTTTGTAGACATCAAAGAATTCTCTCGGCATTACATATATCCCAGTGTTAGCTAAGCCCTTCCCGTTTCTTTGTTTTTCTACGATGTCCGTCACTTCCCCTAAATTGTTTGATATTAGAACACCGTAGCCGCTTACATCCGCGATTTCGAATCCAAAAACTGCCGGCTGGTTATCATCCAAGAGTTCCCGCACGTTCAAATTTGAGATATCATCGCCCATCATGACAAGGAAAAATGGTGATTTTATCATGCCTTTCGCAGCAAACAGAGCCGCCGCTGTCCCTCTTTCCTCACCCTGTATGATGAATTTCACCTTGTAATTGTCCAATTCTCTTTTAAATTTTTTAAGGTCTCTACGGTCTACAATTACAAAAACTTCAAAACCGGCATCAATAAGCTCTTCTATTTTTCTGCTTATTATCGGCTTTCCGTTTATTTTTAGTAAAGGCTTTGGTGTAGATAGTATGATTTGATCACTTGTGCCATTTTTCATCCGTTTTCCTGCGCCTGCGGCAAGTATCACTGCTTCTTTAACCATTGTTATTTATCTCCTCCAAAACTAACTTTTCTCCCAACTCCTGAAAGGCATCGCATACCCCCTTGCTTTTACCATCTGAATTGATTCTTATTATTGGTGATGTATTTGAAGCCCTTATAAGCACCCTCCCCTGCTCATCAGATAAAAGAACGCCGTCTAGAGTGGTTAGCTTATAATCCAACCGCCTTGCTTTTTTTGCTATTTTCGATATAACTGCAAATTTTAACGTATCGCCACATGCTATCTCTTTCATGCCACTAGTAAAATATTTGGGTATCTTCCCCACTAATTCTGATAGTTTCTTGCCGGAAGACGCGAGGATTTCTAATAATTTTAAGCTGCCAAAAATTGCATCATCAGCACAGTTTACTTCGGGAAAAGCAAGATGTCCAGAATACTGGCCTCCAAATAAAGCTTTCTGCTTCAACACTTCTTTTGCACAGTAGCTGTGTCCTACTCTAACGATGACTGGCTCACCACCCAATTTACGTATGTAATCCCCAACGGCGGAGGAACAAGTTATGTCGTAGACGATCTTACCACCAAGATTATCATGCAGCGCGGACTGTGCCAGTAGAGGAATTGTGACGTCCCCAGATGCGAATATTTCACCGCGCTCATCTACAAATGCAACTCTATCGCCATCGCTATCATACCCGATACCAATATCGGCTTCTTCTGATAGCACTCGCGCCTTCAACCCCTGCAATGAAGACTCGGATGGCTCGGATGCGCGGTTCGGAAACCTGCCATCTATAGTCTCGTTTATCCAAGATGCATTGACATCAAATCTTTGCATTAGCTTTGGGACTACCGCTGAAGTAACGCTGTTACCGAAATCAAAAACCACTTTTACTGGGCGTTTGATATGTATCTTCTTGGAGACATAATCTATGTAGTCATCGACTACACCGTTGGTCATATGGCTACTACCCTCGATGTGCTTAAAATTCCCTCTAGCAAAGGCCTCTCTTATCTCCTCTAGACCGGTCCCTTCAGATAGGGTTATCCCATCATTTCCACTGAATTTAAACCCGTTCCATTCTGGCGGAAGATGAGATGCAGTAATCATCGTGCCACTAGTCAATCCGCGATACCATGTACCAAAATAAAGGAGTGGGGTAGGGATCTCGCCGAAGTCTACAACATTACTTCCACCGAAAAGCAGCCCGTTAACGAGAGCGTCGTGGAGCGAATTACTGCTTAGGCGAATGTCTCTTGCAACTCCTATTTGTTTACCCGACCCATATACAGAAGCTAACGCCTTACCGATGCGTTCGGCATCACTCTCATCGATAGACTCTCCATATATACCCCGTACGTCGTAAGCTCGAAATATACTTTTTGAGTGGTCTTTGCCTCCTAGTTTCATCTCCATAGCTATAATCAAATTTAATAGAACCGTTCTTATATAAAAATAGCAAGATCATGCTTGTGATTGGTTTACTTTTTCGAATTTTAAGTGCCACCCGCTTCCGCCCACAGTACTTTCATATTTTAGCTTAAATTTCCATTCTTCTCCGCTGGCCAGAAGTGTTAAGTCGTTATTCTTGCCTATCAGGAACAGCCATCTTTTCGACGCTTTCGCCTCGTCTATTACTCGCTTCACGAAAGCCACGTATTTTACCTGTTCTGGTTCTGTTGGGTATTTAAGGGAGGTGTTTAATAAGTATATGCCTCCGATTTCGTAAGGCCTTTTACAAAAAATTTCTCCACACTTAAACTGCTTTTCAAGGCCTGCTTTATCCGAAGGGTTTAAAGAAAGATTACGGTACATTAAGTTTTTCTGCACACCGCATTTGCATAAGTAGTAGGAGTGTATAAAACTCAAATCAGTAGTTAAAGATGCGTATACGCTTAACCATACTGCACCATGCTGATAGTAACGCGTAAAGTCTTTATCGTCTTTATTCGTGCTGATGATAAAGTCTACACGATGTGCCTCCTCGTGCTTTATCGTGTCTACTAACTCCGCAAGTGACGTATTGGCTAGGTACCTCTTGTCTATTTCTATATTGCCATAGGGGCGCCACGTATTGCAATTAAAGTAAGCTGTACCTCCTTGTAGGTGTTTCCTAATCGAATAATCTTTCGGATTTAGACTTATATGCGGTAAGAAGGGCTTTGCGGAATCCGTAGAAGACAACTCTTTTTTTACCTGGACTAGTAAGGAGTCTAATTTCCTTCCTAACTTATCCATATTAATAATTGATTAGAAAAGTTATTTATAGTTTTATTTTAACTGATGATTCTGAATATATCTTACTTAAGAGCACATCTCGCTATTATTAAAATTCGCCCCGAGCGGGATTCGAGCCCGCGTCAATGCCGTGACAGGGCACTATCCTAGACCACTAGACTATCGGGGCGCATTTAACAACATTATATTTATCAGATAGGTTATATTAATCTTTTTTATAAGCTAACTTATAACTCCGATGTATGGTTGCTAGCTATTTTATATTTAAAACGAGTGAATTAGATTTTTTAGTATAATTCTTGTTATTAAACGCAAATGAGCACATTGCTGGTTTCAGATATATGTTGCCGACAATCCCGAGTTTGCTCTTTATTTCATACATAAGCAATATCTCATCGTTGGGCTGCAGTTCCACTTCCTTCCATATAATGTTAAGCCCAGTAGCTACCTTTGATATTCTCGCCTCTTTTGGACCGACTGCATGCACCTTAAGCGCATTCGGCGGAACAAAATCAGTTATTGTAAGAGACTTAAGTGGTTTCTTTGATACATTTCTGACCTTTAAGGCCAGTTTTACATCTACGAAGCCTTCTACAACCTTATGTTCTACGACTTCCTTGGTTATAATGACTTTACGATTAAAATACAAGAAAACTAAGACTGCAGCCACTATTATTATAACTATTAAATAAATAGGCAGGTAAGATACCGTGTAGGACAACTCTAAAGTTTGCCCTGGTGCCAACGCAGCCAGACTAGTACTTAGAACCAGACCGGAAATCTGCGGCGAACCGAGTGAAGAATATTTTGAAGAAAGAAAAACCGAATTGAACTTACTTATTGAAAGAGTTAGGTTCCCTTGCGAGATATTTTTATTGCCAGTATTGGTTATCGTAGTGGTCACTGTACCTCCAAAGATGCCAATATCCGAGGAAGAACTGCTCGTATAAGCGGTGTACGGCAAAATCTCTACTAATTTAGATGCAGAACCAGAAGATTGACCACCATAATTAGTCGTAAAACTAAGGTTATAAGTGCCGGGCAAAAGGGTTTCATTTAATGGAATTGAAAAAGTAAATTCGTCAGTACCTAGATTTGTCAACACTGCAGTGCCAGAAAAAGCCGCGATCTCCGCACCGTTAGAGGCATTCAATGTATATGCGATTGGTATAACGGCATCCTGACCAAGTGCATTTATTATCGTAACGTTAAAGACCAGTGGGCTTGTTGGTTTAAGAGAGGCTGGTGCATTTAGTTTGCTTATTAGGTTCTGCACTGGCACTACTGCTGCGTATATAATCAAATTTTTCTGTACGCCATTAAGCGTATAGGATACGTTCATTATAAGATGCGAGTTTAGATAGGGCGGCTGTGTGGGGTTAAAAGAAAAAAGAACATATTGAGATTGACCGGGGGCCAATGTAAATGAAGTAGGTTTTACGCCTATACCGGAGAAAAATGCTGAGTATTCTATTCTCATTTGTGCTACGTCTATAGTCACATTTGCAGTTTGAGTTGCATTATTGTAAAAACTTATATTAAAAATCGAATTTGCATTACTCGGAATCGTTAGGCTTATTGATGCCGGCTGTAGCGCATTGACCGTACCTATTGATAATGCTATTAAAGATAGGACTATTACTATGCCGATGGCTTTCATAAATTACTAATAAAACAGTGATATTTAAGCATTACCTGCCATTTAGACCTTTAAGCTAGTCTTTTACCGGATAACTTCATATTCTGTATTCGGTTTATGGGCAAGGTAAAATCTAAACAGGTTAGTTACAGTATAAAACGTGTATCTTAATATTCCCCACCGTTCTGTCCTCCTAGCGCTTGTATATACTATCGCATTGTCTACATATCTTATTTTACCATATTTGATTATTCTCTGCGAAAGATCCCAATCTTCGCAGGTTAAGTAATTATTGTTGAAGCCTTTGACTTTTTCAAAGGCATGTTTAAGCACAGCCAAGTTAGATCCTATAAGAAATGGCTTTTGTATCTTTATAGAAAATTTTACCAAATTTACCGAAACGAATTTATAGCCGCCGAATATAGATTTCTTTACTTTTTCTAGAGGATAAATCGGACCCGTAGCAGCCACTATCTCACTATCACTAAATGCTTTTTTATAGTTCTCAAGCAGCGTTCTTAATGGCTTCGTATCGGCATCGAGGAACACGATTATTCTGCCTTTTGAGACCTTGGCTCCCAAATTTCTTGCAAAACTCAAGCCACGCTTGTGCTGGATTAAAACACGAGCATATTTCCGTGCAATCCGTCTTGTATCATCATTGCTGTTTCCATCAACCACTATTGTTTCAAAGTTCTTATAAGTCTGTTTTTTAAGTCCATCAAAAACGTTGTGTATGTATTTAGCTTCGTTTAGAGCAGGTATAACAACACTTATCTCAGGCGTTTTGCCCTTTATCGTCATATTGATTATAACTAATAGAGGTTTATAAAGTATAACGATTTTTTGTATTTCCAAATATGTGATGCTTTTTGTTTAAAACATCAATTTTCCATGGAAATAAACGGTTCTATCCGCTTACCTAGCAACTTGTCTAATTCTTTTAGCTTTTCTGGGCTCACATCGCTCGGTACAATCATTATTAGATTAAGCACGATATCCCCGCGCTTTCCGTTCTTACCAAATAACCCACTACCTTTTATAATGATAGGCCCTTTCTCGCCTTTATTTAAAGTAATTTTTAAATTTCCCTCGGGAGTCTTGATTTCGATAGTTTTATCATTAATTATATCTCTGATGTCAACATGCAGATTTGAGATTAAATCGGTTCCGTGTATTTTAAATGTGTTATTGCCGACTATATGAAAAACTACATACAGATCGCCGTTCCCTCTTTTTCCCTGCCCGCCGTGACCCTTTATTATTGTGTAATATCCTTCGTATACATTTTTTCTTATTGTTATCTGAATAGTATCGTTATCGTAGATGGTACCTTTCCCATTGCAACTATCACACCTTTTATCGACAATATAACCCGATCCTCCACAATTATCACAGTCAGAAACTGTTATGAACATTGAACCGAATTGCCTAGAGGACCTCCTTATCTTGCCGCTGCCACGGCATTTTGAACAGGTATGTCGCTCTTTTGCTCCGGTTCCGCCGCAATTCTTGCAGGTGACTGCACGTCTGAGAGCAATAGTCTTATAGCCTTCTCTAAAAACATCGTCTACAGTGATATTAAGATCGTATCTTAAATCCTCCCCCTTCGAATCGAAATCCGAACCAAAACCAAAATTCCTGAAGATGTCTCCGAATCCAAAATCGAATATATCTTCGAAACCGCCAAATCCCTCATTGGTACCATTATCAGTTGAGGTGCTTTTATTTGTAATTATTCTGTAAGCCTCGTTTAATTCTTTAAACTTTTCCTCAGCACGTTTGTCTCCGGGGTTTAGATCCGGATGATACTTCTTAGCCAACGATTTAAAAGCATGTTTTATCTCTTCAGCCGTGGCGTTTCTACTTATCCCTAAGATTTCGTAGGGGTCCTTATCCATATCTTGAGAGTACCTTCCTGTTCAAATTTCTTACCCGGGAGTTTCTTGATTTTTATCGTTATTGTCTTCTTTGTTTTGGTCGTTCTTCGGTGATTTATACAACTCTGTCCCTATTTTGTTTATTAGCTCTGTAAGCTTGTCCTTGTCGTTTTTTACGGCATCAATATCCTCCTTTGCTGTATCCTCTTTTGCCTTCTTAATCAGTTCTTCTCCAGTCTTTCTATCTTCTTCTCCAATCTTGTCCTTAAAATCGTTTAGCGTTTTTTCAAGCGAATATGCAAGAGCAGAAGTCTCATTCTTTAGCTCAATTTCCTCTTTATGTTTTGCATCCTCCGTTTCATTCTCTTTTGCAGTTTTTATCATTTTTTCTATCTGCTCTTTTGATAGTTTATTCGGCGCGGTTATAGTTATCTTCTGGCTCTTATTAGTGGCGGTGTCCTTTGCTGAGACATTTAGTATGCCATTCGCGTCTATATCAAAAGTAACCTCTATCTGCGGTATACCGCGCGGAGCTGGGGGAACCCCTTCCAAGTTAAATGAGCCTAGGCTTATATTGTCCTTTGCCATTGGGCGCTCACCCTGCAAAACATTTATAGTAACTACGGTCTGATAATCGTCTGCCGTAGAAAACGTCTTACTTGTCTTTATTGGAATTGTTGTATTTCTTTCTATTACGGGTGTAGCTACTCCACCGAGAGTTTCTATACTGAGGGTTAACGGAGTAACATCTAATAGGACTATATCCTTTATCTCACCGGCTAGAACCGCCCCTTGGATGGCCGCACCTATAGCTACTGCTTCCATTGGATCTACGCCGCGCTCGATTTTATTCCCGAATATATCTGACAGAAACTTCTGTACAATCGGCATTCTTGTAGGTCCCCCTATAAGTATTAGTTTGTTTATGACGTCCTTTGAAATTTTCGCATCCCTCAAAACATTATCTATCGGCTGCCTTGAGCGCTCTACGATTGGAGTTACTAAATTCTCTAGAACGGCACGCGAAATCTTCATCTCTAAGGTTTTCGGTCCACTACTTGTTATAGTTATATATGGTAAGTTAATGTCAGTTTCTAACATTGAAGAAAGTTCTATCTTGGCTTTTTCGGCCGCATCGCGGATTCTTTGATAAGCCACTTTATCGTCTTTTAGGTCTATACCTTCTTTTGATTTAAAGTCTTTTATTATATAATCGATAAGTGCATTGTCCATGTCAACGCCACCTAGTTCTACATCTCCCGATGTTGCAAGAACTTCAAACGTTCCTCCGCTTATCTCCATTAAAGTAACATCTAGCGTTCCGCCACCTAGGTCATATACAAGTATTTTTAGTTCATTTGACTTATCCAAGCCGTATGCCATCGCAGCTGCAGTAGGCTCATTTATTATTCTTACAACCTCCAATCCAGCTATTTTCCCGGCGTCTTTAGTAGCCTGTCTCTGGTTATCATTGAAATACGCGGGTACCGTTATTACCGCCTTGTTTATACTTGTACCCAAAAAGGACTCTGCATCTCTTTTTATCTTCTGTAATATGAATGCGGATATTTGTTGTGGAGTGTATATTTTATCGTTTATCTTATAAGTGAAATCCGTCCCCATCTTCCTCTTTGCAGCAAAGATAGTGTTCGCTGGATTTGACACGGCCTGCCTTCTTGCAGGCTCCCCGACTAAAACTTCTCCCTTATTTGTGAAGGCTACAACAGACGGGAACATCTTTCCTGCTATTGTTGCTCCTTCTGCGCTGGGTATCGTCGTAGGCTTACCTGCTATAATGACTGCCGCTTGTGAGTTAGCGGTCCCTAAATCTATTCCTATAATTTTTTCTTTTTCTGTCATATCGCTACCTTTACCTTTGGATATCTTATTATTTTACCATTTAATACATATCCTGGCTGTATCTCTTCGATTATTTTACCGCTTTTGTCCTGCATTTTTTCCGTCGACACGGCTTCGGCTATCTCTGGCGAATAGTCCTTTCCGACCACATCTAATCTTTTGAGGCCATTAGCGCGTAGAACGGATACCAGCGAATTCAGTAGCAACTTTACTTTATCGTCTCCGGTTTTAAGTGCACCGTCAAAATCATCAAGTACCTTTAACATATCCGTAATCAATTTCTCATTTGCATATTTTATATATTCTGACAATTCCTTATCACGGGCTTTTCTATAATTATCCATCTCCGCCAATAGATAAATATATTTAGATTTATAATCTGTTTCCTGTTGCTGTCCAGCATCTTCTTTGCTCTCAGTAGCCGCATCAGCCTTTTCCTGTTCATTTTCAGGCATAATAACACATCGAATTTTGATTTAATATTTTTATTATGTTTTGTTTGTTTATAGCTAATTTAATCATTTTTTCTTTTTTTCGTGTTTTTGTGTCTCTTCGCTTGATTGATTAGAAGCAGAAACTTTTGGCATGGGGAGAATAGAAGGTAATTGCAATATCTTAGCTATAGACATCGCTTCTAGGATACTTATGTTCAAGCTTGACTGCAGAACTTCTTCCGTTACGGATTCATCTAGTTTCTTTGAGTCTTCCCACGTCTTGTAAATTTTCTCGATATTGTCACCGGTATAGACTATTAGTCCTTCGACCGTTATTTTACCTATTTCGTCTGCAGAATTTCCGGTGAAAGCCGCATCAAATTTGAAAGAGAATTTAAGTATCTTAAACTTATCTTCTTTTTCTATATTAGTTATCGTTATGTTGTTTGCAATCCCTATCTGGGTTTCTGGAGCTATTACTTTCTCTCTTTTGGCATTTATTTCACTTATAAGATAATTTATTATCATATAATCCCTCGATTTATTACATTCTTAGCAGATTAGACTATTTAAGCGTTTCTGCCGTTTTTAGTAAAAAGTCAAGTGTTAAATTGTAAGGTTCTATTTCGTATATATGGCAGAGAAAGTTCATGTACTAGCTAAGGATGGCATGTTTCTATTCAGGTTTAATAATGGGGAATTCGGCTCTAAATGGTGCGGCATATGGAAAAAGAATAAGAAATATTTTGATTATTTTGCGTTTAGATTAAATGGTGAGTTCCTTTCTCAGACAAATTTTGATCGATTCGAATTCTATAATACCCTTTTTTCCAGATTATTTTTTAAAACTGCAGCAGGTTCTGTACTAGAAGAGGTGGTATGTGCCGAAGATGTTATACTTGTTACGGTAACGCCCGGGTTCGATGCCGATATCGAAATGGAAGTAGGTGTAAATATACGAGACAGGACCGAAAACTACAAAAAAGGGAAATGGTACTCTCTAGATTCTTCACGGGAGACAGTAAAAATCTATAATACGGCTGGGGACTCAGCCCATATCAGCTTCGATACGGGAGAGTTCATAAAGAAAGAATATTATGGTATCCATTCTCCAGGGATGTATGCGCTCGAGAAAGGATTCAGTAAATACTTTGACGATGGAGACGTGCAAAACAAATACGTACCTGGATATATAAAAGCTAAAGTAAGCCGTTCTAATGCACTTACTGTTGCATTCTCTACAAAATTTATTAATAAAGAGATTCTCTCCAAAAACATAAAAAATAGGCTTCTAGGCCCGAAGGAGTATGGTGAGAGAGTTAATGCTGTCTCTTCCAAGTTTAAGAACTTAGATGTAATCAATGGCGGATTTATAAAAGATGTGATAGATGCACTTTATTCTTATTCCAATTTCATCGATAAGGAGATATACGCGGGTTACCCATATTTTAATGAGGTCTGGTTAAGGGATGCATTATTGGTTCTTCCATCATTTTTATCGATAGGCGAGACAGAATTTGTAAAATCGTTATTGTACAGGCTAATAAAGGAAAAAACAATTGAAGGAATGCCAAACGTATTCGGGGGGCGACTTTATCCACTCGATGTGCCGGCGTTATTTATAATCGTAGCATTTGAGTACTTTAGATGGACCAATGACACCGATACTCTAAAAACCATGCTACCGGCGATTCTAGAATTACTTGAATTGGGCAAGAAAAGTCTAGACAATGGTCTAATACACGACCAAGGAAAACTTACGTGGATGGACAGCATGAACAGAGAGTATTCGCTAGAGTTACAGGCGATGTGGGCTAACGCATTTAAATGCGGATCTGAAATCATCTCCGCAACTGGCGGCAATAGCGATTTTTATGCACGTTCAGAGAGTATAATTAAAAATTTAAAAAAGTACAAAAGAGCGGATTATTTTTCTGATCAGCTTTACAAGGACATAAATTCAGCAAATCAATTATTCCTGCCTTTCTATGGTGTGAGTGATGATAGTGACACAGAAGATATATTAGAAAATGCTGAAAATCGGTTATTAACGGACTGCGGTGTAGAAAGTCTATCAAGAGAAGACAAGAACTATGATGCCAATGGTTACCATAATGGTGCAGTATGGCCAATTTTAACTGAGATATTGGCTGCTGCGGCTTATGGCAATGGTAAAATAAAATTGGGAAACCGTTGCATGAAGATATTGGAATTAATAAATTTAGGTTCGCAATGCTCCTCTAGAATAAACGAAATATACCAACCGGACGGTACACCGATGGGCTGCCCTTCACAGGCTTGGTCAATTGGGCTTTTGCCATTTATAATAGACAGATACGTTCTTGGTATATATCCAGATGCCAGTAAAAATGAGATAAAAATAAAAAAACTTAATAATAATCTAACTATAAGCAGATCTATTCGGATAAATAAACAAGATATAACTATAGATATCTCAAACGGTAGAATAAAAACAAACAAGAAGATAGTTGAAAACGGAGATTATTTCGTAATAAGCTGGTAAAATAATTAACTTACCCGTAAAATTAACCTATCTATATCTTTTCTTAGTATCTCAACGGTCGTGTTATTAATTAAGAAGTAATCACTCGATGCAATTACATCCCCACAACCAAACTTTAATTCCTTTCCTTCCCGCCATTCGAATTCTTCAAAAGTCGAAACGTCACTAGAATTATTCCTGCTACGTATCCTATCAAATCGAAGAGCCTTATCTGCTATCAATGCAACGCTGGCTACTTTAAATGCTTCTTTTTTTAATTCTTTTATTTCAGACATGTTTCGAATTCCATCTAATATAACTATTTCTTCAGTCTTAAGCAAATCATTCAATTCTTTCTTTACTAAATTTAAAACGTAATTCTGGTCGATCTTTCTTATTTTTAGCACATAATTTCTCAGGGAACGATTGTTTATTTCAATCTTTTTCTCTTGCATCTCTTTCCTTACCGCGTCACCCATTATAAGCACTTTAAAGCCCTTCTCCTTAAAAATATTTGAAACCGTGGTCTTTCCACTACCAGGCATACCCGTTAGCGCTATTACGATTTTCATATCCAAGATGCTAATAAATATTCTAAATATTTTGGATACCCTAAGAACGGTACCACCGCGTTTACTTTACCGATAACCGCACTGTACGGTATATTATATTCGAATGGAAGCGAAGTTGGATTTGCGTCACCCTTCGTAGTATAATAATACGTGCCATTAACTACACTAATGTTAATTACCCTATGTATAACTTCCTCTGATACGCCCTGATAAGTTGCTTTAAAAATTATGACGTCGCCGACATTTATCTGCTGAGGAGTAGCTTTGTATGCTATAGCAAGATCGCCGATATTTATCCCATTCTGAAAGGGCCAGGAGTCAGTAACAGAAGAATTAAATCCGTGCTGTAAAAGCCATTGATTGTAAGTAAATTGTATTGTCGGTTGCGTGTGTTCCATACTGCCTGAGACAACCGCACTTATATATGAAATAGGACTAAATGCATATACGGACGGAAGAGCTACATAAACAAATAATAGGTATACAACTACAATGTAAAATAGTATTGAATAGTATTTTTCACCTGAAAGCAACTCTTTTATGAATTTATTTATCTTCCTTTTTTTCGGCATATCGACGACTTCTTGAAGGATTAGAATAACCCTAATATCTGCTTCTTGGCCGCTTTCAAATCTTCTTCTGTCTTGTCTAAAATCTTCTTGAAAACTTTCTCTGCATCCTTTCCATCCGTTTTAATGACAAAAACGGAAGATTTACTAAGTGGATGTTCAATTACAAAGCCGGCAAAAGATACTTCTGGGATTTGATCTGCTTCTTCTTTAAGCAAGTTTAGCACAGATTGTGAACCACCGACGACTCTAATTTTTAACGATGAATCAGCCTTTTCTAAAACTGTAATTTCCATCTACCATATATCTACTTTTGCCTTTTTAATAGTTTTCTTTTGCTGGCGGATGCCGCTATTTAAAATCAATAAACTAATAGATAATGAATTAAATTTACTATGTTAGAAAAGTAAATGTTTATATACTAGTTCTTGTCATTAAAATAAAATGACGGAAACGTTAAATGAACTAATCGAAAAAGTTAGGGGCTGGAAAAAATCTGGACCAATTAAAGGGACAGATTACTTCCTTAAAATGAAGGAATACGGTCGATTTGGGAAGTGGATAAAAGATAAACATGGAACTATATTTGATGAATATCGGCTAGAGAAGATAATGCATGGACTAATACCGGAAAATTCTCTGGAACCGCTGCACTTAGTTGAAGATAACCAAGGAGTACCGGTTGGCTACATTATTAAAAAGGTAGACGGGAGAGGACTAAATTATAGTTTAATCATCCCAGATAAAGCAAAGGAAGAACTTAAAAGGAGTTTAGCGATACTAAACCAGCATGGTTATGTACATGGCGACATAAGAGATAAGAATATACTTTTAGATAAGAATGGTCATATAACATTAATAGATCCGATGTACAGGGGACCCAATCGCCACGGAATAGAAAACGATCGGATATGGGGAAATTTTTGGCTTAATGTAATTCCAAGTTATTCTGAATTGAAAACCGGCGGTCTTAAAACCGGTTTTAAAGCGATTTTTACTAGACTGCTATACACTGCTGGTTTTATGGAAGCATATGCCAAATTAAAAACGGAGCAGTACAAATAAGCCCATTTTGAATCGATGACATCGTAGTAATTATACTTTTTTATTCGCACTTCGTATAACCACAATTCTTACAAATATAACACCCATTTTCAAATATTAAGGTGTTTTGATGGCAAGATGGACAAACGGCTGGCTTTTCCGGTCCATTTTCACTTACGGCAGCGTGCAAAGTTATATCCGGGGAGTTTACTGTCTTGTTCTTTATTACAAGTTCCATGCTCTTCGCAATTGCGTCGGGCACTGATAATAACTGTATCCCATTAAACCAGATTGAACTACCCCCCCTTATCCCGCGAAGAGTTTTTACGACTCTCTCTGCGTTACCCCCCGATTGAAGATAAACGCTTATTAAACGACCGAGTGCTTCGGTATAACTCTTCTCCATTTCGCCAGATTTACCCATGCTTATGAATACTTCTGTTATCTGTCCTTTATCGTCCTTATTTACTGTAACATACAAGTTTCCTTGGGAGGTCGGCAATTTTACCGTCGTTCCGTTGAGCATATACGGTCTTTCTTGAATGTCTGTAGCTGTTTCTGCGGTGCCTTCATCTGTTGCTGATAAGATATCTTTTTTAGAGCCTTCTCTATATACGGTTATAGATTTGCAGCCAAGTTGCCATGCATACGTATATATTTTATTTACCGTTTCTTTATCAGCCGTCTTCGGAAGGTTTACGGTTGAAGAAATCGAAGAATCTATATGTTTTTGTATAGTCGCCTGTAACTTTACTCTAAAGAATGGGTCGATTTTGTGAGCTACAACAAATTGTGGGGGTAAATTTTTCTTGTCTATTATCTTAAATCTGTGCATATAATCATCTACGAACGGGTCTAATAGCTCGAATGTCTCTGCAGAAAGCGACTCTGATCGTCTAATATAACTTAAGGCGTAAATTGGCTCTACCCCCCCACTGACTCCAACCAATGTCGAGATAGTACCGGTTGGCGCAATGGTTAATATGCAGCTATTTCTCAAACCCTGTTTCTCTATTTTTTTCCTAAGTCCTTCGGAAAGCCGCTTAATAAAATCTCTTTGCAGGTGTTTTTCACTATTAAAGGCCTTAAAAGTTCCCTTTACTGCAGCAAGATTTGAACTTTCATCATACGCAAGCTCCTTTATTTTCTTAAACAGTTCATCGGAAAATCTTATCGCTTCTTCAGAATCGTATTTTATATTTAGTTCTATAAACATATTGGCTAACCCCATAACGCCCAATCCTATTCTTCTTGCATACATTGTTGCTTCAGCTTGCTCTTTTAGAGCATGTCTGGAATAGCCGCAATCTAAAACATTATCCAAAAACCTTACGGCATAACGTATAACCTTTTCAAGGATTTCCCAGTCAACTTTGGCCTCTTTTGTGAACGGATTCAGAACGAATTTACTTAAATTTATGGCGCCTAGGTCGCACGCACCATATGCTTCCAATGGCTGCTCTGCGCACGGATTTACCCCCTTAATTTCCATTTTAGCATCGTACTCTGTTGGGGATTCTTTCTTTACCCGGTCCCAAAAGATTATCCCAGGATCGCCCGTGTTAAGGGCGGTGTTAAGTATCTTATCCCACAATTCTTTCGCTTTTATTTTCTTTTTCTTCTCAACCAGGTCATTCTTAAAATGAAGCTCATAATCGCTATTGTTTTGCAGGGCTTGCATAAAGTCATCGTATACCTTAACACTTATGTTCGCGTACCTTACACTTACTTTATCGCTCTTTACCGATACGAAATCCTCGATATCTGGGTGGTGAACGTCCATTGTGATCATTAAAGCCCCACGCCTACCTCTTTGACCTATCGTTCCGGTGGTCACAGAATAAATTTCCATAAAGGATACTGCACCGGTTGTGACTCTAGCAGAATTATTGACAATTGTACCCTTGGGACGCAATATAGAGATGTCTATTCCTACACCGCCACCACGCGCATACGTCTGCGCCATTTCTTTCGCCGTATCAAATATCCCATTTATTGAATCGCTCTTTATCGGCAGATAATAACAGTTTAAAAGAGACACCTGTCTCTGTGATCCCGCACCAAAAAGTATTCTGCCTCCAGGAACAAATTTGAAATCTTCTAATAGCCAATAAAATTTATCCTCAAATTCTTTTCGCTTTTTATCGTCACTTTCTACACTGGCTATTGCCCTCGACACCCTCTTCCACATTTCTGGCGGTGTTTTCTCTACAGTATTTCCCTCTAAATCCTCAAGTGCAAATGTCTCACGAAAAATTCTCGCCTGTAGTTCGTTGTTTTTAAAAAAATCTAAAGTTTCTTTCGGTAATTTTACTGGCATAATCCTCCTGATATTGAGAAAGAATACCTTATTGCTTTTAAATCTAATTGAACAAAAAAGCTATATCTGTAATTAATAAAATTTACTGCGGAAATGCCCAACTACAGCTTATAGTTGTTAGAAATAATAAAATTATAAGACATTTAGATTCAAAGATATGGCATAGCCGATAGCAGATAAAATAAGTATACGTCAGTTTCGTAAATAATAAAAGCGCAGTTTTAATCTACTTTAAAATTAAAAGCTTTATATAACGCTCCCATTCTTACTATGATATATAAAAAACTGCAGGAAACTATGAAACTTGAAGAGGTACTCGATACGCAGCAGCTCGTAGACATAGATGCCGTTGGACTAGAAGCTAAAGCTGCGGTTGTGGACGTCGTTGGAAGATATGAAAGAGAGACTGCTAGCAATGTTGCTTGGGGGTTGGGAGAGATTACTAGAAATACGAAAGATAAAGAGACTGTTATGGAGTCTGCAAGAGTCATTGGAAGATATGAAGGAGAGGCTGCTCGTGGTGTTGCTAATGGGTTGGCAGATGTTGCTTACAATACGAAAGATAAAGAGACTGTTATGGAGTCTGCAAGAGTCATTGGAAGATATGAAGGAGAGGCTGCTCGTGGTGTTGCTAATGGGTTGGGAAAAATTGCTAGAGATACAAAAGACAAAGAGACTGTGATCAAAGTAGCTAAGATAATGTCGCTGGATGAAGTTGTAAGAACCGTGGG
Organism: Nanobdellota archaeon; assembly: GCA_021800365.1. Taxonomy (GTDB): domain Archaea; phylum Nanobdellota; class Nanobdellia; order Parvarchaeales; family Parvarchaeaceae; genus Parvarchaeum. The sequence goes on from JAJYZA010000006.1 coordinate 40,514, forward strand.
GAGATATGAAGGAGAGACTGCTCGCGGTGTTGCCCAGGAATTGGG
>JAJYZA010000002.1 GCA_021800365.1 Nanobdellota archaeon
TCTGTTTTAGTCTACGGGAGGATTCACCGCAAAGAAGCTCGCAACTGCAGTAAAAATATTCTCCGACATGCAGAGCGATAAAGAATGTGTAAAATTTCTTTCTTTTCCAGCCGACATAATTTCAACAGGAACTAGAGGAGTTATAAAAGACCTGGTAAAGAACAAGTTTGTCGATGTAATAATAACTACCTGTGGAATGATGGATCACGACTTAGCAAAAGTATGGAAAGATTATTATGGGGGTAGTGAAATTGCAAATGACGCGGAGCTAAGAGAGAATAAAATAAATCGTTTATATAATATTTTTATTCCGGATGAAAGTTATGGGTACATATTAGAAGACAAACTCATCCCTCTTTTGAGGCTAGCAGCGCAATCAAAAAAGGAGTACTCTACAAGTGAGCTTATCTCGTTTATAGGCGAAAAGATAAAGGATGAGCCTAATGCAAAGGACTCTATAACTTACTGGGCATGGAAAAATAAGATACCTATAATAATACCGGGATTTACAGATGGCAGTTTCGGCTCTCAAATTTGGATGTACTCTCAGAAAGATAGGAATTTTAGAATAAATGCAATAGCAGATGAGAATGTTTTGTCAGATATGGTATTTACTGCCAAGAAAAGCGGTGCACTGATGCTTGGCGGGGGGATATCCAAACACCATGTTATTTGGTGGAACCAGTTTAAAAAAGGGTTGGATTATGCAATTTATATGACTACTGCAGTAGACTGGGACGGTAGCCTTTCCGGTGCGAAACTCGAAGAAGCAATATCATGGGGAAAAGTTAAACCTAAAGCAAAGTACGTTAATGTCGAAGGCGACGTAACGATCTTACTTCCACTGCTTTATGGTGCATATTTGGGGTGAATTGTATGAAAATAAGTGAAATAAGAGACGGAATGTCTAATGTTGAACTAACTGGTGAGATTGTAGAGATCTCAGAACCAAGAGAAGTAATAACTAAGTTTGGAAATACTTCTGTTGCAACAGCAAAGGTTAAAGATGATAGCGGCACTATAAATCTTTCTCTTTGGGGGAAGCAGATAAGCGCTGTAAAGGTAGGAGACAATATACATATTACTGGCGGATATACAAAATCGTTTAGGGACGAAGTACAAGTAAATGTTGGTAAGCAAGGTTCATTACAGAAAGTTTAAATTTCATGGCGGTCTTTTGCATCCGGTAATACTGGAAATCAGTTACGCAGGAAAATGCAAAATACATAGATAAAGTTATGGTTCTTCTAGATAAAAAACGAACCCACACCATTTCACGTATATAACTAAATCTCCTAAGATTGGATATTACGATATACTCAGTTCAGCTGCAAAGCCAACAGACTCCCACGCGCAACAAAGAAGGAGTAAGGCCATTATAAAGAAGTGTGTTTCGAGGTAAGTTGAGAAGCTTGTTAAGCCAGTGTTAAAGATTTGAATTCAGAAATCTTAACATCCTTTACAGTTAATGATAATAGATCATTGAACTTATTCGGGACACCAGTTACGTCAAGTTCATACAGTCCGAAAGATAAGTCTCTTAATTTATTTTCTATACCTTCTTCCGGAGAAAATTTAAGTAATTTTTCGGCAGTTTTGTCAAAAAAAGTCGCCCGAATGCTCGAAAGACCATCGTCAAGTATTCCAGACACCATAAAAGTTTTTGATAATGCCTTATCACCGTGCTCTTCACATTTATCAGTCACCTTTTTTTTACAGATGTTGCATCTTACTAGGTATATGTTATTTGTGAAGAGTCTCACTAAAAAACATCTTATATGATAAAGTTTCGTGTCATCCTTTATTTCACTTAATTTTTGTAGGTTTACATCAGTCGTAGTTCTCTGATTCATCTTTTTCTTTATTTTTATGGCGCTGTTGCTGCCAATATTTATTTCATAGCCGCCGCTGATTTTATTCTTCTTCGAATATGCATTTGCTATTGATATCTCGTCCCCAGGCATCGCAGAGCTCTCAATAGCGTCTATTTTTTTCGAGTCCCATATTACGGTGGCTATCGCTCCGCTTTGATCCTCAAGAACAAGATTCATTATCTTAGATTTTGCGCCTCTTACAGTTATTTGTCTCGATGGAAATTTTCTTTTTATCGTTGCATTAATATTAATGTGGTTTAGCTCACTACCAATATCAGCGATTTTATAAGCATTCCTTATAGGAACCACCCCATTCTCCGTTGCAACCATTCTTAGCGCTGCACTTTCAGTTAAGTTCGGAAATTCAGATAGCTTATTTTTTATAAGTAAAAGGATGCGCTCTTTCGGCATACCAGTTTTTTCAGTAAGAGATTCAAACAGCCAATCTTCCGATTCCATTATTTTATTATACTATCTACAAGTTTCCCTATGCGTCTAAATACAGATTGATTGTGCCCCTCGTAATATACACGTATTAGTGGCTCGGTATTGGATTGTCTAAATAGCATAAATCCCCCGTCTAGATTAATTTTTATCCCATCAATCTTTATTTGGTGCTTGTATCCTTTTAATTTTTTTACCATTGCATTCATCTTATTTCTTATGTCTTTTTCGTTTGTGAATTTTAATGAGATATTCTTATAGTAAATCTTAGGAAATTCATCAATAAGCTTACTAAGTTTTTTATTAGTCGTATTCAATACCTTGCCTATTAGTAGACCAGTAAGTATTCCGTCAGAGAACGGGTAATACTCTCCGAAATAGAAATGGGAGGCGCTTTCTACTCCAAAATCGTATTTGCCAGTTTTCATTTCAATTTCAACGTTTGGCCTCCCGGTTTTTACATATTTTACTTTTGAGTATGCTTCTAGCCTACTGGAACAAGCGATAGTAGCAACAGTTCTTTTTAATGCAAGGTGCTTTAGCAGTACCATTGAGGTAACCATTGGATCCAATGCTCGTCCTAAGTCATCCACCACCATAGCTCTATCGCCGTCTGCATCCAGCTGTATACCAAAATCAAGTTTATCCTTTTTTACAAGTTTACCTAAGTCTTTACAATTTTCTATTGAAGGCTCGGGTATCTTACCATAAAAATCACTAGAAGGCGAGGTGCGTAATTCAGATACTTTATATCCTAGTAATTTGAATACATATGGAGCGATGAATGTTGTAGCACCCCCCATAGAGTCTATACCAACTCGGATATTGCAGCGATTTAATTTTTTTGTTATATACTCTATGTACTCTTTATCATATTCAAAAGGGATTGGTTTCCCAAATTTGGAGAAAAACTTTTTATGTGTATATATTTTTTTAGTTTTTTCTGGCGTAAGAGTTACGCCATTTACGTATGTAAGGATACCTGTATACTCCTTCGGGTTGTGCGAAGCGCTTATGCATATGCCGCATGCGTTCTCCTTGAACGAAGCGAAAGACGAGACGGTAACAGGTCCCATTCCGAGTTCATATACAGTAGCACCGCTTCTAATTAGACCATTAGTAAATGCTTCTTTTATGTTTATGCTGCCTATCCTGTTATCATAATTAAGAAAGATTTTTTTTCCACGCAACTGCGTAGCCAACGCTCTGCCTATATCGAAAGCATTATTTTCATTTAATTCCGATGGGTAAATTCCGCGCACATCATATTTTCTAAATATTTCCATAGGCGTATATTAATTCAAGTAGATAGTGAATAAGATACAATTTTCGTATTTATATGTTCTATATCGCATCTTCATTGTTTGTTCTTAGAGTTGGCTTCTCATATAAATTCGCTTACTTTTTGGTCATTTTGATATTTTCTTTTTCATTATAAATAATCTTCCACTAAGTAAAACATTCATCACAAAAGTAAATTATGCTCTGCGGGGTGCCGCCGATGATTTTACGATCCACCATCTCTGTTAATGTAAGTGCATGAGCGTATATTGTGGGTATGTCTCCGGAAATCTAAAATCTTTTACATTCATCTTCTTCCATGTTAATTACTTAGATTTTATACTATTTTGACCCGCGCCATCAGGCCACTTTAGAAGGTCGCTTAAGTATCGCAGCTATACCGCCAAGATTGTATAACTGTGATCCGTCGCTGGAGTCTTTTGATATAAATTCAACTTTTATGTTTTGCTCCTTTGCCTTGTAATAAAACTCGTTCTTCTTTATATCATCAAGGCCGGAGGATATTAATAATAACTCTATATTTCCCCCGTTTAGTTCTCTAAGGACCGGGTTTTCTCCATAAACTGTCAAGTTATCATTGCGTGCTATACTCGCCATAATGCGCTGGACGTATTCCTTCTCTATGACTACCCTCTCGTTGGCAAGAACATCCCGGCTTTTTTCAACCAATTCTTTTAGCCCGCTCTCATCAGTGTAGCTTATGCTTTTTATACCCTTTATCTTGTTCTTAAGTGCAGTTATTAGATACCCGCTATCAATAAAATTTTCTTTGGCAGGTCCGGGCCCCCCGACTATTATTCCACTAATCTCTTTCTCAAAAAACAGCGCTTTTGCGGTGTCAGCGACCTCTTTATAAAAATCTCTTATCAATCCTTCGCGTTCTCTAGAAAATCTCATAGCCGACTGTCCCCCCTTTGAAAATTTTCCAGGTACAAGTGATTTTAAATGTTTAAGGGTGCTTATTCTTGCGCCTTCTAGAAGGCCAAATGTGGCTTCACGATTGTCTAAAACTATTAGCCCGTACGAGTTTTCTTGTTCGTACATAGCCTTTAGCGGTTCAACGATAAATCTTTGGTCACAACGGTAAAGTCTTATTTCAGATTTTTGAGGTGGTTCGACTTCCCATACGCGTATATCCGGTTCTCCCTCTTTTTCAGAGATATTGCCACAAAAAACCACAAGCCCATTTTGAGGAGTAACGCCTATCAAACGTAGTTCATTTGATATCTTCTCGAGAGCATCAATCACATTTTTTCTATTGTTTCTGTCTTTTATGTTAGACGCGGTACTTTTTTCATTTGCAAGTTGGCTTCTTATTATATCTAGACTAAATCCGGTCGGGACATAGACGGTAACCAATTCGGTATGTCTTCCCTTTATACCTTCCAGATATTTTATTAAATTAAGAGTTTCGAATTCGTCCATCGCCATAAACCCGCTATCAGCAGACAGAAACTTTTCCGGAGAGAATTTCTTTTGTTAACTCATCTATCCTCGAGAGCTCATCATTTATTAATTCAGTAACTCTTTTCTTTATGTCATCACTTATTTTTTCATTTGTTTCCACCGCTATAGCCAATGGATTATCAAGCGGCGTTCCAATTCTACCGACCATCCTTACGTTTATCGGAAGATTAAAAGTCTTGTATATTTTTTGCGCCAGTTTAACAGACAATAGATTATATATTTTTCCGACATGGTTAATTGGATTTTTTCCAGCCGAGGCTTCTAGACTCATAGGCCTATTTGGAGTTATTAATCCGTTAACTCTGTTGCCTCTGCCAACTGCACCATCATCGCCGTGTTCAGCGCTTGATCCCGTAACCGTTAAATAACAACCATTCACACCAAGACTTGGCTTATCCATCGCATTTATTACGATTTTTATTTTTCTTTCGAGTTGCGTATAACCAAACTTTTTAGTTATCTCAGCCAATAGCTCCGTCTTCTTATTACGATAGTCAGATGCCGAATTAACATACTTATCTATGAAGGCCATCGCGATTGTAATGTCAATTTTTTGGTTCTTTCTAACGCACATGACTTTTATGTCTTCTCCAGAGAACGGAAATTTATGTTTGAACTCTTTAGAATTAGCGTATCTCTCTATTTCAAGTGCAAGGTTTTCCGTTTCGCTAAATGGTGCATAACCGACGCCAAATGAGGTGTCATTAGAACCTATCTTGCCTTTCCTTTCAAAAGCGCTTGAAAGGTTGGCAGATCCACTTTTTGTTTCAAAGAAATACTCTATCGAATCTGGGTTGAGAAAGCGAAGATTTTTAGAAATCCACGAATTTGAAGCAGCTACGGCAATCTCACGCACCGGTATTTCATTTCCGTTGAAATCGTCGGTTGCTCTACCTGAAAATAATATTGAAATCGGTTTTATGACCTTTCCACCACCAAATGCAGGTGCAGTCTTTCCGCCTATGACTTCAAGCTTATCTACATTGTGGTGCAAAACTCTTCCAAATTTTTCAAGATAATAAGCGGATAGGGATCTTGAGAATTCTTCCGCGATAGAATCAGCGATATAGTCCGGGTGCCCAAGCCCCTTTCTTTCTACTATCTCGATTTTTTGTTTCTCTATTGGAGTGTACCGACTTTTATATACTATGATATTTTTCGTTGACATACATTATCTACTCGGTATTTTATACTATTAAAATATATTAATCTATACAGATAAGTCTAGATATGACATTAATGACCTATCTATATGCTTTTGCCGCAATAGGTGTAGTGGTTTTATACGTATTTTTTGGAGTAAATCTCATATGGGCAATCGGCTATCTTGTGATACTATTGATAGTCGGGATTATGCCAAAGAAGATAACTGTGGAAGCTATAGTTGCCGCCATACTTATCGGCGCAGGACTATTTAGCGCCTCTATAGGACAAAGTAGCGTATCAACTATTGTAACTGCATTTTTAATTCTTGCAGCGGGAGTGCCTGGGATCGCTGTTTATCTAGTGACAACTACGTTTTTTGGTGGTTACTCGACAGTGCATATAATATCCATATTGCCTGCGTCTATAGGGATTATTCTGCTCATCCTGCATATAGTGCGATATATTTTAACTAGGATAATCTTTGTTACTTTCTGGATACCCATCTTAGATTTGTTGCCAATAATTATAGACGCCATAATAATTATAGTAATGGCGTATCTTACGTTTACGAATGCAGCCGTTATATATCCCATAATACAGAGCGGAGTTACCAATCTGGTTAAACTTATATAAATATGAAAATTGCTTATTTTGCATTTGCTTATATTTTAATATATGCGCCTAATATGAATAAGTACGGGCCAGTAGCTTAGCATGGTTGGAGCGTTCGACTGATAATAAGATTTATCTGATATCGAAAGGTCCTGAGTTCAAATCTCAGCTGGCCCAAATTTATAATAATTAACCCTCAACTCGGATCAAAAGTATATAATTTCGGTCTTTTTAGTATTCTTTACTTAGTATAATGATGTAAGGAGTGTTGTCGATTCAACTTTCTTCGTACTGCATATTTGGCGGCTATTAAGAATTCCTCCACTAAAAACATAAGGGCAAGTTCTATTAGCGCAAGTATCGCAGTAGCAAGTAACAAGTTAAATATCCCATTCATTTTTAAAAAACCAAAATAAATCAGGGCAGATTCTTCTATAAGAGAAACTATTATCGCCGATAATGTAAGCTCAACGGTAACTTTTCTTAAGCTTTTTCCAAAAAGAGGACTGTACATACTCTAAATATGTTGATAAACATCGACACGCTTAAATACGTTTTGTTTATGTTTAAGATAGTTTTTAACCCATAAACAGATTTATGGACCGAGAGGGATTCGAACCCTCGGTCTCTTGCATGCAAGGCAAGCGCGTTACCAATTGCGCCATCGGCCCACGAGTTATAATCTTAATAAAAAATGTCCAAATATAAGTGTATTAGTATGGGAGCAAACTATTTAATAGAGTAATACATAAAGAATTTGGCTTTTATGGAGATAAAACAGCTATTGACTTTTGATGATGTTCTCTTGGTTCCGATTGTATCCTCTATTTCATCTAGAAAGGACACTGATATGTCCTCAAACCTCACCGAGAAAATACGACTCTCTATACCGATAATTAGTGCGAACATGGATACGGTTACTGAAGCTACAATGGCTATAACCATGGCAAGACTCGGGGGCGTCGGTGTTGTACATCGCTTTAATACCATCGAGGCCGAAGCGGACGAAATAAGAAAAGTGAAACGTGAACAGAATGTAATTATAGATAAACCGTACTCAATCTCTCCAGATTACACCCTTAAGCAATTAAAGGAGCTTGCAGAAGAAAAGAGCGTTACCGGTTTTCCCGTCGTTAACAATAATAAATTAGTTGGGATAATCACAAAGAGAGATTTTCAGTTTGAAACCGACGATAACAAAAAAGTAAGTGAGCTCATGACAAAAGACGTAATATCGGCAAAGGTCGGCATCTCAACAGAAGAAGCAAAAAAGATACTCAATAAAAACAGGATAGAGAAGCTACCGTTAATTGATAAATTCAATAATCTTACGGCGATGATAACCTCAAAAGACATCGTAATAGCTGAAAGTTATAGTTCCGCATCCAAAGATAAAAATGGTAGGTTAATTGTAGGCGGAGCAGTAGGGATAGGCCAAGATTACGAGATGAGAACTAAAGCAATAATAGATGCTGGCGCCGACTTTGTGGTCGTTGACGTCGCGAATGGCTATTTAGAAAAGACTGCGGAAGTTGTTAAATCGATAAAAAAGAAATTTGGTACGGACGTTATAGCCGGTAATGTAGCTACAAAAGAGGGCGTGATAAATCTGAAAAAAGCCGGCGCGGATTGTGTAAAAATCGGCATAGGGCCAGGCGGAGCCTGCTTAACGCGACCCGTAGCAGGTGTTGGCTATCCACAATTAAGTGCAATATTAGAATGTGCAAATAATGGAATAAATATAATTGCAGATGGGGGTATAATAAAATCCGCAGATTTGTCAAAAGCTATCGCGGCGGGCGCAGATATCGTTATGATAGGCGGGATGTTCGCCGGAACGGATGAGAGCCCAGGTAGTATAGTCACAAAAGCCGGTACAAACTATAAATTTTATAGAGGGATGGCGTCGATTAATGCTTTTGCAGATAAATCTTCAAAGCTGAATGAGGATTCACACCTTGAAGGTTATACCCCAGAAGGTACAGAAACACTAGTTCCTTACAAAGGCAGTGTAACTAAGATAGTAAATAATTTAATCGGGGGACTAAGATCGGCAATGACTTATCTAAATTCTAGAAACTTGTCTGATTTAAGGAAAAAGGCGAAGTTTGTTAGATTAACCGAGGCAGGCAAAAAAGAAAGTAAATATACATAAGTACGTAATCTCGTTTTCGAAAAATAAAATTTAACAATTATTACGAAGCAGAAGACGGTTTACCGATTTTAAGTGCATCGGCGTATAATCCATATGTATTATATTGTCTGGCATTTAGAGCGCTTTCTACGTCTAATAATGAACGATAAATGATCTCTTGGAAACTTGCCGGAGCATCGAATTCCAAGTCATTTAAAATATGTATAGTCATTACTACGGACCGTAAGCCGACTAAGTAAGAAACTGTTTTGTTCAATTCATAGTGGTCTTTTTGGTATGCAGATACGAATGCTTTAAATCGATTGCCGCCGATTTGGTGATACAAACGCTTTGTTATTTTTATTATCGCACTTCTTGGTAGAAGATTCGGGTCTTCCCCGTCACTCGTAAGTATCTCTACCAAGGTATTTTTAAACTTTTTTAAACTCTTTATATCCGGCGTATCTTCATCCGAATTCGTACCAAGTCTTTCCATATTTTAGTATTTACTATCTTATAATGGAAGTTATTTAGTATAAATACCTTGCCGCGACGTTTGTAAGGTAGTTTATAGGACGAGAACAAGACAATGGTTAATTTTAATCATTCAAGCCTCATTCTTAAACAGTGTTTAATAGCATAAGTACAAACCAATATTAGGTATTTATATTAATCTTTACTTTAATCTATATGCAAAAAGCGAGGCGCGGGAAAACAAGAATAATTAATAAAAAACCCAAAGCCGTTCGAAAAGAAGAGCATTCAGTCTTTGACTTATATCTTCATGGTCTGGCGGGCATAATAGGTCTAGGTGTCCTTGTGCTCCCTATTTTTGTGGCGCTGGTATACGGCGGCGCATTATCTACTTATATTGTTATTGCAGCAGGGTTTATTGCTTTATTGATAGCGACATTGGTATATGACATTTCATTGACGCATAACCACGACCCTTATAATTTTTTAAAGGCTACCTCAGATAGGGAATACTCATTTATTTTTGGATTCCTCTTACTAGTCTCCTTCATAATAACAATCACTGCGGCAGGTATAGCTTCCGTTGGAGAGCTAAGTAACTTCTTTGGCCTCAATGTTTATATCTCAATTGCAATAATCGACGTCGTTTTTCTAGTGATGTGGATATTATTCTTTTTGAATTATACGAAACGTACAATGAATTTTATTGGTGCATTAAAGATACTGTTTATTATCCTGCTAGTGGTAATAGGTTCAGTTGCGGTTTACAAGAACGGATTCAACGCTTCTAATACGTCTATAAGCTTTCCATCGTATACAATTTTTCCATTTGCTTTAGCAATGCTGCTATTTCTTTGGATGTATGGAGGGTTTGAGAGCGTATCAATCGCGTATAAAGGCAGAGATAGGTCTAAAGTAGCAAGAGCACTAATATACGTGTTATTCAGCGCAATAGTTATGTTTGCAATAGTGCAGCTACTAGTTTTCGGTGCAAGTTCAACACTTTCTCTCCAAAATATACAACTTAATCCGGCCAGCGTTTTCACTGCGAATGTATTGACAAGTAGTTTGATACCTATCATACAGGATATAGTAGTTGGTTTATCCATCGTAGTCATATTAACAATGGCCTTCGCCGTAATCAATGCCTCTAACCATACGTTAGAAAACATGGCAAAAGACAATCTAATGCCAAGATTCCTGTTAAATGATCAAAATCTTAAGTTATTGATAACCGCGGCGGTGCCGATGGCATTAATAACTATATTTGCCAATATAGTTACGATTGTTCCCGGAGCACTTTTCGTATATATACCGATTATAATACTAAGTGCACTTGCTTTTGCAGCAGCTTTTGTTTTCTTTGCTGTAGGGTATGCTTATCATTACATAAGGAAAAAGGATTATGCAAGAACCGTATTCGGATTATTCGTCGGGTTATTGCTTATAGCACTAATCGTCTTTTCGCCAGCAGCATTTCTCGTTGGTTTAGTCATAATCCTAGTGGTATCTCTTATAGGATACGCACTACTTAAGTGAGCAGAATTTTTATGATTCGTAGGTTAGTAAAGCAGATATTGGCTATTATAATAGCCGTAGCCTTTATAGCTTCGATATTATATTTTATACCAAAATTCCCTAATGAAAATATACTATCTTACAGTATACTGGTGCCAGATCAGTTTATAAACGCGAGTTCCACATTTTATAGTACCGCTCCTCTTACCTTTTCAAATCAGAACTTCTCTAGCATAGGCTCAGTTTCTCAGCCGATCTCAAATATAATCTCTAGCACAAATGCTACGAACCTCTTACAGCTAACAAATTTCTTCTTGAGTCTAAACAAAATCAAAAGTAATGAGTCTAATGGGGGGGTAATTTGTCTTTATTCAGAAAACTTTACTAAAAGCCTTTGCGATAATGCCAATTATAGCTGGCTTTTATTTTATGGAACTGGAACACAACTGTCTCTTTACCAAAATTCAAATAGTCCTTCCCTCTCGAGTATAACTTTGAATTCGATTCAGAACAATAATGTTACCTTTGTGTTAGTTTACGCTAATCCCAATAGTATCGGCGTAAGTTCAACCTCGTCTGGAGGGGGTCCAATCTTGCGTACATAGTCGGCGATGATTAAATGAACACCTTCTGAGACAAAACGATGAGGAGAAGGGTAGCTTATGAGCCTAAGCTTTAAATATCTCCCAATGGCAATAATTAAATGGAAAACAGTATAATCGGGCAGAAAATAAATCAGTCACTTCACGAGATATATCTCGGGAGAGTAAAAGCATTTCTTCTAGAGGCGTCGGATGGTAGTTTGGTGCTTTTGGATACGGGCATGCCTAATAGCCAAGCAACAATAATAAAATACCTGAATACTATCGGAAAATCTGTTAGCGATATAAAATATATACTGTTAACGCACTCGCATATTGATCATTTTGGGAGCGCATCAGAACTAAAAAAATTATCAAATGCAATGGTCGGAATAAACGAGAAAGGCATAAAATACGTCGATGGATCTTCTGGGATCAAGCTGCCAGTTGTAGATAAAAAGGGATTAGGGATGCGCTTTTTGCTTTCTCTTATGAAGCTAACCTTACACATAAGGAAACCGAAATTCTTTAAACCAGATATGGTGTTAAAGGAGGGGGTTTTTCCAGAACAGATTCATATAAACGCTAAGATTTTAGAAACGCCCGGCCATACGGAAGATTCTATCTCAATATATCTTCCAGATTCAAAAACAGTAATTGTCGGTGACTTATTATTTGGTAAGCCAGATAAGCTTGTACTGCCGACATTTTATGATGATTACATAGCATTGCTAAATAGCATAAAGCGTATAAAGGATCTAGAACCGGATCTAATATGCGTTTCTCACGGAAAAAATCACAATGTTTCTGATATTAGCGAATCAAACAATACAAACTAGATAATATATGAATTATGGTCTTGTCTGTACGCATTGTGGAATGCGATATTCAAATAAAGTACAATTGTTTAGATGCATTAAATGCGGTTCTATATTAGAAGTATATTACAAATATCCGTCAAAGATTAAACTTATAGGAGAAAAAATAACACATTCGCGCTATAGAAATCTTTTTCCTATCCACGGTAAACTATTTACTCTTGGGGAAGGCGGCACCCCGCTAATAACTTATAAAATGAAAGGAGTAAATCTCTATTTAAAATTGGAAACGTATAATCCAACTAATTCATTCAAAGACCGTGGCTCGTCAATCGAAATAAGTAAGGCGAAAGAACTCGGGTTTAAGGAAGTTTGTTGTGCTTCCACTGGCAATATGGGCCTCTCAACTGCGACTTACGCGGAGAGATTTGGTATAAAGTGCTATATTTTTATAAGCGAAGACGCAAATAAAAAGAAAATAGAAAAAATCAAAAAACAAGGGGCCGAAATAATTAAGGTAGAAGGAGATTTTAATACAGCCTTGGAAACTGCAGAGCTTTTTGCAAAAGAGAATGACGTATTTCTATGTGGGGATTATCATTATAGAAAAGAGGGACAAAAAACTATAGCATATGAGCTAACTGAACAGGTTAATAAACCATTAGATTTTATATTCTTGCCTGTCGGTAATAGTACTTTATTGGCAGCGGTTTTTAAGGGACTGGAGGAATTTAAGAGATTTAATCTACTTGAAAAATTACCGAGACTAGTGGCCGTTCAGGCAAAAGGCTGTAATCCACTTATAAAGGCATTTAATAATCATATTAGGATAAGATATCAACACCCGAAAACTATCGCAGATGCCATAGCCGTGGGATATCCAACCTTTGGATTTGAAGGATTGAAATCTCTTAAAAAAACCAGCGGAATAGCAGTTTCGGTAAAGGATGGGGAGTTGCTATCCGCGAAAAAGAAGTTAGCTATGGTTGGAATCTTTGCGGAGCCGGGGGGTGCCGCAGCCTTCTCCGGCTTTCTAAAATTATACAAGAAACATCCCGCGTATCTTAAAAATAAGAACGTCGCATGTATTATAACGGGTAACAACGAGTGAATTCCTTAAGTATAGATACCAAAGAACACCCCACGGTTAATTATATTACGAGGATCAGTAAATAGTAAGCATTTCCTAATGTTTTATCCCCGCGAATAATAGAAAGGAGGTTAAAACAGATCGGTTCTGGAAAAATTCTGTTTGGATCAGATTTTTCTTATTTCAATTAGGAAATCGAGTTAAAGAAAGTTAAAAAAGTAACTTAAGGGGGCAAAAGAATATATTCCTATAAAGACGCCATACCTAGCTTCGCAGATGAAAACTATAAAAAGTATAAACTCAAGTAATTCATTATACGTGGAAATGACATCCGGCTTGCTGGAAGATAATGAGAAAGTAGTAAGCAAGTTCCAAGCACAGCGTTTCTCTTCCTTAAAAGAATTTCCCGATTTTTATACGTTCAATAAAGGCCTATTTTATTCGCATAGAGATTTTGATAAATTTTTCGAAAGGCTAAAGAAAGGTGAAAAATCTGCAATAGTATCTGGCCTTAATCCCTCTAGTACACTGCAGCTGGGGCACAAGACAGTATTTGATACAAATCTTTTTTTTCAGAAAAAATACGGAATTCCTGTTTTTATTCCGCTATCCGACGATGAAAGTTATGTAGCTAAAAAAGTAAAGAACAGAGAGGAAGCAGTAGAACATGGTGTGGATCTCATAATAGATTTATTAGCATATGGATTTGATCCAGGACTTACAAAAGTAGTCTTTGATTTTTATTATACGGACATCTTTAGCATTGCAATGAATCTTTCGAGGCATGTTACATTATCAGAGATAAAGGCGGTATACGGATACAAGAACGACGATAACATCGGGTTACACTTCTATCCAAATATCCAATCTGCACATGTATTATTACCGCAGATCGCATATGCTACAAAGAACGTTCTTGTACCTATAGGGCCGGATGAGGATTCTCATCTTAGGCTTTGTAGAGACATCGCATCTAGGGTTGGCTATGAGAAACCCGCAATACTGCATGCAAGATTCATGCCGGGCGTAGATGGCCTTAAAATGTCAAAATCCCGACCAGACTATGCGATATTTCTACACGATAACCCAGAAACAATAGCGAAAAAGATAAGCAAAGCATTTAGTGGTGGAAGAGATACGATAGAAGAGCACAGAAAGCTTGGGGGAAACCCGGATATCGATATATCCTTCCTTTATTTGTCAACTTACTTCTTGGGTATACAGGAGGTGAAAAAACTAAGAGAGGATTACTTACACGGCGTGGTTCTTAGTGGTCAATTAAAGAACATGCTTATAGAGAAGATAAACGACTTTATCGCAGAATTCAAAATAAGGAGAGAACATGTTACTTTTGATCAAATAGAGAAGATACTTCTGCGTGGAAATGACGGCGCACGCTTGGAGCAAATAAAAGATATATTTGAAAAAATCAGATAGGTTAGATGATTAAGAATCAGATTATATATACTATCGGGCACTCCACATTAGACTATCCGAAATTTATTAGACTTTTAACAAGAAATAAGATAACCCTTTTAGTCGATATACGGAGCTTTCCCGGTTCAAGGTTTGTACCTCAGTATAATAAGGGGCATTTATCAAAGAGTTTGTTAAAAAATGGAATAAAATACGTTTGGTTAAAGGAGCTAGGAGGAAGGAGATACGGCTTAGGAAAAAAGTCTCCGAACATATGCTGGAAGAACAAAACGTTTAGAGGGTACGCGGATTATATGCTGACTAGAGAGTTCAAGAATGCCATAAAAAAACTGTTAACTCTGTCTATGGGAGAAAATTCCGCTATACTGTGCGCAGAGGCACTTTACTGGCGCTGTCATAGAAACCTCGTGTCTGATTATCTGAAATCGAAGGGGATTAAAGTTATCCATATAATGTCGAATAATAAAAATGTTCCACACAAGTATACGGAATGCACGAGATTGCGTAACGGAGTATTGTCTTATTTTTAATTTTTGGCAATGTTGTCCAGTTTAAACGGGCGGTGTCTTAAATTTCTCGCTCCCCTTGAATATATCTAACTCTTCCGTTAATTCTTTTAATTTTTGACCGAATCTCTGCGGGTCGGCGTCTTTTCCATCTTTAGTGAATTCTTCTATTATACCATCAGTGCCGTTTACTACCAGCTTAAATCCGTCCCGGTATACGGCTTTTCTCATCTTCTCATATTTTTGCTTTACGTATTTTTTTCTGTCCCTATAAATATTTGGGAGGATGGTAACACTGCCGTATGCTTCTGAAAATGCGGATTCTTTTGTAAGCGCAGAATCATCGCCCCCTTCTACTGTTTCGTGTATAAGTTTTGGAACATTTACTAGACTCTGGTACCCGGGGCGTTTTTCGAATTTTTTATTTTTTGGGTATTTTATAATCATTGGGATCCTTATTAATTCATCATAAAGATACGTGTTGTGGAACATGTAATTATGTTCATTAAACGCCTGTCCGTGGTCAGAGGTTATTATAATCATAGTGTCATCATACACCCCTTTCTTTTTCATAGTTTTTATTAATCTTTCCAGGGCCAAATCTAGATATTCAGCTTCTTTTACATACTGGCGCTTAAGGAAACTTGCCTTTTTGCTAGTGATTCTCTTCACTCCCGTAAAATTTTCCCAAGTTTCTTTTGGGTCATAACCGTCATATGGCTCGTGCATTTCAAATAAATTTATAAAGCTAAAAAATGGCGCTTCTAATTTACCGTTAGAAATTAGATTATTCGTAAGAATTGAGCCCTTCTCAATCGGATAATTCATCGCTTTATTGATACTCTTGATTTTCATCCACGCGCCAGCATACTTAATTATGTCTTTCAGCTGCCCTCGTTTTAACAATACTTTGATTATATCACCCATGCCAGAACCGAATTTTTTCGCTTCTGAGACGAGGTTATGGATATTTGTTTTTGGCTCGGCGTCCAAACTAAAAAAAGAATCAAATCCTTTGTCAAAATACGTATATGGTGATACCATGATATTATTGGATATGCCATACGTGTTGTAACCTCGTCGCGACAGATACTCTGCAATACGTTCTCCCTTCATCTGAGCGCTATTTATGTTACCGGTGAACTTCCCAGTACAGAAGAAATGTGATTCTACTATGCTATCCGTCTTTAATTCTTTATGGAAATCTGTAATGTCTAATAGCTTTACTTTCTCTGTTTCGTGTACTCCGTGCTCACTAGAGTATAAACCGGTAAATAGTGACACATGCGAAGGGTATGTCCAGGGTGATGGGGCTATACAATTATTGTATACCATTGCGCTACGCGAAAATGAATTAAGAAACGGAGTTTTAGCTGCACCACCGTATAAGCTTAATATGTCGGCCCTTAACGTATCACACACGATAACCAGCACATTGTAAGCCATAAAAGACTTTAAGCCGAAGGAATATTTAAATATATACAAGAGATACCTATTAAATAAGTCTTTATGGATGGTTCAGACGTTTCAATGGGTTCTAGGCGTGTAGAAAGTGGCTTAAGTTTAGAAGCCAAGACAGCAATTGCGAAAATAGTGATTAAAGATGCTCTAAAGAGATATAAACGACCGACAGTGGTGTGGAGTGCAGGAAAAGATAGTACAGTAGTGTTGGACTTAGTTAAACAGGTTTGTAAAGAACTTAAGATAAGTATACCACCAGCATTGTTCATAGATCACGGTCAACATTATGAAGAAACCATGGATATGCTAAAGGAAGTAAGCAAGAACTGGGGTTTTAAGCTAATTTACGCAAAAAACGAGGACGTCTTAAACAAGGTAGGGAAGAATAATAAAATAAAAATAAGTGCACTGAATCAGCTGAATCAGAAAGAGGCGGCAAGAATAGGCTATAATAAAACCGAAATGGACTATGATTTAGAAACCGAGATAGGTAACCATCTTTTGAAAACCGTCGCGATGAATCTCGCTATAGAAAAGTACCGTTTTGATGCACTTTTTACTGGCGTTAGATGGGATGAAAACGAAGCACGCTCCGGAGAGGTATTCATAAGCCCAAGATCTCATCCAGACCATGTTAGAGTTCAGCCAATCCTGCCGTTTACGGAAAGAAATATATGGCAGTATATGTTTGAGTATAAGTTACCAATACATCCATTGTATAAACAGGGGTATAGATCTATAGACGGTAAACTCGATTCTAAGAAGACGAGTAATCTGCCTGCATGGGAACAGGACCTGGAACATACAAAAGAGCGCGCCGGTCGTTCACAAGACAAAGAAGGCGTTATGGAAAAATTAAGACTATTCGGATACATGTGATTTTCTTAGTAGCTTATTTAACTCACTAATATCAGAAAACGTGTTACCTCCGGCAGCTTTATTTAAACGGTTCATTATAGCCAGCCCAATTCCATGCGTATCAAAAGATTCTCCTATGGCGAATTTTGTAGGGTAATTATCTATCGCCCTTAGCGACGAAAATAGATTTTTCGCTATTTCGTATGCATTTTTATATGAACCGAGCGGAATCTTGGTTGCTTTTACACTATATATATGGTTACAAGTCTCTTTCGATCCCAAAAAACAAAAACGAGTATCGAGCTCGTTAACTAATTTTATGAGTTTTTCCTTGTCTCCGTAGAAGAGAAAAAGAGGTTTGTCCGGTGCGTAGTGTTTGTATTTCATCCCAGGACTAGCGGGTTTAATATCAATGGATGTTGTATTTGTCAGTAAGTTAGGTTTTTTTCCGAATTTTTTAGCAATTTCTTCTGGAGTAAATGGGCCCGGTCTCAATATTGTAAAACTTTGTAAATCGATTACTGTAGATTCTAAGCCAAAAAACGTTTGGCCCGCATCCAGTATTATTTCAACCTTGTCTCCAATCTCTTTTATTATGGTTTTAGCTTCCGTTGGAGACGGTTTTCCCGATAGGTTTGCACTAGGTGCTGCTATAGGGACTCCGGCCGCCTTTATCAGCGACAATGCCACTGGATGGGCAGGCATACGCAATGCTACGGTGTCGAGGGAGGCCGTAACAGCATCTGGAAGTGCAGAACGTTTTTTTACTACAAACGTTATTGGCGAGGGCCATATATCATTAAGAAGCCGCTTGTATCCTTCCGGAAACACGCCAAGCTTATTTGCCATTTCTATCGAATCTACATGTACGATTAATGGGTTATCCTGTGGCCTACCCTTAACTAAAAAAATCTGTTTGCATGCGTTCCCATTAAATGCATCTGCACCAAGGCCATAAACTGTTTCAGTCGGAAACGCAACTAATCCACCGCGCCTTATAGCATCTGCAGCAATTTTTATCTTGTCCGGTTCTGGTTTTAATGGATTTATTTTTAGTATCATATCTAACCTTTATAGCACCAATATAATTGGTATAAAAGAAATAAAAAGGTTGAATGCGATAGATTAATCGATTGGGCCGCTAGCTTAGCCCGGTGGAGCACCGCTCTTATATGAGAGTGTTCTAACAATTTTTAAGTAAAGCGGGGGTCCTGAGTTCAAATCTCAGGCGGCCCATATTTTTACATCTCTTATATTATTTCTTTAAGTAATCTTTATCTATCTCCTTAAAAGACAAGTACTTCTTGCTTAAGTTAGTTATGTTCTTTTTTATGCATTATTTTCAATGCTGAACTGCCACAATATACATTTATAAGCGCACAATACCATTATTTATCGATGAGAGTAGTTGAGTTTCTTAGAGACTTAATTCCTTTCTAAAATAAGGAGGAGTAAATGGCAAGATTTGAGCGAAAAATGTATAAAGCTACTTGCTCGGATTGTGGTAAGGAGACGGAAGTTCCGTTCCAGCCGCAGGAAGGCAGGCCAGTTTATTGCAGAGATTGCTACATGAAAAGAAAAGGAATGCAGTAGATTAGCAATATAAAAGGTGACAGTAAATTTTTATTTATTTTTAATTTTCTTATTTCTCATCCTCTAGCGTCCTTAGCTGTGGAAATGCGATTACTTCTTTTATGCTTTTTGCGTTAGTGATTAGCATTTGAAGGCGGTCTAAACCTATACCAAGTCCACCAGCGGGGGGCATACCATAGCCAAGCGCTTCAATGAAATCTTTGTCGAATTCTTGCGTTTCATCTATCCCTCTCTCTTTTCTTCTCGCTTCTTCATTAAAGCGCGCAATCTGTTCGATTGGGTCATTAAGCTCGCTGAACGCATTCGCTATTTCCATACCACCGATATATAATTCGAATCTATAAACAAATCTTTTATCGTCTTCCATACTCTTTGCAAGTGGGGACACCTCGACCGGAAAACGCGTTATAAAAGTAGGCTGTATCAATTTTTTCTCCACGTATTCTCCAAATAAAGTATTGATGGCATCGCCGTAAGTGTTAACTTTGCCGTCTATTTTTTTCGCCTTTTCGATAAGCACCGCGTGGCTCGTTTCTTTTAGTGCGTCTTTAACAGAATCCTCCATTGTTTTCACATAAAACTTCGAAAAATCTATCATGTTACCACCAAATTCAGTAATATGTGCTTTATTGACGGCCAACGCGACCGCTTTTATAAGCTCTTCTGTTATTACCATCATGTCACCTAGGTCTCCGTACGCTTGGTATAATTCCATCGCAATAAATTCAGGATTATGTTTAGTATCAATACCTTCATTTCGTAGATTCTTACTTATGTCAAATATGCGTTCGAATCCCCCAACTAGCATTCTTTTTAGATATAATTCGGATGCTATTTTCAAGTAGAAATCTCGATCCAGTGAATTATAGTGTGTAATAAACGGTTTAGCATTTGTGCCGCCCGCTATTGGGTGTAACAAAGGAACGGTAACCTCAATAAATCCTTTTTTCTGCAGAAAATCACGTATTGTCGCTAGCATCCTGCTTCCTTTTATTATTTTTTCCCTAGATTCTGGGTTTAATGCAAAATCAAGATACCGTTTTCTGTATCTTTTTTCTGTATCTTCTAACCCATACCATCTCGGTGGGAGCGCGAGAAGCGACTTACTTAATAAAGTAAGATTTTTTGCGTGAATAGAGATTTCGCCCGTCTTTGTCCTAATTATTTGTCCCGCCGCACCGATTATGTCACCGACGTCTAAATAATGTAATAAAAAAGCAGAGCGTTCGTCTAAGTCGCTTTCTGTTATATAAATCTGGATAGTACCACTTTCATCTGCAATATCCATGAATTTTAACTTCCCATGATCACGTCGGCTTATTACTCTTCCCGCGACTTTTGTGTCTACGCCGTTAAGTTTTTCAAAATTTTCTCTTATTTTTATTGTTGAATGCAGAACTTCATATCTTTCGCCATAAGGCATATACCCATTGTCTTTCAATACCTTCAGTTTTTCTAATCTATCCTTATCAAAATCAAATTTAAATTCCATAAACCAGTAATGATGTCAAAAGTGTTATACTCCCCATAATGAACGAGTACGTAATTAAGCGCATTTTCAAATTTTTGGGGCCGGCAATAAGACCGACAAAGACTTTACTGAAAAGTCCAGAACTTATTATTATTCCAAGCAATAATCCGGCATAAGCGGCTGTGATATCTCCATGTATAAACAGAAAACCCAGTGAAAATACGGCACCAGCGACATTCGCAATACCAGACACAAACATAGTTAAAGTTAGAAACTGCGGCGCTAGAATGGTTACAATCCTAGATGCAGTAAAGATGATAAAAAACATCGTGGCAAATTCCAATATTGCAGCTATCGGGAATGGGTTTGTAATTTTCTTTATAAACAGGTTTATATTCTTCCTGCCAAAAATTAGGAAAATAAGGACCATTAAAAGCGAAATTATTATACTTGGTAACGCATAGTAGATAATCTGCAGAGACAGAGTCGTCAGATAAATAAATAGCACCGCTTGTACAACTATCATTGGCAAATTTGTTGAAAACATTATATTATAAAATATGGCAGAAATACGCTTGCCGGCGCCATTTGCAAGTTTGAGCAACGAGAATGCAGTAGCAGTGCCGGTTATTATGCTTCCAACAATCGCAGAGAAAAGCAGACCATATTTTGAAGCCCTTAGAAACACATGTTGCAAAAAGAACACAATGCCGATAATCGTGATTATAAGCCAAAATTCAAATGGATTAAAGAAGGAATAGGGGCCAATAAATTCATTTGGTAACAGCGGAAGAATTACGAGTGCTATAAGCATTATATTTATTGCAGCCATGAGCTCTTTTCTTTCTACAAGGCGTATTACCGCGAGAAATTCTCTTTTGTATATGCTTATCGCCGCGGTAAGGACACTTAAGGCCACTGCATATTCATAATATCCCAGCCCTATTAACAATCCAGAGAAGAAAATTATAAATGTACTTACATACGTAGTAGCTCCCGGGTTCCTCGTAAGAAAACTTTTTTCTAGATAAATAGAAGTTGCTATGACGGTTATTACCCCAAATGCAGTTGCAAGTATAATCGTATCGTTACTAAAAAGATAAAGCAGTGAAAATATATAACCTAAAACTGAAAGGAATATACAGGTTCTCAACCCGACATATATTTTTGTACCGCTCTGCATTCTATATTCGTTTTCTAAGCCTACGATTGCACCTAATGCTACAGCAAAGACTAAATACACAAGCGACGATGTATCAAATAATGTCATAGGAAAAGTAATTATTTGTTTAATTTAACCTTTATCTTATGTCAAGTCGCCAATTAATCGTTTATAAACCTCTATGAATTTATCCGAAGCAGCTTCCCATGTGGCTGTAGCAAGCTCCGTATATGCTTGTGAGGACATCTGTTCTTTTATAGCAGGATACTGGAGCAGACCAATAATCATATCGGCCATCTGCCGTATGTCCCAAAAATCGACTTTAAACACGTTTTTTAATATTTCTGATACGCCCGATTGAATTGAGATTATAGTCGGCGCCATTGACGCTACAGCTTCTAAAGCGGTTATTCCAAATGGTTCTGACACCGACGGCATAACGAAAACGCTTGTCTTCGAATACAATTGTTTCATCGCCTCATCAGAAATTTTACCTGTAAAAACCACTCTATCGCCCAACTTTAGATCGATTGAGAGATCAATAAGGTCTTTCAGCTGGGGGCCTTCACCGGTTATATATAACATTACGTCTTTGTCGTTTTCGGCAACGATTTTAAACGCTTTTAGTAAATGATCAACTCCTTTTTGTAAAGATAACCTCCCAACGTAAAGTATCATTTTAGGGTCTCGCATTTTTAGATTACCATAAAATTTAGATATGTCTATCGCATTGTGGATTACGCCTATTTTTTCCGCCGAGACGCCATAATTTTTTATGAGTTGCTGTCTTAATCGCTCACTGACAGTAATTATGCGATCAGCATTTAATATCGCATTTCGTTCTTCTTGTTCTATCCAATATTGTGGATGTCCAAGGGTTCTGTCATATTCTGTACTATGCACCGTCATAAGCAAAGGTTTTCCAAAACGTCTTTTAATTTCAACGCCGGCTCTACCGGTAATCCAGTCATTCGCATGTATTAAATCAAAACTTTCTGCCGTAGCGAGTTCAATGGATTTTTTCGCATACTCCTCTACTTCAGTTGAAAGCTCACCGTAAAGGCTTAGTGTACTGGGGTTTTTTATGAAGTTATAAACCGAGGAACTTTTAATAAGTGATACAGATAAAAATTTAATCCCCGGTATTACCTTATAATCGGAAAAGGGCAGGATTATACTTATGATAAGGTTCTTTTTCGACATCGCACGCAAAAGTTCATATGTGTGTCTTCCCAAGCCGCCTATAGAATGTGGTGGAAATTCCCAACCAAGCATCAGTATGTGCATATTCAGTGTGAGGATAGAACCTCATAACTGTATAATGCATCGCTCGTATATAAACAATGGTCAGCCGGTTTGACATGTCCGCAAAAAGCTCCCCTCTCGAGCTACATAAATCATAAATACTAATTCGCCTTATTGTTGATACGGCAGTATATGAAAATAGACGATGCAGAAAAATTTATTCCAAAGGAAGTGTATAGCTTATTAAAAGATAAAATAGAAGAATTTCTCCCACCTCAGGCGTCTGCGATAAAAAATGGACTCTTTAAGGGACATAACCTCTTAATCTCAGCACCGACTGCGTCAGGAAAGACACTTATAGCCGAAATGGCGATACTAAATTCAGTTTCTGCAAATAAAAAGGCGATATATATAGCACCCATGCGCGCACTTATCTCGGAGAAATTCGAAGATTTTAAACGAGAGTATCCCCATATAAAATCCGCATTGTCTATGGGAGATTACAGTGAAAACGATTCTAAGTTAAACTCATGCGATGTACTTTTTGCTTCAACAGAAAAAATAGATAGCTTACTTAGGCAATCAAATAAATACCTAGTAGATGTTGGTTGCATAATATACGATGAGATACATCTTCTCACAGACGTAGGTCGCGGCCCGACGCTGGAATTTATAATTTCATTAAACAAAAGAATATTTCCGCACGCTCAAATCGTAGGGTTAAGTGCAACTATAGGAAATGCCGAGGATATAGCCGACTGGCTCGGTGCAGATTTAATAAAAAGCGATTTTAGGCCGGTTAATTTGATTAAAAAAGTGTACTTTGAGGGCGAACTTGTAAATGGAAAGAAGGAGCATATTAACCTTGTCGAAGACCCACTATCGGACATAATGCTCTACCTTATAAAAAATAACAAGCAAGCCTTGATTTTTTCTCAGACAAAGAAATCTGCGATAGCAAATGCAAAATTAATATCTAAGTTGATTGAACCAAAGTTAATTTCTCGAGACAGAATAGCTTTAAGTGAAATAGCCAATGAAGTACTAAACGTTCTTGATAGACCAACCTCTCAATGTGAAGAGGTTAGTCAATTGATACGCAGTGGCGTAGCATTTCACCATGCAGGATTAATAAACAAGCAAAGGCACGCCATAGAAAATGGTTTTAGGGCAGGCTTGATAAAATACATAGTTGCAACTCCGACGTTAGCTTTAGGAGTAAATTTACCGGCAAACACAGTTGTAATCACTTCTGTATATCGCTATGGCAATTATGGCTCAGAAGCAGTGCCTAAATTAGAAATAGAGCAGATGCTTGGTCGCGCCGGGAGACCAAAATACGATAAAGAAGGGATGGCAATAATAATAGCCAGAAACGAGCGCGATTTTGCCCTCATAGAAAAAAAATACATCGACGGGGATATAGAACCGATAGTCTCTAAATTTAATAGTGAATCTGCAATAAGAACTTACACGTTAGCTTTGATTGATATGGGCTTGTATACAAATAAACAGGATATAGAGGCCTTTTTTGGCACGATTTTCCTTTCATATTTCGGAATAGACATAAGCGATAAGCTAGAAGATGCATTTGACTTTTTAGAGGAACATGAATTTATAATAAATGAAAATGAGAAACTCTCTACGACTAAAACAGGAAAGCTGATAAATAGACTTTATCTAGACCCCTACACAGGGGTTATCCTAATAAGCTTTATAACTAAGACAAAGGGCGAGCGCGGTAGGGTAGACCCGTTTTCCATACTTCATGCAGTGTTTTGTACTGAAGAATTTAAATTTATTCCGCTATCTCAATCCGAATTCCAAAAGTATGAAGAAGAGAGCTATGGGCTTAAACTATATACAGACCAGAATATAGTAGATTACGAAAGATTTATAGCCGCTATAAAGATGTCGCATGTGATAAGCGATTGGATAAACGAGAAGAGCGAAAAATTTATAGAAGAAGAATATCATGTCTTGCCTGGAGAATTTTATACGATTCTAGAAAGACTGCGTTGGATAACCTATAGTATGATTGAGCTAAGTAGGGCATTGGGTGGAAAAGCGAATGAGATAGGAAAACTTTCTACAAGAATAAAGTATGGCATAAAAGAGGAACTACTTCCCCTCATAGCTGTCCCAGAAATAGGCAGAGTAAGAGCAAGAAAACTTTTCTCTGTAGGCATAAAGACTTTGGCAGAACTTAAATCAACAGATGTCCGTAGATTGTCTGATCTCCTCGGACTAAAAACCGCAGAAAAAATATACTCATATCTGCACGAAAAGGAAACGGAAAATAAATTGATATAAATAAAGACGTTCATATAATCATTATGAAAATACTTGCAGCATCGGATATCCACGGTGATGTTGGCGCGGCTAAAAAGTTAGCGGCAAAGGCAAAAAAAGAGAAGGTAGATCTAGTTATCTTAGCAGGGGACCTTTCAATATTCGGAAATGGTCTCGAGGGGCTATTAAAACCATTCTCCGATGCAGAAAAAAAGGTCGCTATAATCCCGGGTAATCATGACAGTGAGGCTGATTTATTTATGTTAAAAAAGAGGTATCCGGATATACTTTATGATCTACACAATTACGCCTTTAAGGTAGGCGATGTCGGATTCTTTGGTTGTGGATTGGCCAATATAGGACCAAATGAGTTATCTGAAGCGGAGATAAAGAAGAGGATAGAAAACTCATTCAAGTATATCAAAGACGCAAAGCGAAAAGTGTTGGTTGTTCATGTTCCGCCATACAAGACAAAACTAGATGTAATAGGACGGGATGTTAACGTAGGCAGTACCGCAGTACGTGAGATGATAGAAAAATTTAAACCGGAGAATTGTATCTGCGGTCACATACACGAAACGTTCAATCTAGAAGATAAACTAGGGAATACGACGGTTATAAATGCCGGACCAAAGGGAAAAATTATAGATGTGTAAATACGCAACTGCCTCAATTGATTAGATAAAACTATAAACAAAATGGCTTTTAATCTAGGAAGGTAATTATCTATTGGGCCCATAGTCTAGTCCGGATAGGATCGATGGCTTCGAATGCCACAGATGGAGTAACCATCTGACCTGGGTTCAAATCCCAGTGGGCCCACTAATTTATGGGGATAATGATATCTTCTAGAAATGGCACTTATGAGGGGGTCTCAGTCAAATAGAAATCAGAGAACAATGGTAAGGAATATTTCTTCACCGAGACTTCGGCGTTCAAGGTTAGGTTTGTACCTATATTCATGCAATTCGTTGTGTAAAACTCAAATCGAATACTATAAAGTCCAAAGTTTATGCCATTCTGTGTCCAATCATTAAAAGTTCTATTCTGTAGAATTATTGATTGATTACCTAGCGCATTAATTATAGTTACATTTGAAATTCCATATGGGCTATAAAGCTGCCCAATAAGCTCAAGTGAAAGATTAGAACTTTGCGGTATAAAAAATAAAAATGGTAGTGTTATGCTATACTTTAACCCCGCACAAAAATTGAAATTAACCATGTTAAGGTTTATACCTCCTCCTACATAAGATTGATTCACTAGATTGGGTGCTCTAAATGTAACTATTGTATTATTTTTGTAATTTCCAGTAATAACTGTCCCATTCTGGATTATCGTGTTTAAATTAATATATTTAGCAGCTTGATTTATCTCATTATTATAATAAATGTAGTTGGTAACACCATTATTTATTACATTATTATTTCCATTTACAGGGGTATTGTTAACATTTATATTAAAATTAAAGATAAAGTGTAAAGAAATAATAACCAAAGCAATTGATACCCCAGTTATGGCCTTTAATATCCCTTTTCTATTAACCATATATGTAAATTTACTCTTTAAGATTTAATAAATGAAGAATGACCCCATAGAGACGCAGTAGTACCCCGAGAAATTGGACTAATCTCTACAAAATATTAAGAACTCGTGGGGAAAAAGTAAAAGTTATAAATGGATATCTTTAGAGAAATTGCATTAATTTCTATAAGATAAAAGGGACTTCACCAATACCAAAATTTTGGGGTCGAGTTATCTGAGTTGTATAATTTAATTGGTGTTATATTTAACTGTAGAATACCTTAATTTTTAATAAATGGAAAGGCGAGCATTTGCGCACAAATGAAGACACTAAGTATAAAGAAGAATTAGGGAAAATTTGGGAGAAACTTGGCAATGGCAAAACGCACTTTTTCTTGGTTTCTAATGAAAATGTAGATGAAGTATTAAATAATATAAAAGAAATGTAGGTAAAAGTCATTTGTATAGTTTAATCTTTTTTCCTTCCTTTATAGCTTTCTGCATGTACCATAATGTGCTTTTATTTATCTTAAGCTTTTTCCTATCTTCTGGTGTTATCGCCATTATACGGTTGCGCAATTCAATATCGTCATTTCTATATGGTTTGATTTCTGGGATTTCAAAGTTTAGGACTTTTTCTCTATTCTCTAGAATTTCGCCAAAAGCCCGACATTTTCTCTTTCGTTTATATATAAAATTGTCCGGATTTTTCTTTACCATCTCAGCGCTAATTATATTTACGGTCACACCGATTGTGATTAATCTTCTGGCGAGGTATGTCTTGCTTGTTGAGATGATTTTTATCTGGCTTTTTTGTCATGTACCTATTAAGAAAGTTGGCTAACAGTTCTGAAAATTTATTGCGCTTTCTTAGGATATATATTTAAATACGCGCTTTATTAAAACTGCTATGGGAAATTTGGTGCTAAGGAATCGTATACCGAGGAATTATTTTTTGACGTCTGGCAAAGGCGAAAGCGATATAACCGTACATGCAGGTTCATTCGACATGGCATTAATGAAAGCAGGCATACATAACGTTAACATAATAATGTACTCCTCCATATTGCCGCCCACTGCACGGGAGATAGATGGAGCGGAACTACCATTTGGTTGTGTAGCCGAGACGATAATGGCCGTACAAAGCGGAAGCATGGGCGAAAGAGTCACTGCAGGTCTTACATATGGGTGGGTTTATAAAAATAACAAAAAACTAGGCGGACTAGTTGCAGAGTGTCACGGAGACATGTCACGAAAGGGGGCAGAAGACGTTCTAAGTGCAAGCCTTAATGGGATGTTTACATCAAGATTTGATCCGAGAAGCTATAAGCTAAAGAATGTAAAGATGAAAATCGAAAGCTTTTTTCCAAAAAAGAAATTTGGCACCGCTATAGTGGCGATAGTTTTCACCGATCATACTTATTCAAAGGAGTAAACCTGCTTTACATTCTATCGACGGGTATTATGCCTAGCAGTATAGTAGCGTTTTCCAAAACGTTCTTGCACGAGTTAACGAGCCATAATCTAAATGGGAGTTGCTCTTTTTCTGCTTTTAAGACAGGTGTTTTAACGTAAAAAGAGTTAAAAGCCAACGCGAAATCGGAGACGTAATTAGCTATGATCGCTAAGTCCAGTGTCTTCGCCGCGGATTCTACAACTTCTGGAAATCTTAATATCTCAGATATCAAATTTTTTTCATGCTCGTTTAGTTCTGGAATCAGCGATACTTTTAAGCTTAAATCTTCAGTGGAGACCTTTTTCAATATGCTGCTAATTCTAGCGTATGTATAGTTAAGATATGCTGCACTTTTTTCTTCCATTTTAAGTGCCCTGTCTATATCAAAAACTATCATATTCTTTGGGTCTGTTCTTACCATCTCATAACGTAGGGTAGATACAGCTAATTTTTCTGCAATCTCGTGGCATTCTTTATCATTAAGCGTTTTATTTTTATTACGAGTTTCCTCGTATAGAAGTTTGTGTAATTTATCCAGAAAATCATCGGCGTTTATATAAACTCCTTTCCTGCCGCTCATATGAAACACCTCCTTATTCCCGATATCTTTTATGCCTAGTTTTTGCGCGGTGTTCTTTGATAGAGCCACTACTTCATAACCATAATGTATATATCTTAGATCTTTACCCTCACCAAGTTTCTTAATCGCTTCTGAAACTACATTTTGTTCATAACTCTGTCTTATGTCTATAACGTTTACTGACTGCTTTACAGCGTTAAAGGTTGGATGGTTTTCATCAGCGGCGTCTAGGGTAGTTGTCCACAGTTTTTCTCCATCCTCCTGTTTTGCGAATACCTTGTATCTAAAATCACTTTTAAGCAAACCGTGCTTCCACATGGCATAAGCTATGTCTTTACCTGCATAAACTACCGTTCCATCAGAACGAACAAGTATTTTATCGTCTCCGCTGCTTTTCATTGCATCAAGTAGGAAGACCCAACAGCCCTTTTTCTCACCTTCTTTCTCAAACTTTATTGCACCAAGCCCCTGCAGCTGTTTAAATGCGGTGTCCCAGAATTTATACGCCAATATGTGGGATTCGTAATTTATTAGGTTATAATGAATTTTAAGCCTATACAGGGTCTGTAACTGTGCTATTAAAACATTAGAGACCATGTTTTTAGCATATTCGGCAATTTCATTGTTTCCATGCTCTATTGCTTTCAGGACTTCGCTTCTCTTAGCCATTAAAGAAGGTTCGGACTTATACATCTCGTTTACCTTTACATAAACCTCATCCCCCAAATAATGGTCCAACTTTACGCCTTCACGACTTTCCGGAAAACCCAAAAATTTTGTTCCAACTATATTGTCAGCAACCTGTGCACCAGTATCATCTATATAATTTGTGACAGTTACATCATATCCTACGAATTTTAAAAGCCTGAAAAGAGAATCCCCCAACGCACTATTCCTGACATGGCCTATGTGCAGGGCTTTGTTTGGGTTAACGCTCGTATGTTCTATCATTACCCTTTCTTTTTTTCCAAAATCGGACTTACCATAATCTTCATTTACTAGTTTAATTAGCTCGTTTACAAGAAAATTATAATTGAACCAGCAATTTACATAACCGTTCACTATCTTTATCTCTTTTATGAAAGGTGACTCGGCTAGATTTTTCTTTATATTCTCTGCAGCTTCGTTCGGCGTTATGCCATTCTTCTTACTTTCTCTAAGCGCAAGAGTAAATGCAAAATCGCCTTCGTGGCCTTGTATTTGTTTCTTAAAGTAACGCTTTACCTCGTCTGCAGTAGGAAGACCCAAACGTTTCCGCATATCTTCGAAAAACGACACCATTAGATTTTTAGTACTATCTTGCACGGCCATAGAGTTCACTTCTCTCTTCTTAGTGCACATGTCATGCAGTGTACTCCGCCATAACCTGCAAGAAGTTCATTTACCTTTATTGGTACGACTTCTACTCCCGCTTTCTCATATAGCTTTACTGTTCCGCGTAGTTTATAGTTTACCGGCATAAGGATTTTTCTTTCGTTAAGCGTGAGAAAATTCGTCCCAAACCTCTCTTTTTTCAAATCTAGTTCTAGCACTTCGAATCCCTTTTTCTTTAAGAAAGCATAAAACTTAAGTGTTTCTACCTTTGTGTAACCAGAATTTTCCTTTTTGTAGAGCGTACAGTCAGAGTTTTTAAGTATGTCTCTATCCCCAACGACTAGAGTTGACCCAAGTATATTAAAATATGTATCTAAGTGCATAGTCTCCTGGTTTGCTGGCTGTTTTACTACGGCAATCGTATCGTATCCTAATGCACCGCTATTCAAAAGTTCGTTCACACTATCATTAGTATTACGATAGCCTCTGCCCAAAAAAGCTACATTTCCTGCTGGAAGGAAATCTCCTCCTTCGAGAGGGCTATTCATTTTATACACAGGCTTTATGCCAAGCGATGCGAATCCTAGCTCTGTAATTTCTGTTTCGCCGGCTCTTGCAGGCATCCTTAAGTTTCCCATGACGAGTCCCTTATCCGTAACAAACTGCTGATCTCGCATGTAGAAAAGATTACCCAAAGGATGAATGTGCAGAAGCGAGCTTCTAGCCCTCATATCTTCCTCTTTCGAAACGTTTATTAGTTCGGGCCTTAAAATCGCCATCAACCACAAAGTTTCCGGTGAGTAATTGTTTATGATATAATTGAGCGAATTTAGCCATTTCAAATCTGCTATATAATTAGAAGTCTCATAAAGTCGTTCTATTCTCTTTTTCACATAATTTTTGAATGCGGGGTTAATATTCACTAAGTCCATTAATTCATACACTTTTACACCCTCACTCTTCAGGGTCTCCTTGAATATCATGTGTTCTTTTCTTGCGACTTCTAATTTTATAACGTCATCGTAAAGGTTCTCTATTGGAGATAACTGGGCATAGGCTACCTCAACAGAAGGAGTATAAACAACAGCTTCTTTAAGCGTATGCCATTCAGCTATCTGTGACGCTTTAACACTTCTTACCATAAGGACATGTAATTAGTGGAAAATCTAAATATAAATACATAAAAATTTTTACCTTGAAACTAAGTAGCTTCTAATCGAATATAAAATTATTCCTTGAATGAAAAGCCAAGATGCATCTGTAATTTATTAATTTTAATAATAAATACAAATTAAGAAAACAACGGCTTAAACTAGCATACAAATTTTAAATTCGGAAAATAATACGTCATTGCAAAAAGTATAAATATGTCATATAACTAGTCAATAATTATGACCGAACCAGATTCCAAAAAAAGTGTTAGAAAATTATTCTTACATGAAAAACCATTTTTACTTTTACAAACTATTTCATCAAATGAGGGTCGCATTTATTCGGCCATGATAGCAAAAAAAATCGATTGTAGCTATGCGTACATCGTTAAACTTATAAAATCAATGAATCGACTTGGATTAACCGCTTTTGAGAATACAAAACATAAAAAAATAATACGCCTTACTCAAAAAGGGAAAAGAATCTTTAAATTATTATCTGAGATATAAAGACCTATGTCGCTTTATCAATTGCATCAGCGTATTCAAGAACCCTTTTGATGATTCTGTCTATAATGTATGGACGTATAAAAGTCTCTAATAGCTCTTTTAGTGGTAAGTTCTCTTTTATTCGGAATAGGTTGCCCCTCCTTTCGATTATGCCAATCCCAATTAATTTTCTCACATCTCGTAAAATGTTAGCATAGACTATTTTTACATCCAGATTATAGAGCGCCTTAGTTATTTGCAAACTGTCTAAACCGTTAGGATTCGTAGCCTTTGCTCTTAGTAGAATATCTAATATGTACACTATCGCGACTCGGCTTTCTCCCGGGCTTATTACTCCTATGGAAATACAAAATCTTCTTAGATTAGTAAAGTAGTCTGCGCTTGGTTTTTCAAATTCATTTAGACTTATACCTGCCAGAGGCAGGTCTTTATATAGTTTTTTTCGTAACTTAACTTTTTCCTTTTCTTCATTCATAACTAAATTTTTTCTTTGGAAATAGAATCTAATTTACCGTGTAATTCGATTATATCGTCCTTTGTAGCAAATAAAGATAGTCCGCTCTTTATTTTCCCTATGTCCATTTCTATGTCACTTAATCTCCTCACGACGTCATTTAATCTATTGTTTGTATCTACAAATTTATTCATATAAGAAGTTATTTCATTGAACATTACTTCTATTTTAGATGCCTGCGCATTCATCCTATTCTCATCGTCGTCTACTCGTCTTGCAGTGGCTTGCATGTTATCAAACAATTTTGTAGCGTTTTTTACGACGTATAAATCAGTTATTTTATTTGAAAGAACCGAAATAGATTTATCTAACGCGCCGTAATTTTCAAGTGTACCGGAGAGTTCTTTTTCTAATTTATCTGTCCGATCTTCAAGTCTTTTTATCTCTATATTCAAGGATTCCGGATTGTAAGAGCTAAGGCTAGTGGCCGTACTTCTTGCTAAATTTATAAAATCCATAACGTGTTTCTGTGTATCGCCGATTCCTTCCTGGATATTCTGGAATTCCTTCCCAAGCGTTTCTAATTTAAGATTTAAGCCATTCGTTTCAACCGTCAAACCATTTACAGAGTTCGTTAGATTTTCAAAACGCCCATTAACTGAGGAATTAAGTTGCTTTAATTTGCTTATGTCATCAACCAACGTATTTATTGGGGGAAGCCCGGAATATACCGTTTCCGAAAGTTTATTGATTTTTTCCGCCATTTCATTATCATTTGCATTCAGTTCGCTGATATTCGCTTTTATCATGTCCGATAATTTTACAAAAGAATCTTCCAGGCGATTTACTGTTAAAGAATCCTTTTCACTTTTTTCAATAACTTGTCTAGAAACCGCATTGAAGTCATTTACTGTTTTATTTAACTCTGCAGACAGCTTGCTTATGGCAAGTGAAATAGAGTCGACTGTAGAGTTGATTTTTGAAATCCTATCAAACGAATCCTTATAATTGCTACTCATTTTATCTACGCTGGTATTAAAACTGGATACAACCGAATTTAAATCTGAAGAAAGTTTACCGATTCTACTTTCAAGTTTACTTACATATGCGGGATCTACGTTATTTTGTCTTGCCTTGTCAAGTTCGCTTATACTCTGGGTTATCAAATCTATTTTTCTCTGTATATCTAAAAAGGCAGAATTTAGTGCCAAATTGAAATTCTCTACATTTTTAAAATAAGTACTAGAATCCTGAGAAACTTCTATTTTTGGCACATCTTCGCGCATACATTTATATCTTATATTCTTTTTGATATTTAAATGTTTATTATTAAACAGATTTTAGACTCTCGATTTGCTGCTTTAATACACATGCTTCACATAATTCACTTGCAGCAGGTGCGCCGCATCTAGTGCAAGACAATATTTTTTTATGTTTGGTTTGTAAATTTGTTTGATACAGTTTTTTTAAAGCCAACATTCTCTCGACAATATTACGCTTTGATCTGGATGAAATAGATTCAAGTTCTTTTATCTTTGCAGCAACAGTGCCTCTAAATCCAAAACCCGCGTAAGGACAGGGGGTATGTAGAGCATTTATAGAGTTAATGATTGAAAAAAGCATCGTTTCCTTCTCACTTATAAATAGGAAAGGTTTTATACGCGGTACAAAGCCAGTAATAGCCGCAATCCCAGACTCCGGTCCAAGCCTTATCATCTTATCGAAGTCATTTTGAAAAAGATCCATAAGTATGTTTTCGGCTTCGTCATCCATGTTATGTGCAGTAGCCAATTTATCAGCATGGTTTTCCAGGGCGGCTGAATTAAGCATATATCGCCTAAGCACGCCGCACGCCGCACACGGGATTCCCTTTCTTATTTTAGTTAGTATATCCATAGTCACTCCCGTAAAATCTTTATAAGAATAAGTTTTGTATTCGACACCCCATTTATTACAGTATTCTTTCATTGTATCTATTGTCTTGTCTCTATATCCTGCTATGCCTTCATCAATCGTTATAGAAATTATTCGATTCTTTTTTAAAAAATATCTAGATAATACGTAAAGTAATGAAAGAGAGTCTTTTCCGCCGGAATTTGCTACGGCTATCGTCTCTCCTCTGCGGATTAAATTATAGTGTTTTATGGTATTTAGAGTCCTGCTTTCAAAAGTTTTTATAAAATGTTTTTTACAAAATCGTCCATTACTTGTAGAGATTATCGCATAGTCATTACAGCTTTGGCATAGCATATTAGCCGCCCGAAAAAACGTCTATGACGTTCACACGTGAGCCGTCTTTTAGCTTCCTGTCTGCTGTGAATATCTCTCCGCCTTCACCAACAATAATCACGGCATCATCGTTTGCGCCGAGGGCTTTTATTAGATCCGCTGCCGTGTCATTCTCAATCTCGATGACACGCTCCCCAAAATTTATATTATTTACAGTTATTTTTACCATTTATTGTTTTAACCTATGGGCTCTTATAAGTACTTCGCTGTAAATAGACAGCTCTTTTGGTATCTCGATTCCAGAAATTTCGCCATTGAGTGCGAGTCCACGGCTTTTTTTTGTGCTCCAAATCATGCTATCGAATTCACATATCTTGACGATGTCTTTAGAAAAGTCTCCAGTTACCTCCTTTTTCTCAAATAACCTTTTTTTGATATCATCAGAATACAAGGTATTATAAAGATATTCAGTAAGGAATGGCGCAATCGGATTTAATAGCTCTAGAGAATTTTTTAATATGTAATTGAGTGTGTATATAACAGATTTGTTCCCTTCATAAGCAGCAGGTTTTTGTAATTCTATATAATGGTCTGCAAATACGCCAATTAAAAAAGTCTTTATCTCCTTTAGCGCATCAAAATATGCATAATTATCATATTGAGACACAACACGATTATAAAGCGCATCAAACGCATTCAAAAATATTTTGTCAAATATAGACAGTTCTTTGGGCATTTCGGTGTTATCTTTACCAAATATGGCCACGAATTTTGCAATATTAGAGATTTTTGTAAGTATCCGTTCGGCTTCATTAATTTTTTCTTTTGAGTATCGTATGTCTCCGTCTATTAAATTTCCTCCCAGGTATGCCCATAATCGAATGACATCTGCTCCGTTTTCATTTAAAGCCTTCTCTATAGGTATACCGTTGCCTTTGCTTTTAGAGAATTTTTCCCCATTTTCATCTACCGCATGGTTTGTAATCATTACTTCAACGAAAGGTTCCTTTTGTGTCAGCAAAATCGATTTAACTAACGTATAATACAACCAGGTTCTCACAATCTCTTTTCCTTGCGGTCTTAAAGAAACTGGAAAATTATGATTAAAATAGCTTTGTTTCCTTCCGTACCCAACAATAAATAAATTTGAATTACTAGAATCCATCCAGGTATCAAATATACGTCGGTCTCCCTCCAGCTCAGATCCACCGCATTTTGTACACGTTAGTCCCTTCGGTGTCTCTCGCCACGGCTCATAATATTTTCCCGTTTCTGGCACGACATACTCTCCGCATTTCTTGCATTTCCACAATGGAATCTCGTTACCGTAATAACGTGTTCTTGATATCGGCCAGTCTCTATCCACAGAATTTATCCAGTCTATAAGTAACTGCCTAGATGGCTCGTCATGGAATTCCATTTCCCTCGCCATTTTCAATGCCTCTTGTTTAAGTTCAACTTGTTTCAGGTAGAGTTCTTTTTCTCTTATTATTTCGACTGCGTTTTTTGATCTCCAACAGACAGGTTTTTGTGTTTTTATGCTTTTTTCTTCAGATACTACGCCAATAGTTCTTAAATCTTCAATTATAGCCGCTCTAGCCTGTGCTATTGTCAAGCCAGAATATTTTTCGGCATCTTTAATTTTTCCATGTTCATCTATTATAAGTCGCTCTGTAAGGTGGTGTTTTCTGAATAATTCGACATCTGCTTTATCTCCGTAAGAACATACCATCATTAAACCAGTTCCAAAGTTAGGATCTATGGCTTCGTCAAAAATCAGTGGGACCTTTTTATTTGTTATTGGCATTATTGCGGTTTTTAGGTGTGAGTATCTTGTATCTGCAGGATTTGCAGCAATGGCCGCACATGCAGGTAAGAGTTCTGGGCGCGTAGTTGCAATATAGAACTCTTTATCGTCAATTTTTATGCTAAGTTTATAAAGTTTTATGTCTTTTTCTTCGTATTCGACTTCTGCGTCTGAAAGAGTGGTATGACAAACCGTGCAATAATTCACTAATTGTGTGTCTTCGTAAATCTTACCTTCTTTCCACAACTTTATGAATATCGCTTGGCCGAGTGCGCGATATTCTGGACTATCAGTCTCATACGCACCGCCTATTTCATTGCTAGTGTTATAATCATTGAATGAGAAACCAAGTCTACGAAACACATCACGATTCTTGTCTTTATATTTATCCAAAAGCTTTTTGCAAGCATTTACATAGGTTTCTCTGTCAGTTTTTCGTATATCTATGCCGAATTCTTTTTCGGCTTGAACCTCAATTGGTAGGCCGTTTTTATCTAGACCAAATGGGAATATAACTTCAAATCCTAGTGCGCGTTTAACCCGTGCCGTCGTATCTATGTATGTATATGCCGCGGCGTGTCCTATATGGAGATCGGCGTTTATATATGGCGGGGGCGTATCAATAGAAAATACTTTTTTCTTTACCATATCGTTTAATTTAAATGGCCATAGTTTCTCCCAGCTGCTTAAGATAGCTCCTTCTATTTCTATTCTTTCTCTAGATTTCATGCTCACTCAAGATCTATTTCTTGTCCATCTAAAAGTATATGCGAACTACGATTAAGTTCATAACCCAACTCTTTTCCTACTTCTATCGCCGCACTTATTTTATCCATACCGCCATGAGAAGGTATAAAGTGTTTTGGTTTTAATAGATTTAGAAGTAATTTATAGTCATTCTTTGCTGCGTGTCCGGAGACGTGCACGTTATCGGCGACATTTACATTAAGTTCTTCCATTGCACTTTGTAGCATACTTCGATTCGCAGTATTAAGCGGCGTAGGTATTACTCTCGATGAGAAAATAATAGCATCTTCGCTACTCAATTTATAGTCATATTGACCCGTGACAAGCTTATCCAGAAATGATCCTTTCTCACCTTGGTGCCCGGTGCATATTATTACGTATTTACCAGGTCTGTCTTTTACATACTTTAATATGTTGTTTATCTGCTCTCTTCTAGTTGCTACCTCTGGAAATTTAGATTTTTCAATTATTTTGGTGTCTATGGCTGCTTTTATATACATCGCCATACTACGACCGAATATCAATGTCTGTCTATTAAGTTTTCTGCTTATTTCTATTATATTTTTTATGCGAGCGATGTGTGATGAAAAGGTTGTTATGAATATAGTTTTGTTGTCTAATGTCTTTTTTATTACGTCTTCTAACATGGTT
The DNA here is from genome assembly GCA_021800365.1 of Nanobdellota archaeon. GTDB lineage: Archaea > Nanobdellota > Nanobdellia > Parvarchaeales > Parvarchaeaceae > Parvarchaeum. Next base: position 37,909 of record JAJYZA010000002.1, read on the forward strand.
CTTACGACACTCTCTGAGAACGTATAACCTTCTTGATCTACATTAGTAGAGTCTAATATTAGCGTATGCACGCCAGATTTTGCTAAATTTTCCATTCTTTCATAATTTGGTTTGTTTCCGATAGTGGGGGTTTCATCTAACTTCCAGTCGTTTGCGTATAATATCGCACCGTATTTCGTATGTAAGGCCGCCATTGCGCAATTAGGTATAGAATGTGTTATGTGTATAAGCTCCAGCGTTACGTTGTTTGATAGCTTATATTTCGTACCTGTGTTTAGTGTTATTAACCTAAGGTCATGTTTTCTAACGTCCTTCGTAAGCTTTTCTACCACTTTTATTGTGAACGGCGTGGCAATTATCGGGCATTTATATTTTGATGCCAAAAATGGGATGGCCCATACATGATCAAGATGTCCATGTGTAAGAACTATTGCCTTTACTCTTTTTCCGTTCTCTTCAAAAAATGCTCTATCGTTTGGGATAACTGAATTGTCTATCAATGCATCGGTGTCAGTTAAGGAGATATAATTCTTCTCATCTTCAAAGTCCACAAGTTTTTCTATGTCTGCGCCCATGTCCATTAGTACGATATCACCGTCTACGTCAATAGCGGTCATGCTTTTTCCGATTTTACTATATCCTCCAAATGCTCTTATCTTTATCATATATCTTTAATGTATTCTCCAATGTTTTTATTCTTATGTTTTTTAGCTAATCGGCTTAAGATTTTCACAACACCGCTTCCATATTGCATGGCCTTCTTTTTTCTTTCTAATAAGATCGGATTCATCCCGAGCTCTTTTCCGGCTCGTCTAAGCAGGCTTTTGTTGTAATCATCAGTAATTAGTTCGTTAATATCCCTCGTTAGCGCATAATTTAAAACGCACTCATCAAGATATGGAAATAACACTTCAATGCGGAGAAATTTTGCTATGCTCTTTGCGCGTAAGACACCCAAGCGATAAAGCTGACTTAATCTCTCCGTTCGTAGTGCTGCCAGATCTTCTATTGAAATGCGTTTATGCTTTTCAAAACCAAAGAAAAGTTCATCGCTACCAAGGCCACTGAAAACAGCCTTACACCCGACATTCTTTGCACGTTCCAAAGTGGCATATTCTGTTATACCTATTATTATACTATAGGTCTCTAAGTTTAGTCGTTTTAATATAGAGACTATATCTTCTACTTTGTCATCAGTTAACTCTGTTTTGATGAGCTTAGATTTTAAATCCGAACTAAGGATATCTGCATATTTAAGGTCTTCGCTGTCTCTGAAGCCAGCAGACAAAAGTTTACAATCTGGTTTTATTTCTGTTGCAATGTATGCCAATAAGGAAGAGTCTATACCGCCCGATACCATAACGCCGTCAAATTCCGATTGCTTTAGAATAGATCTACGTAAACAAGTAAGAAGGTCTCCATTAATTGGCTGTTTTAACCTATCAACGTTCTTTATATTAATCGTCTTACCGAGACTTACCTCTGAACTTCCCGGGAAGATTAAGGTAAATTCACCGATTTTTGCGGATAGACACTTTAAGTTAAATGGATCTATATACTTAGGCGTCTCTTTTTCTCTTTGTTGGTCCATGTATCTTTATTTTTAATTTTTCGCCAATTTTTATTTTAATCTTATTTGTAACCGGTAACTCCAATACATTGTATGCTGTTTTTGGTCCGTTGTATACTCTCCATTTTTTAGCTATCTTATCCTCAACAACTTCGAAGTTCTTATCTAACCATATTATTCTAAGTTCAAATCTGACAAAATTCATGTGGATATCCTTAGTAACCGGCAAGAATGCACCTGCGCCAGGAGAATGAACAAACATTAAACCAAGTATCCTTAAACCAAGCGTACCACAATATTTTACATCTTTAGCGACTAATCTTCTACCAGAATATATATCACATAACGTCATATCTTATAGCTCAAGTTCTTTTGATAGGAATTCATCAAGTTTTATTTTATCCAATTTTTCTTTTTCCGTCTTTGTAGCCATTTCATTTGCTAAAAGGTATAATATGAGACCAACGCTATTCCCGCTTTTATTATTGCCCGGTATTATCATATCAATGAAACCTACTACATTATCTGCATCACAGATACCTACCACTGGGATATTTATTCGCCGTGCATCGTTTATTGCACGTCTGTTGCTGTTGGGATCCGTTACTACAAGTACCTTCGGTTCAAAGAAATTTGTATAATTTACATTAGTTAATGAACCTGCTAGGTATCTGCCGAAATTTACACTGACATTCATTATCTTTGCAAAATTGTATACTGCGTAATACGCACTGTCAAGCGTACATACGAGTAATACGTCTTTTCTCTTGTAATTATTAAGCATTTTAGCGGCGAGTTTTATTCTTTCATCTATCAATTTTATATTTAAAATCGTGAATTTATTTGCTATACGCTTAAATACAAAGCGCTCAAGGGCCTTATTGACAGTATTCGTGCCAATCCTAGTGCCGTACTTCTTGTAAGCTTCAAGTTTTTCAATTTTTTTAAATACCATAAACTTCGAGTAACCTATTTATCTTCTCTACCCTTTCCCCTCTATTGATTCCTACTTTTAAATACTTTGCGCCTAACCCTATCGCAATGTCAGTTATAATGGGTATGCACGTTTCTTCCGAACGATGCGATACGATTTTTACCATGCCAATTTTATCTGCAGCATCAGAAAACGCCTTTACTGCATTTAATGAACCAACCTGATTTGGTTTTATTAATACGGAGTTTATATTTCCACGGCTTTTTTCAAGTCTATCAGTTCTAGTTGCAGTTACATCGTCGCCAACTACCAAAACATTCATATCTTTAAGAATCTCCCCATAATCCTCTATGCGCGTTTCATCCACAGGGTCTTCTATATAATATAAATCAAATTCTTGAATAAGGTTCTTTACTAAGTCTATTTGCTCCCCGCACGAAACCTCTTTTTTTCCATAGAATGGTTTTTTATACACATATCGACCATCTTTATAAAACGTCGATGCAGCCATATCGATTCCAATCCTTATATCTAAGCCGGTCTTACGTATCGTTTTTTCTACGGCTTTTTTTACTAGTTTCAGCGATTCGTAATTGTCCAAACCAGTAACAAAACCACCTTCCGGATCGACTCCGCCCAAGAAACTGTATGTGCTGTTTTTTAGGATATCCTTTAGTTCTTTATATACTGAGATAGTGCCGTCTATGCTTTTGCTCACATCGTTATCTATCGTTGTTACTAAAATCTCTTGAATGTCCATACCTAGATTAGATGCATGCATTCCCCCGCCAAGCATTTTTGATATTGGTAAAGTGATTGATTTGCCCCCAAAAAATGAGTAAGGCTCTTTTTTTGCATCATTACTTAATGCGTATAATATGGCATAAGACAACGAGAGAGATGGGCCGCCAATAAATTCCTCTGGTAGCGTTTTCTCGAAATCGTATAACTCTTCAATTTTTGAAAACGTTTTTCCACGCAGCCTTTGGATAAATTGGTCGAACTTTTTTATCTCTTTATCGATATCATCATTAAACTGTCTTACCTCATATTGACTTGTGCTTTCACCAGCAGGAGAAGACCCATGAAAAATACCAGAAGTGGTTTCAATCCTTACTTGCACAGTGTAATTTGAATTCGAATTCAAGATTTTTGATGCATTTATGCTGTTTATCTTCATAACTTATTTAATACGCCACTTTATTTATATCTAAGTATAACTTCCCCCTAAATCATTACTTTCCTCGAGAATAACATGAATGCGGTGTGAGTTAAGCCATCACTCTGTGGTCTAAGGATATCTCTATTAAGCTCTACTTTCCAATCATTTTCAATAACCGTCATAAGACGTTCTACTTTTAATGTATCTGGTAACTCCTTGATAGTTTTTTCAATTTGTATTATGGATGGAGAATATGTGCAGATTCGTGCACCAATTTTCATGACCTTAGCAACAAGTCCAACTACTTTCCATGGATCGGGCATATCCAGAAGAACAAAATCAAATGCCTTCTCTTTGATGCCGTCTTTTATATCTGCGTTTATTATTTTTACATTGTCAAGACCAAAAAGCTCAATGTTCTTTTTTGCCACCTTTGCAAAGTCTTTTCTTATTTCATATGAGATTACCCGCCCATTTCTAGCCACCGACGCCAGTACGCAGGTCGAAAAGCCAGAACCCGTGCCAGCTTCAAGTATTTTACTGTAGGATTTTATACCAGAATAAGCAATTATACTTCCTAAGTCTTTCAGCGTTATTATTTGTGGTAATCTTATTATTTTTTTAATCAAATCCGATGCGGTTGGCTCTATTACAAAAAATTTTATCCCCTTATGAGTTTTTACTTGTGACCCTATCTTTGCCTTTTTAAGATCTGAGGAGTGCAAAATTCCGAATTCTGTATTAAAATCTTTTGATGGGTCGACAAAGAACGCAGCACTTTGATTTATAAGAAATAATCTTTTTTCCATCATGTCATCTTTATAAAATTTATTGAGTTTCCATATCCGGAATAGTCAATTATCTTTCTTGCAGTCGTTAAAACAAAGATTACGGTTTTGTATGCCGTTGCATATCCAGCAAATTTTATTAGGTCTTTTTTTGTTATGCTTATTTTCTTGGATACTATAACGACAACGCGTAATTTATTTTGCCCATAATCGCAGTAATAAATATCCGGTTCTATCCGCATCGCGCCACTAAAACCATAATTTAATAGCATGTTTTTTATCTCAGGAGTTAGCGGTTCCGCTACTTTTAATCTTGTTTCTTCATTCAGTTTTTTGCTTTCTCGCGCAATAGCAGTTTTTTGATTTATTTTTTCAGGTTTTTTGCTCTGGTTAAGGAACGCGCTTACATCTTCTAAGGAAAGAGTATAATAGTAAAGTAAATCGATTTTCTGTTTTGTTTCCGAATCTTGTGCGCTTATCGTTTTTATGAAGTCCGTCAAGGATTTTGAGATATACCTCTCTGCAGGCGTTAGTGTCGCAGAATTAATTACTTTCGTAGCCTTTATCTTTGAGACAAGTGCCTTTTCTTCTGTACTTAAAATATTATATAGCATTTCCATTGCAGCATCCCGATTTTTTTCTAAATAATAAATTGCAGAAGTTCCATAACGCCTATCGGATCGCTGCAATTCCTTTTTAGCAACAAAATAATCTAGAATTGCAGAAGTTTGGTCACTGTCACGACCAATATGTTCCGCTATATCTACAGTAAGTGCAGGTTTTCTTGCGATAAAATCCATTATTTTTGAATGGATATCATCTATTTCTGAAGCCATACATTAATGATTTTTAACCACATCTACTCTTTAAGATATAATTTTTGGAATTCACCACACAAATAAATTTATTAACATACATCACGTTGTGCATTTTCAATATTTTAAGTTATTAGCTATTTTTAAGTCTGTGCTATGTGCTGCAGTAGCTAAAAAATCTATAGAGTTAACTTCTTTAAATCTTATCTATAATATTAATTATAAAGGACATTCAATGTTATGGACAAAAAAGGACAGGTTTTTACAATAGATTTACTGATCGCAATATTTATTTTTACGCTTATATTTACTTCCGTAGTGGTTTTTCTTTTCTCAATAGGCGCGATATCCAGTCAGTACTCCTCTTATTACGCACAGACAATATCCGTCTCGCTAAATAGCATTGCTTCTTCCGCGATCAATACGCTTGTTGGTTCTCAGGGTACTCCAATAAATTGGTCATCGGCACCGTGCAGCTCCATAAAAACGGTAGGGATTATGTATAATTATTACGAAGCGAGTCCACAGAAACTGTACAATCTAACGACTCTCCCCGTTGCATGCTTGTCGCAGCTTCTGCGAGCAGGAGATTCATTTAATATAACTACAAGTTATCTAAATGGAACCCCATTAAAGGTAAATGGGGCAGTGATAACCGCCGGTTTTTTTATACCGCAAAACCCGGCTTACATTACCTCAGTACAAAGATTTGTCGTATTATACCCCGGTAAAGATATAATACGCATGAGCTTTTCAGAGTGGTTACAATGAAAGGACAGGTATTTACTATAGATCTAGTGTTAGGCGCGGTAATAATATTGTCAATTATTGGAAGCGCGTACTCTTTATCGGCTTATTACTCCTCCTTGAGCCAGATAACTATAAGTAATGGAAATCTAGTTAGTGAAGTTTCTTCAGCCATAACGGCTTTTGTAACGGCTAATTCAACTAGGGATAGCATAGAATATTTTCAAAGCTCGAGCGGCGCGACAGCGTTCTTTACTAGTTTTACAAACAATATCACACAGAGCCTTGGGCAGGAACTTAACTTCCCTTATTCAATTTCAATATATACGATTGGGAACTATACAAATGGAGAATTAGTGCCAAACTTACTGCTTTTTAGTTACGAAACACCTGCTTTTGTTAGCGGGGCGCCCTCTATTTCTTTTTATGAGCCGATTGTCGTAACGCAGCAGACTTCTGCATGCCGCAATACCTGCAATTTCTCATTACAAGCAGGTAGCATTTTTATCGGCGAGAACGCGACGCTAAACGCAGCAAAATGTAATATATACTCACTTACAGGGGCCAAGCTAGTAGTCGGTAGCTGGCACGTTTTTAATAACACGCCGACTGGTTATTGTACGCTCGAGGCGCCAAAATATCCTAGCGTTGGAGGTACACCAAAGAGCTATCTTGTCAAAGCCTATAATCTCGGAGGAACATTTATAGGCAACACGACTTTACACACTATGGGATTAGATTTAATACAGATAGAGGTACAAGCCTATGGCTCGTAACTATCTACGTTAGCTCTTTATAACTTATATGAATAAGACTGCGCGATTTCGCTCCTCAGATTCAAGCTTATGCTCGAAATCCGACAGATAGGTTTGCGGGTCTCCTTTATATAAGCCATTCTTTATGGCTAAATTATTTATCCTAACGATGAGCTTGCTTATTTCATACGCCCTATCGAAGGATACATTATTTTTGTACTGGTTATAGAGTGTTATCTGCTCCAGTACCTTTTCATATAATTTCTTCGCCTCCTCTTCCATTTTCTCCCCCCCTCATAGGACAATTAGGATAAACGATATAAAATAAACGACTTTTATATTACTTGTATATTACTTGTTAATTTCCGATGGAACTCTACAGCGCCAGTTTTAAGTGAGATGGTTATTTTAAGATTTAATCCGCAAAGAATTTATTTTGCATTTTTTGCTCTACATCAAGTCTGCTTCCAGCTAGATTTATCCTAGGTCTTCCGCTTTCGCTGTCTCTCCTCATAGTTACATCAACTCTTTTAAGAAAGTCATTAATTGCCGAAGACGTGCTAATTATCCTGTCTGTAATCCCGGTTATACCGCTTTTTCCTCCAAATAGTATGCTATTTGTGCAGACAGAATCTAAAAACATAAGATCGTGATCGATTATTATAGCACACTTTTTCTTCGAATTTATAATAGCTGTAATTATCGACATAATTTCTAGGCGGTCCTCAATGTCTAAATTCGCCGAAGGTTCGTCAAATAAGTATACTTCTGCGTCTTTCATTAAAGTCGCTATAATCGCAATTTTCTGAAGTTCTCCTCCAGACAAGTTTTTTATATTTTTATTTAATATCTTATTAACGTCCAACTTGCTTATTATTGACATTATATCAGTATCTGTAGAATAATCGGCTTTTACGGCAGCAAAAGCATCAGATACGATACAATCAGATCTTTGAACCATTTGCGGCTTATAAGCGATTTTTATCCCAAGGTCAAGCAGTCCGAGATTAGTAGTTAGAGTGCCTGCCAGGGCCTGCATGAATGTAGTTTTTCCTATTCCATTTTCACCTATAATCCCAATTATTTCCCCTTCGCGCAGCACTCCCGCTTCAGTTTTAAGATGGAATTCTCCAATGTCAACTTCAAATGCAGGCCACCGTACTAGTGGCTTCTTTCCTTCAGCAGTTCCGCTCTTTTTGACTTTTATCGCCCAATTCCTAAACCTTACATTCTCTGTCGGGAGATAGCCACTTATATAATTATTTATTCCATTTCTGGATGGCATCATATGAGATACTATTCCATAATTTGCATCAGAGCCGTATAATATCTGTATAAAATCCGTTAAATAATCCAGCATTATGAGGTCATGTTCAACTACAACGACGGTTTTTTCTCCAAGGCTTTTGCGAATTTCTTTAGCTATGAGTAGTCTGTGCACTATGTCTAGATAATTCATCGGTTCATCAAAAATATAAACGTCGGCTACTTCATCCATCGAAACCGCTATCCTTATAAGTTGTGATTCGCCGCCAGATAAGGTTTTTGCATCACGCTCCATAAGTTGTGATGGAACAAGCCCAAATCTATTCTTTTTTACAAGGTCTCTGACCTTTCCAGTTAACTCAAAATCTTGTGGTTTCTTTACCACTTTTAGACTTCCGCTATACAAGTCAGTAAGGTATGGCTGGATGTCCTTACCACGAAATTCTTTAATTATCTCACGTGGCTGTAATATAGCTGAATAATTGCCAAAATTAGGTTTGATTTCGCCAGAAATTAAGTTTATATTGGTTGTTTTTCCTATTCCATTTCTTCCAATTAAACCGACAATCTTTCCTCTCATCGGCGTTGCAATGTTGAATATTCGGAATGAATTTAGCCCATACTGAAAAGTCAGCTCTTTTGTCATTTCATCCGGCAGATTTATAACTCGTATGGCGTCAAATGGACATCGCTTTACACAAATTCCACACGCAATGCATAACCCTTCGGTTATGGCCGCCTTTCCATTTTCTCTAGGATACACCGTTTCTTTTATTCCCCGGCGTACTACTGGACAGACCTCTGCACAAATATAATTACAATTGTCGGGCGCCTCGCATTCATTTTCTTTTATTACTGCGATTCTCATTTTAAACAAACTAATACTTCACGGTTTTTCATAACAATAAACTATTAAGTTATCTTTCGTTATTTAACTATAAGAATGCGCATTTATAGGTTAATTTTAACTATGAAACTACGCTATAATAGTTAAATATTTATATAGATAAATTAATCTATTATAATCGACAGTGCTTACCGAGAGAATCTAGCAGGAAACTGATTAATATAATACGACACCATTAATACTTATGACGGAATATCAGTTGGGAAGAAAATTTAACGATGCTTTTAAGCAGACAGCTTTAGGTGTCTCAATTGGAGAACAGAATCAACTAGCCGAATTTGCAAAAGTGCTTAGAAGCGGTGCCCAGATGGCTGAGATAGATCTAGCTAGTCTTTATGGTTTTACAGGAAACGGGACTCCAGCCACAAGAATGGGTAAAACAGAAAGGGAAGCCTTCGGGAACCTTGCAAAGACAAATCAGGCAGATTTAAGCATACACGCACCGTGGTCTATAAATCCCTCTGGGATAAATCCGCAGTCCGGTGAACGGGACATGGAATATATGGCGCTTATGAAGAACGAGATGAAGGCGGCTATAAATTTTGCAGATGACGTTAGCAAGAGCATGGGAAAGCACAACATGCCAATAATATTTCATGCGGCTTCGGATCATTTCGGAAACCCGGATCCAAAATTAAGATTAATTGCATATGACAATGAAGCGGATAAGATATTTCCAATAAAAGAACAGAAATTAGACAATATGACCGCAGAAAAATTCAGGCAATTATATGGAGATGATACTTATAATCGTGTAAAGATTGGGTTAAAACCGTCGGAAGACGGCAAAGGCATAATTCTAACGCCGGAAGCTGCGTTCCAGTTTCAAAAAGATCAGCTTAGGATAAATATGAACCAAGAGAGAGTAAACCTGGAAATAAATCAAAGAGAGCTCGAAATGCAGAAATTTAGGTTAGTCAATGAACTTGCCGAAGCATCTGCGGGAGGGGACTTGGCACGTATAGATAAATTAAATAAGACCAAAGACGCATATGACCAGATGTTAAAGGACTTAAATGTTAGGAAAGACAGGATTGATAACGGGATAGAACACATAAATGAGCGACTTGTAAGATATGATGAAAAGGCACCATTGTTAGCGGCAGAAGGAATAAAAGATGCTGCACTAATGTCCGCAAGATCTACGACAAAGCCGATGATATTGGTAGAGAATACGATGACGCCAGAAATGTCGCTTAGTAAGCCAGTGGATGTAGCGAAGGCAGTAGAACAAGCAAGGCGTCTTTTTGTTGATGCCGCGACGAAAGACGAGAAATTGAACTTATCCAAATCCGATGCTGAAGACTTGGCGAATCAACTTATAGGGGTAAATCTCGACGTTGGACATCTTAATATATTCAAGTCTTATGGGTTGGACAATAGAAAGATAGTTTCAATGCTAACGGAGCAAGGAAAGCTAGATGATAAGACGCGTGTAAGGCTTGCGGATTACATAAAAAGATATCATCTTAATGACAATATGGGAGATATAGACGCGCACTTGCCACTAGGTGAGGGCACCACTCCAATAAAAGAAATTTACGAGACACTAAGAAATGCCGGAGTTGAGGCTCCCGCAATAATGGAAGTCTTTGGTGGGCAAGGCGGCATAGAGGCGGGTATGACTCAGTCACTAGAATACCTCGGAGCGCCGATATACGGCGATGTGCCATTTACGAGCCTTCCGACTTACGCCGCAAATCCATATTCGTCTATAATAGGCGATTACTCTCATTATTCAAATCTCGGATTAAGACAGGACCTGTTTAGCTATGGTGGCTTCACAGGCTTGTCTCCGATATTGGGGGGTGGTTACATGGAGAACACGCGCGGAGGCGGAGGGGGCTTTTCTGGCGCACCCATGGCTTAAATATGGATGAAAATAAAGAAGAAGGAAAACTTATTTTGAGGGGCTACGATGCGGCATTTAAGTTTGCTAAAGGAATATTTTCTGCGTATCCAAAAATAATAAAGACCATAGCACTTTTTGGTTCTTTTAGCAAAGGAAAAGAGACAGAGAACAGTGACGTTGATATTATGATAATAATGGATGATGTGCTGAACAATCTCGACAATACTATTTTAGGGCCATTTTATGGCACAGTGGACTCTCTTTTAAAAGAAGAGAAATCAATAAAGCTGCATATAAACTTCGTTACTCTTACGGCTTTCTGGAGGGGGGTGTTATCAGCAGATCCTCTATCTATCAATGTTCTAAAGTATGGCGTACCTCTTATAGATACTGGTTACTTTGAACCGCTACGCGTGCTTCTTCTAAAAGGAGAGATAAAACCTACGGAGGAATCAATTTATGCCGCAATGTCAAGAAGCCAGTTATACTCAGATTCAGCCAGATTACGGATGGCGGGTGCAATTACTGACTTGTATTGGTCCGTAATAAATTCGGCGCAGGCGGCAATAATGAGACATGGAGAAGTGCCTCCCTCCCCAGAAACGGTAGGAGGGATGTTAGAGGATCTACAACGTATGCATCTTATAAATAACGAGGAGTTGCTTACGTTTAATGATATATTTGTACTCGGTAAAAAACTTCTTCATGGCGAAAAGATAGAAGTGAGTGGAACGGATTTCGATAAATTTCTAGTAAGAGCTATGCATTTCAATGAGAAGATGGCAAAATTACTGGAAAATAAATAATTACACTAATAGAAAACTAAGAGCAAATCCAATAAACGCACTTAGAGCGGCTATCGATAATCCTATTCCGATGGTTTTTAAACCACTTTTTATCTTATTTTTCAGTTTAGCTTCATGATATGAGCCAATGAATCCTAATATCGCTAGGCTTACAACCAGCGAGACTAGACTCGCCGTGATTATTGCACTTCCGCCGGTCAGATAAAAAACAGCGTATGGAGTAAGGACTATCAGGCTCCCGATAAGGGTAAATACGAATGCGCTTGTCGCATATCTTATATTTTTTGCCTCTTTTACCTTAGCGAGCTTTTTCGGTCTATACTCTTCGAGAAATAGCGCCTCCTTATATTCTGCTAGTTGTTGCCCGGTAGTGAAGGTTTCGGCGTTATATGTAGCGAACATGTTCGATAACGCCCCGCTTACGCCAACAAGCAGTACAGACGCAAATGTAAGACTGTATGCATGGAAAAAAGAAATGCCAAGCGCCAGTCCCAATCCGAGAAAAAGACCGTCGCTTATGCCCAATATTGTATATCTTGACCTAGCTCTTTCCACCAGACATCACTGTGGCTTCATCTAAGCTGTTTATAGCCGCACCACGGTCTTTCATGGCCTTTTGTATACCATGGAAGTCGATTTTTTTGCCTTCTATGGTTATTTTTAAACCTTCTGTCCTAATGTCAACTTCCTCAACTTTTATAGAAACGGCGCCGCCTTTGACATGTTTCGATATATCAGAAGCCAAGTCTATTATACTGTACTCACCGACTGGCTTTACAGCGTCGATGACGAGTCTATTTAACTGCATATCTTATAATAATTTCTTACACTTTAAATAGATTATATCGATATCTTAAGAAAATGGATTCACAACCTTTAGGTCTTTACTGTAAAAGAAGCATTAGCATAAAATGCAGGCTTAAAATCGATGGCAAATCGAAACTTTTAAATACTGAAAGTTTGTTATACTTGTATGGATTTAAACAGAAAGGCACAAGGCCTTCCTATTAATACTATAATTCTTATAGCCATTGGACTTTTGATCTTAGTACTTTTCATAACCTTCGTTTTAGGCGGTTTTAAGGGCATTGGTGGCGGTACAAATCCGACAACTCAGGCAATGTCTTCTTTCGGCGCCCAATGTACAACTTACTGCTCAGAAGCGACTCCCGGTCAAATTCCTTACCAGTTCTGCGGTGCAACGACTAGTATAAATGGCGTCCTTTATACCTGTTTAAATCAAACTGCAGCGCAACAGACGTGCACTGTTCCATCAGCTTCTGGCGGCAGTTCAATAACTTATAACACCACGCTTTGTTCTAAAGCTTAAAATTCAATGCTGTTAGTACTAAAATTCTAACTTGAGACTTACCTTTTTATACTAAAAATTCTAAAAATAATCATGGCTAAGACAAACACTTTCATGCTGGTTTTTAGCGTAATACTCTTAGTTCTGATAGCCATAGGCGTTTTCTATGTTTTTGGAACGCACCTCGTTGCAATAAATACATGCGGCGGGAACAAAACGCTAGTGGTATTCAATAACAAAGAGTCTTGCTTTCCAAGTCTTTCCAATACAATAATTGCCAATGGCACGCCATATACGCTAAATTCATCACTGGCGGTGTCAAATGGCAGGATAATACCTCTAGATATAAGATTTATCGGAAACAATCCACTACTATATATATGGAACCAAAACAAGTCCTATAATGCAAGTTCTTACGTGTTCCTCACTATCCCGGATACGTTTAAAGTACACATGCAATACGCTTCTAATGTAACTACCGAATATATAATAATGACAAATGAACAATACATAAATTGGTATAATTCAAATGAGCGCAGCACTTCAAACGTGTATTCGCAAAGTGGTACGGCAATCTCTGCGTGGTTTAATGAGAGTGCCGGTTGCGCAGGTTATGTAGCAGTAATAAAATCGGTTTCCGGGAGAGCATTCTTTATTAGGCCGAATGAGACTGCACTGTATGCTCCCGCTAATACCTCAACTGGTATATGTACTTAACTCAATTCTAAAGCGTCAGTTTTAAATCCTTTAATCGCTATTAATTGATATGGAAATGGACGTTTTTGATGCAATAAATGAATTAAAGAAATTCTATGACGGCAACGGTACACTGGCTGGCCTTAAGGGCATGATTTCTGCAAAAAAATTGAATATTGATTTAGAATATCTCGATGGTGCCGTTAGACTAAGAGTATTACATCCACTTCGGCTTTACGTTGATGAGATATACAAAATTCTCCTTAGACTCTGGATAATAAATTCTATAGAAATTACCGTAGAATTTATGACAAACGGGAAGAAGAAAAGTGTCACTAAGAAGTTTGGCGCGGAAGAAAATGTAAAAGAAACTATAGATGATCTACTCGAACTTCCGCACGAACAATTATTGGATATTATATTAGAGACAGAATATTTTAAACTTGTAGAAGTAAGAGACCTAAGTGATACGGTCTCTATAATAATAAAAAAAGGTGATCAAAAATTACTTTTTAGGAGCCTCTATAACTATCTGTTCCCGTTTGTTAATGTACCAATCGACAAATCTGCAAAGGAAGAAATTATTTTCAACCAGGCTGGTGATGAATTAGCCGTAGACGTTTCCATATATGCAGATGGCTCGTCTGCTGGCGTTAAATCTAAAAAAGTAAAGATACTTAAAGTATGAGCGGAATAATGACAGGTTTTCCTTCTTTTGATAATTTAGTGTCCGGATTGGAGCCGAGAAAAACTTATCTTTTGAGCGGAAATAAAGACAGTGGCAAGGAAGATTTCGTTTACAAGCTAACTGCATCCGCATTGAACAGAGAGATTGTCGTCGTGTACGTGACAACAAATAGGTCAAATACCGATTTGATCATGGACTTTTCTTCTAAAGGATTAAAGTTATCACAGTATTTGGGCACTAGCATGTTAATACTTGATGATTTTATAAGAAGCGTATCCCCACAGGCAACAGATAACACGTATACAAAGGTGTTAAATGGCCCTTTAGACCTTACCGGTTTATCCGTCGCATTATCAAATGTCAACAATGGTTTTCTTAAGGATGGAAAGACAGTACTTAATGTATTTGATTCGATATCTGCGCTCCTTCTCTATAACAATACAGTGACAATGTTTCGCTTTCTACAATTTGTATGTGGCAGAGCAAAGATATCGGGAGTAACGACGCTATTGATGCTAGATGATGAGATGCATACGCCGCAGGTCAACGAAACCATAAAATCTCTTGCGGATTCAGTAATTACTTTAAAACTAGATGAAGGTAAAAGGTATTTTATGGTATCTGGCGGTGCAAAAGAAGTACTAAGCTGGACATCATTGCAGTGAGCTTAAGGCGATATGGAAAAAAATAGTATAAAAAATGATCCGGTATTTGGCATAGGCAAATTAGATGAGGATTTAGAAGGCTTCCCTTATAATAAATTAGTGCTTCTGTCAGCTTCACCCGCGGTAGGTAATGAGGTTTTTGGCTACCAAATAATCTTTAATAACCTGGCACATAAAAATAAGGTCCTTCTTTTTCTAAACAGAACTTCTCCTCAATCTTATATTACGGAGATGAAAGAGTATGATTTTAAGCCAGCTACAGATCTTGTTATAATAGACTCTTATAGCAGTGTTACGGGAATAAATGCGACTGAGACACCGCTAAATAAGATGATAGCAAATCCCTACGATGGAACTGAAATAAAGAAAAAATTATTGGATGAACTAGACAAAAATTATGATGTTGTTGTACTAGATTCACTTTCTTTGCTTATAGATTCATTCGATTTTGATTATGTTCTATCATTGATAGGCGCGATAAAAGCGAAAATCTCAACGAAAAAATCCTCCGTCGTGATGCTTTTCACGGATTGGGAATACGAGCAGGAGAACGTCAAGAAACTATTTACAGCAGTGAATGCACAGATAGATATAAAGGGTGTCGAAAAGAGAGTCATATTTGGTCAATACTTCGCGGTCATAAAATGCGATTGGGTCAATAAAACTAGTTTTTCCTCAGCGTTGTTTAAGGCTATAAAACCTGGTGGGATAAAGATCTATTTTCCAAAGATACTGATTACCGGGCCTACGGATGCAGGTAAAACTTCCTTTATACACAGTGCGTCGAAAGATGCCGTTAGCGTCGATAGGCTCGGGGGCACCATCGCACTCGATCATGGAAACCTCGATTTGGAAGGTTATAAGGCAGATTTATTCGGAACGCCCGGTCAAGAAAGATTTGACCCTCTATTGAAATTGCTTGGAGGAGAAGCCATCGGGGTAATACTAATTGTAGATTCTTCGCGGCCAGACCAATTTCCGAGGGCCATAGAGATGCTTAGAAAGACGGAAACCTACGGATTACCAATAGTAGTCGTTGCAAACAAAGCCGATCTTCCGAACGCATTACCTCTGGAAGAATTGAGAGAAAAGCTACATCTCGGCAAAGACGCACCACTAGTTGCCACTGTAGCGGAAGACCTATCCAAAATCGATCCAAATGAACCGACTAAGTTAAAAGAGAAGGGGGTGCGTGAGGCATTGATGGCTTTGTTTAAGCAATTGACATAATGCTTAAATTAGGCAGGGGTTATAAATAGCTTATGGCTACAAAATCAGATGCTTTGAGACTGGTGTTAGAAGGTTTGGGTAATGTAGGTGGCATACGCGCCTCCGCGATAATATCAGTGGACGGTCTTCCGATGGTATCCCTAATGCCACAGGATGTAGATCCCAACAACTTTGCTGCAATGCTAGCGTCAATGGTAGGTGCGGCTGAAACTGCGCTGAAATCTCTTGGCTCCAAAAATATCTTAGATCGAGTTGTAGCCGAATCAAAAGATGTGAGAGTAATTGCCGTAAAGGCCGGTGAAGATACTATACTTACCATTATGATAGACCCAAATACTAATTATGGCTTG
Organism: Nanobdellota archaeon; assembly: GCA_021800365.1. Lineage (GTDB taxonomy): Archaea > Nanobdellota > Nanobdellia > Parvarchaeales > Parvarchaeaceae > Parvarchaeum. The sequence continues at coordinate 54,449 of JAJYZA010000002.1, forward strand.
GTGCTTCTCGAAGCGAAAAAAGCTTCTGATGAAATTGCAAAGATAATGAAAGGGCAATAAAATAACTATCAAATTTAAGTACAACTATACTTATGTAAAAGAATAGGCAAATTTTATTTGTACTTTTCTTATTGATTATTGACTGACTGGAGTAATGAATTCATCTGATCAACGTTGTCAGCTTTAACTGCGTCTATAAGCGCTAGTTTTTCTTTCTTTCTTAGTTTTAGTTTTGTATCGCCTTTCATTACCTTAACGGACTCTTTATTTACTTCGGTAGGCGGTACGCCATCCTTTTGCTCTTTCTGTTCTTTTTTTGCGTATTTTACATGATAATCACCAAAGCTGACTTCTTTGTTGACTTTCATGAATCTATATTTATATTCCATAAAGATATCTGTCTGGCGTTATTTTTAAACGTTTCTATTATAATTATCGCTTTACGCAGCTAGCGATAAGTGTAAAAAGTATAAAAATCGTATACTATCTAGGTTAAGATGGAAGGCAAGGATAAGTATTATAATAAAATGGCTCTATTTATTTCTTCTAAACTGGGTGGAAAACTTACCATAGCACCAACCACGAAAATAAAATCTGAAAAGGATATCTCGATTTTATACACACCGGGTTCAGCAGCAGTCGCGAAAGAAATAGTCAAAGATCCGCTCTCCTCATATAAATTAACTTGGAGATGGAATACGATATTTATCGTAACTAACGGTACGCGTGTATTGGGCCTTGGGGACATAGGTCCTTTGGCATCTTTACCTGTGATGGAGGGAAAAGCGTTGCTTTACAAAACATATGGAGGGATAAATGCGATACCGATTCCAATAAAAAGCACGGACGTAGAAGAGTTCGTTAAAATCATAGATGCGCTCTCAGTCACAGCCGGCGGCATACACCTAGAAGATATTTCTTCTCCGTTTTGCTTTGAAGTACTAGAAAAATTACAAGAAAAATTAAGCATACCGGTTTGGCATGATGATCAGCAAGGAACGGCCGGGGCCACGCTCGCCGGTTTGATAAATGCATTTAAGCTTGTCGGGAAAGACCTTAAAAAAGCAAGAATGGTTTTAGTCGGTGCAGGTGCAGCGAATATAGCCCTTTTTAATTTACTTGAAGCTTATGGAGTAGATTTGGGTAATGTGATTGTCGGCGATAGTAAAGGACCGCTTAATAAAAATAGAGCGGATATAGAAGAAATGAAAGTGTCAAATCGCTGGAAATACCAGATATCAGAAAAGTCAAATAGATCAGAGATATCGGGTATAAATGAATCTTTTGATGACGCAGATGCAATAATTGGTTTTAGCGCAGCAGGGACAATAAAACCGGGATGGATAAAGCGAATGTCAGATAAACCTATAGTTTTTGCAAATGCAAATCCAACGCCGGAGATTTCACCGAAACTAGCGAAAAAAGCCGGTGCATACATAATATCAACAGCAAGGCCGGACTATCCAAATCAAATTAATAATAGTTTAATCTTTCCAGGATTATTCAGAGGGGTCCTGGATTCCCGCACACGATTTATAGACAATAAGCTGATAATAGCGGCGGCAGAAACTCTCGCGGCGCTCGCAGAAAAACAGGGTATAAGTAAAGATAATATATTACCAAAAACAAATCAAAAAGAAGTACATATACGCGTAGCCGCAGCAGTGGCGGAATATTCGTCACGCACCGGAAATTCAATGCTTAAGGGCGACTTTAGATTTTTCTATAACTTAGCTAAAGAAAATATTGTAAAGGGGAAACACTTTGCAGATTCTGGATAATATGGCATCAAGAATACGGTTGTCTCGGTATTAGCGGATATGCGCTATGTAAAGTAGATATAAAGCTGATTAAAAACTGCTTTATTAATGACAATCTAATAATCTCGCTAACTATACCCAGGGTTTCTCAGTGGCGAACTCTAGTTTAATCTTATAAAGCGCATTGTCGGCCACTTTTTTCGCAATTCCGAATGCAGCCGCGGCGGGCAGTGCAAAGAACGCAGCATTCATTACGCCGGATCCACCGGCATATGGATACGCAAGTGCGTCTATCGCTAATCCAGCGAACCAGGAACCAAAGAGATAACTGCCAATCATTCCTGCCTTTCCTAAAGAACCACTACCTCTAAAACCAAGATATATGTTTTCAAAATAAGCTTTGGCATTCTTAAGAGGGCTTAACACTTTTGAACCCAAACTAGGTTTTAATAATACAGTTTCCAATTTTTCTTTTTCCATATACTACTTTAGAATAGATTTTATATTTAAACATTTAAACTTGCGAAATTTACAAGTTTTGAATCTGGCTAAAATAGTGATTGCGCCTATTTTTTAAACTAATAGATTCTTACACTCCATCTTCTCAAATTTAACTTTATTTAAAGGCGACAATAGAACTGAACCAAATCGAGATCGCCTGGAGCCGGATTTGAACCGGCATAGGGTTTCCCCAACAGGCGCTCCAGGCCTGCGCGATGCCAGATTACGCGATCCAGGCAGATAACCTCATAAAGTAGTATCAGAATAAAAACTTATAAGTAGATTTATCTTATCAAACTAATTTTAGTTGACGGTAATTTAAATCGCCCTGCTCTTAATTTTTTCTGAGAGGTTTTTTATAAAGTCGTCTAAGTTAACACCATACTTTGTCTTTCCGTCTCGAGTTCTCACGGATACCGTTTTAGCCTTTTCTTCCTTTTCACCGATGACAAGAACGTATGGTATCTTTTTTAATTGTCCTTCTCGTATCTTGTAGTCAAGTGTAGAACTGCTACTATCTATATCAGCCCTTATTCCCACAAAAAGCATTTTTTTAACAACCTCGTTTGCATAACTGTTATTTTTTTCAGTTATTGGCAGTACTCTAACTTGGATCGGAGTCAGCCATGCCGGTAATTCACCGGCACTGTTTTCTAATACTATTCCCATAAATCGTCCAATGGAACCAAGGATTGAGCGATGTATTACTACAGGAACATGCTCTTTATTATCTGCTCCAACATATTTAGCATCAAATCTTACGGCAAGGTTGAAATCTATTTGGATTGTCGATGCTGCATATGCAGATTCTGGTTTTCCTGTAAAATCCAGTACATAAATGTCTATTTTAGGTCCATAAAACGCGCCATCACCTTCTTTTATATTATATTTATATCCACTTTTTTCTAGCGCATTTTTAAGTGCAGTCTCCGCCAAATCCCATGACTCTTCAGAACCTATGCGCTCCTTTGGTCTTGTTGCTAGAGTCATTATAGGAGTAAGTTTGAATAGGAGATAAACTTCCTTTACCATCTCAAAGATATCAAGTATCTCTTTCTCTAGTTGCTCTTCCATAACATAGATATGTGCGTCATTTTGTTCAAGTAACCTTGTCCTGAGGAGTCCGTCTAGCGCTCCTTCAAGTTCATATCTATGTAGGAAACCGTAATCCGCAAGCCTTAGTGGTAGTTCCCTATAACTCCTCGTTCTAGATTTAAAAATCACCGTAGAAAAAGGACAGTTCATCGGTTTTATTGCATACTCCTCTTCTAAGGCAAAAGGAGAGACCTTATACATATTTTCGCGATATTTTTCGTAATGTCCACTAATTTTCCACACTTCTGATTTGGCGATTATTGGGGTTATTATCTCCTTATAATTGTGTTGTATATCCAGTTCTTTAGCAAGTTTTAAAAGTTCATTATATATTATGGCGCCATTAGGTAGGAAAAATGGAGAGCCTGGCGACCATGGAGAAGTCTCAAATAGTTCTAGTTCCTTTCCAATCTTCTTGTGGTCATGTTTTGAACGCTCGGCCTCTACTTTTAGATATTCATCTAAATCTTGTTTTGACGGGAAACTTATCCCGTATATTCTTGTGAGCACCTCACGCTTACTGTCTCCTCGCCAATATGCTCCGGCTACTTTAAGAAGTTTTACAGTCTTTATGTATCTTGTAGATGGAATATGCGGGCCACGGCAAAGATCGTTGAACCCCTCCATTTCATATAGAGTTATCGGTTGTGCAGCGGCTTCGTTCTCGAGTATTTCTATCTTAAATTTGTTTCCGTTGAATAATTCTTTTGCATCTTCCCTTGAAACCTCCTTTCTGATGAATTTAGCATCATTTTTTATTATATTCTCCATCTCTTTTTCTATCTTCTGCAAATCATTGTCTCCAACATTTAAATTATAGAAATCGTAATAAAATCCGTTCTGTATAGGGGGACCCAACGTTACAAGCGTATCAGGATAAAGTTTTTTTACCGCGGCTGCAAGTACGTGAGCACTCGAATGCCAAAGAACCGACTTTCCTTCAGCATCCGCAAAGGAGACAAAAGATATTTTTGTATCTTTTTCTAGCTTTCTGTTAAGGTCTATTAAACCCGAATCAATTTTTGCTGCTAGCATGTCTTTTAAAGGAATGTCAAGTTTTTTCGCTATATCTATCGGGGTTGCTCCCTTCTCAAATTCATGCACTTTATCTCCAAAAATAATTTTCATACTTATTTCTATTATACGGTCTAGGAGATAAAAGCTTTTTGTATCAAAAAACCAGTAGCTAAATTCTTTCGTGTCAAAAAATAATAATTAGAAAAAAGCTAATTATTATAAATCATAAGAACCTCTATAAACTGTACTTATGGGAATCAATGAACATGTATTTAAAAGACTTTCTTGTGGCAGAGACTTTAATTTAGAAGAGCTTCTATACGCTTCCGAGCAGCTGTATTCGAGTCAAACTAAACCACAAGCTGGAGATATAATCCCCGTATATAATGGTGCGTACCATATCGAGATTACTTCGAAGCACCTTAATTGGCTTTATAACAACCTTACAAATTATTCTGGTGAAAGTTCTGGAGAGGAACGCCTGCGCTCATTTATGAAATTTATGGATAAAAAACTTATAACTGATTATTCTACTGTATTTAGCTTTGAAACGTACAAAGGTCGCATACTGAATCTAGACCTGTTATTAGAAAAAATGGCAGTAAACTCTATGGAGGCTTCGGTACTTTTGACACTCGCAATAAACGCCGATGCAAAATTTAGGGAAGAGGGGTTTTCAGCATATTGCCTATCCGGTATAGTCCTTAAAGGCGGAAATGTCGGTCCGCAAGTACTAGCAGTAAATGTAATTTCATCGCATTCATCTTATCTTTTAATTCCAAGTTATAACTTAGTACGAGAGGTCTTTACTTATAACGTATCAACAAAAGATTCTCCCCATTATGAAATCGCGAAGTTATACGAAACACCGAATAAAAAAATCATAATGTTAGAAGCAACTAGTAAGTTATTTAGAAAAAAGAAGAAAGTTTAGCTTCCTACACGAGCTTTTTTAATAGGTCCTTATACTCATTATACATATTATCTGCCGCAGAATTAAGTAGTTTTTGATCGTCTAACGACAAAGAAGCCTCAAGAGTAGGTCCTATAACGTTTCCTACTACTGTTGGTCGGCTCATATGTATAACTTCATCTTTATATTTTAGAGGTGCAGCTATGCTCATTACCCTATTTTCATTTGTAGCAAATGCAACTATAATATCGCGTATTGATGTTGCTGGACCCCACGAAGTACCCCCGAGTGTGGCTATTACCTGCGCGGCCACTCCCTTTACATACAAAGTGACCTCTTCACGTGTAAGTTTTCCAGAAGCAGCTCTATCAAATGGCGCACCATTTACCGTTACAGTGTCCCAAAATACAGACAGTCGTTCTCCATGTTCTCCGCCGACAAAGCCATTTATCCTGTCTACGGGTACCCCCAATCTATCCGCTATAAAGGATCTGAGGCGCATATTCTCAACTTGTGCTCCCGAGCTTATTGTAAATTTGTTTGAATACTTCATGAATACCGAAGCCATTTGGTCCACCGGATTAGTCACTACAAGAAACAACGCATTAGGATTGTTTTTTGGCAGAACCTTTGCGAATTCTATCATTATTTTTGCGTTGTCTGAAAATACCGCCGTTCGATCTTGGTTTGGCTGTCGCGGTTTCCCTGCGCTTATTACAATAATGTCATTATCTTTTACTTCGTCTAATGAATTAGTTGCAGATAATTTTATATTTATATGCGAAGCGGCAAGAGCGTGAAGTAGCTCATCTTTGAATCTCTGCGGCAGGTTGGGGACTATATCAAATATAGTTGCTTCTTCCGAGATGCCGGATAGCAACGTGGAATATGTGAGTGTCTGACCTATCCTTCCGGCACCAACAAAACCTATCTTAACCATGTGGCGTAGGCTCCAGGATTTCTATTCTCTTTATTTTTAGGTTTGGATTATGGTATTTTTTTGTAGAAGCGGTTAAGTTAAAATAAATCTGTTCTACAGATATATTTGGATCTTTCCAAGGAGTTATAGTTTCAGTTACTACAAATTCTACTCCCTCTAAAGCGACATCGGTCAGTGTGTAAGTTACTTTTATTTTTCCAACATTTTCTTGCATAGTTAGATTTGTATGTAGTAATATTTATAACTTGCGAGAACATGGTATGCCTATTATGGAAGATTATGAATTAGTTATAATCGGCGGCGGTCCTACTGGTCTTTTCGCGACCTTTTGCGCCGGTTTAAGAGAAATAAAGAGTGTAACCCTAGAAAGTCTAGAAACTACGGGAGGGCAGATACTCAAGTTCTACCCTATAAAGGAGGTACTTGACGTGGAGGGGATACCCGCAATAACCGGAAAGGATCTCGCTGCAGCATTATTTAAACAGGCTACAAGGTTTGGTAATAAAATAGTGGTTAATTCAAAAGTTACGGATATAAAAAAGGATAGTCTGGGGGGGTTTATCGTCGAGGTTAATTCTCAAGATGCTTATCATTGCAAGGCGATATTGATTGCCGCAGGGATAGGGTCTTTAGTACCAAAGAAATTGAATGTTCCAGGAGAGGAGGATTACTCTGAAAAAGGCGTATATTACACTGTAACGAATCTAGACATATTTAAAGGAAAGACGGTGGCTATCATAGGCGGCGGTGATGCGGGTTTCGATTGGGCAAATCAAATATCTTCTGTTGTAAATAAAATATACATAATAGAATATATGCCGGCTATAAAAGCGATGGAAAGTTCAGTAAGTAATCTCATAAAAACCGGTAAAGCGGAATTAATAGTGAATACAGCAGTTAAGTCCCTTGAAGGAGACGTAAACAAATTAACTGACTTAAATTTAATTGACAGAAAAACGAACTCAATTAAAAAATTAAATGTTGATGCAGTGGTTGTAGCCATAGGGCACAAGACTGAGGGCAACAGCTTTAAATCTGTTACATTTGATGTGTTTATGAATAGAATAAAAGTCAACGATGATCGCGAAACAAACGTGCCGGGGATATACGCCGCTGGCGACGTCGCTACTTCTGAGAACAAACCGACCGTAGGTTTGATTGCCGTAGACGGGGCAGAAGCTTACACCGCGATAAACAACATCAAAAAATATCTTAATCCCTCAGCATCGGTATTTGGCGAGCATAGCACTGAATTAAATCGCTAATTTAAGTGGCAACTTTCTAATAAAAATTAACTACCTAAAAGTATTTATATTAGTTAATCTCATATATCGCTTATGGCAATCGGGAATATAGAAAGAAAATATAAGATAAAAGGTGAAGTTGCATACTTAAATAAACTAGATGGTACAGTCCGTATAAACGCGCTGGATAATGGGAATATTAGCGAAGTTACCCTAGAAAAAATTTTGAATGACCCTCTAGATGCAACTAACTATCCGGATGTCGCGTATTTTCCGGCTTTATCAGCAGTAGGGGAAAAGTTACACTTGAGTTATAGCCAGTTTCTTTTTTGTTTAACCGAATCTGATGACGCAGCAAGGCAGAGAGGGGCAACAAAAGAAGTCGGTTTAAATAAGGCGTCTTCGGCTATAGGTTTTATTAGGAGATATGCGGACCTTTCTCAAAAAGATATGGAATTACTCAATACCGCACTTAAAGTGTATAGAATTAAAAAATAAAAACACCTCTGCGTGCAATTTATAAATCTAATTTGTCTTATTCTACTATGGATAAAAAAGAAAAGACCAAAAAACAAACTGAATCTAAAGATGATTCGTGTAATTGTGGTTGCGGCTGTTGCTGAAAGAAAAAAAGAAGTGTAAGTGTAATTAACTTCTAAGCAATTATAGCTTAGTCTAGCTTGGCATTGTCTTTGAATGCATAAACCTTACTAAATTTTAGTTTTTAATAACCTCTTCTCAGCGCATTATTAAAGCAAGACTAGCTGCAAATTATACAAAAAGTTACTAGTGTGCATCGCAAAATGTTATCTTAACAATGAATGGCGTGTGTGCTTAATCTAACTTTTAATGGCCTTTGGTCTTATTTTATGGCGGATTTATTAAGTGTTGTGTCAAAGCGCCACCCCCAACCACCAACGCTAAAATTGTAGACGCCGCAGCGAATAATAAAAACAGAACAAAACTAGTAAAAATTAATTTCCATTGAAAGCCGACCAGTTTGTTTGTTTTTGAGGGGCCTTTGTTGCTCGAGTGCAAATTTATAATCATGTTATCTATGAATACTGTTATTGGAAAAGTTAAGATTGCAGTAAAACCAAATGCAACATATAACAATAAAGTGACAAGCGGCTCAGTGGTTAATCCAAAACTATACGCATTAACACCATAGTAAACACTCAATGCACCCGTGATCACAGCAAGTAATCCGATATAACGCGTGTTTAGATTTAGCATTACAGAAGCAGAAAAACCTACTAACACAATTCCTAGCATTAGGTAAGGATCATAAAATAAAATATTATATGCTCCGAGAACATTCGTACCATTAACAATCGTCGTTAACGGCCAATTTAATTCCCCCCAGAGGCCTATACCTAAAATAACAATACCAATTACCCCGAGCACAAGCACTTGCGACTTTAGATATTGATAAACCGTACGAGCGCCTTTTTTAAAATAAGTCAAATAATCACTTATTCCCGAATAAAATAGCAGAGCCGAGACAAATGCAAGAGTAAAAAGTTGGAATGCCAGTGGGTCTATAAATGTCATATTATGCTTATGGCGTTTGGTTTATTCTTATAATTTAAGTCTTTTGGTATATTTAACACTTTATCCAATCGTATTGCTATAACGTGGGGCAGCTGGGATTTGAACCCAGGACAGCGTGAGCCCTAGTCACGCATCATAACCAAGCTAGATCACCGCCCCTTTAATTCTATGCAGAACCAGGAATCGAAACATTGTGGTTTGTCAAATTTGTTAGTTGATTTACATTTCCGATTATGCCGCTTCGTATCAAGAATAGGATTACAATTAGCAATGCAAGCGCAATCACTATGAGAATAATAACCTCAAGTCCAAGAGAAATAGCGCCTTTCTTATTCCTTTTTAAACTTAGCATATTAAGTTCTGCTCTTTGCATAATTAATACTTTCTCTAAGGGTAACATCTATCTAAACGTTTAAATATTTCTGTGATGTAAAACCTATATGGTCCAAAAAACTAAAATATATTTGCACAAAAAACACATCTCATCTAAAAAACTATCATTAGAAAGGCACATAAACGTGCTTAGAAAAGCTTCTCACGAGAGGGACCTCCATCACATGATTCGGCTTATGGGTGTACTTTTCCCGCTGAAGCGCGATAAAGATACAAAAAAATCATTGGAAGCCCTGTCGGCCCTGGCAAAGAAGAAGGGATTTGAAGGACTGTACGGTATACTACAGGCGCTTCTTGCAGAGAGTTTAAGTTCCAATAGATTACAGAAAGTATCTGAAACTGCGATATCCATGTTTAAAGCAGAATCTGGTGTAGACATAATCGGTAAATCTATCAAAAAGCATTCTAGTCCGAAGAACGGCGTTGGTAGTCTACTGCGTAAGTTGTAGTAAACAATATTTTTACGATTACTATTAACAACTTGGACTCGCACTATTGAAGTAATATATCGCTCTTGTAGATCCTGCGGGATTATAACCCGATCCGGAACGGGTGAGGTTTGAGCAATAATAAACGCTACTTTCGTTTATAACATACGCAGTGAAAGAGTAGTTTCCACTTGCGGTAGTAAAACTTATGGAAGTATTAATCCATGCAGATAGGTTTTGGCCGTTGTAATCAATGTACCAATAGTAAGGCGCAGATTGAAAAGTCGAACAACTTGTCGAACTTACACAGTTATACGCCGTGAAGGTAGTTTTTACCGTTCCAAAATTCCCACTGCCACTGCCCCCAGATGAAATACCGAGTATCCGAGAGAAATAATTTAGCCCGCCAACTAGGTAACTATCAATTGCGCCAGCAAAAACTACGAATATGACAAACGCGATAACTAACACCATAATCACTAGCAATCCAAGACTTACTGCGCCGCGCTTCGATAATCTAAGTACAACCATATTATACTTTATTGATATATCGTATTAAATATAACTCTAAGCTTTGTAAACTATACAGATAGGTACGTTCACGCTATCTTTTTTATGGAATATTGCACTTTTAGGCAGTGCAATATTTTCAAAATCTTTTATTGTAAGACCTTCTGCTTGTACGATTTTTTGTATCTTTTTATTTGCTTTATAGATGAAGAAGAAAGAATCTGCAGTCTTTTTTAATTTTGATATAAACGCCTCTATATTAAATGTACTTTGAAAACCGAACGGAGGATTGGATATCGCAATGTCATAATGAACGTCTACATCGAAAAAATCCTTTTCATAGGCATTGCAATCTGTGATATTTAATTCAGAGACATTTTTCTTTGCTAACTCAACCATTTTTTGATCCAGATCATACATGTCGACTGCTGCAGCACCAAGTAGTGCCGCTCCTATACCTAGAATTCCATTTCCGCAACCGAAATCTGTGACGCGTTTTCCTTTTATTCTCTTATAAGTATCTACGAAGAATAGAAAATTAACCGCGGTCTTTATATTTGTTGAATATTGCTCTAAGTAAATTTTTTTACTTATTGGCTCCTCAAGTCCGCTTAGCGACTTTGATAATAATATTTTATCCATTTTTTAGCAACTCTGAAGCAATCTTATACGCTTCGCTTGCATCGAAAGAAAAGCCTAATTTGTCCCTAAGATTTGTTATTAGCGTATCATAACGTGATAACTTAGAGGAAGCGATAAGTTTATTTATTTCTCGTGCGAGGGTTTTTTTATCCAGTTTTTTTAGTCGGAAATTATTTATCATATCGCTGACGCTAGCTGCCTTTCCAAGAGCTAAGCCCTCAAATATAAACCGTGAGGCGTCTTTTGAAATAATTCCCTTAGAAATTTTCTGCAGAACCTCTTCTAAATCCTTTTCTTTCAATTCAATACTGAATTTTCTTCTTATATAACGGTAATCATCTACAAGCACAGTAATTATAATGTTTACGGGCAATCCAAATTTCTTGCGTGCTGCTATTGCCCGATCCAGTTTATTTACGCCTATTAGGAGATCTAAAACATCATCGTTAAAACCATACTCTTTTTTTAGCGTCTCTGCATTAAACCCAGCATATCCCTCAGCCCTATCTAATATATGCGAATCTACTTTTATTACTGGTAAATCAGTTTCAACATACATGCGGTCCTTTCCACCTAGAGGTCTAAGAAAACTTGAAGTATTATCGTCTTTGACCATGCGCACTTCTGCAGGCACTGCTGTAAGCAGTTCTCTTATTCGTGTGATGACATCATTCTTTATTGAGTCAGCATTTTTTTCGTCACAAATTGAAAATAAAAATCCATCATTTTTGTCGCATCCAAGCGCAGAAAAAATGGATATTTTCTCCTTTTCACTTATTCCATATGCAGGTAATTCATCAGAGTGTATTATGCTACTTCCATCCTTGATTTTTAGATAATCGCTTATTTCGGTACCGAATCTCTTCCCAGGTATAAGTTCTTTTCCAAGAAGACCAACAAATCCACGCAGTCTTATTCCTAGAACATATTTTCCTGTGGATAATGCATTTTTAATAATATTCGAATCCGAATTCTTAAAAACATCGGCTACATTTTTGCTCTCAATATCTGTAAGATTCTGTAAAAGATATCCATATTCCTTTATTATACTTATTAATGCCATCTGTCTGTTTGCTTCATTGGTTATAGCTTTGTCCATTTCGCGTATATTTTGGAATCCCTTTAATTCGACTCTGCTGCCGCCATCTATCGAGAGATTTACATCTTGTCTTATCGTTCCTATCCCTCTGCGCACCTTGAAAAGGCGTGTAAACCTGCCGAAATCAAGAGCTATCTGTTTTGCTCCCGCCTCATCAGTCTCTATTATATCCGTCGATATTTCTACTAACGGGATACCAAGCCTATCAAGCTTGTACACTGACATTTCATGACTTTCAGCGTCTTTTCTTGCAGAATCCTCCTCTAGACATATTGCTGAAATATTTATTTTAATTTCGTTCGTTTTGAATGCGCCACCTAGTCCAACTACTGCAGTTCTCTGAAAACCAGCCGTGTTGGAACCATCTACTATTACTTTTCTCATGAAGATTAAATCTTTAAAGATTGTAGAACCAAGTGCGTTTGCCATTTTAAATGCAACCTCCAGAGCAGATTTATCCGGTGAATGTGGCGGTTCCTCATCCATGTCGACCAAGCAATCCGAATCGTAGAACGTTTTATAAACGATCTTTTTGGAATTTTTCCCTTCAAATTCAGCGCTCACGTCTATTTTTCCGCTTTCCCCAAAAGATGGTCTAAGCAAACGGGTTACTTCTATATCTTGGTCTGATTCCTCATGCATTACCGGCGTGCAACGACAAAATAATTTTCCACTGTCTATCTGTACGTGCCATTCAAATCCACATTTTAACTTCATATCAAAAACTCATTTAGATTGTCTTTATCACTTATCTCACCGGCGAGAGTGGTATTCATTATGGTCTTTACCTCTTCTATTTTCTTTGTTTGCCCAAGAACGAACATAAGCTTTGCGAAGGCCGTTTCGGTTAGCATGTTACCTACATATATTATATTGTCAAAGTTTGATAGCTCTCTTAAGCGACTGTATACAAATTCGTTTGTGGCCCCGTATATGGTTTGCGAAGTCAACACCACGGGGATATCTTCTTTTTTTGCACGCTTAAGTGCATTGTACACGCTTTTTTCCTTAAGGGGTAAATTACCGAAGCCAGTGCCAGCTATCACTATACCGTGCGTTCCTTTCTCAATCGCAGCGTTTATCAGGTTCCCGTCCATTCCGGGATAGCTAACTAACAAAGCCACTTTTTCATCGAGTTTTGTATTGATTGAAGTTTCCTCGCTTCTTTTTATGTTTTCCGATAGTTTTTCGATTTTTCCATCCAAATACACTTTTCCAAGTGGAAGCGTATTTATCGGCCTGAATGCATCTCGCCTTTCAGAATGCATCTTTCTTGCCCTATTTCCTCGCAGTATGAAATTATAATTGTCATTTAAATTGGCATGCATGCAGATAACCGATTCACCGCCGCCCCATTTCAATGCAGTAATAGCGGAAAGAAGCAGATTTGTAGACGCGTCCGTCGACCCACGGTCTGTACTTCTTTGAGCTCCGGTAAATACGACTGGTACAGACAATGGATTAAGTATAAACGACATCGCGGCAGAAGCAAAATGCATAGTATCTGTACCCATAGTCACCATTATTCCTTTTGAGCCTTTTTTTATCGCTGATAACGCGGCAATCGCGATTTTTATCCAATCTCGAGGGGCCATGTCCTCAGACCATATACTCATTAGTTTATTTATCGCAACGTTACCGTATTTCTTTAAATCTGGCGCAATTTGGAAGTAATATTCGGGAGGCACAAATGGGGATGTACCTCCCCGTTTATAGTCTATTTTTGAGGAGATAGTTCCTCCAGTAGTTATTATTGTCAAATCAGGATTATCAAAGGAATAACTTTCACTTTTTGTTAGAGTATTCACTTTCTCTTTAGCAACCCGCTGGATTATAGACAGTCCACGTATTTCTTTTCGAGGTATTGCAATATCATAACCGGATTTTAATTTCATTATAAGAACATCAGCTTCTTCATCAATCCTTATAAAATCGCCGTTAAACTCTTTATCTTTAAAGTTTATCTTTATAAAATCGCCGAAATTTAAGGAATCCATATTTTTACTTTGGGCTGACATATCTAAGACTAACAATATACGGATATTTTAACTTTTTTTATCATAGATCGCCGTCGTCAAAAAGAGAAATTGGATGTAAATGTTGAACTTTCGTGAAAATAGTACAGAAATAATATATGATTTTTAGTTCAATAAGGTTTTTAAATGGGGAAATGATTAAGTTATTATAAAAAGAAATTAAAATTTGAACGTCGGGAAACGTCCAAATTTTTAATCATGATTTCGTAAGTATTTGGGAACACTTACTTTTCTTTATAAAAATATAAGACAAGATGAGAATATAAAGCTTTCGGTTTTGTGTTCTCACCTGAGGAGGGAAAAATGGTAATGGATCTGTTGGTGGAGAGCGCCTTGAAAGCTAGCAAGGAAAACTCTGAGGAGCCTCTCTTCAACCAAGCCCTTATAAAAGTTGTAGGGGTAGGCGGAGGAGGCAATAACATGGCCGGATGGCTTTATCGAAAAGGCGTAAAGGGCGCTGAAGTAGTGATAGCTAATACAGACCAAGTACAGTTGAATGCGAGACAAGGTGATAAGAAAATTCTTATCGGAAAAGAACTTACGCGCGGGCTCGGTGCAGGCGGTTTTCCTGCAAAAGGAAAGGCTGCCGCAGAAGAATCTGCAAGGGAGCTTAAGGATTCCCTAAGGGGCGCGGACCTAGTATTTGTATGTGCTGGTCTTGGTGGAGGTACTGGAACTGGCGCAGCACCTGTAGTAGCTAAGTTGGCTAAAGAAGCAGGCGCAATCGTAATAAGTACGGTAACAATGCCTTTCAAGACAGAAAGAAAGCGCGTTGAAAACGCAGAAACCGGACTTGCTGAACTTAGGTCAAATTCAGATACAGTTATTGTTATCGACAATAATAGATTGACTGCTATGGCTGGAAATCTCCCGCTAGATCAGGCCTTTAACGTAGCTAACGAAGTCGTCGCGACAATGATAAAAGGCATCGTTGAGACAATCTCTGACGCAGCTGCGCTTGTACATCTCGACTTCGCTGATATAAAAGCGATAATGAACCAAGGTGGCGTATCTGTTATCGGGATTGGCGAGACTGACGCCTCTGATTCAAGGGTTAATGAGGTCGTAAGGAGGGCTTTGAATAACCCATTGCTCGATGTCAGCTACAAGGGAGCAAAAGGCGCACTGATCCATATAACTGGCGGACCAGATCTGACATTATCTGAAGTTAATCAGATAGGTGAGTTGGCTACGCAGTCCCTAGATCCGGATGCAGTTGTAATCTGGGGTGCCAGAGTCGATGAAAATATGTCTGGTAAACTGAGGGTGATGACAATAATCACCGGAGTCAGTTCGCCGTATCTGCTGGGACAGGATGAGCTAACGACTCTTTCAAAGACAACCGGCGCAATAAGCCAAGAACTCGGTATAGAGGTACTGAGATAAACTTTTGATTTGCTGGGCCATTTTAGGCCCAGCCATAGTTTATTTCATTTATTACATTCAACAAAAATTTCCTCCCCATACCTTAATAATGGGGGCCCCCTAGTTGCCCCCATTATTTTTATTTTTTAAGTCTTTGATTATCGTATCTTAAAGGCGTTCTCGGCAAGGGTCTTGCAATAGTACATTTAGTCGAAAGCCTTTCGAATAAAAATCTTCTTTGTCCTTAAACAGAAATATAAACAACTTTAAAGTGTCTGGAATTACCAATTTTTATGAAGTAATTATTAACCGGATCCACAAATTTCGCCGGTTCGTTTTGGATGCTATTTATATTGTCCTCTTTAAAAATTGACAGATTATAATATTTTATTACTATATATAATAATTGCTTTCTAATAAAAGTAAGTACAGGAGAACAGGATATGGGCAAAAAACCTGATCTTGAAATAAAATTGTTCTATAAAGAGGACACTCTAATGTCGGGAGAAAGTCAGGGGCCGTATACTTACGGCGCTACAGACCCAGATTTTAAGCATTCAGAAGTCTATGCGGATAATATACTAATAAACGAATGTGGGGATGTGATGAACCATCTGGAGATTAAAGATGCGTCGCGTCTACCATTTCGATATAAACAAAAACTAATAAAAATAGTGGTACGGGAAATAAACAATTTTGCTCTGCATGAATTATCTCATAAGTATAGTAAGTGTGGGCATTATAAACAACTGGCACAAAATACGTATAAAAATAGTTATATACACAGTTATACGGAAAGAAACTTTGATGATGCGATAAAAAAGATATTAGATTGGTGCATGCACTGAATGAAAAATAATCTAAAGTTTAACTCCATATCTAAAAGAATGAGCCCAGAGAGAGTTGAACTCCCGTCTCATCCGTGTAAGGGATGCGTCATAGCCGTTAGACTATGGGCTCATTAAAGAATAAGTAAATGTCTACTATAATAAGTTTATGTGCAACAAATATTAAAATTTAACGCATTAAATTCAAGTTAAAGCCATTAAACTCCCCCAGGCAGTATTTCGAATGTAGCTTTTGTTAAATCTGCTTCGGAGGTACTGATATAGAATAAAATAATGCTTATATAGCTTTTGTTATCAATAATTAAGAATGGGCCGGGATTTAGAACAGAAACTAACTCTAGATGAGCTGCTTGCTAAGCGCGATGGGAAACTCCTTCTTTGGGATATAACTGATAACGATTTATTTTGGCAGCTTTTCACCGATACAAGCCAGATACCGACAGGTAATGTACTAAAACCTAGAAATAAAGCAGAAGAGAAAGCTTCCAAATTTTATTACAGCCCATACTACAGAATAGTAGGTCATGAGGATGAGATGGAAAAATCACGCGCAGTCATTGATAGTTTTATAGCCGACTGCAGGCGCGTAATTAATCTTGAAAATGACCTGTTGGAGAGGGGAGTAAAAAAACGGGATAGAATAAGAATATTGCAGAGAGAATCCCCTAGGATTCCTATACTAAATAGAGACGGTCCGCATGCCGGGGGCAAAACTTCGCAGCAAATAGCCGATGAAGAATATTTTGAGATAAAGGCTAGGCCAGATCCTGACAAATTAGATATTGGTTTGCCAAGTTATGATTTTGTCGTCAGGAGACATAATAATTATATAACGCTAGACAAATTGGTCGCTCCAAAAGGAGTAGAGGAATGTACTAGGTTTGAAGCGGGAGAACGCGCAAAAAGCAGATTACTTAGCGGATTAAAGTGGGTAATTGGGGGTGGCACTAGTGCTATTATTGGATATGCATTTTATGATTGGATAGTTAAATATGGAGCGATAGCTGAGCAAGCCGGATATGATTGGATTACTTGGGTCATGGCAAACGTAATTGGTGCGCTACAACCACTGGCGGAGATTGTTTTTATGATAACTGCCCCCACTCTTGTATACGAGCTTACAGCGCATTTTAAAAAGAATAAGAAGAACCATCCGAAAATTCTTATTGATGGGTCAGGAGAACCGCCACATTTAATAGGAACAGAAGTATCTCCCGCAATGCTTGTAGGCGCCTACGATGAATATGCGGATAAGTCTCCCCAAGACAGATTTACACAGGAACCGGTTCTGCTTAAATCACTGTATAAACCACTTACAATCGAAAATCTGCATGAACTTAATAATCCTTCACAAAGCATACTAGCGCAGGTGCTTGAAGAGAAAAAGGTTGAGGTGGCAGGTCGTGCTGACCTATCTGAATTTTGGTTTGGTCTAATCTCAGTCTGTACAAATACTCAGTGGTTGAATAAGTTACTAGAATCTCTTAAGAACAGGTTGAATTACGCAACTACGATTTATGTAAAAAATGAGGTTGAAAGAACGCCGCGGCACGAAAGGCATCTTGGAGTAATACTTGCAGATATTATAGACGGAATAAAAGGTAGGCCAGCAAAAAGAGATGCTTATCTAGAGTTCCTTGATTATACTTCAAGACTAGCTGATAGCTCTAATGAGCTACATATAAGCAGAAGGGTTATTAGACTGCCAAAAAGAGCTGAGGAGCTAGCTGCAGCGGAAGGATCAAGTTATATAGAAGCAAGGCACATCATGCGTGCAGAAGCCGAATCAAGATCGCAGATACAACTCGCAATGTTAGAAAAATTGTCTTCGGCTCTTTCAGAAGTTGGAACACCTGTAAATGATTCCGAGAAGATTGGCTTGGTTAAAGTCTTATGTAGTTATAATGATGAGAGTTTGCAGAATCTAGAAGTTGGCGGTCCGGTAGGCGTATATGATTACGTTTATTCGGAAGATTACGTCGGTTATGCAGTGCCAATACGGGCAAGAATAGTTGGGAGTAAATCTGCTTTTTCTAAACTCTTTTCTCACAATGGAATCCATATACACACGACAAATGCGCGTGTTAATCAAAAGGTAAATGAGTATTCCGAAGCTTTAAGGGGATTGTTTGCCGACGATGGGATAGATATAGACGATTATAAGGTACTTATTTCCATCCCAACACTCGATGATGATAGTACGATTGTCGCAGGTGCATACCTAGCGATTAAATCAGCTATAGAACAAAAGCCTCTTCGGCAGGACTTATTAATGGCAGCGCAGCTATCGGATACAATAGGAGATATCACATCCTTGCCACATATGAATTCTAGGCTATTCTATGCGGATGGTCTTTGTAATGGCGTGGTCGTATCGGATTATGATTATAATAATAAGATAATAAAAAGAGACGGCAGTTCATTATACCGCGATATTAATATAATCCCAGTAAAAAATAGAAAAGAGCTATTTGAAGCATTTGTAAAGGCGAATTAATGGAAGATAAACGAAGCGACGAGGAGGTATTTAAAGAATTTTATGATGAAGCGTTACACTCAGCGTCAACAAAGTATACGCTAAATAAGCTTAAACGAGGTCTAAAAACAGTAACTCTTAATTTGTTACCAACTGGCGTTCTTCCGTATTTTCTCCAGAAGAAGATAGTTAAGCATATGAATTTCGAAAAGAGTGAAGCAGGTGGCCTAAAAGAAGTAAAATTCTTTAAGCCCAAACTGGCCAGTATTCTTTCATCTGCTTACTTAGGCGCATTAGGATACTGGCTTTATAACGCCGGAACTCAGACATGGGAGGTAATGAGCACATACAGTAAATGGACATCGGGTGGTTGGGAGAATTTAACTATTCCATTTATTTATGTATCAATACCCGGCGCAGTACTTGCTGGAATAGGCGCTTATTTTATGGTAAATGCGATTCGCGCCCCAATTAGCTATTTGAGTCGACCATGTGGGGATATATCTACTGAAGGGGCCTATTTTGTTGCGAATAGACTAAAGAAGTTATTTTATAAAAATAAAAAAATAAATAGCGCCGCTTTAGAGGAAGCTCAAATAAGGTTTACGCTATTTAAAACTCAAAGAGAATCAGTTTCAAATGATAACGATTTCAGTGCCATTCGTAAACTTAATAATGAGTTATACGTGCAACTTAATTCACATGATGAAAAAAGCGCACAAAGTACTCTTTTAGAGTTAAATGAGGTGCGAAAAAGACATGGATTAACCGCTCTTAAATTAAGTGAGTCTAAACTGGAGGAAGCTTTGCGATAATTTTATGCACGGACCCTCTTTAAGTGAACTTTTAAATCCCATAAAAAAGAACCAGGACACTGGGCAACTTATTTATCAACCTTTACCTGCCGTAGAACGACCTCATTATAAGTTGGGTATGAATAGATTTTTAGCCACATTGGGGGGCACGGCGGGAGCTTTGGTAGGTTATTTAATTGGTGTAACCTCTTCTGGTATGCAAGCAGATGGGCTTTGGGTCGGAATGCTTATGGCAATGTATGGGTTTACAGTTCTTTCTAGTATTATAGATAAGTATGCTTCTTGGACTAAAATAGAATATATTAAGTGGACTAACTCTAGGTAAATAATTACTTAACTAAAACTGCTTTTATATTTAAATTGTTAATTATTTAATCATCGGGTCCGTCGCTTAACCAGGCTAGAGCAGCTGGCTCTTAACCAGCCTATTGTGGGTTCAAATCCCACCGGACCCATTTTGCTTATGGGATAACGCTTACATTTGAGAAGCAGTATTCTATCGTATAACATATTAATGTGTACAGTCAATGTAATGTTTATGATATCTATAGAAAGAGTATACGGCTCTAAAAGCAAAGGATTTAGAATACTGGTAGATAGAGTCTGGCCAAGAGGTTTAACAAAAGAGTCTGTCAATGCAAATTTGTGGCTAAAGGATATCGCTCCAAGTGATGGATTTAGGAAGTGGTTTGGGCATGACGAAAGTAAATGGGAGGAGTTCCGAGAAAAATACAAAAATGAATTGAAAACCAAACAGCAGGCCGAGAGACTACAAGAAATCAGGAATTTAGAAAGACTAAACAAAAATATTATCTTATTATTCGGGGCTAAAGATGAAAAACACAATCAAGCGGTAGTTTTAAAGGAAGTTCTGGATAATTTTAGGTAAATCTTTATCATAGCAAGTTGGAAAACACGCGTACTTAAAGGCATAGAAGCCGCAGACTTCTGGCTGTGCGGCCCAGAAATCAATACATAGACAGTTTGACTAGCCTGAGTGGGAATAGGTACAAGCGCAGCGCTGCTTTGAGAAAAGTAGTTGAGGTCTACTGACATTGGATTCAAAATTTAAGAGAAAAAGCAAAACCGGAAAAAGGGGGATAAGCAACAAATTTCAATAAAAAGGATGTCACTTACAATGTTTTAGCAAGATTTATACAGTCAGAATTGTAATATTATTAAAGAGGAGAACCGTTGACTATGGATAATATAAAAAAATTATTAGATTTAAATGGAAAAACTGCTATTGTGACTGGCGGTGGAATCGGGATAGGTTATGGAATAACATATCGCCTATCTGAGGCCGGTGCAAACGTAGTTATTGCAGATAGAAGCAACGACGGTGATGTAGCAGCGAAACAACTATTATCTAAGAAGTTTAAAGTTATGTCCATAAAAACAGACGTTTCTCAAGAAACAGATGTACAGAATCTAATAGATCAAACTGTAAAGAAATATGGCACTGTAGATATTCTTGTAAATAATGCTGGGATATACCCCGTAATTCCCGTAACTAACATGTCATTAGATGATTTCCAGAGGGTATTGTCAATTAACTTGATTGGCGCATTCTTATGTACAAAATATGCTAGTAGACAGATGATAACTCAAGGAAAAGGCGGTAGAATCATAAATATTACCTCTATCGATGCACTGCACCCATCTTCTATGGGTTTAGCACATTATGATGCATCAAAGCACGGGTTATGGGGTTTTACAAAGAATGCAGCGCTTGAGTTGGCGCAGTATAATATTTGGGTAAATGCAATTGCACCCGGCGCTATTCTAACGCCAGGCGTACAGAAATTACAACAGTCCATGCCGAATTCAGGTAATATTGACATGCAGAAGATGCTTGATGAAATGTTAAGAAAGATACCGATGCACAGGTTGGGTGATCCCGATGATATAGGAAAAGTCGCTTTATTCTTAGCTTCAGATATGGCGTCTTATATCACAGGAACACAAATAGTAGTTGACGGTGGAGTCTTATTAAGCTAAATTTTAAATGACTGGTTTACCACCCGTTGTCTTAAGTTCTATTTTTCCATCAGATATAACTACATACCCTTTATCCTTGTAGACTATGTCTAAGTTACTTAAAGTTCCACAGCAGATGGTTTTTATAGACTTGAATCTCTTTAGTCCATGTGAATGCCCAAGAAATAAATACTCATCTGTTAAAGCTAATTTTTTTCTAGCTTTTAATGCAAAAGCAAAGAGGGGTAGTGCATAATTAAATAACTTAAATACTGTCGCTAGGAAGTAAGTCGTCTTTTCTGAATGCATGACATTAAACTGGTGGCCGTGTATAAATATGAATTTTTTACCGGCATCCTCTAGTTTAAGCATATCATAATCGGCCTTTACTCTATCTTCATCGCCTTGCACGAAATAAGTTTGTTTTTTGAGCCTTTTTGGAATCAATGAAAAGAACTTCTTTGCATATCCTTTGTCGTTTATTATATCCCCCAGTAAAACTAACTTCTGTGGTTTTTCTCGTAAGAGTATCCGTTTTATAAGTTTTGAATCGGAAATCGGATAATGTATATCAGACAGTACTAAAATCTTCATTTTTAAAAAACGCATTCTAACTATTTATTTCTGTGCTGATACATTATATAATGGAGCTTAAGAGAGGAGAAAAGCTAGTTTTACCGGATTGGCTGCGGGGGGCGTTGATGGATCCATTTGGTGAAATAATGCAAGAGGCAGAGGTGATTTCTAGGCTAAAAGCTACAAAGCTAAGCGTTATATCTGTTGGCGACGAGGTGACTAAAACCTTATTAAAATATAATGTCGAACCCACTCTCGCAATATTCGACTTAAAAAGCCACAGGAAAAAACTAGAAGACTCTGAATTGACAGAACACTATAAATCTATGCAGATTGTAAGGAACCCGCCAAAAGAAATAACTTATGACCTATGGGAAACGGTACGTAAAACTATAAATAGCGGAGATCATTCTGCTATAAAAGTAGACGGGGAAGAAGATTTGGCAGCACTACCCGCGATTCACTTTGCAGCACTTGGGTCAGTTTTGTTATTCGGCGTATCGGACAGAGGGATAAGTTTTGTTATTATAACCAACACGATAAAAGCCAAGGCAGAGGGATTACTAAAGTCAATGGAGTTAAGGCAAGTTTAGTTGACAGCATTTTTAAAATGTTTTAGAAATTTTGAGTATACCTCCGCAGGTAAATATTTTTTAATTACATTTTCCCAACCTTTGCTGCCAACTAAGCTCTTTACTAAGCTAGAGCTAATATCCGATATATTTATTGGCGGAATAAGAAATACTGTAACGACGTTCGGTGCGATACTACTGTTTATATGCATTATTCCACTCTCATATTCATAATCCTTAGTGCTTCTAATCCCACGTAGAATGTGTTCAGCGCCTATAGAAGTTGCATAGTTAACTAAAAATTCCCCTTCAAAACTGGTAGTTTTTACATTTTTAAAGCGGAGAGTGCATGATTTTAACATCTCTAATCTTTCTTTTAATGAAAATGTGCAGGTTTTAGATGGATTAATCCCAATTGCGACTATTAGCTCATCGAATAGGGCCGCACCTTGATTTATCATCCACATATGTCCATTTGTGACTGGATCAAAACTTCCAGCGTATATAGCCCTTTTCATATTAGATTATTCATCGAAAAAGGTTATAAGGATTACTATCTTAATTAAGTAAGAGAAATTATGCTCATAGCTCTGCTTTCGGCTAAACCAATAACCGATGAAACATTAAAATTTTTAATATCCAAGAAGTTGGACCTTATAAACGGAATGCAAATGGCTGTTGGAAAAACTCAACAGGACGTAATCACTTTTCCAATAGACTATCCTGCTTCAGTCATGTCACTGAGCAGAAGTATGTCTATCTCTGATGCAATCATATTCATAGTAAATGAAGAGATATCTTCTTTAGACGCGGAGTTGGCTTTAGCAATAGAGTATTCACACATATCTACTGGTAAAATTATTTTCACAGAATCTTCTGATATAAGTTCGTTTCATAAATTTTTCAATACCTATAAGCTCGGGGGCTTTGAAACTGTAAAACTCGGAGAGAATATTATATTCGATAGTAAAGAGTCAACGATGCCATCCTCATATGTTTCTATAGACAAACACTTCATAGTGAAAGGCATAGGTAATGTAATTCTTGGTTTCAATCTAGGTGCTTCTATTAAAAAAGGTGACAAAATGTTTTTATTACCTTCTTTAAAGGAGACAACGATAAAAAGCATACAGATTATGGATGTAGATTCAACTATGGCAAAATACGGTACACATGTGGGCTTGGCACTGAATAATGTAAATGAAGTTGATCTGGAAAACAATTATGCTATCTCTTCAGTAAAAGAGTTATCCGATTCATTCAATTGTGAGATTTCCACGTCAAGCTTTTATAAATCTGATCCATTCACTTCGAAAGGGGTGTCTACCGCCATATTAGGAAAAAACTTTCTAGTCTCTTTATCGGCCCCCGATAATAAAGTACGAGCAAAATTCAACAAACCAATTATAAAATATAGGGATAAAAACTTTCTTTTTGATTCCAGTTTGCCAGCAGGCAAAAATCGTGTTATTGGGGGTATCCGGTTACTCTAAATAAAGTAAATCATCTAATTTATAATTAATAAAGTATAAACTAGTTTATGGATATAAGCATTGTACAAAACAAAAACTATCAAGAGATAGCAAAATTACGCAAAGTTTTTCATATTGTTAAAAAAGGCGAAATTTGTGTGGCGTTTGGGGGTGATGGAACTTTCATAAGTGCCGCTAGAAAGTTTGCTTGTCCGATACTCTTTGTTAGGAGCGGAGAAAACGGCAGCACGGGTTATTATTCGGACGTTAGTGTAAAAGATATTGATATAATCATTGAGAAATTAAAAAATAAGAATTACACAGTTGAAGATTTAAGCAGAAAGATTCTGATTTCTTATAAGGGAAAAAATCATTACGCAATAAATGAAGCGCTTCTTTCGGGGATGGGAAAAGAGATATATTTCGATATATACCTTAAGAGTGCGAATGGAGAGAGCAAGGTATATCCTTATACAATAAGCGGCGATGGCGTTTTAATAACTGGGAATGTGGGCTCAACAGCTTATAATCGTACGGCGCGTGGTCCAATAATCTTAAGTAAGGACGTTATCTGCTTGAATTTATTATTTGCAGAGGGACCGATAACAAATCCAATAATACTCGATGGAGATACTGAGATACGTTTAGCCGTAGTAAAACGTGGCGGAAAAATAATGCAAGATGGGCACCCAATAAGCAGTATAAACGCAGGCGAATCTTTTACTGTTAAACTATCTGATATGACTACGAAGGTTGTCAAATTAAATGGCTTTATAGAAACCTTCTCTGATAAATTAGATCGCATGATAAGAAACAAGATGGTTGGCATAATCCCGAAGCGTTCTATTTTAAGATCCACAAAGAAGTCAATTTAAAGTGATTTTCAATTCAATGTTTATGTATGCGCTAAATCCTAAAATTTCCATTTACAAATTTCTTACAGTTACTATAGATAATTAATAATTTCTCAATTCTCTGGTTGTAGGCTAAAGATTGTCTCGCGGTTTCCCGAAAATTGTAAATGAAAAGCTTTATATACTTAATCATATCTATTACTTCAAAGTAATAAGTAAAAAGGAGGTAGATATGATAGGAAAATCAAGAGGGAATGGTAAATCCACAGCTGGACCAGTGCAGCAGGGGCCTCAACAGCCGGTTCCATTACAAGCTCCTAAAATTTCATTGGATCAAGTATTGAGTTCAACGAACTTTACAGCATATCAGATGGTTGCTGGTATAATCAAAAACTACGAACAAATGGGAAATCATCCCTCCTTTAATCCAAATGTAGTTGGAAGAGGGCTTTATAACGCACTAGGAGAGATGCAGGCAGATACTCCGAACAAAGGAGATAAATTAGAATTAGGGTTATTATTAGATGCTTTACAAAAGAATCTTCAGAATGGAACATTGACAAAGCAAAGTTTTGAAGCTACACTCGAACATGCAAAAACATTTCTTGGTCCTTATGCCAATAAACTGAAAGGTAATCTTGAAGAGAGCCATTATAAAGCCATGGTTATGGGGGTGTTAAGAAATCAGGAAATGTTTGGTGGTCTATACGCAACTCTAATCACGCATCCAACCGCTACGAGAGCAGCGCGGCTGGGAAATATACTTAAAGAGGTAGAGGACAATATAAAAAAACAGGATATATCTTCTATATCGAAATACTATAGTAAACTCATGTCGCCAAACGCGGTTGCCGATTACGTAAAAAGCGGCAAAACTCCGGAAGAGGCACAGAAAATCGTGGATAGCGGCAAGAAAGCATACGAAAGCCTTATAGGGTCACTAGATGATAGAATGAAAACCGAACATCAGAAGGTTATACAACAATTGGTCGCTAACGCTTTCTATATGGAAACGGGTAAAATAGATCTTGGACACATAAAAACGACGATGGCCGGGGCATTGCCTCACGACATATTGGCTTTGATGCCGTATGGTAGAAGAAATGAAAGTAGTGAATAAATTGTAACCCCCAATTTAAATAAAAGGAACTTTTCCCCCGCCTCAATGTAGGGCTTACTTATTTGCATGCATTGAGGCAATCTAATTATAAGTAATAAGCGTCGATAGTCACTAATCTGATTAGCCAGATGGATCAAATAAAGTGATATAAAAAGAGTAAAAACCTAGTTACTTTAAAAGATAGGGCTCTAAATCTTCTGCATTTATTATAGGCTTATTAACCTTATCCATCTCATCTATCCCTATTCGCTGGCAAGCGGTATTTATGAAGACATCTATATTATTAAATTCATTGAGTCTAGCGTAACTTATCTCGTCCCCTATTATAGAGTATATTCTTTTGCCTTTTTCCTCAAGTGCTTTTTTAAGTAGCCTTACACCATATGTCTGACCGGCTTTGGTGGATTCTACAAACATTACATTATTGGCGCTCAGCGCAAGTCCAATACCTTGCAGTATTCTTTTTTTGTATTTTTCAGCTACTTTTGATTCTATGATAGTTACTGTTTCACTCTCTGGATCTGCGTTTATTACAGCCTTTCCAAATTTTATTGGAATACCAAGTACATGGAACATCCCCTGTGTGAATGCAAGCGTAGCATCGCAATCAGGGCAATCAGCCGCATACACATCACAGCCAAGTATCTGTCCGGGGTATCTAGCACGGTAATATGATTGTTTTATTACAAACTCTTTTTCAGATACCTTATCTTTGAAATCGTTCATTTGGTCTATAAATTGTATGGCAGCAACCAGATTTATTTTTTTATATGGCATTATTGCCTTTTTGATTTCAGTGATAAACTTCGTACTTAATTTTTCCCGGTACCTACATTCGACAAATAACATCTCCATATTAGATTACTATTGTAAAAACAACATATATAAATACTAATTGAAAACTAAATCTATCTATGGAGACTAAAATAGTAATAAGTGACCCTAAAACAGGTAAAGCATACAGTAAAACTCTATCAACCGACGAGGCACTATCTATATCTGGTAAAAAATTTGGCGAGGAGATAACTCTTGCGTTTCTTGGTCTTGAAGGCTATTCTGCTATAATTACTGGTGGCAGTTATATGACCGGCACTCCAATGCGAAAGGAAATAGACGGAATAGGTCTAAAGAAAGTACTTATAAAAAGTGGAGTAGGCAACAAAGAGGGCGTAAGAAGAAGAAAAAGCGTCGCTGGAAATACGCTAAGTCAATTTACTTCGCAGGTAAATTTAAAGGTAACAAAATATGGTGAGAAGCCACTGGACGAGTTAATGCCAGCGAAAAAAGATAATGGCTGAAGATATAATAATAGACATCATCGGCAGTTTTGCTGATGGAAAAACAACGCTAGTTCGAGCATTAACAAGTGAGTCTACGCTTAGGCATAGTGAGGAGCGTAAACGTGGCATAACGATCAGATTGGGCTACGCTCATTTCTTTATATATAAATGTACTAAATGCGGGGCGTTTAGTCGTCATGAAAAATGTGAGGTTTGCAGTGCAAATGGCGAGCTTTATCGCCGAGTATCTATTATAGATTCACCAGGCCATAAAACCTTAATGACGATAATGTTGAGCGGAGCAGCTTTAACTAGCGGCGCAGTACTTGTTATCGCTGCAAATCAGAAATGTCCCCAGCCACAGACAGAGGAACATCTCGAAGCTATAAAAATAATGGGTATAAAGAACATAGTTGTTGCGCAGACGAAAATCGATATAGTCGGTGCAGAGAGGGCAAAGCAGAATTATGCTGAGATAAAGGCGTTCTTGTCAAAAAACGGATTTGATAACGTAAAAATAATACCTGTATTCTCTATTCAGGATATTAATATTACAGATTTGGTGCAGGAAATTGCCGGTTTTAAGCAAGAAGAAAAACTTGAAAATAAAACCATGGAGATGCTAGTGGTAAGGAGCTTCGATGTAAATAAACCAGGTACAAACATATCTGGATTAAATGGCGGAGTAGTTGGTGGCGGATTGAAAAGTGGAAATATGGCTATTGGCGATAAAATAACAATATACCCCGGCGTATTTATTAAAAATACTTGGAAGCCAATAAACACAAAGGTCGTCCAGATACAAAGTGAATTCGGGATGGAAACCAAAGTAGGGCCCGGTTTAACCATAGGGGTAAAAACCAATCTAGATCCCGCACTAAGTAGAAGAGATAACCTAGCTGGAAGCTTAGTTACGGCCAGAGATTCGCCGCCGATGTTTAAGAATAGTATAAACGTAAAATATTCACCAATGCTCGAGAAAGAAAAGGCTATCTTTAAAAGGTCTATCCAGAAGAATGAGACTATCTTAGTAAATGTTTTAGCATCAAAAATTTTAGGTACGGTGTCTTCGCTTTCAAATGAAAAACTAACAGTAACCTTTGCAAATGCACAACTTGCATATTATCTCGGCGATAAGGCAATAATATCTAGAAAAATAGAGAATGTATGGAGTTTAGCTGGATTTGGGATAATTTATGATTAGTGTACTGATAGATACGAATTTTTTAATTTACTCATTCGATAAAAAAAACGATTTAAGGAGAATATTTGATGAATCTGTAACAGATTCTTACGCGCTTATTACTTTAGACAAATGTATTGGTGAGTTAAACCGTTTAAAACGGAAGGACGTTATATCTTGGTGTAAACTTGTTGGTATAAAAATTCTATCCTCACCCCCCTATGGAAAAACAGATTTTCTTCTAATTGAAGTCGCTAAGAAATATGGTTATTATCTTCTAAGTAGTGATCGTGCGTTATTACAACAGGCAAAATCAAAAAGTATAAAGACACTTAGTGTAGGCGGCAGAGGTATAAAATTTTCCACAAACTAGTTTTCATGTGCCAGTGACATTATTAAACTTCTTAAATAGGCTTATAAAAGATAGTTACTAAACAAAAATTATTCTTTAGGGGAAGTAATTTTCTTTTTTGCAACTTCGAATATCTTGATTTGTACTAAGTCTTTCCAGATACTAGTTATATTTTCAATGTTTGCGAATAATTGATGTTCGTGTAATTTTTGTGGGAGAAGTAGGAAAACTACATTTGCAATTTTAAGGGAAATAATGTGCTTAACAAAATTAAAAGAAGTGAAGGTTTTTATGCTGTCGCTTATGAATTTAGAAGGGCATACCCTAGGGAAGTGCTGGTAAATCAAAACAGAATATCCGGCCGTATAAGCAGTTTCAATTTCAGCGCGGGAAATATACTTTGATGAGCCCTTATTGCCGATTTTTACTGATTTTACACTCAATCCATTATCCGGGTCAAAGAAAACTAGATCAGAGCCTTTTGCTAACTTGAAGAATTTTTCAAAATAGGTTGCTCTAGATTCACTAGAGTCTCTTAATATCTCATTGAAGAAAGAACAGTTTCGAAGGATATTTCCTTTTTGTATAACTTGTACTTTTCTCACTTTTCGCCCAAGTAAGCTTTTCTTTAGATGCTCAAATATTATTGGATCATAATCTCTCCAAATCTCTGGTTGTTTAAGATACCCTGTCTTCCCTCCCTTAGATCCATCGTCGTTATTAGTCATCATCCAGCAAATCGTTGTTTTAAGCTTTCCATTTCCCGTTAGTAACTTTATTAGACTATACTTTTTGTAATCGATTATGTCGCCAAAATACTGATCTTTCATAGAATAATTGGTTTAGCATTTATACAATAAAACATTTAAATATTTGGCTATTCAATCAATAACGGATGGAAAACGACGTTGTTTTCGTTGGCAAGAAACCGATAATGGCATATGTGCTTGCCATACTTACGCATCTAAATTCTGGCCATGACGCAGTATTCATAAAGGCACGAGGCTCAATGATTAGTAAGGCCGTTGATATATCTCAAGTAGTCAAAAGGAAGTTTTCAAAGGATTTAAAAATTAGTAACATAGAAATAGGTACCGAAGAGATTAAAACCGAAGAAAATAAACATAGAGATGTATCTTTTATCTCTGTTGAAATGAAGAGGTAATAATGATAAATAACGGCGATTTTGTTCTTATAAACTTTGTCGGTAGGATAAAATCCTCAGGTAAAATTTTTGACCTCACAAAAAAAGAAGTAGCTGAACAAGAGGGTTTGAGTGGCGAAAATTTTACTTTTAAGCCGGTTTTAGTAATCCCGGATTCTAATTACGTGCTTAAGGCAGTAGCTTCTTCTCTTATTGGCAAAAATGTTGATGATAAGTATACTTTAGAGGTAAAGGCAGAGGATGCATTTGGGAAATTCGATCCAAAACTTGTGAAGACTGTCGGATTAGCATCGTTTAGACAAAATGGAATCAATCCTTCGGTTGGTGATGTTATAATGTTGGATAATAAGATAGCTACGGTTTTATCTGTAAACGGCGGCCGGGTAATGATTAGTTTTAATAATCCCCTCGCAGGAAAAGATTTAGTCTATGAGATTGAAATAGTAAAGACAATAGAAGATACAAAGGAACGCTGTTCATACATATTTGAACACTATGTAGGTAAACCGCCAGACGAACTTACATTAGAAGTGAATGTTGTATCAATACGTTACAAAATAGATTTGAAGCAATATATAATTGATGCGATAATCGCCGACATAAATAAATACGTAGGTAAGGAATTAAAGACAGAGTTTGTTAAGTCATAACTCGGTATACGAATATTTAAATATCACTGAAAACAAACAATTAATTGGCATAGTATAATATGAATGCAGACTTTGTGGGTGGAAACGTATCCGGTCAGGGTGTTAAGAATGCTAATTTTGATTCTAGTAAAACGAAAGAATACGATAAACTTTTAGAAGAGATGCTTACTTCAAAGAGGACCAGTATAAAAGTAGTCGGTGTGGGTGGTTCAGGTAATAATACTCTTACACGGATGGCCGAGGTGGGCATAAAAGGTGCAGAACTTATAGCTATAAACACCGACGCGGCGGATCTTCTTTGTACTCCGGCGGATAAAAAAATACTTATTGGAAAAGAGCTTACGAATGGACTCGGCGCCGGTGCGGATCCTTCCGTAGGCGAAGCCGCAGCAAAGGAACAAGAACAAGAAATAAAAGAATACTTACAGGGATCAGATATGGTTTTTATCTGCTGTGGTATGGGTGGCGGAACTGGGACTGGTGCAGCGCCAGTAGTTGCACAAGTCGCAAAGAAACTCAATACATTGACTATTGCGGTTGTAACGGTGCCTTTTAAGGCAGAAGGTAAGCGTAGGATGGCACAAGCGATGGCCGGGATAGAAAAACTAAAAGCTTCCGTTGATACGCTAATAACCGTACCAAATGAAAAACTACTTGCAATAGCACCCGGACTTCCATTGCCGATAGCATTAAAGATAGCAGATGACGTATTAACCAACGCTGTAAAAGGAATAACAGAACTCATCACAAAAGCCGGCTTAATAAACGTAGATTTCGCGGACGTAAAGAGAATAATGTCTAATGGTGGCGTTGCTCTTATAGGCAGCGGTGAAAGTGATGCCAAAGACAAGAAGCTGGAAACCGTAGTAGATAAAATACTGAATAACCCACTAATAGATGTTGACGTTTCTACGGCAAGAGGCATGTTGATTGATATCAGTGGCGGCACATCCCTTACATTGGAGGAGGCTAATAAGGTAGTTGAGATAATTGGTTCAAAATTGCCTGAAGATATAAATATAATCTGGGGAGCGCATATATTCCCAGATCTTAAGAATACAATAAAGGCATTAGCTATAATAACCGGAGTGACTTCTCGACAGATAACTGGTAAGTCAATAAAAGAAGAGAAAGAGGCAAAAGAGCGCGAAGAAGTTGAAGAGGAACTCGGTATAACTTTCTTAAGTTAGGAGACGCCCCTACATGGATGAGAAGAAAAGCCTAGCTGATGCAAATAAAGATTCTGATGTGAATAAAGATAAAAATACAACCGTTAAAGAAGAAGTGCTGCATGATTCCAAAGTTAAAGCGGATATCGAAAAAGAAGCCGAAGAAACAAAAGAAAAACCAGCAACAGCCTCAGTTGAAACGAAATCACGAGTCGAAATGAAAGTAAATGAAATAGCACAAAAAAGTGAGAAGCAAAAAGAACAACCGCATCTAGAACAAGTTAAGCACCGCGGTAACTCACACACACTATCTAAAATCGTAAGGAAGATAACCTCGTTTAGACCACATCACGTAAAGGAAAAAATAGCACATTACTGGACGGAATATTCTCGCGTTCTTCGTTTATCTCGAAAACCAACTAGAACGGAATACAGAGAACTTGCGATAATGGTCATAGTTGGAACGGCTATAATAGGCGCAATAGGTTTCGTCGTGCAGATCATAATGCAATTTATTTGAATTGTAATTTATGAAGCTGGCATACTTATCAATTAAAACTTTATTAGAGCATGAGGAAATAGACAGAGGGCGCGTAGAAGAAATAATTAAAACCCTCCACAAACAAAAATTTATTCCTATAGTCGTTACCAAAATACCAAATAAAAATAAATACGTAATTTTGGATGGACACCATAGATTTAATGCAGTTAAATCAGAAGGCACGAAATCAATTCCATGCATAATAGTAAAATATAATACAGTAAACTTAGGATACTGGCGCAAAGAATATTCATATCTTAAAAAGGAAGACATTATAAGCAGTGCGCTCAGCGGCAAAAAATTTCCTAAAAAAACCACGCGCCACAAGTTTTTATTCAATCCGCAGGATTATGGTGTAGATATGCTCTAAACAGAAATGATTATTTACCGTTTAAAGAATAATCGTAAACTTTTAAAATTTCGTTATGTCTTCCCTTAAAGAGATTTAGAAAAACCGTCAGAAAAGATCACATCTGCATAATTTTTGAGGTATTTTTATCCTTTTATATCCTTTTGTTTATGTTAAATTTTTAATGATAGCTTAAAGAACGGGAGTTAATAATAATTATTATGGCTTTTGTAGTATTGCCTGCTTTTTTTAGAGCGGGGTCAGGCTCTAAGATGTTAGCTAAAAAGTTAAATATTTATAAAGATAACTAAATCTTAAATAACCAGCATTAACAAGGCGATAGATTAAATGGTAAATAAAATAAAGATAAGTATAACTCTCAACGATACTTTGATGCGTCTTATAGACCTGATTCGTGGGGACATACCTAGAAGCAAGTTTATAGAAAATTACTTAAAAGGGAGTATTGGTATCTTTGAGGCAATCTGGATATACGGAGATGAATTAGATAAAATTACAAAAAAAGAATTCTTATATTCTCACATTTCCCAGCCATTGGTAAAACCACTACATAGGTATGAGGGATTTATAGATATTAACAAGGAATCGCTAGATTTTTATGATGTCACTCTAGAAAAGCTTTTCTCAGTTCCTAAACAGGATATAAAGTCGTTTAAAGTTTGCTACGACAAACGCTTCAGACGCTTATTGCATTCTAGAGGCGCAAATCCGCCGATGCATTTCTCGTTCGATAAACGTACAATTTATCTATTTACTAGACCAATTGGGGGCATCGTTTTCAAGGGCAACAATGATGCTATTTCAAGGGCGCTGATTTAATCTTACTTATAAATATAAACAAAGAATGTATCTATTAACTATGGAGAAGAAGCAAAATGAGGCGGTTAGCAAACGTTATTTGCGCGATTATCCATATAATGAAAGAAAATGGCGTTTTGAAGACGGGCAACCCATAATGGTGTTATTCTCCCTTATTTGGGGCATATTTGTACTCCTCATAATTGTAACTATCATCTCAGGCATTTTGGCTTATGTAATCGGCATCGCGCCAACGTGGTTATCGAGTGCATGGGCCGGATGGGGATTTTTATGGGTAGTGGTTGTGATACTGTTTATTTTTTCTAGGCGCCATTTTAGGTCATGGCTTTGTGTGCGCGGAGATCTATGGTCCGGTAAAGGCCACGAACTTGAAAACATGGCGATACGGCGAGCGAAATTACGTCTTGCAGAGGGTGAAATCTCTTTAATAGAATACAAGAAAATAATAAAAGAAATAAGACGGGAAATTAAGTAAGGTTTAGGGTTAGACAGGATTAGCGACTTTCTTGTAAAAGCCTTTCAAATACAGGTGATATTTAGTTAAAGCAAAGTTTAAATATTTCATAAGAATATTACCCACATGAGTAATTTTAAGCTAGTAGGGATTTGTGGAAGTCTTCGGAAGGAGTCCTTTAACAAGATAATACTCAATACTGTAAATGAACTTTTGTCAAAGGGAATAGATTTCGAAGTATTAAATCTTGCAAGTATCCCCTTGTATAATCAAGATTTGGAAATAAACCTCCCAGAAGCAGTCTTAATCTTTAAGAAAAAAATAAAAGAAGCAGACGCAATCCTAATAGCAACACCCGAGTACAACAGATCAATTCCCGGCGTATTAAAAAACGCTATAGACTGGGCGTCTAGACCGTATGGAAATAATTCTTTCGACGATAAGCCTGTTGCAACCATTGGAGCTACTGGAGGGGGAGTAGTAGGCACATCAGCCGCCCAATACCACCTTAGGCAAATCTTTTCATTCTTAAATGCACATCCATTGGAAAAGCCACAGGTATTTATAACTAACGCCACCAACAAAATAAAGGATAGCGTATTTGTGGATGAAGAAACAAGAAAGCTAATAAAAGATCTTCTAGAGAAACTTGTTATCTGGGCAGGCAGGCTAAATCCCAAAATAAATAACTAACTTCTTTAAACATTTAGGTGTCTTGTATTAAGAAAGTGCGTCGGTTCTGCATTCGCAATTCTCGTACCGGTTACTTTGACGCTGTAGGTCTAAGTAAAATATAAACGAAGGGAAGGCGATAAAATTATATGGTAGATGAAAATAAACATTTACACGAGTATCAAGCAGAAAAGAAAGTAGCGAAATTAAAAATTCAATCCATAAAAAGAAGAAAATTATTATAATATATGACCCACAATAGGTTGAGAGCCGTATCTCTTACTCTTAGCATCGCAGCAATTGCATTGATCTTGGCAAGCCTATTTTTATCACCAGGTACTTCAAGATTTCTACAAAGCATAAATCTGAACCACGCATCATCGGTTTTTTCTTCGTCATCGCTCAGCATTTCTCTACAGTCCATAAAAAACTCTACCGTAGTTATCAATGGATACGTAAGCGGAGCAGTCTATCTTGTATGGAACTGGGGAGATGGCCAAACTACTACCGGCGTTTTCCCACAGACGCATACCTATTTGAGAACTGGCTCTTACAACATAACGGTTAGTGCTTACAACAATGGAAGTTGTGCACCATACGCAGTTAGTTCGATTATAGTGAATGTATCTGAATTAACTAGTGCTCTACCTGAAAATAAAAGTGGAGCTTCGTACCCCTACTCAATAAACTATGTCGCCTATCAAAAAGTCCCAGCAAGTGGAACAAAGACCCTCTTTTTTAGTACTGTAAAGTCTCCTTCGGGTCTAAGTTTTGGCGTGTATAATGGGACAGCTCAAATCACAGTCTCGCAGGGCAGTAAGGCGTTGTACAATTCTACTCTTAACGGCGGTCCATTCAATTATATAATTACAAAAGGTGGGCCCAGTTTTGGTTATGTGAACCTAAATTCTACAGGGTGCGTGGATCTTCAGGTAAAAAATATAGGTGAACCAGGTGCACTGTTTGCATATAATGTGTACAATTACAGCATAACTAATGCTACGGCATCCCTTATAATGTATCCTCCACAATTCGCAGTAAATATAGGCCCAATCCAGACTCCGCAGAACACCGGCATGTCATTTTTGCTGAGAGCACCCGTCTACTCGAGACCTACCCCACTAGCAATATGGATAGGGGAAGGGTTTTATGGAGATGGAAAGACCTGGTGGGCGCAGATAGGATTCAATAACTGGAGAGGAAATTATATGGTCTCGTATGCCGGTTGGGGTATCTTCTCAAATATATTCGGTAACCCGGGAGGTGCGGATTTTAATTATTCTCTGATTCCGGGTGATGTATACAACTTCACTATGGTTCTTATAGGTAACACGACATGGGCTTTTTTGGTCAATGGCACAAAGATAGTGGAAAGCAACTTAACTGGGTACTTTAATACAACGACATATATAGCAAACTATGGTGCAGATTTAGGCTTAGAAACCTTAACGGCGGCCACGGATAGTGTCGATATAACAAATGAGATTCTAATACCATTAACGATGGAGTTTAAAGTCAATGGAACGTGGACTAAGCCGACATCCTTGAGAGTTACTTCGATAGGCGAAAATTGGTGGAATGGGGTTGCAACAGCATCCAACGGCATTGCGCTATGGGGCATAAATGGTAACATTCAAAATAGTTCTATACCCTCCGGAGCTCTGTATTTTAATGACTCTTTAGGGCAAGTTTCTTCCGTTACCTTCTATAATAATTCAATACAGCAAAATCTCAACTCTTCTATAAATAGAAGTAACTCTAAGAGTACTAATTCTTCTTATAAAAATTCTGCGCCTGGGAATACAATCTCATCTACTATTATTTATGTCTCCTTCGGAGTCTCGATTATTATTGTCACTCTGCTAATTTATTTCTATTTAAAGAAACGTTATACGCCTTCTTAAATAGTACACAGAGCATTCGCTCGATTTATCTCTTATTAAAATCTATATGTAATCGAATTATGCATCGCCCAGATAATTTGGACAGACAGTAAAAGACTAACGAAAATGGGAAGTATAATGATGATATCGTTGCACGGATAAAGATAATTACTAAATTGAAATTTAAGGCGGGTGTAAAATATCAATATAACCCACGTCAATGCACAATTATTAATATGCATATTATAATTATAGTTGTATGAAAGGGGTAATCTTAAGTATCATAGGCATCGTGGTTGTATCAGTCATTCTAATATCTTCTCTTTATGCTTTTAGGATTATAGGTCCACAAAATAGCAATAATGGGCAGGGTAGCAACGTAAATGGTGGTAATTCTAGGATGTCTGCAGTACTTGCTTACGTTGTAAATTCCGGTTCTAGCAACAGCCTTAATGGCTCTGTTTCCGTAATAAATACAACGACAAATAATGTTATAGCAACTATAGGTGTTGGTTACTATCCCGTTGCCATCGCTGTAACTCCTAATGGTAACTATGCATACGTTGTGAACGAAGGAGGCACCATCTCGGTCATAAATACCGCCACTAATAGCGTTACAGCAACTATAAGAGTTGGTGGTGATCCTACCGGCATAGCCATAACACCAGATGGTAAATACGCTTATGTCGCAACCCAAGATCTTGGAAAAGTCACGGTAATAAACACTTCTACTAATACACCAATTTATAATATAAGTGTAGACTCGGCTCCCGTCGGTATAGCGATAACGCCGAATGGTAAATATGCATACGTGACTGATTCCATAACGAACAAATTGACGGTTATAAATATCAGTACAAATAAGGTTGTTACTAACGTTAGTATTAACGGTATAGCATCAACAATGTATAATCTCGCTATAACACCGAATGGAAAATACGTATATGTACCGAATAATTTTGCTGGCGGGCTCGTATTTGTTATAAATACGGCTACAAACACCGAGACAGCAAACATAAGTATAGATATCGCTAATGAAAGTAGTTATCCTGTAGATACCGCGATAACGCCAAACGGACGGTATGTTTATGTCACGGATTCTGGGGCGGCTTCCGTATCAGTTATAAATACAACAACCAATTCCATCACCGCGGTGATAAATGTTGGTATAGCTCCTATGGGGATAGCAATAACGCCAAATGGAGAATACGCGTACGTTACAAACTCCGAAAGAGATACTGTCTCAGTTATAAACACTGCAACTAACACTGTAGTAACCAATATAACTGTTGGTGCATTTCCTTTGCGTATTGCGATGACTTGAGCTAAATCTCAATAACTTCCAGCAAATTTATGTCCTAGAAATGATTAAAAATACAAATATGGTAAAGAGAAGGATACCATTAAAACTAATAATTTTACAGAAAAGTTTAATATCTCAAATCGTATAATTGTATTATGTTCAAAGAAATCAGCGACCTAAGACACTTTAGGAATTTTTCAAAGGTAATACTGCCGATTTCAGTAGCTTTTTTTATCTATACTTTTGGATGGGGAGTGGTGTCGCCGATGTTCTCTATCTTTGTAAATAACATAACAAAAAGCGTTTTTGTTACTGGGGTCATCTTGTCTATAACGACCCTTTTTGGTGTATTTCTCAACATCCCGTTTATGGTCGTGATAGATCGATTCAACATGAAGCGCGTGCTCCAGCTAGTGCTTTTGGCATATGTTGGCTTCGCGCTTTTGTATCCTATAGCAAACAATACTCTCTCATTGGTGCTTGTGAGCATCGGGCGTGGCATCGCATCCTCTTTTCTTTGGTTGACTTCGTGGTCATATGTGTTTAATTTTGCGAATAAGAAGGTGCGCGGAAAAGAAAGTGGCTTTTTCTCCAGTATGAACGACTTCGCTTCGGGAGTCGCGCCACTGATAGGCGGCTTTACGACCTTAGTGGCTTTTCTTTTTCCTTTTTATATACTGGCGATGACAAGCTTCGTTGCTTTTATCGTCGTCTCACTATTCGTACACAATTCTCCGAGGATAAAGAAAGCCCCTCTCCGTAGCCAGTTCACCGCACTCTTGAGAAACATGAAAAAGCTGAATTTCTTGAAGACGATGCTCCTTGTTGTGACATTCTATGCATTGATAAACATCTTTTACTCGTTTATTGCAATATTCTTGAATTTTGAGGGAATGTCCATTTTTTATATAGGCATCATACTTACGGCAGCCCTTTTACCAGCTGTAGCATTAGAAGTGCCCATCGGGAATCTTGTCGACAAACATGGCGTTAGAAAGGTTCTGTCGCTAGCCGCGATATTTACAGCAGCCACAGGGATCATGTTCACGCTGTCTAGCAATATATTTTATGTCATCACCTTCATACTAACGTTCACGATTGCTTATACGACCATATTCATAGCTCTTTATTCGCGCATGTCCGATCTTATAAAAAAGGAAGGCATAACGTTGATGGGGTCCATAGCGACCATAAAGGACCTTGGATACACGATAGGGCCTTTAATGGGTGGATGGTTGATAGGTGCCATAAGTATAGGACCCGCATTTATGGTCGTCGGTGCTGCGTTTATGGTCCTTGCACCAATCGCTCTTACCTTACACGACTAAAAATTTATAAAAGAAGGGAAGATGATAAAATCACGCCGCAAAGAAAAATAAACGTTTATGCAAGTATCCACGGGTTTCCTTCGCAGTATCAAACATTTAAAATCTTTAAAAGGCTTTTTGTATGTTCTATCACTTTTTTACCTTTTTCAGTGGTCTTATATGCTATTACTCGTCTACCTGTTTTAGATCTTATTATTATTTCTTGTATACTTCCTACTGTTACTAACTCGTCCAGTCGTTTGGAAATTGTTGCCGGGCTAAGTCTTTTTTCCTTGATTACTATTTTTGTAAAATCATTGAATGACTTGGCTTCGCCGTATGCAGCTAGCTCTAGGATCTCTAGCATCCCCCTCGTGATAATCATATTAGCTAGGGGTATTGATAGTATATAATACTTTACCTTTTTAAAGTTTATTTACTAAACTAAAGCTTTATATACTAAGAAGAACTAGTATACATTAGGAGGAGATACATATGAACAAAAAAATAATGGAATTAACACATTTTAAGATTCCAGTAAGGAATCCCGAAAGAGAACTAAAATTCTATAAATAAGTGTACGGTTGGAAATTATAAAATCCCGACTGGACACGCAGTAGAAAAAATCAGGAGTAGTAGAAGAGAAATCAAGTAACATAAGAGCGGACTAAAATGAGGCTTATGCGCCCCGTCCGTTCTTACGTAAAATTTATAATAATTTTATTAAACTTTTAGGTTTTATACTGTCTTTGCAATGGTTTGATCACTAGTGGTCTCTTCCAATTTATATTATTACATATTATACCATTAAAAGCTTGGTTTTGAGATTAAAGTATAAACGTTTAAACGTGTCTCTTGAGATAGCTACGACTTTTAGTGGATGTGGTGCAATAAGTTATGTAGCTGAATTTGTGCGCATACGCCTTTGCGGTTCGTTATGCTTAGTTTTAAATTTCGGCTTTACAAAAACTGGGAATGTAAGTGATAGAATTATTGTGCCAAAGATTATTATTGAGTATATAGGTATGTTTATTAAACCCTCACTTAATGCAACCGTTGCAATCACGACGCCAACGGCGCCTCGCCCCCCGAGTATGGACATTGCACTCTCGGGTTTAAGTGATTTAAACGATCTTTTACTAAGAGAATTAATAAACAGGCTACTGA
The DNA here is from genome assembly GCA_021800365.1 of Nanobdellota archaeon. GTDB lineage: Archaea > Nanobdellota > Nanobdellia > Parvarchaeales > Parvarchaeaceae > Parvarchaeum. The sequence continues at coordinate 94,974 of JAJYZA010000002.1, forward strand.
AGAGGGCACTAGTAAGGACCAGCGCTACTAGGATAATTATATAATCAAATCCAGGCAGTTGAATTGCTAATCCAGCTATACTGAAAAATAACGGTATAAAGAAACTTGTATTAATTCTTCTAAACGTGCGTACTAAAGTTCTAAACACGGCCTTTCCGACAATAAATTCTTCAATTAGCATACCAGAAAAAAAAGCGCCCAATACGAACGTTATTCCTATGACTTGCAGAAAGGAGGATATGATAAGACCGAGGATTATTATTATCGCAAATATAGTGGTTTCTCCGTTCTTTTTCTTGTTTAAGTCCGCAAAAAAGCGATTTACTCCCCTATAATGACGCCTCAGCAGTCCGGCCGTTAATAAAATAGAGATAATGAAAACGGTTATTATCATCACCAAAAGTAATATAAGATATGGATTAAACGAATCGTATACCGCGGCAAGAGTTATGAAAGCGAGCATGTCAGAAATTACCACACTGGATAGCAGTTTATCACCATCTTCCGTGCCTAAAAGCGAGTAGTGTGTTAGGAGAACCGATACTATCGATATAGAAGGTACGGCTATCCCTATTGAAACTATTATCGCGGGAGCTAAGGGGATTCCAAAAAACAAATAAGAGATCACGAACATCGCAATTGCTGGAATTATAAAACTGTTCACGGACAACGCAAGACTTTTGGATGAATGGGACGTAAGAGTCTTAGAAGTCACTTCTAGTCCTAGCAGCAAGACTATGAAAAAGAGTGCCATCTCCGAAATAGCCGAAAGAGAATCACTTGGTTGGACTATACCAAATACGGCCGGCCCTATTATAACCCCACTTAATATCTGCCCTACCACTTCTGGAAGCCCGAATCTTTCAAAAATCGCACCAACAATTATACTAGATGCCAGAAGTATGAGTATTGAAATTATTAGTTCCATCTATTTTTAAGGCAGAGATCTCTTATAAATCTCTTCCATAAAAACAAGTTAAAGCAAGTCTTTCTTTCTCTTTTCTTCCACTAATCTCTTTCTCCGTAACTAAAAAAGAATAAAATAAGGAAGGGCGATTAGACTAAATTTTAAATGCTTCCATATTTTATTTATAACTAAACCTTATTTTGTATTCTTTATCTGTTACGCTGACTTAAAAGATACAAAGCTTAAATTATACAACTTTTATTAGATATTATTCTATGTATGCAAAAATACAAAGTAAAAAGTTTTAAAGCGGCCACCTCACACAACAATGTAAAACTTGCTATACTGGTCGCTGGCATTCTACTACTATCTGCATTTAACCTCGTTATCACGAGCATGGGCGGAGGAACTGCAACGCCGGGATTCCTACTCGGCATCGCGGCCATCGGCGGCATCCTTCTCACCGCAATTGGCTTTATCATTTCTTTCAGTCGCGCTAAAGCCGGCTCCGCAGCCGGGCTCGGAGGGCTGGCGCTCTTACTTATCGGCATCATAGTACTTTCTCCCTCGTCTGGCGGAAGTGGTCCGGGTTATCAGGGGATTATACTTATTGGAAGCTTTATGATTGTATCTTTGGGCTGCGGATTGGTCCTTCGGAGAGAGCTCTTCGCCCCCTTTCAAAAGAAACCGGAACCGCATCGTAAGACTTCTATCGCGGTCCTGACTTTTGGGATGCTCCTGACATTCATTGTCACCTTTTTTCCCTATGCGAATCTCGTTGGCAATGCTCTTACAGCCATCATCCTCCTTATCTCCGCCGTGACTATGATCCCCATTATCGGGTTCCTTATCGATTTCCGTTACCATATTGGCGCTACGGTCTTGGGCTTAGTCGCCATAATTGTAGCTTCGTTTGGCTACATTTTCCTTACGGGACTCCTACCCATCGGCTCATCGAATCCCTCGGCGATCGGTATTCCAGACGCCGTCAATCTCGTGGCGCAGATGTGGGCGTTCGTGGCCTACGGGATGGTTCTTGGAATGCGCGTAAACAAAGGATAAAATAAATGAAGACGATTTTTTTATTTATAATTGCAAATATCTTGCTTTATGTGTAGGCAGATTTTCAAACAATAAATCGCTGTAAGAAATATATCCTTGGAGTTTGAGAGCTTATAATATCTACTGGTTATAAAAGATACAATTATGCCGCAGAGGTCAATAACTACCCATGCTCGCCTTAGCCGCTATTATCAGAGAGAAATCATCAAGATACCAAGTAGGAGTGTGACTATAAGGAAAGCGAAGGATACCTCCAAGAATTCAAAGACATCGCCTCTTTTCAGCTTTCTAAACGCTATAAGGTTTGCAAGAGAGGCTATTATTGTACCGTCTCCACCAATATTTGCACCCCAGAGAAGGGGAAGAAATGACACCTTGCCGGTAAGCAGCACGGTGGTCGGCACGTTACTTATTACCTGTGACAGGAGCGCGGCCACAAGCAGACCGAACGCAGTGCCACTCACGCTAAAACTTATCACCGATTTTATGGAATTTATCACTAGAAATATCATCACGAAAGTAAAGATAAGAAAGAAGTCGATCCTAAATAGAGTCTCTTTTCCCCCGTAGGCAGGTGGTCTGAAAAAGAGCAGTACGGATATCCCGACAAGCGACGTGATAAAGAAGAATACGTAATCAAGTCCCAGAAAAAGACCGCCTATATCGATTATAAATAAAATCAAGGAAAGGAACAGAAGATTGCTCTCATAGGTTATATTACCACTGACAGGTTTTACAGTGCCTTTTTTTAGGAGCAAAAATGCGAAGGTCATCAGCACAGCTAGCATAACCATGAATATCGGCGCGCTTGCTTCGATAAAACCCAGTAAGCTAATCCCGTAAGCTTTGAAGAGTATTATGTTCTGTGGATTACCGAATGGAGCTAGCGTAGAACCCACGTTAGCCGCCAATGCTTCGAATATTATCGTTCTTGTCATCGAATTTCCGCTGAGCTTGCCTATGCTTATCGTGATTGGTATTAAGACTATCAGCGAGGCATCATTGGTTATAAACATAGATACCACTAGTGTCAAAAGTATCGCAGCTATTGAGATACTTCTTGCGTCTTTGAATCCAGCGATGACCCTGCGAGCCAAAAGATCTGTGCCTCCGGAGATGAATATACCGGTGTTGATTATTATCAGGGAAGCGATGATCGCCACGGTATTCCATTCCACGAGGCTTGGGTTCAAAAAACGCGGGTTATAAACTACCAATGCAGCGTACACTACAAGAAGAACGAAGAAAAACCCTTCATTCAGTACAATCTTTTTAAGCGCCATATAAATTATTCGTAAATCTAAGTTAAATATTGCTGTTCTGTGACGTGCCTAAGGAGCGCCTATCAAACTAAATATGTCATAAATTTAAATAAAAAACCTACTTTAAAGACTAGCTTTTATCATCGGCATTTTTTGATTAAATCTAATGACACTTTTGTAGATGCTTATCTACGTAAACCACAACCCGCGGCCAAATAGAAGCGTTTTGTGAGTTTCATTGGCGGAATTGTACTTGTTTATTTACTGCTATGGTTATGGCAGATGTTAGAAATCAAGCATTAGAAGTTGCTATAATTTTATATATAAAAATTAATACTAGCGACCAGAAATTTTATTTATACTACTAGTAATATTTATCCTACTTTATAAAATATTGTCTTTTAAGATTATTTAAAAATGTTAGTTATTACGTGAGCAAATAATATGCTTTTATAACACTTATTTTAATATAAACTAACCTCAGTTTACGATTCATGATTATATTAAGTTATATAAAGAAAATAGGAGAAAAAAGGTAGGAAAAAGGCTTGTAGACGCCGCACTAAAGTTTCTTGGTAAAAACTCGATCGCAGTATTCATAAGCACAGGTGATGAAATGAAAGATGCACAGCACTTTTACGAATCAATAGGGTTCACAATTTGTAAAGGTCCATGGTATGTCGCAGTACCTAAAAAGAGTTAAAAATAAGGTTTGATAAAAGAAGGATATGATAGATGACGTTAAGATTTATATCAAACCTATAAGAAAGATAGACATTAATGACCTTCTACGTCTTGAAGCGGAATTCGATGGGTATCTAAAACGGCTTTCTAAAAAATCAAGGAAACCTTTTTCACTTAAAAGACAGGCCAAGCGAATACTTAAAGACGGTTTTGGTAAAAATAGGGCGTTCCAAGGATTCATTGCCAAGAAGGGAAATGAGGCCGTTGGGTACATTCTTTATCATACGGGTTACGATCCAGACGAAATGCAGGGCCGCGTGCTCTATATAATAGACCTCTTTGTAACAGATAGGTCACGTGGACTCGGTGTAGGCTCACGTTTGATGAAAGCCGTCGCAGCCGAATGCAGGAAAATCGGCGGGCATCGATATCTATTTTGGAGTGTGGCTAAAGAATAAATCGGCAATCAAATTTTATAAGAAACTTGGAGCGGATTGGGCCAAAGAAGTACCTTTCATGCACTGGGATAAAAGCCGCTGGAAAATCTAAAAAGTGCCATTCTCCTTTTAGGAGAAAGTACATGGGTTTCACTCGCCTATTTTCTAGGTACCCTACAAAAGGTAACCTCGACGAATGATGGGGATGAAACGCCACCTTTATCTTATTTCAAGTCTTATTTATCCTTGTAAAGGGTACCGAGACGGCTAAAATCGATTATCTAGTTCACGTTGAATATGGTATTAGTTACTCTTTAATAAGGTACTGTCTAAAGCTAAAAATGACAATTTTCGCAATTTTATGGGCTTTTCTTCTTTGATTATAAAGAGTACGTTAAGTTTTATGAGATATTATAGTGGTATTATTTTCTAAGCCTGACGTAAATCCTACGATATATAAGGATAACCGACGCAATAAGTGCTGCGATCACTACAAAATACAAATAGAAAAACGGTGAGTTAGTCTGATTCCTGATACTCGAGCCTATCGACACTGTTAAAAGCAGGCTCATCAGGCCCAGAAAAGCTATTACAAGCGAATGGACTGTAAAGATCATGTTAAATGCAGTACTTTGCTTCTTTGTATCTTTCCGTTCCCCAAGATGATAGAATATCGAAGGGAGGTTCATGAGATATGGGTATTTTTCGAACAGCGTATACCTGTATTTTATCACCAAAAGAAGTGTGGCGGCTACGGCAGTGAATATAATCGGTATCGATAGCAGAGCAAGGCCGCCTTTTGTTGTGGGATTTACAATGAGATAATAGGTTGCCATTATCCAGGAAATCAGAATAAGCAGCAATCCCACAACGATAAGTATCTTAGCAGCTTTCTCTAATCCGTATCTTTTAAGTTTTTTGTCGGGCATATGTTTATTCATGAAATACTATTATTTATACTTTGAGAAAAGCTCCCGATTATAGTAATCAGATATCAAAGTACTCATACTTGCAAAAATGAGGAAACATTTAATAATATCAAACTAAGTATTATAAAAACATATTATTCGCTACTAAAATTATATCGAATTTATTGATATATAAGCAAATTATTCGCATATAAAATTATTTAAATTTTATACAATATTTATTTATTCTTCTACTGAAAACATTGCAAATAAATTCAATCAAGTACACTAATCTATGTAAAATCATACTAGTAGGATAAGTAAGATAATTAAAAACTAAGTCCATTAATGGATTATATAATCCATTAAGTATATACTAGAAAAAAGAACCTAATTACAACTATATATATGGCTATCAGAGTTTATATATCTATTAGGATTATGGAGTATTAGTTATCTCATCTTTTATTTTTTTTCTTTAATTCTGGTATTGTAAATCTATTCCAAAAGATCTTGTATAACTTTAATTTGTCCGGTAGTTTTTTCAGACCAGGGATAAATGGCAGTAACAACAAGACCAAGAAAGCTACAAAGGCGACTAATCCGTTTTCAAGGTCACCCCACCAAGATATATTAGAAGTGACTATCTCCATTATGTTATATGGCAAAAGCCAGTACTGAAATGACCATGGTGACGCACCTACGAGTAACATCCCATATTGCGGAACTCCTAGTCCATTTTGTTGAGCCGATATATTTAGAGAACCACTGTCTACAAGAAATCTTAATACGTAAGTATTGTCCAAACCGCTTGTCTCTTCGCTCTGTAGGAATGGCTGATAAGTTCCCATCTGTGCCATCAAAGTAAGGCGCGATGCTAATACAATTGCAGGGTTAGAGGAATTAAGACCAGCGCTAATTGATCCACCATTATTGAAGTATTGGTATGCTTCAGAGAGCAGGGTGTTTTGCTCAGATAGGTTATACGCAAGAAGAGAGGCTTCATAATTCTTCGAGCCAGTTAAGTTTACGTAGTCTCCATAGGGTCTGGATACATAAACGGTTCTAGTATTAAACAAATATGGGTTTATAGAATCGGAATATGTAGCTGTTCCAGAAGAAAAGTTGAATTCGTTTAAGAACGTGATTGCGATATTGGAAGGTTGTGAATTTGCTGCCTGACTTATCGTAAGTGGTGGGATATATGGCGAACTAAAAATCACAGAAAAAATTAGAACGGCGGCTAAGATATAAGCCATGCGCCTGTACATACTATTGTGATTTGCACGTACCATTTTGTATGGTATGTCTTTTCTATATGGCGTATTTAAACCGCGTCGCCTGACTATGGTGTAGTGTAATAGAATCAAGCCGACTAAGAGTATCGGCACTATTGCAACGTGCCAGCCCAGTACTGCGCCTTGATTCATTGGATTCACCCAGAACCCGAGTCCTAGCCCATTCCATAAATCAGCTGCCGCTTGGTCATTGACTTGAGAAACCAATCCACCTTCTAGACCGATTCCAAACGCAAATTGTAACAGTACTAATAATAACATAATACTGCCGATTATCCACATGAGTTTTTTCTTCCTAAACGCAGAGGTGGATAAATTCACAGCCAAATGTATAAACATCAATGTCACGAAGGCTTCGGCCGCCCACAGGTGAACGCTCCTAATAAAAGTCCCAGTAGTTGTAGTATCCCACCAGTACGGGCCGAAGATCAGCATTATCATACCAGTCACAGCCAAAATCGCAAAAAGCTCAAGAAGATATACTCCTATTGTAAAGAAAAAGCTATTTCCATAGGATGGCACAACATGAATCATTTGTCCTTTAACAATGCTTTTTATTGGAGCCAGTATGGACTGCCCGGATTTTCTTTCAGACCCATCGTAATCGATACGAACTCGTTTTGCCATATTCAATTAATATTAAAAGATTGTTTTAATATAACGATTAACTATTCCAGATATTTTAAACTTTAATCCAAGTCAAGAATTTATTCGAACTGCCGTTTTACAGGCGAATTCATTTTAATAACAAACTAAAAATATATTTATTATAATTACGCAAGTACCACAATTATTATGTTAGCGATTATACACAATTTTATATAGGATAGCTAAAATGGTTATTAAATTTAAATCTCTTAAGACAAAATAGTTATGCTAACAAAAAGGTATAGGCACCGATGCGGTTAAGTCAGTTTCATGCCAAAACCAATTTTTAACATCCTTATATACCCGGTGCTCTCTTAAGAGATATAGCATCGATGGATGTTCTCGCGTCACAGCGTAACACAACAGATTATTGAGTTTTGATATGATGAAAGTTATACACACTGCTGGGAGATTCTCTATTATGACTATGAATGGTGAATCTGAGCTACTTTACATAAATAGGGACAACACTGCTATAAGGATATATCGTACTTTCACGCCAGATCTCGACGAGCGAAATGGAATCGCGGAAAGACTCACCATCGCAGCTTTTAATTTTGCGAGAAAAAATAAATTAAAAGTAAGGCCGGATTGCCCGTTTGTAATAACTTTTCTCGAAAAAAACAAGAGATTCGAAAAGTTGCTAGTCAAATAAAAATCTATATTAATTTTATATAGTTTTAGCTTACAACGCATTCTTCTTCGCGTACCTTATACGTCCCATGATACTTGGGAAGGGGGGGCGAAACATATAATCTGTCATTGTGGCAAGCCAAAGTTAGCATTTTTTGTTATATGGTAAAATATCTATGCCATACGATAATTATTTGTATAAGCTTTTTGATACGTTTTCTGCAATAGATCAGTATACGCTTTTAAATCGCTAATTTTAGCGGGTTTGATTTGTAATCTCATATTATTTTTAAATGAACTATATTGCCAACGATGGCCTATATTGAAATTCATCTGAATCTGGCTTTCTTCATTGCAGACCATACTTCTTCTATGTTTGTGCCATCATATCTTATTACCTGTGGATGTACAAAATTTTTGTTTCGCTTATTAGCCGACATTATAACTAGTCCCCTCGGTCTGTGTTTGAGCCAGCTTTCAATGTACGGGGGAAAATCATCTACTAAGACTCTTCCATAGACAAGCCCCTTGTCTTGAGTTAATATCACATCCGTATCATATCCAAGATTTTTATCTATCCATTTTTTCTTACCGGAATAGGCAACCGGATTTCTTCTAGGTCCTTTCGAAAGGATTATAATCTTGAAGTCAAGTTTTTTGGCTACTTTAAGTATGTTCCATCCAAGTTGCAATTTTGGCAGGTTCACCCACCAGTCTTCCTCTCTTCTTATTAGGTTCATTCTTTGTTCCAAGTAATAAGGAATTTGTTCTCCGTTTCCATATAGACGAGTTTTTGGTTCTTTTGGAGATCTAAGTTTCTCAAGGCTTTCGAACATCGCTCCGCCGTAATCGCATAGGGTGTCGTCAAGATCAAATAACGCTATTGGCCATTCTGATTCCTTCATATATAACTAATTATTGTTTTATCCTTTTTATACGTAGACTTAATGTGGCTGTTTTTTAATAGATACCAAAAATCAATTTTTTAGTCCAAAATCCCGTCAAATAATTTTTAGTGCAGATAAAAGCGTCAAAAGACCAAGCACAATGATTAAGACCGCCATCCCACGCAGATTATTGCCTGCTTTTTCTTGTCGTGTTATACGTGGACCTATATTGCTACCCAAAACCGCACCAATACTAAGATACAGACTAATTGCGTAATCTGAAATGCTTCCAGAGATAAGATAAAGTAAAAAACCTACAAGATTTATAATTGCGATGGAAAATATAGTTATTCCCACACTCTTTTTTATTTTTTGACCAATCGTTAAAAGTCCGCCAGTTGAAACTGGACCATATCCACCGCCGCTTATTGCCTTATTGAAGCCACCGATTATACTTAATATATAAAGTTTGGTCCAAGAAAAAGTCGCTCTCTTTTTAAGTAATATTACGATCCCTATTGAAACAACAAGCAATCCAATATACATGTTGATATATTCACCGGAAAGCCTCATAGCAAGCCACACTGCAATCAGTGCACCAGCAATTCCAAACGCTATCATAGTCAAAGCCATTTTTGCGTCTTTTCCTTTTAAGTCCAATACGTTTGTATTCTTATATCTTCTATGTTGTATGCTACCAATACTTGCCGCGAATAACTGTGAAATTAAAATCGCAGGAACTACATTTTTAGATGAGAATCCAGCAATCAAAAGAATCGGTGTTCCCATCGTACCGTATCCCATACCGATTCCAGTGTCGATTGTAGCAAGTATAAATCCAAGAATTACAAGTAAAGAGTTACTTAGACTAGAAGTATACAAATATGTCGTACCGGCAAAAGCAACCGCAAGAACGCTCAATAATACGGAAATGTGTGAGAATCTCCCTATGTACATTGTATTAATATAATCATTTTAGTCTTTTAAATGCTAAGACACCTTTCTAGATTAAACCCTATTTTGTAGAGGTGGGTGGTGCAATTGCGCTACCATTAGAAGGGTTATAAATAAAATTAATTTGGCGTATCTATAGATTGCGATAGATTTTTAGGTTCTAAACAACATACCTGCATATGGTTTTTATAGGCGAGGTGCCATAATTTTAATATGTTAATTAGTTTCAAGGATAAAAGTCCGCATATCGATCCATCGGTATACGTAGCAAAGACCGCTGAAATAATAGGGGATATCGAAATAGGTGAAAATTCCAGTATATGGAACGGTGCAGTTTTACGGGGCGATATGAATTACATAAAACTAGGAAAAAATGTGAACGTACAGGATAATGCGGTGATACACGGGACATTTCTTAAGTATCCTACTATTATAGGAAACAATGTATCCATAGGTCATGCCGCTATAGTACATGGTTGTACAATTAAAAATGATTGCATAATAGGCATGGGTGCAAAGGTATTGGAAGGCGCAGAAATCGGCGCATGGTGTATGGTGGGTGCCGGTGCAGTTATTACTGAAGGAATGAAAATCCCAGACGGGAGCCTTGTGCTAGGGGTTCCGGCTAAAATCGTTAAGGAATTAACCGATGAACAAAAAGAACGAATAACCGCAAATTGGCAAAGTTATATTATTTTAAAAGAAAATTATATCAAAGCAACTTAATTTTCTGTGAAAAATACAGTTGTTTGTTAAAACTTTAAGGAGAGTTATGTCACTGCAGTTGTCTAATTTATTACTTCAGACTCTCCCAAAGTAAAAATATAAAATGTTTTTATCGAGATATTTAATTTTTGTGCCGAGAATTACCTATTGTTTTAAGCGTAAGTAGAGACCCAGAGAACAGTATGGCCCAAAGCAAAGTAGGATAAACTATCATTCTCTCCATACCGCCGGGTCCTAATCCCATATATACGCCTGATTCTAGCAATGCCGTCGCACTCAAGCTAATAACACCAAGTACAATCGAAGGATAGCGCAACGGTGTATTCCATTTTATTCCAAAGTATATCGCTGCAATAGATCCCGCAACAAAAACCGCAGCAGATACTAAAATATGTATAACCCCAAAACTTTCATTAAACATGCCGACCCCCATAGCACCCGCGCCAGCGATAAAGACTAAAGCTGTAAATATCTTATCGCGTAGTTCAAGATAAAGGAAATAAGATCCAATCGTTATAAGCACACCGAGAAGGTCTATAGAGGAGTTAAACAGCCATGCAGATGGCCCCACACCGAGGTCGCTTATGTAGTTGTTGGATATGCTATAACCTGGATACAAAGCCTCAGACAGCATCATAGCAACTATAAAATACAGTGCCCCCAACCCTATAAGCAAACCTGCAATTTTTAGATTGTTTTTCATATCCTTTCTTTACATTAGTATTATTTAACGATTATCTTTTATATCGTTTATTAATAAAGAGATGCATACATTCTCATGGAAAACAATGCTATAAAAAAGATAATCGAAGAGGACCCATTTCTAAAATATGTTGGTATAAAAGTACTTTCTTTAAACGGGGGACACTGTAAACTTTCTATAGACTTCAGACAGAATCTAACTAGGCTCGGCGGCATGCTTAACGGCGGTGCGATAGCTACACTGGCAGATGCGGCTGGGGGATGTTCAGTGCTTACGCTTAATAATGGTAGCAATCAAGTCACAGTGAAACTAGACGTCTCTTTTTTAAAGCCGATAAATAGCGGTCCAGTTGTTGCAGAGGCGAAAGTTAAAAAATCTGGAAAGAATCTTTCCTTTGCTGATATAGAAATATTTGATGGCGACGGAGTACTTTGTGCAACGGCTAGTGGCATTTGGTTCTTTATAGGGGATCTCAAATAATCAGCAACCAACGGGCGCTACAAAGCAATAATAGTTAAATAATTAGACTGTATTCATCTTTCATGGAAAAATCATTTTCTGAAACGGTAGATTCTCTTAAGACAATATATAATTTTTCAGCAGAGGACTTGCAGATCCTTGAAAGGGTTGATGCTGCAGCAGAGGAATTAGTAACCTCTGAATTTGATCATTATCTTAAGAGAGAACTAAATACCGACGCCCCAAAAATAGCTAAGAAACATGGAATTCTTGGTCTTCCAATCGATAAAAAATACGGCGGCCTCGGCGCAAATCCGCTCGTTAGTGTACTTGCCGGTGAGAGATTTGGTCAGGTTGGACTAGGATTCTCTACTTTTTTTGGAGCCAATGTAATGCTGGGGCAAATGTCTATTCAGATGTGGGGAAGCGATGAACAGAAAGAGCGCTACCTTAGACCAGCCGCCGCAGGCGACGTTATAATGGCATTCGGCCTCACAGAACCGGAAGCGGGAAGCGATCCGCTTTCGATGAAGACGAGTTATGAAAAAAAAGGTAAAAATTTTGTAATAAACGGATCCAAATATTTTATATCAAACGGTTCAATAGCCAAAGCGATGGTACTATTCGCAAAGTCAAAAGAAAATTCAAATGAAATTTCAGCTTTTCTAATAGACACAGATAAGAACGGATTTAACGTAGATATGGAGCTTAAAGAGAAGATAGGCCTTTTTACTTCAGATACTGCCATGCTGAGTTTCCATGATCTTGAGGTACCGGAGGAAAATCTTCTTGGCACCTTAGGCGGCGGTATGTATGTGGCATATTCATCTATACTTAATGGGAGGATGGGGGTGGCTTCTGCATGTACTGGGGTCATACAAGACTGCCTTAATTCTACTGTAAATAGGGCAAGGGAAAGGATACAATTCGGAAAAGAGATAGGTAAACACCAGCTTGTGCAGGAACATATCTCTGAGATAGTGCAGAATCTAGAAAAAGCGAGATGGCCAGTGTATATAACCGCTCTTAAGGCGCTAGAATACAATAAGAACCCTACAAATGAACTAGTTAGAGAGCTAGACCAAAGAAGTGCAATAGCAAAGAAGATTGCATCTAGAGCTGCATGGGAATCCGCGGATCACGCAGTACAAGTTTTCGGCGGTTTTGGATATTCACTTTTGTCTCCTGTCGGAAGGCACTACTGCGATACTCGTGTAACACGAATATATGAGGGCACGGACGAGATAATGGAACTAAAAATAGCGGGGCATGTGTTAGGAAAGGGATTCAGAGCATTTTAGATATGAAAATAAATCTAAATGGATCCTTCGACATTGATAGTAGCCTTTCGAATGCTTTTGCTTTTCTTACCGATCCCAAAAGATTAAGTACATGCGTATCGGATCTAAAAGAAACGAAGTTTATAGATAGTCATACATTCGAAACGAGCCTGATAGTAAAGATCGGACCGATAAATGGTAATTTCTACTCAAAGTGTAATATAAGTTCAGCGGCGCCGGATACAGTAAATATAAAAATTGATGGTACTGGAACTGCAAGTACAATGCATCTTGTGATTTCGCTTAAATTAAATAAGAAAACCGAAAATGTTACTAGCGTATCATGGGAAGCCAACGCAGAGATAACCGGGCTTGTTAGTGGTTTAGGAGAAACTATCCTCAGAGAACTAAGTAATTCAAAAATCGCAGAGATAATAAATGCATTGAAAAATAATATAACTAAATGATAAGGATATACTCTTTTTCAAGGAATTGACTAAACGCGCTCAATTACTACAGAAAAGCCTTGCCCGCCACCAACACAAAGCGTGGCTACACCGGTATTTTTCTTCTCATCGTTAAGTATCCTTGAAAGTGTACCTATTAACCTGGATCCAGTCGCTCCAAGAGGATGTCCTATAGATATTGCACCACCGTGTATATTTACTTTACTTCGTTCAATTCCAAGTTCCCTCATAGCATACAAGACTACGACTGCAAAAGCCTCATTTATCTCCCAATAATCAATATCTTCTACTTTTAATCCTGCTCTTTCCAATGCCTTTTTAGTGGCGGGTACGGGACCTTTTCCCATTACTGCAGGGTCTACACCCGCCCACGCCATCGAACGGATTTTAGCAAGTGGCTTTAATCCATATTTTTTAATCGCATTTTCTGAAGCTAGCATTACGAGAGATGCACCTGCATTAAGTGGAGACGAGTTTCCTACGGTTATTACGCCTCCGGATTTAAAAGCAGGCGGAAGGTTTTTTATTTGTTCAAGCGTAGTGTCTGCTCTTATACTTTGATCCTTATCCACTATCAGCTTCTGACCATTGAATTCTACTTCGATAGGCATTATCTCCTTGTTAATCCATCCAGAATTGAGTGCTTTTGTTGCGAGCGTGTGGCTTTCAAGAGAGAATTTATCCATGTCATCTTTCTTTATGCCGCTCTCTTCCGAAAGCTGTTCTGCAGTTAAGCCCATATTATAGCCTATCCCCATTCTGTACTTAGCATATTCCGGCATAGTCAATAGCTTGTAATTTGGTATTATGAATGGGTTGTCTCCTATAGGTAAGTGTGTCATATGCTCCATGCCACCAGCTAGTACAATATCCGAGTTTCCAGTCATTATTTCCATAGTACCTGTACTTATTGACATCATTGATGAAGAACATGCCCTGTCTATAGACATACCGGGGACTTCGAATGGTAAGCCGGCTAGTAGCACGGGATGTCTGCCACCGTAAAGCCAGTTCTCTCCTGCTTGGAAGGCGCATCCGGTTATTACGTCTCCTATATCTAGCGGGTTTATCTTAGTTCTTTTTACTAGCTGTTTTATCAACATACTGAGCGCTTCATCCATTCTTATCGAATTAAAAACATCTCTTTCCGGTTCCTTTGGTCGGGATCTTGAAAACGCCGTTCGTAAATAATCCACTATGTATACGTTATTCATATTATTTTCCTTTAAATTCAGGTTTTCTTTTCTGTAGAAAGGAGGATAGGCCTTCCTTCAAGTCTTCCGAACTAAAGACGATACCACCAGCAGCAGCCTCTAATTCTAAACCAGTTTCTAACGGCGTTTCAATACCTTTATTTATCAAAATTTTAGATAGCATCACCGAGACCGGCGCAGAATTTTCCGCAATGTCGTGTGCATATTCTAAAGCCGCTGAATCTATGTCTCCAGTTATCAGTTTTGAAACAAGCCCTTTCTCAAAGGCTTCCTTTCCACTTATCTTCTCTCCGGTTAGTATTAGGCGAGATGCAACGGCTGTGCCTACCAGTTTTGAGACTCTTTGCGATCCCCCCCATAGCGGTACAAGCCCTCTATTAATTTCTGGGAATCCAAGCACGGCATCCTCTGTCGATAATCTTATATCGCATGCAAGTGCAAGTTCTAAACCACCGCCAAGAACATAACCTTGCAGCTGTGCTATAGTTATCTTTGGTATATCTGAAAACTTCCGCATTGTTTCTTGCCCTCTCTTTGAAAATTCTACGAATTGTAATTCGTTTGGGAAGAACATCGAAAGGTCCGCACCCGCTGAAAAGACCTCGCTGTTGCCGCGTATAAGGATAACGTTTGTTTCTTGATCATTCCATAGGTTATTCATTACCCGATTCAAATCCTCCAGAATGTCGTTATTTATCAGGTTTAATTTGGGACGATTAAGTGTTATGCGTGAGACTTTTTTCCCGATTTTTTCTACAATTACAGAACTTAGTCCACCTGTTTTTACACCACTACTTTTTTGTTGTTGGGGGTTATCTTTTATAATCTCTCTCATTTTACCGGACTTTATGCTTTCAGAAGGTGCAAATACGCTAACGCCAAAATCTTTTGCAAGTTTTTCTAGTCTACTCTCTACTTCAGAATTGTCAAGCCCAGCAGCTACCGAGATTGGTCCAAACGGCCTGTTAAGTCCATACTTTACTGCAGTTTCTATATCTTTTGGTGTGGCTACTCCATTTTCGATGAGTTTTGTCGCTTCGTTTATTTCAAGTGCAAATATATCAAGTAACTGAAGCTTATTCGTTGCCTTCGCCGAATCGATTATTTTTGGTTTGCCGGAACTCCAATCATAAAACCCTATCCCTGCTTTCTTTCCTAAACGCTTATTCTTGACGAGATCTGAATATACGTTTACTTTTGAATAATCCGATGAGAGAGATTTTGCGAAATACAGCAAAGAGTCATTAACAATGTCAATACCAACAAAATCAAATAACTCGTAAGGCCCCATTGGAAGACCTTGTGCTCTTATAAAGGCGTCTACTTCTTCAGGTTTTGCGATTTTTCTGTCCACTAAAATACCGAAGAAAAGTATTTCCGGGGCGTTTATTCGATTGACAATAAATCCGGGAGTATCTTTATTTACACTTATAGGTATCTTACCTATCGAGTTGATAAGATTAAAGGTGGATTCAAATACAGAATCACTCGTCTTTTCACCACGTATAATTTCTACCAATTTCATAACGACGGGTGGATTGAAGAAATGCGTGCCTATAACTCTCTCTGGATTCTTAGTCTGCGCCGCTATATCTGTTATCCTTATGTTTGAGGTATTAGAGCATAATATTGTGTTTTCTCCAGCCAAATCCCCGAGTTGTTTGAATATTTTCGTCTTTAAATCAATATTTTCTGGTACGGCTTCTATAACGAAATCAACCGTTTTTACTCCATCGCCAATATTAGTGTATGTCGAAATTTTACCAATAGAGTCTTTTACCTGTTGCGCAGTTATGGTTCCCTTTGTAAATAGTTTATTGAGACTATCAGATACTTTAGTCATTGCCGCATTTAGCGCATCATTATTTATATCTATGAGGTTTACAGAAAATCCAGAAATTGCAAACACTTCTGCTATACCATGCCCCATTTCACCGGCCCCGACTACAGCTATCTTTTGTGCGTTCATAACAAGAAAATGTTATTTTAGCCGGCTTTTTTAAGCAATGCCACCAGTTTTTGCGCGGAGGCTAAATCACCAGAAACCTTCAATTTCCCAAATAAAAATGCCTTTACCCCATCCAGTTTACCATTAAGTATATCATCAAGAACCTGATCTGTCGCAAGGAATACGTCTTTTGCATCCGTCGTTTCTCCATCACTTAAGGAGATTGTTCCATCTTCTCCGAATTGGATATAAAAAGCCGCGGTATCGGATGACTTAAATTGAAATTTTAACCCTTTCCAGCTCTTTCCTTCTTCCTTCAATTCCGGTTTTACATTAAAGCGATCTATGATTGCTTTCATTGCATCATGTGCTGCCATAGTTATTATTGTATCTTAAAGCTAATAAAGGTTGCGCTATTTGGAAGCTCCCTCTTTAAGTAGCGTACCTCTTAATTCTTTTTTATCGGCTTTCCCAGTGCTTGTCTTAGGAATTGAGTCTATAAAGATTACTTTATCCGGTATCCACCACTTTTCTATCCTGTGGTTACCAACATATTTTTGTAGGTGGGTTATTATATCTTCCTGATTTACTTCTCCTTTCTTAACAACAAATGCGACTGGTCTTTCCCCCCACTTTTCACTAGGCATAGCGACAACCGCGACCTCCCCGACTTTTTCATACTCGCTTATTACGTCTTCAAGTATCAGTGTAGGTATAAATTCTCCGCCACTTTTTACGACATCTTTCTCCCTATCCGCAACGTGCAAATATCCATAATTATCAATATAACCAAGATCTCCCGTATGTAGCCATCCACCATGCCACAATTCTGCCGTCTTTTCCGGATCTTTGTAGTATTCCTTTGTAACCCACGGTGCCCTAGCAACTATTTCTCCGAGAGTCTTATTATCTTTTGGAACTTCTTTCATGTTACTATCAACGATTTTAAGATCTACCAGAGGTATAGGAAGACCGGCGCTGAGCTGTAAATCAAATCTTTCATTCTCATCTAAAGAAGCTGCCGCATCGTTAATAGAAGAAATAGCTAGAACCGGCCCAGTCTCGGATAGTCCATACCCCCCTATAATAATTATTCCTAATTCTTTTGCCTTAAGTGCAAGGCCTCTGGTAATGGCCGCGCCTCCGATTATTACCTTCCAACCTTTTAGATATTCCGTATACTCATCTATTTTTGGCGAATTCAATATCATATAAAGTATAGCAGGCACCATTGCAGAAAATGTGACTTTCTCTTTCTTTATGAGTTCTAGCATTGTATCAACGTCATATCTACCGGCTAGTACATACTTATTTCCGCCAAGCAATCCTGCATATGGCATTCCCCACTGATGTACATGAAAAAGTGGCACCGCTGTCATGAAAACATCCTTATCCGTAAGATTAATCGGGGGAGAACGCACGGCAGAAGAAACTGCCAGAGCATGCAGAACTAAATCACGGTGTGTAAATGTTACGCCCTTCGGCATACCAGTCGTTGCAGACGTATAAAATATAGTAGCAGTGGTTTCTTCATCTAAATCTGGCGGAGCATATTCGGAATTTGTCATAAGGTCATCATAATTGTAGAAAGGCGAGAGCGTTGTCTCTATTTTTCCATGGTCCTCACGATATATTATCCATCCTTTTATAAAATTGAAAAGCTCTTTATTCTGTTCTAGTATAGGAACGAAATCTTCCCTTACAATGACATACTTGTCTTCAGCGTGATTCATCGTATAATATATAAGCTCCGGAGTATAGCGTATATTTACCGTGTGGAGTATCGCACCCATCATCGGTACTGAGAAGTAAGCTTCAAGGTACCTATTTGTATCCCAATCCAGAACGCTCACTATATCTCCTTTTTTTACGCCGATGCGCTCCAAACCGGCTGATAGATTTTTAACCCGTTCAAAAAATGTTTTAAATGTATATTTCTCCTTATCCGCATATAAAATCTCTCTATCAGGGAAATTTTTTACAGTGTTTATAAACAAGTTCTTTAAGGTTAATTCAGAATTGTGATAGCCTTCCATAGTGATAAATTAATGTGCTCTTTTATAAATCTTACGCAAAAGAGTCAAAGTGCGTCTTCATCGTTCCACAGCTAAAAACTGAGAAGATCGGCTTCTTTAATCTGGGTAATCTCTCTGCAAAAAATTACAATGTTAATTTACCCTCTTATCAAAAATTTATTTTATTTCGCCACCATGCACGGCTTCTATCAATAAAATACGTATTTTATTACCTTGTCTTAATTTGATTTCGTAAATTGGTATAAGAACCCGCTCACACTCAAATAAAATCGAAGAGGGGAATATGGTTTTAGCCCAATCTTTTTCGATTCGCTCGTCTATACGACGGTTAATAATAAGAGATACCGGTACATTTAACTGGACTAATGCTGGTTTATTTTGCATGAGAAATCTCTCATAATTTATTAACGAAACATTCTTGCCGTCAAAATAGACTAGTTTCCTGCTTTTTAAGCGGTTTATAGAATTATGCGTGGCTCTAATCCCCATACCCAATTCTTTGTCTATACTGCTAATGCTTTCTTTTCGTTTCTTTGCAAGCTCCGATAAGACATCGTAATCTTCTTTAAGGAGTCTGCTTTCGCCCATTATCGGTCCCTGTGAAATAGATAATTCGTCATTTAGCACAATAAAATGTATCTTATCATCAAGCATTACATATGCCTCCTTATACTCCCCGTCATGTCTTAGGGGCAGTCTCAGTCCAATAAGTACAACGCTAATAAACTTTTCTGTTATGGCATCTATAGATTCGATTCTCTTACCGAATAATATGAACTCTTTCTTTTCCTTTTTGCCGGCGTAATCTCTAATGTGGTCTTCATCTATTCCCTTAAGCAGAGCGTATGTATTAACAGTCACTTGTTTTTCATTGTTATTTTTTACGGTAGCGACTATTATTTTTTGTTTTAGTTCCTGCAGAACTTTACTAAGTTTTTCGCCCGGTAAAGGTTTTTTAAGAGTCGGCGTCGCCCCTCCATGTACTGTTATCATGCGTTTTACGTGAATAGTACCGTCAAATCCAAGACCAAAAGATGAAAATTCGCCGGATTTATATGCTGCAATACTTCTAAGCGTTGATCGTGAGAAGAAGAGACTTATTGCATTGATATCATTCTCTATCGCAAGTTTGCCTATAAAACCGTAAGCACATTGAGCTAATATGTTTTTATCGATATTAGCTGGTCTTTGCGATATTATAAGTAAGCCTATGCCTCTTTTGCGACCCCTTACTGCTAATTCTTCTAGCATGCCTGGGACATGATGCGTCTGTGGCGCAAATTTATCTGCTTCTTCTACAAGAAGTAAGTAAGGGCAACTTAACTCTTCTTCTAACTTATATAGCTCAGATAGAGCTTTATTTAAAATTTCTGTCTTCTGCAGGGTTTCGGACAAATCAAGTATAATCGGCAGGTTGTTTTGTATACTGCGTTTAAATAGCATATAAAAATCTACTTCTAGCCCAACATCGCCCTTATCGCCCCCCACAATAATTACCTGAAAGGCAGTTCTTAGCGGATAATATTCTCCTTCTGTATCCACAACACAGAAAGGTAGTTTTAGTCTGCAAAGCTCTTCTAAGATTATACCTGCTAGGTAAGATTTACCGGAGCCACTCTGACCCAAAATACAACCCCTATTGGTCATAATGGTCTGCGCAGAAAGGTTCACGTCCTTTGCGATATTAATTTTTACGTCGCGCATATATTATTAAACAGCGAGTAAATTAAATAGTATTTGATACCGCCATTAATCCAAGATGGATGTCTAAAACTGTAAACAAGATATAGGTATTGATTTATGTGAGACCCGACAGCTAGGTGTGATAAAGAACGTTATTTTAAATAATTATTAAATTTTGACTTGCGGATTAATCTATTTAGTAATCACTGAAGGTTATTTGCACGTCTCTCATCTTTTTGTAAAATTCCTCCTCTGCAACGTCTTCTTTAGATTTAATAAGTAAACGATCAAAACCCGCCCATATACTGTACCAGCTGGCTGGCGTTAATATTAGCCCAATAGCATCGGTGAATATGGCACTAAGATTAAATGTTGCTGGCGTTGAAAGCGTTAAAGCGTCTATAAGTCCTATAACGATTCCGATTACTATAAGGAAAATCGCCTGCTTTCTGCGGTTTTTATCTTCAGTTTTTATTGCCTTATAGTGCTTTCTAAAATGATCTTTCAATCGTTGCTTTATTAATTCTTCCTGTGGTAAGTTTCTAACCGTCTTCGGAACCAAAAAACGAAGCTCTAAACCGGTCCCCTTGTCACGTGCAGCACGCTTTGCGGCAATTAATAGGTCCTCTGAGATAGAACGTTGATTATATGGTCTAGGATCAAAGTCTGAAAAGATATCATCATACGTATCCAAAATCAAACCAATCTCTGTCTCATTAATAAAATTTTTAATTTTATCATTATCTTTCGTTTCTATATAATCATTTGGTGCGGATAACATTTAAATTTGTTGACAAGCGTTTAACATTGGTTCATTAACTCTAAAGTGCATCTTTTACTTCGATTATAGCTATTGAAGCTACTATCATTATAGAAACTAGGCTGGCAGAGACCATAACAGTATAATTTTGTTCCGTATTAAATGCCACTCCCGTTAGAGCTAACAAGATTACAAGTGCGTATACAACTTCACTTTTTTTTAGCATTAAAAACAGAGTGAACGTAAATAGGATCAGAGTAGCGACTATGATTAGTGCTTCTGCAAATACGCCAAAACCATTTAGACCAAACGATACAAAAACGGCAGCTATATTGGCCAGTGTCACCACGCTTATCCATCCAAAATAAATTGTAAATGGGACTTTTACCGAGAGCCATTCAGTTAAGCGAGTCCTTGAGATGTCTCTACTCAGTCTAAAATAAATTGTACCCGATGAGATTAGAAGTAGCAGCATCGGTATAATCGAAAGCGCTATAAAGGAATTCTGCCACAGGAAAAGCCAGGCCATGTTTAAGACGCTACTAAAAATAAACAAATAACTTATATCCTTATGAAATTTCCGTTTTCTGTACGCTGGAAGGACTTGAAACACGATAAAAACCCCGAGAAGAGCGTATGTTACGCCCAATATTGCAAATATGTAACCGGGCGGTGTTAAAAAGGAAGCATATTGAGTAGACACTTGCGCGGTGGTCTTGCCGCCGATAATTGTTGTACCCTCTGCTAAAGCATCGACTATTAACGTAGAGATAAATGCTACAATATTTAGCCATATAAGAAGGGATTTCTTTTGTTCTTGCATATATTATAAAAATACTGCACTACATTTAAACTTGTCACGATATCCCAAAGTTTAAAATTCCATCTAACCTCTCTTCTATAAATTGCGTATAACGTGCTGACACTATTGCGCCGGGCAATTCGAGAATAAACTACATAGTGCTATTAATTACACTGGAAGTTAAACTTAGTTATATCTTTTGAAGTTTTTTGTAAAAATAATGAGAATAATCCGAAGTGTGAGGAACCATGCTTATTCTAGTCGTTTTATAAGATGATAGCCGAATTGAGTCTTTACAATTCCAGAAATTTGACCTTTTTGAAGCACAAAGGCCGTCTTTTCAAATTCTTTTACCATCATACCACGTCCAAAGAAGCCTAAATCACCACCATGCTTTCGCGAGCCATCTAGTGAGTATTGTTCCGCTAATTTTGAGAAACTTTCTCCTTTATTTAGTCTATCGAGTATTTCTTTTGCTAAGCTTTCTTGTTTCACTAATATATGCGCACATCTTATCTTATCTACCATTTATTTAAATAAGGTATTAACTTGCAGTAATTTGCGTCTCTGCATGCGCACCCATTTTACCTAGTAGATTTATTGTATATACATCTCCAGATATAAGCACCGCAAATGGAGGTTGTATCATTTGAGTAGCAGAAGCGGCATTAGCCGAAAGTTGCGGAGTAGGCCCTAACGTAAGCAAACCATCCAAGGTTAAAGTAACTGAGGCGCCCGCAGCAAGCATGTAACCTTTTGGTATAGCACTGACCGGTATATTAATTGATAAATTTGATGCACCTTCAGTAACGGCGTTTGAAGTTCCTTCATTTACTTGACTTGTTACCGTTCCTTGAGCACCCTGAACAGAATTAGGTTGTTGTCCCATAGATACGTTTAAAGACATCGGCGGAAATCCAAGTGAGCCATTAGAGAGTATCATACGGCCTATTATCATATCTTGTGTTTCTGCTGAAGAGGGTGCAGTAGGCAGTTTTGGCACTGGCATCCCGGATGGAAATTGAATATATAATGTAGTTCCAGCAGGAAGCTGTATTATAGTGGCTCCGGGCGGTATAGTCATATTAGATGGTCCAGTTTGTCCTGTAGCATTCATTTGTGGCGGTTGTGGAATGGTAGTTGTTTTTGCCACAGTATCTCCACTTATATTTAGTAAAGCACCGCTAGAGTTAAGTGATATGGCATACGCAGTATGCGCCAAATCAAGGAGGTAAAATGTACCCGACATGCCTGGCGGAACACCACTCCCATTACTAACGTTGGTTGATGGAGGAAATGTTTGATTAATCGATTGAGGTTGTGTGAAAAAGGAAGTAGTATTTAGGACGGTCCCATTTGGATAAGTTATGATCATCTTAGGGGGAAGAGGCTCTCCTTGCGGTAATGATAGTCCGCTTGGCGGCATTATAGGTAACATTAGAATCATCGGCGGCATATGAAAGAATAAATTTACCGGCGGCGGAGGGAAATAAACCTTCTTTGAACCACTTATCATTACTCCATTTAATTCTACACTGCTATTACCAGTATTTTGTACTGTCATACTAAAATCCGTATCATTACCATTGACAGTTATCGATGCCGTCGTAATTTTGATTGTAGGTGTGACAGAACTAAATAATTTTGTAAGATTCACATTAGAAGAGAAATTGATATGCGAACCTATTTGTGGAGGTTGCTGTTGACCTCCAGATGGCACATTTGAGGATTGTCCCGCAAAGACACTTGGGGGTGTTATTACTGCCCTTACACTAGCGGTTAAAACATATACCGTCTTATCTACAGTTTCTATGGCCGTTACTGAAGGCACTAAATCTACAAGTCCATTTCGTTCGCCAGAGATAGAATTATTTGTCGTTATGTTTATTGTCAAGGTTTCTTCACCAATTACCACTGTGTTATTTTTTCCATTTATCGTTATGACTGCATTAGAGATATTTACCTTTATCTGCGTTACCTTTGAACCATTTGGAACATTTACAGCAGCTAACACGATGGATGAATTCTGAAGCGCAAGTACATTTACAGTTCCACTTCCCGGCAATGCTTGGGTGCTTACGCTGCCATTATGAGAAACAGAAAGTTGTAAAGCAGAATAAGTTACATACAAGGCAGTTGTCCCTACCGGTACAGTTGCTGGGTCAGTAAGAGATAAAAAGAAATTTTTTGTCGTAGCTGCATTATTATTTGGAGTAGACGCTACTGGGAGAATGAAACTGAATATCGCGTATCCCGCAATCAATGCGACAACTACGCCAATGACCGCATAAGTAAGATAACCGCTACCAGCACCTTTTTTATCCCCACGCATAAAAAAACAAACAACTTTAAGTATATAAAACTACCGTTTTTAAGTTTATATCTTAAGGCGTTGCCGACAAATTTAAGCTTATAAAAGAAGGGGTCTTCTAAGTAAATGGTATTGAAGAGTTAATTAGTTACTTTTATACTAATGTTTTATGAGTGAATTTAAAATGATGGGCCTAAATCAAAGGCTATTGCAGGCATTAGAAAAGATGGGGTTTAATACCCCTACAGAGGTTCAAAAAGAAACGATACCAATAGCGCTATCCGGAAAAGATATAATAGTAAGGTCAAAAACCGGGAGTGGAAAAACCGCCGCTTTCCTAGTACCGATAATAAATTCTATCGGAAAAGATGATCTAAACGCGGCACTTATAATAGCACCGACACGCGAACTCGCTATTCAAGTTTCATCTGTTGCAGAAAAGATGGTAAAGGAATCGGAATTAAGCATAGTTACTGTTTATGGAGGCTCCTCTATGAATCTCCAGATAAGCCGCATACGGCGTAAAGTTAACATAATAATTGGTACTCCCGGTAGAATTATAGATTTGATGAAACAAGGGGAATTATCCTTAAACAAAGTAAAGTTTTTGGTTTTAGATGAAGCAGATACTATGCTAGACATGGGGTTCATAGAAGACATAGCTTTCATCATCTCAAAATTGCCGCTTAATAGACAAACAATGTTGTTCTCAGCAACAATACCAAGCGGCATAATAAATATTGCAAATAAATACATGAAGAATCCACTTAAGATAACAGTTGGAAAAGAGGAGGAGATTACAGTGAATACGATTACACACCTCTATACAATAGCAGACGGTAACAAGCGCTTACCGACACTTTTGGCGTATATAAATTACTATCAGCCTAAAAAAGCCATAATATTCGTAGGCACACAGCATGGAGCAGATAGGATTTATTGGGCACTGAAGAAAAATGGTTTTGATGTCACAGTTATTCACGGCGGTTTAACACAAAAAAGGAGGGAGTACTCTCTCTCCGATTTTAGGAGAGGAACGCGGTTCCTTGTAGCTACAAATGTAGCTGCTCGTGGGATAGACATAAATGATATAACTGATGTAATCAATGTAGACGTTGGCGAAAATCCAGATATTTATGTACATCGAGTTGGAAGGTCGGCTAGGATGGGGGCGGAAGGCCGTGCATTTAGTATCTTTCCTAGACGAGACAGCTATTTAGTAAGTGATATAGAACGCTCTGCAAATATTAAGATGACAAAAATCGAACTTGATATCAGTAAATATATCAGTACTACTAGTGTGGAAGAAGTGGACCCAAGTCAGCTATTAATGCGAGGTAATCTTCATGGATCTGCAACATATGAAAATCGGCAGCGTAGACCATTTAAAGATAGTTACAACGGATCAAATTATCATAGTAATTTCTCATCTGGAAGACGATATAATCGATTCAATAGTTCAAAAAGAAATGGACGATTTAGAACAAGGGGAAATTACAGTGGCGACAAAGGATTTGCGTAATAATTATAAATTTAATTAGATAGTTTTTTATTCTTGTTTAATCTGGATAATATTGATTTTATTTTTTTTAGTTCTTTCGTCGCGATATTTTTCTGCCAGACCTCATAACTAGATATTTCTCGCAGATTCTCAATAAATTTAGCGCTTCTTATTAAGTGCTTTTTTATATCACCTTTTTCATAACCCCTGCCCGTAAAGAGTAGCGATTGTCGCGAGGACCAATCACCAGGTTGATCACACCCAGGGATGAACCACGGTAGATATTTTTGGAGGGTCGTTTTATCGATTATGCTTCTTAGCTTTCTCTTCTTTTTGTATTTTGAGAAGTAGCTTTCATCTATGCCGTATACAGTCATATCATAGTTGTTAAATGCAAGTTCAGTTACATTTTCTATTGAAAAAGCATGCAATTTTATTCCGTGGTTCGCTGAGACCTCTTTGAGTAGTTTTAATGCTGAAATAGAAATGAATCCGTATAGGATAATATCAGTTATTTTTGAATCACGTTTTTTGCTCTCTATTATTGCGCTTTCTATCGCTAACTTTCCGGATACACCAGTAGCTTCTGTATCGGGTTTTATCAGTATTAGCTTGCTTTTTCTAGGCAGCATAGAAAAATCCTTGTACACTGCTTTCAATACCCTTCTTCTGTGATTTCTATAGGATGCCATCACATATTTTGGCCTTATAAAAGTTTCTCGGATATCGGTATGTGGCAAGGCGCGTCTAAGCGCAGGAAGTAATTTGTACCCGGGCGCAGCTCGTAGGACATTTTCAAAAACTAATTTACAACCACCGGACTCCTTATCATTTAAAACTAGCAGTCGTATCGCTTTTGCCGCTTCAATCGCGGCGGAAAAGGCCAATTTGTCTAAGTTTTTCCCGACTATATGTGGATGCATTGATATGCTCCTTCCGGCGGGAGTATCAATGATATATAATTCCTTAGGCAGACCTTTTTTTGCTACCTTGAAAACATGCGTAGACCTGTCTAGACCCTCTATTTTAAGCGCGTTTGTATGTTGCGTATCCAGGCTATACTCTTTGATTATATCATTAATGTTCATCTAAAACAATTAGATACCGTTTTCCTAGAAATACCTATCTTTTTAATTCAAAATATAGAATCATTGGAAGATGATCGGATATTTCGATATTCCTTACCTTGAAGCCTTTAACTTTTATTTCATTTGAAACTAACATATGGTCTGTTATCTCTTTGCCATGCGTATAACTCGCGTGCTTAAGATAAGATTCACTTCGAGTATTCGTAATTCCGTACATAACTACTAGATTTTTTAATACGTTGCTTAGCATTTTCATTGTTATTGTTTCCGGGGGCAGATTGAAGTCACCGCAGAGTATCTTGGCCCCCTTCAATTTTGATAGTTGAGATAGTATACGTTTAGATTGCATTATACGCTGTGGCGTATCCTCTCTCCATTTATTTGGGACCAGCAGGCCATGCGTAGTGCAAATCCAAAATGTTTCTTTACCATCTGTTACTCGTACGCACAGCAGTCGTGGTCGTGTGGTTAAACCAAATATCCTTATTGGATTCGTTAAGACTTTATCGTTACTTGCTGTAGAACTGAGGCCATGTTTTATAAATACCGCAAGAAAAGCGCCTTCCGATATATATTTTTTTGATCTATAAGCCGTAAACTTTGGAAGCACCAGTTTTATCGCTGAATAAACCCGTTTTTCCCACAAAACTTTTAAGGCTTTGTGTCGACCTCTCCTAATGGACATGTGTCTTTGTTTTTTCAGATTGCTTACTTCTTGAAAAACAAAAATATCGGTAGTTTTTGCATTGTTTGCTATAAACTTTATTAATTCTTTAAGAAGTGCACCGTGCCAAATGTTAAGCGAAATTAACTTCATACTTAAATATTATTTTATTAAAAGCATATAAATTTACGCTAAGTCATAGTCATCATCTGTCCAATAGTACTAACTCTAATTCAAATTATATTAGCACCTAAGTTTTGAATCTTATTTTTGATGCAGGCTTCTGTCTAATATTTGATAATCTGAATAATTTATAGTATTATATTGGCTGTCTCGATTCATGAGCTCATTTAATATATCTTTTTGTGTGCCTTTTTCGTATAGCTCTTTTAGCGATTTCTCCATTGCTTTAGCCCCCGCACGAAATACTGTTACAGGAAATATGACGTATTTGTACCCTAAATTTTGAAAAGTCTTAGCGTCCATATAAGGCGTCTTTCCAAATTCAGTCATATTAGCAAGAAGCGGTACAGAAATTTTTCTAGCAAATTTTGCAAATTCGTCCTTTGATTCTAATGCCTCCGGGAACACTATGTCTGCACCTGCTTTTACGTACGCTTCTGCTCGTTTTAGTGCATCATCTAATCCCATTATCGAACGTGCATCTGTTCTTGCTATTATCAAGGCATTTTTACTTGCTTTCTTGGCAGCCATTATTTTTTCAACCATCTCGATAGGATTAATGACTTCTTTTCCGTCGAGATGCCCGCATCTTTTTGGCAGCTTCTGATCCTCTATCTGTATAGCGTCTGCTCCTGCGGCTTCCAATGTTTTTATTGACCGATATACACTCAAAGGTCCGCCAAAGCCGGTATCTGCATCCACTATCAAAGGTAGATCAACAGCAGCTTTAATGTTAGAAATAGCGTTCGCCACTTCTGTCAATGTTATAAGTCCAATATCTGGCAGCCCTAGTGAGGAGGTCAATGCACTCCCAGATAAATAAATCGCTTTGAAACCTGCCTTTTTTGCCAGCATCGCTGAAAATGCGTTAAATATCCCAGGGACTACAAAAAAATCTCCTTTCCATACCGAACTTTGCATATAAAATTATATCCTCTATTCTATTTAATTATTCTCTTGGAGTCTTGAGAATTTTGCTGCCGTTGCAACAAGCTTTTATTTATTAGTTACCTCTGTAATATATGGAGTTAAGTGGCTCAAGAAGAATATTTGATTTTGTGTCTACTGGTCACCCTAAGCCTAAACCGCGAGAGACTGGGGTTATAGAAGTACGTGGACCGTACTATTCGGCTGTAACGAGCGATTACTTAAACGCACTTTTAGACGATTGGGGAGAATACATCGATGGTCTTAAGTTCGCCGGTGGCTCGTTTAGTCTTCTTACTGAAAAGAAACTAAAGGAGTATATAAAAATCTGTCATGAACACGGCATATTTGTCGATACTGGCGGTTGGGTAGAGCGCGTATTAGTCGATGGAAAAGAAGCTGTTGACAAGTATATTGAGGAATGTAAACGCTTTGGTATAGATATAGTTGAAGTTTCTAGCGGCATGGCTCCAGAGGTCATGAATATGCCTATTGAAGACAAAGTTAAAATAGTAAAAAAGATAAAGATGGCGGGTTTGAAGCCAAAACCAGAGGTATCTATGATGATAGGTGCTGGTGCGGGTACTCATATAAGCGGATATGAAGAGGAAATAAAGTATAGGGACATAGAAGATTTTATAAAAGAAACGCGGGCGTATCTTGATGCAGGCGCTCACTTAATAATGAT
The DNA here is from genome assembly GCA_021800365.1 of Nanobdellota archaeon. Classification (GTDB taxonomy): domain Archaea; phylum Nanobdellota; class Nanobdellia; order Parvarchaeales; family Parvarchaeaceae; genus Parvarchaeum. The sequence continues at coordinate 124,094 of JAJYZA010000002.1, forward strand.
TGAATCTGAAGGATTAACTGAAGATCTTCCACCTGAAAAGTGGAGGCTAGATGTTATTAAAAGATTGCTGGATGAATTTGGGTATGAGAAGTTAATGTTCGAATCGTCGGACCCACCCGTTTTCAAGTGGTATCTAAAGAACGTAAGTAAGGATGTAAATCTATTTATAGATCACTCACAGATTGTCGAATTCACGGCGTGGAAATATGGCCTATGGGGAGATCCAGACATTTGGAAAGGTAAAAAAATCTCTTACAGCTAATTTTTACTTTTATATTCGATGGGCGTTCGCCGTTAACACAATTACTTTAATTATAATAGTAAAAGTTAAATGGTTTATTGACCACTTATAGAGAAAGTAGATTTACAAGCTTATTCATATCTTTCAAAGTTTCTAGAGACAAAACCGCATTTATCAACGCCTTTCTTTTTGATTGATTTAGCATACTTTTTGCCAAAGTATTGAACTTTCTTTCTATCTCTATTTCAGTCATGGGATTATACGGGTGTCCTTTTGGATCATTTACTTGTTCGGATAAAATTTTTCCTGACTTAAGTTTAAGTGTAATTCTATTAGCGACTCTTTTTGGATACATTTTGGTTATTTCTTGATCATTTATGACGGTTATTTTTTTCATGAAATTCAGTATACCTCTATCCCTAAACTTCTTTTTTGTGTATGTGTCGTTGTTTATATTGCCATCCCAAAGTGTCCTCGCCACTATGTACGGTAAACTATGATCTGCAGTTTCTTTTGTTTCTGGATTCCATTTCGAAGTATCGTTTCCTAAAATAGTAAATCCGGCTTCCTGAGAAGCAATCTCCACATTTTCTATATCGGATATATTGCCGATTTCATCTCGAAGTTTTAACGCTGCCCATATTGCACTTTGCGAATGGTACTCTGCTGGAAAGTATTTTATGCTCGTATCATTTATCTTAAAACGATTTTTCCTATTGCCAAATGTTTTGATGTCTAGATCAAAAGATCCAGAGACTTGTTTCCAGAACCCCATGTCTCCCTCAAAGATTGGAGAGGGCCCAGTCATTCCATTTTTCGCAAGTAACGTGGAAAATACTGCATTCCTTGCACTTTCTGCAAAGGAACATCCTTTCCACATAGATAATTCGCCAGATCGAACCTGTCGCATCGTTATATGCGAGTTAAGAGATAAGTTTATCGCTTGCACGAGTTGCTTTTTAGTAAGACCGAGCAACTTACCGACAGCAAGTGCAACAGACACTAATCCGTAGCAAACGTGATCCCATCCTCGATGTCGTAGGTCCGCAGCATCTGCTAATCTACACTGGACCTCGTATGCAAGGGCAACAGCGGTTATAAGTGCCTTGCCATTGGTTTTACTTGCTTCCGCTGCGGCTATACACGAGGGTATGTTATCACTCGGATGAGCGGGTTCTTTTGATAAGTATGTATCGTTATAATCAAAATAACGAACCACGATACTATTTACAAAAGAAGCTAACGGAATCGCTGTTTTCTTCTCGCTGCCCCAAAGAGTAGCTGCAATATTTGATTTTGAAGTTATGTTCATAGCATATTCTCTAGCTATCAATGCTGGTTCTACATTTAATCCGGCTATTGCACAGCCAAGTGCATCTAAAATCCTCTTTTTTGTTTCGGTTACTGTTTCACTCGGCAGATCATTATAACTCAAAGAATATGAATACTCCGCTAAATCCTCTGCCAATGTCATAGAGTCCTTAATAAATAATTAAGTAGCCATGAGTAGATATAAGTATTACTTTGCATAAACAATCAATAAATATTAGAACGTTTCAATTAAAAGAATGATCTTAGATGCCATATTAGAACAAAAGAGACCAATAAGAAAATTTACTTATCCCATACACATAGCCGGTTATAGGTCCAACTGGGGAGAGTGGGACGTAATAAGAGAACTTTTATCAAACGCAATAGACGCAGAAAATGGCGACTGGAACAAGGTAAAACTATCCGATGTAGCTGATTCTCTAACTATACATAATATAACCCGGCCATTAACAATAAACGATTTCTATTTTGGATTTAGTTCACAAGGAAAAGGACTTTATACCGATTATAACGGAAGATTCAATGAAGGAATGAAATTAGCACTGATGGTTGCAGTAAGAGAAGGATATAAAACTGAGGTATATTTTGATAAGTATGTCGCAATACCATCCGCTATAGAAACAAAAGATAAGATAAAAATACTTGAGATAAAAATCTTTAATCTCGATAAAAAAATTCCTGGAACCAAGATAATAATAAGTAAAATAGGAAACAATGGACACGAGCTAATCACTAAAAATGTGATATTTCCGGACGATACGCGAATTTTATTAAGAACAACTGCTGGCATTGGCAGTATGTTTTATTCGCCGCAGATTGATGAAACTTCTTTAGTCGTGACCAAGAATAAGCTGGAGGCGCTTACAATCGGAGGCGTATTCGTTGGTGGAATGTTCGTATCTGAACTTAAGGATTACGCGTGGGGATACAATGTTTCACCGTCACTAATAAAAATATCAGAAGGCAGGAACTTTATAGATACCTACGATTTAAACTCTCTCATAAAAACAGCTATGCTTAAAATCGACAAAAAGGCGTATTGGTTCAAAATTTTTATGTCTATAAAAAATAATTTACCTGTTACAGAAAGTAAAATAACGCCGTATGCGCCATTCCTCTCGCCTATACTTGGTAATGTTAAGAACGCTATACTAGAGACATGGACCGAAGTGTTTGGAGATAAGGCGGTTGTAGAGGATCCTCTCGCGCGAGAAGTGGAATATCGTGGTGGGGAGGTAATAAAGGGAATTCCACTCCTAAAAAAACTAGCTGAGTATTCTATATTACCAACTGGCGCTGACTTTCTGCAAAGCTACGCTAAAGTCGATAGAATAATCTATGATCTGAATACTTTACCTGAGATAGAACGTCGTGCATACGATATAATTCATGAAATAGTTTCGAAGTATGTGAATAGGCCAATTAAACTTATTGTATATGATTCGATCCCAGCAAAAGATGCTGCGGAGGGATTTTATAGCAGAAAAGACGATATTATTGGCATAAATCGACCAAGTTTTAAAGGTCCTGAGGAGTTATTTGATACTCTCGAAGAAGAGCTGGTTCATGCAATTTTTAATACTAATGATATGTCGAGAAACCACACAGACAAGCTACGGCAATTATCAGTAATACTCCTATTTGACGATTTTGTTATTGATAGAATAAATAAACTTAAAGAGTTGTATTCAAATGAAACTTTACTGGCAGCAAAAACCTCATAAACCCAACACAAGTTTCTTCTTAAGGTACATCGTAGATTTAATACTGCTCTGATTATAAATATTATGGTTAGCGCAGTAATCATCGACGGTACAGCTTCAAATGGGATAGGAAAAGCTCTTGCAAATGAGATGAAGCTACAGCTGATAAATATAGAAGCAAAGGATTTGCCGGATGGGGAATCGTACGTAAGGATACCAAAAGCCATTTCAAATAAAATTGCTGTGATCGTTCAATCGCTATATCCTCCTCAGAATAAGCATATAGTAGAGTTACTTCTTATAATCGATGCGGTAAAAAGTCTTAATCCGAACAAAATAGTTTTGATTATTCCATACTTGGCATATGCGCGTCAAAATAAGCGTTTTATGACCGGCGAACCGGCAAGTATCCAATTATTATTAAGATTATTTAAATGTGCTGGTGCTCACGCATTAATAACAATAGATCCCCACAAACCAAAGTCACTAACGATGTTTAAAGGCAAAGTTCTAGCAATAGAACCAATCCGACTTTTTTCAGATGCACTGTCAGCTTACAAAGGAAAGGCCGTAATACTTGCGCCGGATGTGGGGGCACTTTCAAAAGCGAAAGCACTTGCTTCTTTAATGGAAAATAAATTTACTTTCTTAGAAAAAGACCGCGATAAAAAAACCGGCATGATTAGTCTAAAGGCCGGGCAAAATTTTAATTTTGAAAAATTACCGGTTATTATAATAGATGATGTAATAAGCACTGGAAGTACCGTCATACAGGCAACTAGATTTGCAAAGTCGCACGATGCTTCTAAAGTTATTGTTGTTGCTTCACATTTGATAATGGCCGGTGATTGTTACAAGCGCATGAAAACCGCAGGGATATCCAAAATTATTGGCACGAATACAATACCAAATTCAAAGGCATTAGTGCAGGACGTATCTAAATTAATCGCGGAAAATTTAAAAACGATTTTAGATAGTTTATAAGATGTCACTTATGATTTGAGGAGATATTTTGCGTAAATCTTATTTTTCTGCACAAAGTATAGTATGTACGGACAGTCTGGTCTAACCAATAAACCTCGCTTTTCTGCAAAAGTGAACGCCGTCTTTGCAAGTTTTTCGGCTATGCCATGCCCCCTATCTTCATCTGGTGTAAAGGTGTGGTATATACTCATGACCTTACCTTCTATCTTATAGAGAAGTTCTGCTTCTCCGTGTTTGGTTTTAATGTATATTCTTCCAATATTGTCATTTTTTATTTCCAAGGTGTTTTTAATATTATATAATAAGAGTAGTTATTTTTAAATCTGCTATTTTCTTTTAAATTTAGTCTTTAAGCAGTTTCCAGGACAGTATTATACTTACAGTACCAAGTAGCGCGGCAAAAACTCCCAAATATAGGAACGCACTGCCTAAAGAAATTGTGGGTGTTATACCGAGAAGTGTACTTCTTCCGATGGCTATGGTAAAACTTACTGGGTTTACATTCGCAATCGCTTGTAACCAGGAGGGCATTGCAGAAATCGGGAAGAACGCATTGCTCATAAAAAGAAGTGGTAAGCTTAATAGGTTCGCTATCGCCATCTGTGTTTGCCAATCCTTTGAGTGTAAGGCTAACAATACAAAAAGCGAAGACATACCAAACGCCAACAAAAATAACGCCCCAAAAGCAATAAGTATGCCGCCTACCGAAAAGTATGCGGTGTTCATACTTAAAAGTACTGCTATGACAAGAACAATAAGCGCCTGCGCCAGCGACCTTACTACTCCGTTTAAAATCTTTCCTATTACTATAGAAGCGCGGGGAATCGGAGTTGTTAGAAGCTTATCAAGAAATCCAAATCTCCTGTCCCAGACTATCGACATGCCGCTCATCATAGATGTAAAAACTACTATAAATGCAAGCATACCAACCGCCAGAAATGAAAAATAGCTAGTAGTGCCAAATGTATTTGTTAGTAAAGTATTCCCTATGGTATTTAATACGCTTGCTGGTAAATTTAATCCAGGTATATTAAATGAGGCATTTGTAAATATTCCGGCAAAGTTAAAAGCTTTCCCAAAAAGAGCTAGCCACACCACTGGCTGAATGAGAGAGATAAACAGTAGAACCGGCGCTAGGTACCACTTCTTTAAGTCTCTGTTTGTAATCGACCATAAACTTCTTGCAAGATAAGAAATTGAATGTATGCCTTTAGATTCTGTTTGTGTCATATTAACTCCTACTCAATCTTTGTGTTCTACGCATAGACATTATATCCAAACTATTAGACTGTTCCTCTCTAAGTGACCTGCCAGTATATTCGAGGTATACCTCATCTAGAGTCGGTTTAGAAAGCGACAATTTTGTGACCTTGTGACCCTTAGACGTTAGCATTGTTATAAGCTTGGGGGCGAGGGTTTCTGCAGATTTTACCTTTAGTCTATATTCTACTCCATTTTTTTTGACATTCTTAACACCAGTTATTTTTTTTAGTAGATCACTTACATTTGTTCTTTCATTTTCTATTTTTAGCTCTATTATGTCCCCACCCAAACTGTCTTTCAGATTTTTAGGCGTATCTATTTTTATTATTTTTCCGTGATCGATTATTGCGACTCGATCACACAATGAATCAGCTTCGTCTAGGTAGTGAGTTGTCATAAAAATGGTCATTTTGTACTCCTTTTTAAGTTTCTCAATATATGTCCACACCGCGGCCCTAGTCTGCACATCAAGACCCAATGTCGGCTCATCCAAAAATAATACTTTTGGGTGGTTTACCAAGCCTATCGCTAATTCGAGTCTTCGCCGCATTCCACCAGAGTAGGTATTTACCTTTCTTTTGGCCGCATTGCTTAATTCGACTAGGCTCAATAATTCCACTATTCTTGTTTTTGCTATAGTACGTGATACTCCATATAAATCAGCCATAAGCAGCATGTTATCATATGCTGTTAAGTCTTCATCGGCAGTAAACTCTTGTGGTACAACACCCACTGAAGCTCTTACGGCAGACGCAGATTTATTTATACTAAAATCGAATATTTTCGCGTCACCGGATGTTGGAGAAATTAATGTAGTTAGCATTTTTATTGTGGTGGTTTTTCCGGCGCCATTTGGCCCAAGAAACCCAAATATCTCTCCTTGCCTTACATCAAACGTTATACCATCAACAGCTCTAAGACTATTATCGAATACCTTAGAAAGTTTTCTTACATTTATGATATTTTTAACCATAATCCACGTTATTTTTTAGTTTTTAATAGTATTTCTAATTCTTTTATTAATTCTATTATATCGCGTTTATTCTCTTTTATTTCTGAAGGATCTTCTCTAGCAACGTCTTCAAGATAAGCTGCGTAACCCTGCATTTCTTTTAGTACTTCTGTAGTAGAAGTAGGCCTAGACATGTCGGTACCGGACATCCAGCCTATCTCATCTGCTCCTTTTTTTGTAAGTTCATATTTTCCATCTTCTTTTTTAGTTATAATCCCTTCGGATGCCAACTCCTTAAGTGCAGGATATATGGAGCCTGGTGATGGACGCCAATACCCCCAACTAAGATCTTCAAGCTTGTCCATTAATTCAGATCCGCTTCTTGGGCCTCGTTTTAAGAGTACAAGTATGATATGCCGAAGACCGCCTCTTCGCCCAAAACCAGCTAACTTACCAAACATCATAAACTATCGATATCGGATATCCGATATCAGATTAATAAAATAAATTTAGTAGTTAAATACTTTTCACGAGTGGCGCCCGTCTTTTCGAAAACAAATCGATTTTTATAAGTCGACTAAACACAATTTTATATGAATTGTCTAGTCATAAATTTATGTAAATTCTTTTCTTTCAAATAAAATCGGACCAATTATAATTGTAACCAAGAAATAAGCTGCTAAGATCATTAAACCTTCAAATATACTCGCGTTGTAGGTAGTTATAGAGATGGCCTTGCTAGAAGCAATAGAACCGGCGGCAGAATGAACACTGGTCGTACTTACATGAGGCGGGTATGGGTTCATTAGTACATTACTTATTATTTGCGCACCGTAGGTTATTATGAACCAAGGTTCTACGTGTGCAAGATTGGCGACAAGTGCTTGTATAAGCGAAAAAGCAAATAACAAAAGTATTACAGTCGTAAGGATAGCTACTGTACTGCTTTTAAACATTGAGCTAAAAAAGAAGGTTAAACCAAGCGCAGAAACCATATAAAATATTGAAAACAGAAGCGCCTCTAAAAACTGGCTTGGCAATCCGGATAAGCCAAAATAGTATAATCCATTTCCTATGGTTATCAAAGCAAATACACCAAGAATTGCAAGAGATGCCATAAGTGCAGCCAGCCACTTTCCTATGTAAATAGCAGACCGCCGTATCGGGTTTCCGATAAGGAAATAACCGGTCTTGTTTTGGAATTCTCCTGATATTGCGTCACCCCCAAAGAATACGGCCGATAAAATTATCACAAGTGTACTACTTTCTCCCCACCAATTACTATAAAATGAAAGTGGAGACGCTAAGGAATCAGCTGGTCTAAAGTATGCCATCACTGCAGTAAGCATAATGGCGATTATGGCCACGATTATAAGTAAAACGAAGAATCTCCTAGATCCCACATAATCCAGCAGAGAATACTTAAGCATCGTTAGTACCTGTTTAATGCTATTTGGTACGATATTTTTATGGCCAAGATTTAATTTTTCCATTTTATACCGTTTCTTTGAACACGCTAAGGTAAGTTTCTTCCAATGCCGATGCGGACGGCTTAAAACTGATTACCCCTATTCTTAGTTTTACTAAAGATTCTAACAACTTTTGTTGCGCATCAATTCCGCCGAAAAGTCTCAAATTGAATCTTTTTGTATCTAAAATATCCACGCCTCTTACACCGTTAATTTTTCTTATTCTTTTTATAACACTTGACTGTAAAGGCCTTATTGTAGATACCTCAATTATTGCAGTCCTGCCGTTAGAAAACCTCGAAGTCACTTCATTTATCGGTCCATACGCCATCAATTTTCCGTGATTTATAAGAGCGACTTCGTCGCATATTTCTGATACCTCGCTTAGAAGATGAGAACTCATAAAAATCAGCTTTTTTTCCTTTTTCAGGTCCTTTATAATCTCTCTTACTTCACTCATCCCTCGAGGATCAAGACCCGAAGTGGGTTCATCTAACAAAATTATATCTGGGTCTCCTAAAAGGGCCGCGGCTATATTTATTCTCTGTTTCATTCCTTTTGACATTTTGCCTACCTTTTGATCCAGCCACCGCTTCATCTTTACCTTGTTAACAACTTCCTTTACGCTTCTCTCCAAAAATTTGTGCGGTACCCCTTTTATCTCCGCTATCATAAACAAGGCTTCTTTCTCTGTCAGTGAGGGATATACCTCTGGCGTTTCAATTAAAGTTCCCACCATCGAAAGCGCGATTTTCTTATTTTTGTGGACATCGACTCCGTTTATCAAAGCATGCCCATAAGTTGGGCGTATCATATCTGTGAAGAGTTTTAAAGTTGTCGTCTTCCCTGCCCCATTTGGCCCTAAAAAACCGACACATTTAGGACCTACAATTTTTATATTTAGGTTAGATAATGCAGTAAACTGTCCATACCTCTTTGTTAGATTAATCGCTTGCAATAACGGATTCGCCATTAAACCTCTAAATTATAATTAAAGCAATACTCCCGCCGAATTTATAAATTAAGTTCCTTTAAACTCGGGGAGGGAGACTTTCTTATATTCGTTTAACCTTAATATTGTAGATATAAGCCCAACGTGAGATAATGCTTGCGGGTAATTGCCTAGGTAATATTTATCTTTAAAATCTATCTCTTCTGAGAGAAGATGCAAATCATTAAAGAGAGCAAGAAGCTTTTCTAAACCTTCCTTTGCCATTTTTATTTTGTTCATTTGTATTAAATCTTCTATGTACCAAAAAGAGACAAGCAAAAAGGCATTGTCACTATGCTCTGCGTCGAGTTTAGTTTCGTATCTATCAAATAAAAAAGCCCCACGCATTAATCTTTTTTCTATTTCGGCTAGGGTATTAATAAAAGTCTTGCTATCCGCATCACAAAAACCTATCAATGGAAGCCGCAATAGGGCGCAGTCTACTAAATCAGATCCAAAATACTGAACATAATACCTTCCAGTCGGATCTTTTCCTTTTTCTTCCACCTCTCTTTTTATCTCGTCTGCTGTGTTTCTTAAGAGATTTATTTCTTCCGGAGTCTCTAAATCTTTCAAAAGCAAGATTGCATTGTTTAGTGCCTCCCAAGCGACGGCTTTTGAATATACATAATGTCTATCCCCACTTCGAATTTCCCAAATCGATCTATCTGGTTCCTTCCACCTTTTAATTAATGTGTGTGAAGTTTCTTTGACCAGTTCAAGCATTTCGGTGGTTATTGCCGCACCGTATTTTTTAGCAGTGCTTATTGCATTTATTAATGAGCCGTATTGGTCTAATTGGAATTGTTCAACCGCAGCGTTGCCGAATCTCACTGGCTTTGAGTTTAAATAACCTTCTAAGTCTATTTGTCGTTCTATTATTGCTTCCGGATTGGAGATAGGGTAAATCGATTTTATTTGTCCTCCATCATTATGTATTTGATTCATTAAACTGTAGAAGAATTTCATGGCTTCTTCTAAATAACCGAGACTCGCAAGTGTATCTATCACGTAGGCGGTATCCCTTATCCACATAAACCGATAATCCCAATTTTTTGATCCACCAGCTACTTCTGGCAATGAAGCAGTCGGGGCTGCCGCCATAAAATAATTTGGATCGAAAAAAAGCCCTCGCAAAACCAGTAGAGATCTTTTTACCCATTCCGAATATGGACCGGAATAATTAGATTTGGATATCCAATCTCTCCAAAAAAGTGTCGTTTCGAATTGTCTTGTTTCACTTTCAAACGCCTTTAAATCATGTGCCTCGCTGGCTCCATAAGCAGTTACAAACCACTTTGTTTCGCCCCGGTGCATAGAAAAGGTACCTTTGAGGCCATTACCTACCCGTTCCAGAAATACATCAGTAGAAATACTTTGTGTTCTTGTACCTGATTTTATTATATACCCAGTTTCTCCGCTTTGTTTTATCTCATTTTCTTGTTGCGTATAAAATGGAAAAAATTCTACGGTTATAAGTAATTTTTCCTCTAGACATTCTACTTTTCTATGTATCTCCGGCAGTAGAACTCGAGCCTGCCCTAGCATTGGTAAAAAATCGGATATCCTCATAACTAATTTATCTCCATAAAAAAATTGAGTTAATAATATGTTTGTGTCTTCTATGTAGTATTGAATAGAAGAATAATGATTAATCGCTGGCGCTATCGTAAAATAACCTCCTTTCTCCTTATCTAATATAGAAAAGAAAACTGGATCCGAATCAAAATTTGGAAAACACGCCCAGTCTATTTCACCGAACTTAGACACTAATGCAGCACTTCTATTATTGAATAAAACCCCATGGTCCTCTATTTTTATAAATTTTTGTGTTGACATGTAAACGCCCGAAGGTTGAAGTAAACTATGTATTATCAACCTAAGCCTTATATTAACGTATACAATTAAATGAATTTAACTTTTTAGTTTTAATCTGCTATCTAACTATCAATTCACATACTTTCTATATACAAATTTTAAGGATAATTCGTGACTATATAATGTGTATTTAAAATTTAGAGTTAAATTGTAAAAGAATATAAAGTACCATTTATAATTTAACATATGGCATTAATAAAATTAGAAGAGATAATAGGTAAAGCGTTGCTCGAATCGCATGATAAAACAGTAAAGTTATACGGTATTACATCTACTGGAAGAAAAATCGATTTACATGGATATGTGATGAGTGAAACATCTAAGAACTACTTTCATAAGGTTAGTGCGGAGTATGAGCCGGCATCAAAGAATTTAATCTATGGGAATTGTGATTGTGAAGCGTACGTATATTTTGGCAGCCCTTGTAAGCATATAATAAAATTAAGAAACGTATACGAGAGAAACGAAGAAAAAATAAATAAAAATTCAGTGCAATAAATTTTTATCTCTAGCGCACATCAAAAATTTAACTGCTAACATTTCCGATATATGATGCACGTGCACCGACTGTTCCCTGCAAGGTCAGCAAATACTTTGTACCCGGAGCAAGCGATATAGTTATGAGACCATTCCCGAGCGCAATCTTTCCGTTAAATTCCAATGTTACAGATGAGAATGGGGCGAGAGTATAACCCAAATTAAATGGTATATGGAACGAAGAATTAGATACCTCCTGTGATACATCTGTACCGGTATAATTTAAAGCGGCTGACGTACTATTAGTCGTATTGATCGAATAATTAAACCTAGGTGTAAAATTAGTAAGCTCAGTGCCGGAAAAGGGGAGAAAAAGCGTCGCATTGCTTAAGACTAGAAAATTTAGATTCTTATCATATGCCATGTTCTTTAGAATATTTATCCTCTCGCGAGTCACGTTTAGCACTTCATTGAATTTTGAGGTAACCTTAGCTTCCTCAACAGATAATTTTTGTTCTGTCTCGTTAATTCGTTCATTTATCCTATTTACAACGGATCTGACAGATTCATTTTCTCTTGAGGCGCTATCGCTGAGGTTATATAGCCGGAATAAACTTGTATTTACGTCATCTAATCTTGAAGTTATCCTCGTTGTAAGGTTATTTTCGACTTCTCTGAGATTATTGAGCGCATCATTTAATCTGTTATTTAATTTATCTAAACTCCTATTGAGATAATCTTCAGAATTGTTCAAGGTGTAACTTAAGTTATTTGCGTATACTAAATCTCCTTCTCTTAATCTGAGTCCGACATGCTGTAAAACCACACTTTGATTTGAGTTATCTTTAACTGTCACACTTATTGAAGTGGAATTTCCTACAGAGGTTACAATCGCACTCGTTATAGTGATATTTGGTCTTACGGCATCTAAGCTGCGCAGCGTAGTATTATTCAAATGAGTTATGTCTCCAATAGTTCTTTTAATAACCTTATCTGTTACTGCTCTTATCGAAGGTACTAATATGTATTGTGTATAATTTGATGAGTACACAGTTATTATTGTGGGCGTAAAATCCAATATCAAACCTGTCGATGAGTTTATTCTTGAAAATGCCTCCGGTATATCGGCAGTTATCTTATTATTTGGAATAACTACAGGATAAATACTCCCATTTATGGTTATATTTGCAGAAGTAATATTGAATTGTACTAAAATAACAGAAACATTAACCGGTAAGTTTGCTTCTGCTAATACCTCAGAGGAATTAATTAACGAAAGCAGATTGAGATTTCCAGATGTTGTAACATCTATATTTTGAGTAGCAGACCCGGTGTTATTTTTATAAACTATACGGAAAGAGGAATAACTTATTTCCAGATTTGTAGTTCCATTAGGTACTACTGCCGGATCTGTCATGGCAATTGGAGTTCCTGTCGATACAGTTGAGTTTAATGGTAAATTGGTATAGTAGTCGTAGAATATGCCTGCTACAAGCAGCACTATTAAAATCATCACAGCATACATGGCTTTTTGCATACGCTTTTAAGTCTTAACGGGTATTTAAAGATTATTATTTATATAAGGTAAATGGTATAAATGGAGAGAATATGGGCGGCGGGGCGTTATGGTAAATTATACATTAATAAGCGGCTTTCAAATATTCTTATCATTAGTCTATCTTGTGTTTGCATCTTTTATTACGATTCTATTTACAGCGAGCTCTGTGATAACTGACTTTGCGCTTGTACTTATTATAACAAATCTTTTATCACTCATACTAGCGCTAGAACTCCTTGCAGAAAAAAAACATATAAAACTATTTTTAATCGCGTTTGGGCTTCTTGATATAATCTCTATACCATTTGGAACTATCTTAGGAATCTATATGGTTCTATGTGGTATTAAAAGTAAAACATAAATTGCTGCTATTTCCAATCAATAAACGCTAGGTAGTATTCTCAATAATAATTTAAAAACCAGGTGTTTATATTATTATATGAAAAGACCGTCTTATAAAACTTTGGACCATAATTTTATACCCAAAAAGTACAACCTGTTTTTTGAAACAGATTTTAAATCATTTAAAACATATTGTGAAGAAGAGCTTTATGGAATCGTTAAAACCCATACTAATATTTTAAAACTCAACTATAAAGAGTTAGATATAAAAAAAGCGTTTATAACTTGTAATAAAAAAGTCCAAACTGCAGAATTACATTTAATGCCAGATAAACAGATTTTTGAACTAAAAACACCGAAAAAAATAATCGGAGATATAAAAATAAAGATAATTTTTACTATAAAAAACAATGAGGGGGCATATGGATTTTACAGAAGTAGATATCAATATTCTAAAAACGAAGAATCTATTTTAACTACTCAATTTGAATCTACTAATGCGAGGGCGGCTTTTCCATGCATAGATGAACCGGAATCAAAGGCTACTTTTGATGTTTCTTTAAGAATAAACAAGGACTTAGACGCAATATCAAATATGCCGAAAAAAGAGGAGATTATCGACAAAGATAAAAAATTGATAATGTTTGAGACTACGCCGAAGATGTCTACTTACCTTTTGTATATCGGTGTAGGCAAATTTGAAGTCTTAACTAAGCGCGGCGGGAAACCGCGAATTTCTATTATTACTGTTCCTGGAAAAATAAAATATGCTAAAGTTGCCTTAAATTATGCCTATAAATTTCTAAAGTTCTTCGAAAGTTACTTTGGCATAAAATATCCCTTGTCAAAACTTGATTTAATAGCAATTCCAGATTTTGCAGTTGGTGCGATGGAAAATTGGGGCGCAATAACGTTTAGAGAAACTGCGCTTCTTCTTGATGAAGCGGGGGGCATTAATCAAAAAAGACGGATTGCCGAAGTCATCGCACATGAATTAGCTCACCAGTGGTTTGGAGATTTAGTAACGATGTCGTGGTGGAATGACCTTTGGCTAAATGAAAGCTTTGCAACTTTTATGGCATTTAAAGCGATGGAGGCAGTATTCCCAACTTGGAGGGTGGATTTACAATATTTATTAGATGTTTTTAACCCTGCTTTTGTGATTGATGCCTTACACGCTACTCACCCAATAAGTGTGTATGTAAAAAATGAAGATGAAGTATCGAGTATGTTCGATATAATAAGTTATGAAAAAGGCGGAAGTGTCCTTCAAATGCTCGAAGATTATACTGGAAAAGAAATTTTTAGAAATGGGTTAAGACTATATTTGAACACGCATGCATATGAAAACGCGACAAAGAACGACCTCTGGAAGGCAATAAATGAATCTGCGCAAAGCACTGGCAAAAAACTAAGCGTAGAAAGGATGATAGAAAAATGGATTAACAATTCTGGCTATCCTCTGATACATATCTCTAGGAGTAAAGACGGATTTACACTTAAGCAGGCGCGTTTTTTATTTTTGGGGGAGATGCAGGGCGATTGGCGAGTTCCAATACGCTATAAGACCGATAAACACAACGGGTTATTTTTAATGGAAAAAAAGACTAGTTTTTTGAAAGAAAATGCAAAATGGATAAAACTAAATTTTGGACAAAAAAGTTTTTACATTGTTTCTTATGAAAACCGGCTATTAAAAGGGATTATAGAAGCAATAAAACAAAGAAAGCTTGATGAGAGAGACTTGTGGGGATTAGAAAACGACTTATTCTTACTCACACGTTGTGGAAAGATCAGATTTGACAATTATATTAATTTTATAAGTATTCTCTTAACTAAATCTAGTTATCCTACAACAAATAATCTTCTAAATCATCTGAGTTTCTTGTATAAACTCAGCAAAAAGCCAGCTGCAGTTAATAAAATAAAAATGCTAGGTACCATTATGGCTAAAAAAATATTAAAAAATTTGGGCTGGGACGACAAAATTAATGAGCGAGATTCGGACAGGCTTGAAAGAAATGCTGCAATAACTTTCTTGGGAGAGGTAGGCGAACCAAAAACTACAAAAAAGATACTGAAGATATTCAAAAAACTACTGAAAGGCGCGGCTCCAAAAAATAAAGACCTAATCCAAATAGCCTATAAAATATCCGCTATAACTGGTGGCGCAAACAACTTAAATAAACTTATAACTCGTTACAGTGTATCAAAGTCCCAAAATGAGAGGGTTTTTATCCTTGCTGCACTCGGAAACTTCAAGAATAGTGCACTTATAAAAAAGGCTCTCGACTTTTCTGCATCGGAAAATGTAAGATTACAAGATTCTGATACCGTCGCAATTTCTGCTGCCATGAATAATAAGGCACATAGGGTCCTTTTCTTATGGATTAAAGAACGATGGGGAGAAATTCTTAAAAAATCGGATCCTTCGACGATGTTCGCAAATAAATACATAGAGTCTTTAGCGTTTGTACACGACAAAAAACTAAGAGATGAAATAGTTAAATTTTTTAATTTAAAGGAAAACTTAAGGGATGATTTAAAATTCTCCTTAGCTCAAACAATTGAAAGAATAGATATAAATCTGCGCTACTTAAACGCAAATCGTTGATGTCGGTTATTTTATTGCGCTGCGTTCTTGCTAGTCACTAATTTAGTAAGCTCATCCAGGCGGCATATTACATGGTCAGCAGAACAAATAGGGACGCCGCTCCTAACAATCAGTACGTTTTCGATGCCTGCGGTTCTTGCAGCAGTGATATCGCTTTCGCCGTCTCCAACAACTAATCCGTTTTCCTTAGAGACCCCCATTAATTTAAAGGCCTTAATAAAAACATCCGGCGCAGGTTTACCTGCTGCCACTTCATCGGCGCTTACTATAGTATCCATAAGCTCCGATAGATGTGTTTTCTTCAGGAATATCTGTAGCAATTCTCCTCCAAGTCCGGTAGCTATCCCCGTCTTTAAGCCTAGTTTCCTTAGCTTTCTTAAGGTAATATTTGTTTCGGGAAAAACTTTCAGTCTTTCAATGCGTTCCTGCACCAACTCTTTTCTTCGTTGACGCAGAGCTTTTATTGTATCCTTATCGGTTTTCCCAAAGAATGCCTTTGTTATATCCTTTATCGACATACCATTGAACTTTACCAATTCTGAGGGAGTTATAATTAAACCCCTTTCCGCAAAAGCCGCGCATTCGGCTTCTTTCAAGAGTTCAGTGTCATCTATTAATGTACCATCTAAATCAAACGCTATCCCTTTTATCATTACTATAAACTATTGGGCGCTTGTTAAATAAATACATTGTTTAGAACCAAAGTAAACTTTATCTATAATAAATGTAATTTACCACTATGGTTAATCTGGCGGAAAATGTATCTAATTTGGATTTAGTAAAACGAAATACGGCTGATATAATAACCGAAGAAGACTTAAAACATCTTCTTGAGCAAAAAAAGGACATTTCTGCTTACATAGGCAGAGCTACGACGGGACCATTGCATATAGGTCACTTAGTCGCTTTAGGCAAAATATTCGACTTGCAAAATGCAGGCATAAAAGTAAAGGTGCTTCTGGCAGATATACATGCTGCGCTTGATGATTTAAAAGCCAACTGGGCGGATTTGGATAATAGGGTAGAATATACCCAAAAATGCATCGAGCTGGCATTTAACTGGCCCGAAAAAATTGAATTCATAAGGGGTTCTAATTTTCAACTTGAAAAGAACTACGCGAACGATGTTTTGAAACTTTCTACTGTGACGACTGTAGAGAGAGCGACAAGAGCGGCATCTGAGGTCACACGAATGAAGAACCCAAAAGTAAGCGAATTAATCTATCCAATAATGCAGGCGCTAGACGAACAGTACCTGGATGTAGATATACAATTTGGGGGTTTGGACCAGAGGCATATACTGGCATATGCTCGTGAGGTGCTTCCAAGGCTTGGCTATCGCAAACGCATAGAGATAATGACCCCCCTTATTTCCTCATTGAATGGCCCTGGAACTAAGATGAGTTCTTCTATTCCCGGAAGCCATATAAAAGTATACGATTCTGAGGAGTCTATAAGAAAAAAGATAAAGGATGCATACTGTCCTGTAGGCGTAATTGAAGACAATCTTATCCTCCAAATAGCAAAACTCCTCGTCTTTCCGTCAGAAAATAGATTGGTCATACAGAGAGATGAAAAATTTGGAGGTGACGTGGAAATAGATACATATGCGCACCTCGAGATGCTATTTAAAGAAAAAGGTCTGCATCCAGTCGATCTAAAGAATGCCATTGCCGATTTTCTAGTCCGTAAGCTTGCACGAGCGAGAGAGTATTTCGACAAGCATACAGATTTATTAAAAGAATTGGGAGAGGAGTTCCTTCCATAAGCCTTCTTTGAAGACAAAAAGCCTTTTATTTGATGCATAATAGATATTACTATGAAAAAAGACGTAAAAAAGAAGGCAAAACATAAAAAACGGGTCGTTGAAGAACTTGAGCCGGAACCCTCTGATAAAGAAGAACTTCAGGACGAAATCCATGGTCTTGAAGAGGATAAAGAAGAGGAACAGGAATTCGAAGAAAATGAAGAAGAGATAGAAAAAGAAGAAGAGCAGAATCAATAACTTATAGGCGCCCGCCAATTGCTTTAATGCCCCGGCTATAAATTTTGTGCGTTTACCGGACCAGTGCTTCCCAATAAACGACGTATCTCGATGAAGCGGGCAGACGAATAATTTTAGCTTACTATTTCGTATTTAAATATTAGATTTATTTATCATTTTATGGATGCGAAGGCGAGGGGAACAAAAAACTTTATTTTGCTATCCCCAGATCGCGCAAGAATGGCGCTATATGCCCTTGAGAATAAGTACCATGATCAAAAGTATTATCTTAATTTCTCTAATCCCCTAGAATTGCTAGTCGCTGCAATTCTATCTGCACAAACAAAGGATACCGTAGTTAATGCGCTGACTCCCCCTCTGTTTAAGAGATATCCAAATGCAAATAGTTATGCTGATGCAAAGGAATCCGATCTTCTCAGATATATTAATAAGGTATCTTTCGCTGGCAATAAAGCCAAGCATATAATAGATACGTGTAAGATTCTTATAGAAAGACACAACGGAAATGTACCGAAGACAATGGACGAGTTGCTAAAGCTTCCTGGAGTTGGTAGAAAAACCGCAAATACAATACTGATAAACGCTTATAATATAATCGAAGGGATCCCTGTGGATACGTGGGTAATAAAACTGTCGTATAGGATAGGATTAAGCGGCAGCAAAAGACCAGATGACATAGAAAAGGACCTGATGAAACTAGTAGAAAAACCCAATTGGAAAAATATAGCCTACATATTAAAGGCGCATGGACACGATACGTGCCACTCTACATCTCCACTGTGCAGCACGTGCACTATAAAGGACATCTGCCCAAAAAACGGCGTAGTAAACTCAAAATAACTTTTATACGCTAATAAAAACGTCGTCTTTTTCGACTTTTACTTTAAACTGCTTTAATGAAGCCGTAGCTGGACCTTTTACTACCTTACCGCTGATTAAATCAAATTCAGAACCATGCCATGGGCATGTAACTATTTCACCATTCAATGGGCCCTTGTCTAAAGGACCGCCGCGGTGTGTGCAGATAGAGCTGACGGCAGAGAATTTTCCACCCTTAAGAAAAAGTATAACCTTCTCTTTACCGGTAATAACCACTTTTATTTGCCCTTCTTTGATTTCAGAGACATTAGCTACTTTTACAAAATTTTCCATACATACCTTAAAACCGTCTTATTATTTAAATCCTACCAGAGTTATCACGAGATTTTTATTTAAAAAGATATATAAGTAAGTTCCTTTCTATTAATTATTAGGTATGAACTGGAGACACGGATATGGATGCGACTATTTTTGCGGGAATGGTAGTGGCCTATCTTATTGTGGTGTTTGCCTTAATTTTAAGGAACAATTGGCTAGCAGCCAAGAGCTAAGATAAGATAGAATACGCCAAAAAGGGATCCGAGTTCTTATTCTTATTTGTGAAACTTTCATCTTATTTTTAGAATCACACGTCCAACTATATTCTTTAGGTCTATTGGACCGAATTTTCTGCTGTCAATGCTGTTGTTTTTATTATCACCGATTACAAAATATTTATTTGCCGATAAGACTCGTTCTATCCTCTTGATTATAAACGGTCCGTTATGTGGTAATTTTATTATAATAACCTCGTTTGCCCTCGGCAGTCTAAAAATATAAGAGAAGGTACTTACCAGAACATAGTCATTTGGCAAAAATGTTGGTGCCATACTATAGTCTTCTACCCTAAAACGTTTTATCGGGAACTGCATAAGCCTATTCTAAATATACTTTGACTACTAATAAATTGCTCCTAATACCGGCATTAGTCGAGCTTCGGTAGCACAATATCATGTTCAGTCGGATATGGCGCTTTTACCCTGTTTGTTTCTATCCCTTTTGTTTTCCAGAAGATTTCCGCAATCTTATTTACCGTATTAAGTAGCTCTTCTGCCGCCCGCATGTTTATTTCTTGTTTGGCTTTGGAAGCGTCTTTCATCGACTTCCAAAAAAGCTCATGTAATTCTGGGAATTTTTGCACGTGTTCTGGTTTAAAATAATCTCCCCAAAGGATTCTTAGTTCTTGTTTGCACAGTTCTGAATGTTTTTCTTTTATGTCTGTATAACGGATTAGCTTATGATTATAATCATTGATTTCCTCGGCTTTTGATCCGGTTGAGAGTGGTTTCAGTTGACTAATTAACATATTCATACGAATTACCGTATGTGCTGAGACCTGAGCAAGGTGTGGATCGTATATCCCGCAGGGAATATCACAGTGTGCGTATACTTTCTTTGCCGGGATAAAGAACTCTAAAAAATTAAACACTTCTTTTAAAAGTGACATAAAATGTATAACAGTGTAATGTTTATAAAGTTTTGCATTAGCGTTTTTCAGTCACGCGTATTATCCCTCAACACGAAGAAACCGATTGACTTGAAAATGACACGGACT
>JAJYZA010000018.1 GCA_021800365.1 Nanobdellota archaeon
CAGAGACTCGTTTAACTCCTCTTACAAGCCAAAGCTCGAAGAGATAGTGGGCTTGGTGGGGAAGGGTAAAGTAGAAGACGCGGTTAAGGTGCTCAGGGAGACTAAGAACGAATCCATAAATGACGTACTTTCCGTTTCCGATTATAAGAGGGACCCTACCATCGTCTCGGGCAGGAACGTGCTTTGGGCTGTCGAGAGCAATGATCCCCTAGACTATGATTCCAGGGTACAGATGGCCTGCGTATACCTTCCAAGGTACTTTCACGAGGGGATATACGATTATTGCAGGGATAAGCGGTTTACACTTGTAAGGTACGATATCGGCGGTAAGACCGCGGGAAGCGCCATATGCTACGCGGAAGGAGATAGATTCCTCGTCGATTCCGTGGAGGGACACCGTACTTTCAGGAAACCACAGATATTCGATGCCGTCTATAAGGACCTCATGGACAGGGCCAGGAGCAAAGGATACAAGGAGATAATATTCAGCAACGGCGGGACGAATGAGACTCCTAAGAGGTTCATCGAATACCTTGGCAGCGTAGGGCTGAAGGATGGTAAGGTGAAGATGGATCTGGATACCAAGGGATATCTTGAAGCCGATGAAGACGGCGTAGATGGATACGTAGTTAAGCTATAAACGCGGACGGCCTTAATCTAGATTTTTTGTTCTTTGCTTCTTAAGACCCCATCCCTGAGATGGTGCCGATTGCGTCGAAAGTTTCATTTCCCTGCGCGGTGGTTTCCTTATAGGTTATATTAAGCTCTTCTGAATAACGCGAACCGGTGCCATTGACTGTTGTGCAGTAAGCCCCCGTCAAACTTAGAACCGAAGATTGACCATTAGATAAAGTTTGGGGATTAAATACATAATTGTAAACCCCATTGACGCCACTTGAAGAGATTATCTGTGCATTTTCCATAGCAATAGTGGTACCCGCAGTATTCTGAAATTTCAAATAAGTCCCGGTGGCGTTACAAGCGTAAGACGAAATCCCAATCGAAGAAAAACCTACAGTAGTCTGAGCAATGTTAGGAGCTTGACTGGTCAATGACGCTCCGATGTCCGAAAAAAGATTTTCTATCTTTACTAAACTAACATCGATAGCGGGTGCTCCTGTAAAGGTTATTTGGATGATGTGGTTATCATCCTTAAGTATAAATTTTGTTTCGGAGGTGTTGGTTTCATTCATTCTGGAGATGTCGCCAGATGAGAAAAGCCGTTCTGTACCAAGACCGGTGTGCTCATCATAAACAATAGTTATTCTTGCATTATAACCGAGTCCAGCGGTCTGACAGTATACTGGTTTAAAACCTATTATTACCGATGCTCCGGCCGACAAATTATAAGAAGTCAAGTTTCCACTCGCGTTGCCCACGAGTCCAGTAGAGCCATCTATGTATTCGCCGGTGATTGTTGCGGGGACACCAGCACCATTATTACTTAATTGGATTTCTAGGCCGGATGGTCCACATGCTTGTCCCAATACCAGAAATTGAGAAAATCCAAAGGCCTCGGTGGAGCGTTCCGTTCCATTTAAATATAGATACGACAGTCCATTATAAGTTCCCGAAGACGATTGTCCGCTCACGCCAAGACTACTCGAATTCGTGAACTGGGGCGCAATCGCAGAGAAGGCCACTGCGGCGGAAGATGCGTTATTGAAATTTTCTACGAAAATATTCGCGGCTATTTGCGATTGAGCCGGACTTATTTGACTAAGGTGCTGTTCTGAGACTGACTGTAGCCCCGGATAATAGGCTGTACCACTATTGTTAATTGCACTTGCCGAATACGTCTGATTTTGCGTTATGGTCCAATTTCCGCCGAGCACGGTATCAAACCCGGCTGGCGTATTCGGAAGATTTGGTTCTAGACTGGCTTTTTTAGGTAAAAACAATAAGATTATCGTAACCACTATTATAGCTGCAACAATAGCGGCCATTGAAACGATAGTCGTCATACTCATACAGTGATCCTTATAAATATAAAGATTTTTCTCCCGAATGCGAATATCAACATAAAACTCAAAATAAAAACTTTATATATTGGTTCTTTTCTAAAGTAGTGAGTAAATTAAGTAGATTAAAATAATATGAAAGGAAAGATGGGAAGACTGTTGCAAATATTACTGGGGAAATCTATAAAATCGCGGGAAGATGATCTTAAAGGCGAGACAGTGATTGGTTATAAATTCGTATCCGAAGACCTTAGAAGCCTTTTAGGAGATGTGTCGCAATGGACTCCCGGTGTCATGCTCACATATAATGGCGAAGTCGAGCCGGGCTCTAGAGGTTTCCATGCATCGTCAGATCTACGTTCAGCTTTCTATAATAAGCTAGGCGATCGTCTATTCGAGGTGGAAGCCCGAGGCGTGGTCTACGGCGATGGAGGTCTGTTCGCAGCCAAAGAGATGAAGCTTACAAACGAGATAGACCTGAAACCTCTGTTGGTGGAATATGCAATCGGTTGTGCGAGACACGTGCTTCCGAACTACGAGAAGAAATATCCATGCGACGATCGACCCAGAAAAGCCATCGAAGCCGCGGAGAAATGGCTGAAAGCGCCTACTGAAGAAAACAGGATTTCTGCTGAGTATGCTGCCCAGTCTGCTCAATCTGCTGCTGAGTCTGCTGCTTGGTCTGCTGCTGAGTATGCTGCCCAGTCTGCTCGATCTGCTACTGAATCCGCTGCCCAATCTGCTCGATCTGCTGTTTGGTCCGCCGCTCGGTCTGCTGCTGTGTCTGCTACTCGGTCTGCCGCTTGGTCTGCTGGTATGTGTGCTAATGAGTCTGCAACGGAAAAAAAATGGCAGGCAAAACTGCTTAAAGAACTGGTAAAGAAATACTATCTGTGACCG
Source organism: Nanobdellota archaeon (assembly GCA_021800365.1). Classification (GTDB taxonomy): domain Archaea; phylum Nanobdellota; class Nanobdellia; order Parvarchaeales; family Parvarchaeaceae; genus Parvarchaeum. The sequence continues at coordinate 2,862 of JAJYZA010000018.1, forward strand.
CCGACTAATCCAGCTATGAGAATGTCGCGCCATTATTAAATTTCTGCATGACTTTCACTTCGGTGTCTGAACCTGCTACGTATTCCACTTATTAAGGTAGCCTCCACTTCTTTCTACTTCGGTTTTAGCGACATTAGACGCAATATCGTCATAGAAAGTGAGGCTAGGATAAGTGTATACATACCTGCTTATGAAAGTTTAATAACTTTATATTAATTGTCTTCTATTAATCGATAATAAAGATGGACGAGAAGCGGAAATATGCGAAATACTGTGCATAGTCTGAATAATAGTAAAGAAATGGATTTTACGGCAAAGTTATACCAGAAAACTAACTATAAACACACGCAGCATAAGGAGCTTTTATGTTTGCCGGAAGAAGATACTACGGACGATAATCAGGTAGTTGTTTATAGTGTATCGAGTTCTGGTAGCCCGTTTTGGTCAACAAAACGGCAACTGCATTATATTATATCTGATATCTATAAGCGACAGGGTTCTATCTTAAATCTTAATCTTGCGAGAGAGGAAGAAAAAGAAAAGTTAGAGTGGTATCTAGCGAAAAAGCCGAAAAGCCGGAAAATAAATGAACTGAGGAGTATACTCGCCGGTATAGAGATGAAAAAAATAGATTTTGCGTTAGACGACTATGAGTCTTATAAAATAACCGCAGACACGCATGAAGCCGTAACTTTCTTTAAATCTGAGTTTTATAGGGAGATGCAAGACTATTTACAAGAATCACATAAAAAGTCGTTGCTTGAAAAGATTGCGTCGCAGTCCTTGTTGGGTGCTATAACATATTTATTAATCGATAAATCGTATTTCAAAAACACTTTCGAGGAGAAAAAATTAAATGCAAGGATAAAAAATATTTGTAATCGTACAAAAATCGAGATTACTCCGATTGTAAATGAAACAATACGACAGAAACAAAGCGGCTTAATAAATTTGTTACACGGGATTAAAACGTGGACAAAACCAGTCTGCAGTGCTGCCGCCTCCGCTACAGCGGTTATAGGCTCATACCTAGTTACCCTTTATGCGATGGGGATAATCGAAACAACCGAATCCATTGGTAGAATTTCCCCGTTTTGGACGTCGCTGTCTATAACGGCAGGCGCCATCGTTGGGGCTTGCTTTTACGGCACATCAAAACTTATTGATTATACTTTTAAGATAGCCAATACGGCAAAAAAAGAAACGAAATCTAAAATGAATATAACGATTTACCTACAAAGGATTTTCAAGAACTGGAAGTGAAGTTAGGTTTCCGCAGAAATTAGGATTGTCGGCTAAGAATGCCGAGCTTATGGTTTAATTTAATGGACTGATTAAGCGACTGCTATCGTGTTTATGCCGAAAGGTCTTTGAATACTTCTGTCAGATTTACTGTCGATTTCTTATTCGCGTCCGCGATTTGCTGCGAAAGCGGCGGTTTTATACCTAGTTTTGTCAATCTATCTTCAAAGGTATCGTTATTCTCCCACTGAAAGAATAACCCGGTATTTAATTCAGTACTTGTTTCGTCAAGTATCATCTTAAGTGCCTGCAATTTTTTCTGTTCAACTTCCGCCAGATCCTCTGGATTATGCACTAAACCGTCGTAGTTCTGTGGCAGCTGATGCAAATGTTGCCTAAACCAGGCTGTATCTGTAAATTCTGGGTTGTAAGTAGGACAGCCCTGCTGTATGTCTATCAACGCTAGACCGTTGTGTTTTATTGCCTTTATCATTAAATCGGTCTGTTCTTTAACATTATAACTCTGGGTTCTAGCAACGAAAGTATAACCGGCAAGTATTGCGAGAGCCAGGGGATTCAACGCCCCGTTTATATTAGGTTCTGGGATGCCTTTGACTTTTCTGCCCTCTGGCAATGTTGGACTTGCTTGTCCTTTCGTTAGGGCGTAAACGCCGTTGTTATGGACAAATAGTTTTATGTTGACATTTCTTCTGCCAGCACTGACGAAATGCCCGGCGCCTATACCATAAGTATCGCCATCTCCACTATCTACCATAACGGTAAGTTCTGGATTTGCAAGTTTTATTCCCTCTGCAAATGGGATCGCCCTCCCATGAAGAGTATGCACACCGTTTACGTTTACTAGGTGCGGGAGCTTAGAAGAACAGCCTATCCCCGAGACTATCACCGTTTTGTGAGGGTCCAAAGCGCCGTTAGCGATAGCATTTTTTACGGCAAGCACTATGCCGTCATTACCACAGTTATGCAAGGTAGCGGCGTTACTCACATAAGAGTTCACGTCTTCTACTCTAAAATTGTAGACCGGTCCCTCATAATCAAAGGCGTTTAAACTTCTTATTTTTAGATATACATAATCATCAGCCTTTAAGGACAATGAATTATTTTTACTTTTACTTTTCTTTGATTTAACCCCAAGTATCTCGACTAGGCTATTGTAATCTTTGCCTTTTAAATGGAAGTCGTAAGAATTTTTGCGTATCCCGTGTGATGCGTATTCATAAACGGAAGGTATGATATTCTGCCTTAACAGCAGGATTTTTAGTTGTTCTTTTAAAACCAAAGAGATAGTTTTATACCCGGCCTGTAACGATTCCGTGTTCACAAAGCCGTCGCCCCTCCACAATCCTTTTATAAGCTGTCGTTGCTTTAGCGGCGGCAAAAGCATTAATTCATGTGGCACTCTTTTATCCATCGCCGAATCGCCACACCACCGAGAAAAGAACTCCGCCAAATAAGGAGAATTTATCTCTAGATCGATAGTATGTTTATAAGCTCTGTTTTTTACTACCGGCTTCAAACCGAAAGATTTTCTTGCAATAGCGGCCGCATCTTCGACCAAACTAATCTCATGACGCCCGAAGGTAAGGACTATCGCTTGTTTTTTCCCGGTGCTACTTTTTTTAAATTGTCCGTGTGTAGATCCCTTGGCTATAAAATAGCCGACAAATCTGATAAATTCATCTGTAAATAAAAGATTTTCTGGCAGTTTTTTGCTGAGAAGATCTTCCTTTCTTTTTTTATAAACTAATTGCACTGAATTTATTGGCAGGGTCGCCTTCATTATTGGATATGCTACATAGTCACCTACCCTCAAATCTTCCGTATTTAGCCACTCGGTCTTTAAATCTCCATTTAGTGCATTTTCTTTTTTAACTATCAAGACGGGGTGCTCGTTTGTTAATGTTGTTTCACCAAAACGTGCTACCCTTAAACGATAGATCTTTCCTCTGTGCACATGTGTCATTACCTCATTTATTTTATGGAAGTAGCCATCACTACCAAGAACCTTATCGCCGGCTTTAAACATCTGTATGGTCTTTGCTGAGGGGTTTCCGATTATTATATTGTCTGGCAAAAGACACCCCGGACACCAATCATTTAATTCATTGGAAGTTAAGCTTGACGCTGTCACTGGTTTTTTCTCGTTCACGCTATTAGTTTCAGTAGGCATTCAAAACCACCTTTTTTTCTCCTTTCATTACTCTGGCCAAACCATTAGAAATCTCGTCGTATCTCATCGGTCGGCCATTATACTTCAAAATCTGGTTCTCTATCACTATTCCTGTCTTGGACGTAATATGCTGCGCCAATTGCCCGCTTATATTTTGTTCAACACAAACCACTTTCTTTGCTTTTCTTATTATATCCGGAATCTCGGTTGGAAAAGGTTCTAAGAGTTTAATCTGCAAAAATACCATATTTGAGGACATTGCTTCCATTATGGCGGAGGACGTCCCTCCCCATCCAACTATAAGAAGGTCTGCTTTCGCCGGATCTCCGGCAAGTAATCTAAACTTCTCCTCTTTTGGCAATTCAGAAAGTATCTTATCTACCTTCCCAATTCTCTTTTCCATCATCTTATTTCGGTTATTCGGCTCTTCGGATATGTGCCCCCATTCATCATGCTCATCGCCCGTCGTCCACATTATTGTAGTTGGATCTCCTATCCTTGCCCTTGGAGAAATATTGTCCGATGTAAATGCATAGCGTTTATAGTCGGGTCCGCCTTCTTCGACAAATTTTCCACGATCAATAACATAGTTATCCCTTATTTTATCCACAGAAGCAACATTCATGCTGATTGAAGCCTGTGAAAGATTTTTTTCTCCAAGTACTATTACGGGAAGTTGGTATTTTTCTGCATAATTGAACGCAAGCGCGGTCATGCTTATCGATTCCTCTGTGTTTCCCGGGGCGATCACCATCCTACCATAATCACCATGCCCTGCATGCACGGCAAATAGTAAATCGGCCTGTTCTGTCCTTGTCGGCTGCCCTGTCGCCGGTGCGCCTCTCTGGTGATCAATGATGACAAGTGGCGTTTCAGTCATGCCGGCGAAAGTTATAGACTCAGTCATCAAAGATAATCCGGGCCCAGAAGTAGACAATGATGACCTAACGCCGGTCATCGCGGCACCTATAGTCATGCCGATCACCGCTAACTCACTCTCTGGCTGTATCACTCTTATACCGAGCTCCGGATGAGATTCTATAAATATGCTTTCGTCACTGGCCGGCGTTATTGGATAATAAATCTGCATTTTGCAACCCGCGATTGCCTTTCCGATCGCACTTGCGGTAAAACCATCCATGTAAAGTAAGTTTTTCTTTGGCAATGCCGGCAGCTGCATCACTTTTTTGAAGGCGTTATCTGAGATATATTTTACTGTCTTATCTGCAACTAGAAGATTCATCTTTATTATGTCCTCGGATTTGTCGCTGAATAGTTCTTTAAGCGCCTCTTCTATTTCATTCGTCGGCAGACCGAAAAGATAGACTGAGGCCGCTACGCAAATAACGTTTTTTGTTATCGTCAGTGTACTTACCTTTGAATTAAGTTCTTTTGCGGCGTCGTTTACTATAGCATCGAAATCGAGTTTTAATGTATTTATGTCCTTTCTGGTTATTTTTGATAGATCCGATTTTGAGTCTATAATAAGTGTACCTCCCGCCTTTACGTCTCTCACATGACCTTCATGCACAACTTCTCCTCTTGCGTTCCTTTCGCCGAAAACGGATTCATTATCGTAGAAAATGGCCAAATCAACGTTTGAGCCGAGCGAGCGGACGTTCTTGTCTGAGACTCTTACAGTAAAAAAACTATGCATCCCCTTTATATTTGAAAAATATTCGCGGTAACCATAAGTGTAATATCCGTGTTTCATCATTATGCGCGAGAAAAGGCCCAGTGCAGAGTCGATGCCACTTCCCTGTTTACCGCCAGTCATCCAACTAAAATCTATCATCTAAGCCTATAACTTACTGTTAAGCCATTTTTTAAGCCACTCTTTTGGTACGGCACCGACAAAACTAGCCTTTATATTTCCATTCTCTACCAGTATTGTCGTTGGTATACTAGAAATATTGTATTTTGCGGCAAGCGCCTCATTTTCGTCGACGTTTACTTTTACTAGTTTAACCTTATTCTCAAACTCTTTGGCTACCTCTTCTATTATTGGCGAATACATCTTACATGGGCCGCACCACTCTGCCCAAAAATCTACTATTACCGGTTTTGAAGATTTTAGTACCTCCGTTTCAAATTGTTTATCATTTAGTATATCCATAATCCTCCAATAAACTATCCTTTTCTACCTTATGTGAACTGCCCCGAGTTACCGCATTGGCTTCTTGCTTAGTGGGACCATGATTGGATCCATGCACTATCGACATATCATTATTCTCTTTTTCCTTTTATTTAAGACTTTGCAATCCAGGTCTACCTTTTCGTATCGGTCTTCCTACAGGCTAAATGGAGCAAAATAGCTTCGCTTTTAACTTATTCGCATATATACATTTTACTTACTACTTGAGAATAAAAAGCGTTATATACTAATTATATTCAATAAACACTATGAAGCTTGAGACTTTACTTGCGAAAGATTATATTTTAGCGATAGACGCACTTGGACGCGGCGCAAGGCTTACTGCTGAAGATATTGTCAGGGGATATGAAAGAGATGTTGCGGAGTGGGTCGCTCGGGGGCTGGGAAGGATTGCATTAAACACGAAGGATAAAGATGCAGTCATAGAATCTGCAAGGACGATCGGGAGATATGAAGGATGGACTGCTGGTAGTGTTGCTGAGGGATTGGCATGGGTTGCTATGGGTACAAAAGACAAAGAGACTGTGATGGAGTCTGCAAGAGTCATTGGAAGATATGAAGGATGGGCTTCTCGTGGTGTTGCTTGTGAATTGAAAGAGATTGCTATAGATACGAAAGACAAAGAGGCTGTGATTAAAGTAGCTAAGATAATGTCGCTGGATGAAGTTGTAAGAACCGTGGGGAGATATGAAGGGTGGGATGCTAATGGTGTTGCCGGGGAGTTGACATGGGTTGCTAGGAGTACAGAAGACAAAGAGACTGTGATGGAGTCTGCAAGAGTCATTGGAAGATATGAAGGAAGGGCTGCTAGCAATGTTACTAAGGGGTTGGCATGGGTTGCTAGGGGTACAAAAGACAAAGAGACTGTGATGGAGTCTGCAAGAGTCATTGGAAGATATGAAGGGGAGGCTGGCATAGATGTTGCTCAGTGGTTGGGAGAGATTGCTAGAAATACGCAAGACAAAGAGACTGTGATGGAGTCTGCAAGAGTCATTGGAAGATATGAAGGAAGGGCTGCTAGCAATGTTGCTTGGGGATTGGGAAAAATTGCTAGAGATACGAAAGACAAAGAGACTGTGATTAAAGTAGCTAAGATAATGTCGCTGGATGAAGTTGTAAGAACCGTGGGGAGATATGAAGGGTGGGCTGCTCATGGTGTTGCTTGGGGATTGGGAGAGATTGCAGGTTATACGAAAGACGAGGAGACGGTGATGACTGCCTGCAGGCTCGTAAACACCGCGGGAAGTGGCGTGTTTGACCTGTTGGATGCCAAAGACGTGGTCTCGATAAGGGAAAGCGGGCTCGATAAGCTGATCGACGGGAAGAGCAGCTTCGATGCCGTCGTCGCCTATGTAAAATCCGGCAAAGAGCTTCCTCTGCCGACCAGTGAGAACATCGCCGATTATGGAAAGCTGGTAAAAGATCATCTGGCCAGTGCTTACGGGATGGACAAAGAGCTCGATAACGGCCGCCTGCTTATGCTGTTTTCCGTC
>JAJYZA010000007.1 GCA_021800365.1 Nanobdellota archaeon
CTCTCTACGGCGGAAAGCACCGCATTTCCCCCGGAAAAGCCGGTATCCCTGTAATCCATGCAGGCAAGAACGTCGTTTATGGATTCGTCCTTAGTCTCCTTGAGGATCATTATGGCTTTATCCACTTCATCCTTTTTTACATAAGAAATAATCTCGGGCAGCTTCGACTTATACGATGAATTGAATGAATTCCTCGCCCTGTTGACCGTCTTTTCCCCGACGATGCTGGATGCGAGTCTAAATGCCTCTTCTTCCTTTATCTTATCTCTGGATCCAGTCACCGCAAGCAATAAAAGATAAGGGAGTCTTCTTCTATCAACTTTTATCGTTTTGCTTTCTCCGGCAGAGACGCTGTATTCTTTCCTATTTTTTTCCGTTGACTTATTGACCAGTTCGGCCAGTCCTTTTCTTTCCTCTTCATCGATGGAAAACAGCATAAGCATCTTCTCTATGCCAAGCTCCTTACTTATCCCATAAGTATCGAACACGTATCCGGAGGCCAGTTTCCTATATGTCTTTATGTTCTCCTTAGTAGGCAGAGGCAGAATGCAGCCGGATCTGACGTAAGCAATGACCGAATCAAAGTCCTCTTTCCGGTCTATCAACTTATCCAGCCCTTTTCGGCTTATGACGATAATATCATTGTAATTCAGTAGATCCAATGCCCGTTTTCCAACCTTGTTTACGATATCACATGCCGCCCTTACGGCATCTTTATCCCTCGTGTTAAAAGCAATATTTCTCAGCCCCCAAGCGACCCCTCTTGCAGTATCTACTTCATATCTTCCAATCGTCCTTGCAGATTCTATGACAGCACTTTTATCCTTCGTGCTAAAAGCAATCTCTCCCAGCCCCCAAGCAACATTGCTAGCAGCCCCTCCTTCATATCTTCCAATCGTCCTTGCAGATTCTATGACAGCACTTTTATCCTTCGTGCTAAAAGCAATCTCTCCCAGCCCCAAAGCGATCCCCCCCGCAACAGCTTCTTCGTATCTTCCAATCATCCTTGCGGATTCTATGATAGCATCTTTATCTTTAGCGCCTATTGCAATCTCTCCCAGCCCCAAAGCAACATTGCTAGCAGCTTCTCCTTCATATCTTCCAATCGTCCTTGCAGATTCTATGATAACATCTTTATCCCCAGTGCCCATTACAATCTCTCCCAGCCTAGAAGCGATTGCCCATGCAATCTTTCTTTCATATTTCTCAATCGTCTCTTCGGCAGCAAGCCTTGCGTCGCGTCCAAGTGCGTCTATCGTCAAAATAGAATCTTTTTCAAGAAAAGTCTCAAGCTTCATGACCCTTATTGAATACAATTAATATATAACTCTTTTTTTGCTAAATCATCCTATATACACGTCTTTGTTGTTGCTGGGTTTACTGCTCTTCAAACTGTCCAATATTTCCGTAGATAAGGCAGCAGATTCTTTTTCCAACAAAAGTAAAGTCTTTATTGCATCATTATAAATGGAAATCATGGCTTCTCTGTCATAGTCCTCTTTGAGGATAAGGGCCTGATCTAGATTAAACGTAAGAATATAATATTTTTCCGCGAGGGCGGTGGCCTCTTTTAATTTGTTTCTTTCTTTAAGGCATTTGTAAGACATCATCTGACCGTAAGATGTCGGCTGCGAAGAGATTGAAGAAAACCACGAAGCCTCATTGGCTGATTTATTTCCCGTTTTCCTAATAAGGAATAAAAAGAAGCTTTTTTCATCATAAAATATGGGATCTTCGCCTTCCAGTAGCCCGGACATCCAGTAAAAGTATTTTACATCTATAAGCTTCTTTGAGAATTTTTTGTAATAAGCGTTGAAGTTTTTATACAAGTTTTTCTTATCTGCCATATTTTCTATTCTTTATGATTATGTAATTTGAATTCGCTAAGTCTATTATCTTGAAGCCGGCGTCATTTATAATGGTTCTTTTTTTGTCTGCTTCCATCCACGCCTTTTTGTCCCTCAGTTCCTTGCGTTCATTGGCCAACGTGATTATCTCCTGAGGTACGTTATATGACTTTATTATACCCAAAACCGAGTCCATTTCAAATACAGCATTACGTAATTCTTCATAGTCAGATTGATTTATCTTGCCTTCAGCGACCTTCTTGTTTATTATGTCGATTAACCTAAACAGTTGCGTCATTGCGAGTGGTAGGTTTAGGTCCTCCAATACAGCGTCTTTGAAGCCATTTAATGCAATCTTGGCACTCTTTAGTGAATCTTTATCACTCGAATAATCTCCCCTTTCAAGTTTATCAAAAGATTTCATAGTAATATCTATATCTTCTAGTGTTTTCTCGTATTTTTTTAGAGTATCTAAGTGCAAGTCAAGCACTGCCCGATAATGTACGTCAAGTGTCATTAGCCTGAATGACAGCGGATCGAAACCTAGTTTTTCCAAATCACGTAGTGTATAGAAATTGTGTAGGCTCTTCGACATTTTTTTCTCGTTTACAAATAAATGTCCGGGGTGTAGCCAGTATCTAACGAAAGGTTTTCCAGTATACGCCTCACTCTGCGCTATTTCATTCTCATGGTGTGGAAATATTAGATCAATGCCTCCGCTGTGTATGTCGAGCGTTTCCCCGAGATGTTTTATGCTCATTGCTGAACATTCTATATGCCAGCCCGGTCTACCCCTCTGTATTCCATCTTCCCAGAAGACGTTCTCGTCTTCCTTTGTCCAGTCTTTCCACAGCGCGAAATCCGCCGCACTTTCTTTATCATACTCGTCGTTTTTTATCCTCGCCACGTTGCTTTTGAAGCTAGCATGCGATAACTTTCCATAATCCTCGAATTTCGATACATTATAATATATCCCGTCGTCTGACTTGTATGCATAACCTTTTTTCAGTAGACCGTATATAATTGTTTTCATCTCGTCTACACTTTCGGTGGCGCGGGGATAACTCTCAAATTCGCTGATATTGAGATCCCTTAGATCATCAAATAAATACTTCGTGTACATCGCCGCGTATTCCTTTAGGGCCATCCCTCTTTTCTTAGAGTTTTTTATCATCTTATCATCTACATCGGTTATATTCATAACCTGCTTTACTTTGAATCCGGCGTAGACAAGACTTCGGCGCAAAATGTCGTAGAAAATGAATGTCCTTAAGTTACCTAGATGGGCAAAATCGTATACAGTCGGACCGCAGCAATAAATCTTCACATTTGTCGGATCCTGCGGAATAAATTCTTCAATCTTCCTGTTCATCGTGTTATAAAATTTCATTTTAAATTAAAACACCAACATAATTAAAGCATTTAATAATATCGACTTTTAATATTCAATATGAACCTCTCGTCGCGTTTTATAGCTTGGATAGGAGGAACGCTCCTGTTTGTTGGTTTACTCCTTTTTATTACTTTTTATGCGGTAAATAGCTCTGGCGTACTTTCTTCTCAGTATTTCAATACGGCAATACACGAGATAGTGAATGCCTCGACCTTTTCAGGTGGAAACTCTCTGCTCGGTGGCAATTCCAGCAGCCAGAATATGACGAATTTTCTCGGTAGTTTTAATTCAAACTGTAATCTTCTTTGTCTTGTGCAGGCACCATCAAGTCTGCCGATCTCACAGTCTTCCTTTGGATTCTATCAGCTGATTTCAGAGATTTTAGCCGCGGTAGGGGCCGTACTTATGTTCCTCTCCTATACTGGCGGTGATAAGTTATTTGCCATAGGCAAAACATCCCTTTCCGCGGCGATAATCTCATTTGTATCGACTTATGTGCCAATTGCGTATTTGTTGCCTTATCTCGCATCCAGCTTTAACGTGCACGGATTTTCTATAGTTATACCCGTAAGCGTTACCGCGCCGTTCACGAACGTTGTTCTGAGTTTGGATACGATATTCATGATTGCTGGAGTCGTACTGATAGTTGTTGGACGCATCGTATTTAGAAAGAAGACACAGGCGCCGCAATCAGGGCAGAAAATAACGGAACTTTAAAATCAGAAGATCACATATCATGATTTTTTTGAACTTATTTTTATTATCCCGCTTATTAATTTTGGATGATATTCACCCATCTTTTACATATATCATATAAAACCTGTGTGTTTTATCGCGCATTTAGAAGTTTTTGGAAGATCTTAAAAAAGTTACCAGTGGAAAAATATTTTTCATACATCCCATATTCTTTTAGGCGGTTGCTTAAATACACGGCTAATCACGAATTACACAATAAAATTCAACTAGAGCCAGGCAAATTTATTCATCATGTAACTCCTGCAGGCATTATTTAGTTTTCATTCATTTGGAAATGGCATAACAATGCAAAAAAAGGATTAATAAAATAAAAACCACTTAAAGACCATGAAAAGGCAATCCGCTCTAGAAAAGTTATTGGATAACTGGGAAAAACATTCGGACGAACTGGACATCGGCAATGAGATTCGAATAGATAAAGGTAAGTTATCTGTTTTGTTAGATGAGCTAAAAATAAGAAAACCAAAGTACATAATTATCGGGGAAGAACACAAGTGCAATGAATCTTTTTACTTAATAAAATCGCTTTTGAAGGCACACGTCGTGGGGTCGCTTTATCTAGAAGGTTTTAACATCGGAGAGTTGACTGGACAGCGTAGGAGCAAGACGACCTTAAAAACAATAGTTAACTTATTGCACCCAGAAAAATGGTATAAGCTCGCGGTTCTCGCAGAAAGAGAGGGATTAAAAGTCTACGGTTTTGATTCCCGTCCCTCTGAAAGTACAGAAGATTTAATGGCATATAGGGCCAGATGGGCCGCGAAATATCTAAATATGGCAAAAGATACGCCCGCGCTAGTCCTGATAGGCCTTGCCCACATAGGCGTGGATAATTTCAGTAGATACGACGAAAATTTGAACGTTGTAAGTGCGTTGATGCAAAAAGGTGTGAAGAGGGAAAATATCCTGTCTATTGCAGCGTACGATCTTCCATATGGCGGGGAGTCTGGAAAATTCACCAAAAAGTCAAAAAATGGTTCATTAAAGAACATAGAGATAAAGGCCGGCGACCTACTAAGAGTCGATGATGTACTTTGCTTAGCCGGTTTGGAAGGGCTAAAAAAAGATTATGAATTTTCTGACTATGTAATTTTCTATGGAAACTCAAGCGTAAGAAATATGTTAGAAGACTTATGCTACATGAGCCACTATCTTGGCAAAAAATCTGGGAGGAAATAAGATTGTGCAATATTTCGAAGTGCTGGCATATAATATAACGAAAATAGTCCACGCAGGCATATAGATTTCACTTGTGCGGTCCGACGTGAAATTAGTGTATGGTATCAAAACAATTGCAGACTAAATACGTTCATGGTTAAAAACCAACGCGTATATTTTCTCAGTCCTTTATCGAGAGTGCTTTATCTTTGCCAACGTCCCGCGATTTGCTAAAGAAATAATATAATGTATCCTTCAGAAAATTAATCAACCTAAATATAACTAAATGACAGTAACGCAATAATACCGTCGATAACCTTCGAAAGTTTCCTTATGGTTAAGCGCAGCACGAACAACCGCACGTGCACTTTTCTACCGAGTGATCACACGGACAGCACTTCGATTCCGCAGCTTTTTTGCCCTTCTTTGCCATAAGAAAATAATGCATATCGCGCATTTATACGAAAATTGCATAGTCTTATAACTACAGTGCAGTAATAAGACATTTATAGTACCTCTTTTCATAATTAATCATGAAGAAAACCCTATCCGTTTGCTATCCAAATAATCCAACATTGGAAAACGACACTACGTTGGATAGTTTTTATACACTAAAAAATAGCGGAATACATACTGATTATTGTTCATTGGAAGCCGGCTTGGCAATCTTAAAGAGATATTATAATTGGTTATGCAATAAATCATCGGCTGGCGGCCAGTATCCCAGATTAGAATGGAAGAAAGAAAAGTCGACCTTGGAAAAACTGCTTGCTGGCTGTAAAGGAGTAGTTAGTGGCGTATATAATGGCACATCTAGGGAAGAAAGCATAGAAAGCATCTTGTCATTGCGTAGTGAAATAGAAACTTACGCAACATTTGAAGATAACTTAAGCACGGACAGACATATCCACAAAGGGTATTCTCAATGTGAGCAGCAGTTGGCATGGGAATTATATAAAATAAGTCGTACCGAAGGGAAATTCGATAGCGTTTTTTATATCGCATCGGGCGGTGCGGAACCGGCTTTATTATTTTGTGCGCTCCGGGGTGGGATACCGATTCCAATACGTTACTCCAGATTTGGAGATCACGACCGATATGTGGTACTTCCAGCTGATATGCCAGAGGAATATATAAAAGAAAAAGTAAAAGGGAAAAGGATACTCGTTGTCGACGATTTTATTATGACCGGCACCAGCATGCTAGGCACGATAAATTATCTAATGCAGTATGAGCCAAAGACCGTTTACGGCTGCGCATTAAAATTAGATTTTTGTGCGAAGCTCAAAGCACTCCGTCGCCTTGGATTTATTGCAGACGACTCTTTTCCGAATACAGAGCAAAACTACGTATTTCGTTTTGCCGCAAAACAGAGATACGCGACGAAAATAAAGAAACTTCTGCTGCCATAAACTACTTATTTGCAGTCGATTGTCTAATAAACAACAGCACCGTAAAGATGTGTTTGATTCCAATGCAGTCAATCTAAAAAATTTCAGTGAGTAGCACTGGGTTTTTGTTTGTATGATCTTGATTCGTGCAGTATGCGCTTATTTTGGTTCTTTTAGTCACTGTCATCGTCCATAAGCAAGATCAACTTTCTATATGGCTCGTTTGATATCTCATCCTCAAAATCACTCATTGTATCAAGTTCATAAATTACTATTAGTGTAAGCAATATCGCAGACACCATAAGAAATACTACGACCAATGACGCAGCACTATAAGGGAGCGTGGTTATTGCTAGTATCAGTACCAACAGGACGGATAAGAACAGTTCGAGTATCCATTGTATTAAAGGAAGTCTATCTTTCGCAAGGGTTATCTGTCGATCTCTCGAAGTCGAAGCTAGTTTTGCCTCGTCTATTATCGCCCCAAATATAGCATTGTCTCTCGCGCCTCTGACCTTTATCGCGGATAGAAGCCAAAGAAGCGAGTGGAATTTTTTATGCGCTTCGTTGCCTTGCGCATAGGCTTCTAGATTGAGGGAGATGGTTTCTGTACAGTATTCTTTTATGCTTTTTGCTATTTTTTTATAAGCAGACTTGTCAGATAAGCCCTTCGATAGAAGATATACTGATTTTAATGAGCTTACTTCCAAGTCAAAAGAATCGCGTAATTCATCTAGAGCTTTGTCTACATCATTTATCGCAAAGGCAGACATAACACCGTATGTTACTCCGATAACAACGAAAAATAAACTCGATTCGTCAAGTGGCAATAATTTAATGGGATTAAGCGCCAGAGTCAATGCAAGGATTATTGCGATAACTGCCAAACTAATTGTCTTCATCTTAATTCTTAAGCAGCGTATACTTAAATCTTATAATGAGTAATTAAAGGAAGTGAACGTTTAACAAATACGCTAGAAATTCCTCTTTCGAAAGATGTTCGGGTGAATTTCACGGAGTATATCTTCGTGGATTAAACAAAGCCATTAGTCATATCCTTAAGACATATCCAGAAGCTCCATTTTTATCGGCATCGAGATATCCTTTGGTGTCCAGTTTCATCTTTATCTTTCCCTTCTCCAACCCGATATGTCCGAGGCAATCCATGAACTTCTTAGGAGTCTCGTTTGTGCCGCCTTCGCCGAACAATATCCTTTTTGCCCCTTTCTCTTTCGCCCTTTCCACCAAGTCCCTGCGGACTGCATCGAATATCTTAGGCTTCCTGAAGGTCCTGTGTCCCTCGACGGAATCGACCAGAAAAGTCCCATCATCCATGTAGCATATCGCGCTCCCAAGTGTCTTACCGCCGACGTCGTATCTTACAAGTGTAAACCGCTTGTCCCTGCAATAATCGTATATCCCCTCGTGAAAGTACCTTGGAAGGTATACGCAGGCGATCTGCACCCCGCTGTCATAATCGAGAGGATCATTGCTCTCTACGGCGGAAAGCACCGCATTTCCCCCCGAAAAGCCAGTATCCCTGTAATCCATGCAGGCAAGAACGTCGTTTATGGATTCGTCCTTAGTCTCCCTTAGGATCATTATGGCTTTATCCACTTCATCCCTGTTTACATAAGAAATGATCTCAGGCAGCTTTGACTTATACGATGAATTGAATGAATTCCTCGCTCTGTTGACCGTCTTTTCCCCGACGATGCCAGAGGCGAGTCTAAACGCCTCTTCTTCCTTTATCTTATCTCTGGATCCAGTCACCGCAAGCAATAAAAGATAAGGCAGCTTACTTCTGTCTATATCCATCTTGTCGCCTCCATCGGAAATGCTGTATTCTTTCCTATTCCTTTCCGTCGACTTATTGACCAGTTCGGCCAGTCCTTTTCTTTTCTCTTCATTGACAGAAAACAGCATAAGCATCTTCTCTATGCCAAGCTCCTTACTTATCCCATAAGTATCGGATACGTATCTGTAAGCCAGTTTCCCATATGTCTTTATGTTCTCCCCAGTAGGTAGAGGCAGAATGCAGCCGGATTTGACGTAAGCCGCTACCGCATCAAAGTTCTCTTTCCGATCTATCAACTTATCCAGCCCTTTTCGGCTTATGACGATAATATCATTGTAATTCAGTAGATCCAATGCCCGTTTTCCAACCTTATTTACGATACCGCATGCCAATCTCACGGCATCTTTGTCCCCCGCGTCAATCGCAATCTTTCCCAGCCCCCAAGCGACTATCCCAGCAGCCTCTCCTTCATATCTTCCAATCATCCTTGTAGATTCTATGACGGCATCTTTATCCTTCGTGTTAAAAGCAATCTTTCCCAGCCCCCAAGCGACACGCATCGCAGTAACTCCTTCATATCTTCCAATCATCCTTGTAGATTCTATGACGGTATCTTTATCCTTAGTGCCCATCGCAATCTCTCCCAGTCCAGAAGCGACTTCACCCACAGCAGCCCCCCCATATCTTTCAATCGTCCTTGCAGATTCTATGGTAACGTCTTTATCTTTTGTGTATGCTGCAATATACAATAACTGAGTCGCGACGTTTGTAGTATTATATTTATCTTTTTTTACCACGTTTATTATCTCGTCCAACGACATTATTCTAGCGGCATTTAGAACGGTGTCTTTATCCTTAGTGTCCGTCGCAATCTCTCCCAGCCCCCAAGCGACTATCCCAGCAGCCTCTCCTTCATATCTTCCAATCATCCTTGCAGATTCTATGACTGCATCTTTATCCCCGGTGTCCGTCGCAATCTCTCCCAGCCCCCAAGCGACGTCACTCGCATAATCTCCCCCATATCTTCCGATTATCCTTGCAGATTCTATGACTGCATCTTTATCTTTAGCACCTATTGCAATCACCCTTAGCCCCCGAGCGACCTCCCTCGCAACATTTCCTTCATATTTCCCGATCGTCTCTTCAGCAGCAAGCCTTGCGTCGCGTCCAAGTGCGTCTAGCGCCAAAATATAATCTTTCTCAAGCAAAGTCTCAAGCTTCATAGTGTTTATTGAATATAATTGGTATATAAAGCTTTCTATTCTCAAGTAGTAAG
The DNA here is from genome assembly GCA_021800365.1 of Nanobdellota archaeon. Taxonomy (GTDB): domain Archaea; phylum Nanobdellota; class Nanobdellia; order Parvarchaeales; family Parvarchaeaceae; genus Parvarchaeum. The sequence goes on from JAJYZA010000007.1 coordinate 9,620, forward strand.
TAAAATGTATATATGCGAATAAGTTAAAAGCGAAGTTTTTTATCTATAGTTGAATGATACTATGTCGTTCAATGTGCATTTGCACATATTTAAAATACGAAAAAGTAGATGTTCTATGATCCTACAGAATACGACCCTGGATTTTTTCCTGCTCGGCGCATCTGCTATACTTCTCATCGGATTTTTGGGCAGGGCGATAGCAAGGAACACGTCAGTTCCTCACATAGCATGGCTTATGCTATTTGGCATGTTGTTTATCCCAGTCTTTAATTTTGTTCCACAATCCAGCCTTTTATCGATAATCTCATTCGTTTCTAGTATCGTTATCCTTATTTTTATGTTCAATGCTGGGCTTAATATCAATCTCCACAGACTTCTCCAAGAAGCATCTAGGGCTTCCATAGTCGGCATTGTAAATTTCGTTGTAGCTGCAGTAGCGGCGTTCTTTGTGATGTTTTTACTTGGATATGGGATGATCCTGTCGAGCTTGACAGGCATAATAGTTGGGAGCATAGGCTCGACTGTAATACCATACGTATGGCAAAATGCCCTACGCAGAAATAAAAATAAAGACCTGCTGGTGTTAGAATCGGCGATATCCGAGCCGTTGAGCATAATCTTAGTTTTGGTCATAATAAGCACAATATTGATCAATAACTATCAGGTAAGTTTTCTTGCTACAACATTAGTTTCTGAGTTCTCAATAGCAATAGTTCTTGGGGCCGTTTTTGCGTTTGCGTGGATCCCAGCGATGAGCTATTTTCAGCGATACAAATATGAATACTCTTATGCTGCGTCGTTGTCGTTGGTTTTCATAATTTACACAATAGTACAAGATTTGGGCGGAAGTGGGCCTATCGCCGCCTTGATGTTTGGGCTGGTGATAGCAAATGGTGAAGATATATATCGTGGGCTGAATTATCACCATAGTCACTCCTTCACTTTAAGTAAAGAATCGAAATCGTTTCACGACCTCATAACTTTTTTTACGACGTCATTTTTCTTTGTTTATTTTGGCGGACTAATCACGCCGTCCGATTATTACGGCTTTCTTTTAGGAATAATTATCGGACTGGTGTTACTTCTTGCTAGAATCGCCAGTACACATCTCGCTTTGTTTAAATCAGAATTTTCAGGAAGCGATAAATCTTTGATATCTTATATGGTTTCGCGTGGCACTGGTGCTGCCGTGGTAGCTGTATTGCCTATTTCATATGGCATCCTCAATCTGCAGTTTTTAGACGTAATATTCATGACTATCCTTACAACGATCGTTATGAACAGCTTGCTGGTGGCAAATTATAAAATAGTACCGCCAATACCGGCAAGTTAACGTGCGCGGAATATGCAAGACCCAATATTCGCTTTTTCGATTGCAGCGGTTATAATATTTATTGCATTCATAGCCGATCAGTTCTTTAAAAAAAGTGGCATTCCTTCCTTTATTCTCTTGATTTTTGCAGGCATAGTATTGGGACCTATTACAAATTTAATCTCAAGAAACGTGCTACTCCCTCTTTTGGGCACGGTAGCAGAATTGACTTTGATGATGGTATTGTTTTATGGCGGGATGGATATAAATTTGCACAAACTATTGGCGAATAGCGGGCGTGTTTTTATTCAAGTAGTTTTGTACGTTATCCCTTCGACCATGCTTATTGCGGCATTCGCCAACTACGTATTGGGGTGGGGATGGCCCCAGGCTTTGATATTTGGTTCGATCGTCGGTGGTGAAACCACTGCAGCGGTCATGGTGCCTCTTTCCAGAGGCCTTAAATTTAAAGAAGCTACGAGAGTATTTCTTGTATTAGAATCTGCCATGAACTCCGTGTTTTCAGTTATACTGTTCCTGACTTTCATCGGCTTTTATCAGACAGGAACGGCGAGTTCGTATACCGCGATAAGCAGTATAGTATCAAACTTCTCTATAGGCATCGTAATAGGCTTGACTTTGTCCCTTATTTGGGTATCTGTGCTTGCCTATGTTAAGCAATATAAATATACGTATGTGCTTACGCTCGGGTTTCTTCTTGCTACTTACGTAATCGCGGACGTATTTGGGGGAAGTGCATTGCTGTCAGTCCTAGTTTTTGGAGTGCTGCTCGCTAACCACAAGTTCGTCGAAACATTCCTCAGAAGAAAACTCCATATCGATACTCTCAAACGCAGGTTGTTTGAGTTTCAAGGAGAGCTTAGCTTTCTATTGGAGGCATTTATATTTGTTTTCTTGGGGCTTATCGTCAGTATCTCATTAAACAATATATTTTTTGGTCTACTAATCGGTGGAATGATTACTTTAATATTGTTAATAGTTCGTGGGCTGGCAGTTTCAGTTTCGACTTTTAAATCGACAATAAGCAAAGACAAGAAAACCCTGATGCTGCTGTGTGCGCAGGGACTTACTCCGGCGACGCTTGCGGTCTTGGCTATCGGATATGGAATCCCCTTAGCAAATACATTCATAGGTTTGGTTACATACGTAATAATATTTACTAATACTATAACGGCAGTAGGCTCTTTTTTCGCCGCAAAACATTTGAGTGCGGCATAATAAATACTAAAAGTGCGAGTATCCTACCAATTAACGAAGTTTATTAATCATAATACTACGTCATAGCGTTTCTTATGGATAAGTTCTTAGATAGGCCGTAAAAAATCATATTTCATACAATAGTGCACGAAGCATTCACACAAAAGCGTTATCCGGTAAGGGATCTACGGCTCCCATACATATCCAGAGGCTCCATCTTCATCGGCTTCGAGATATCCTTCGGTGTCCAGTTTCATCTTTATCTTTCCCTTCTTCAACCCGAGGTGCCCGAGGTAATCCATGAACTTCTTAGGAGTCTCGTTTGTGCCGCCTTCGCCGAACAATATCCTTTTTGCCCCTTTCTCTTTCGCCCTTTCCATCAAGTCCCTGCGGACCGCATCGAATATCTTAGGCTTCCTAAAGGTCCTGTGTCCCTCGACGGAATCGACCAGAAAAGTCCCATCCTCTATGTAGCATATCGCGCTTCCTAGTGTCTTGCCTCCGATATCGTATCTTACCAGCGTGAACCTATCGTCCTTGCAGTATTCATATATACCTTCATTATAACTTCTCGGAAGATACACGCAGGCGATCTGCACCCTACTGTCATAATCAAGAGGATCATTGCTCTCTACGGCGGAAAGCACCGCATTTCCCCCCGAAAAGCCAGTATCCCTGTAATCCATGCAGGCAAGAACGTCGTTTATGGATTCGTCCTTAGTACTCTTTAGTATATTTATCGCTTTGTCCACTTCATCCCTGTTTACATAAGAAATGATCTCAGGCAGCTTCGACTTATACGATGAATTGAATGAATTCCTCGCCCTGTTGACGGTCTTTTCCCCGACGATGCCAGAGGCGAGTCTAAATGCCTCTTCTTCCTTTAGCTTATCTCTGGATCCAGTCACTGCAAGCAATAAAAGATAAGGCAGCTTACTTCTGTCTATATCCATCTTGTCGCCTCCATCGGAGACGCTGTATTCTTTCCTATTCCTTTCCGTTGACTTATTAATCAGTCTGGCCAGTCCTTTTCTTTTCTCTTCGTCGATGGAAAACAGCATAAGCATCTTCTCTATGCCAAGCTCCTTACTTATCCCATAAGTATCGGACACGTATCTGTAAGCCAGTTTCTCATATGTCTTTATGTTCTCCCTGGTAGGCAGAGGCAGAATGCAGCCGGATTTGACGTAAGCCGCTACCGCATTAAAATCCTCTTTCTGATCTATCAACTTATCCAGCCCTTTTCGGCTTATGGTGGTAATGTCTTTGAGATTCAGTAGATCTAATGCCTGTTTTCCAACCTTATTTACGATACCACATGCCGCCCTCACGGCATCTTTATCCTTCGTTTCAAATGCAATGTCTACCAGCCCCCCAGCGATCTCTCTTGCAGTATCTCCTTCGTATCTTCCAATCGTCCTTTCAGATTCTATGACTGTATCTTTATCCCCAGTGTACCACACAACATTTTCCAGATACAAAGCGACCTCTCTTGCAGTATCTCCTTCATATCTCCCGATCGTCCTTGCAGATTCTATGACTACATCTTTATCCTTCGTGTCTAATGCAATCTCCCCCAGCTCAGAAGCGACTCCTATTGCAGTATATCCTTCGTATCTTCCGATCGTCCTTGCAGATTCTATGACTACATCTTTATCCTTCGTGTTTAATGCAATCCTTCTCAGCCCCCCAGCGACCCCTAGTGCATTATCTCCTTCGTATCTTCCGATCGTCCTTGCAGATTCTATGACTGAATCTTTATCCTTCGTGAATTCTGCAATACGCAACAAACAATCCGTGATGTCAGTAGTATACTTCTTTTCTTTTTTTATCGTGTTTATTATCTCGTCCAATGACATTATTCTCGCGACATTTAGAATGGCGGCTTTATCCTTCGTGTAAATTGCAATCCCCTCTAGCCCATAAGCGATTTTACCAGCAGTCCATCCTTCATATCTCCCGATCGTCCTTGCAGATTCTATGACTACATCTTTATCCTTCGTGTTTAATGCAATCTCTCCCAGCCCCCAAGCGACCCCTCTTGCAGTATCTCCTTCGTATCTTCCAATCGTCCTTGCAGATTCTATGACTACATCTTTATCCTTCGTGTCTAATGCAATCTCCCCCAGCCCACAAGCGACCCCTGCTGCAGTATCTCCCATATATCTTCCGATTGTCTCTTCTATAGCAAGCCTTATGTCGCATCCAAGTGCGTCTATCGCCAAAATATAATCTTTCGCAAGCAAAGTTTCAAGTTTCATAGTGTTTATTGAATATAATTGGTATATAAACTTTTTTATTCGTTAGTAATGAATAAAGTAGGTACATTTATCCCGATAATTTAGAAGTGGGATGCTTTAATTTAGTGATTAGATAATAATCAGTGGATATTTTTAACAACGTAATCAGAGCGTGTCTTTTCTGCAGTTTCTGGGTCAAACTTTATGTCTTTTATCCCGACCACATTGAGGAAATACTTACAGCTTTCACAGACCCAATAATGTCCTGCAAGATAAATCGTCGCCCCGTTTAGTTTTTTAAGTTCTTCTTCCGAAAAAACTGAAATTATGCCTTCTCTCGTCATTTTTAGATGGCTTGAAAATTTATGCAGTTCCGCGGGCTCCATCTTTGTGCTTATATTAAGACAAGCCATACGTTCAGCATGTATCGGTGCGCAAAGTTCATAACCTGTTCCAGTTTTTATAGCGCTTCTCGGGCAAGATAAAATTTTTTGGCCATATTCATAGCCGGACGGTGCACAAGAATTTGAACCAAGCGATAGGACGAGATATTTATTTGACAATAGTTCATAACGAGCTATCGCTGCCGCAGTCCGCGTCTTTACACAGTTCGAATTGCTTAATTCGTTGCGCACGTATCTGAATAGTTCCTCTTCTGTGTTTACAAGTATCCCTAGTAAATTTTTGCGCCAGTTCATCCAACCATAAGATTGTAGGAGGTTTATATACTTTTAAGCCGGATTTGATCGATTCTGAAGTTTAGACTTTACAATCGCTATTAAAGTGTTTGTCTTAAGACGTTATTGTAGAAGTTATAAATAAAAACCTCCTTTGTATTTGTTTACGAAGCACTTCTCGACAGAAGCTGCCAATTCAGGGTTATGAGCACGTACAAAATTCATATACTCTATACATTTCTGTTTGCTTGCGGAGCCTATCTCACCAGTATTTGGATCCGCACTTTCCGGTACCCACGTTAAATATGCCTGTTCTATGTGCGCATACGGGTCCTCGCTTATTTTCTTGTGAAGCGGTGCATAAACACTAAACCACTCCCATTTTTTCTCCCCAAATTTTTTACCGTATTTGAGGATAGCTTCAAGAGGATATCCACTCATCAGGCCCATCTCATAATCGTCCTTTGCGTGTATGTGGCGATATTGGTTATCGGCATTTTTGCTTATGCTAAACAACATATCTGCATGTGTTTTTCGTTTTCCCATATTTAAATTATCAAATATATTTACACCAGTAACGGTACAGTAAAGACCCAGTCTATTTTTAATTACCCTATAAACACTTCTTTTTACCGCAAGAATTTCTTTATTTGGCATTATTAACTTACCGATTGATTTACTTCCTCTCAAGTCTATATTTTGGATAAGGAGATGGGTAGCAGGTACAAGGTCGTTTGCAACAAGATAAAGATCTAAGTAGTTCAGTGGATATAACTTGTACTTTTTAGCAACGCCGCTTATTATATCCTCTATAGTCTGCTTGCGTCTAACGATGTAATTAACCATAAACGAGATTATTGGTTATTTTTTATTAAAGAATGCACTTACTATAAATAGCTGGATTTCAGCGTTTCCCGCCTTTTTTTGCATCCGGCATGTCAAGTCTGCGCGGCGTAGTAAGATTATATGGATCGAATATTTTTTCGATAGTCTTCTTGTCCAATAGCCCACTTTCCTCGACCACTTCCCTAACGCTTTTATTCTCCCTTATTGCTTTTTTCACGATATCCGCGCTCTTTTCATAGCCGATATAGGGGTTCAGAAGCAGTCCAACACCCGGCGTCTTCTCGACAAGCTCCTTCATTCTTTCCCGGTTCGCCTTTATGCCAGTTATCGCCTTTTCCGTCATTATCTCTACTGCGTTTCTTAAGATTATCAGATCATGCGGAAGATTGTATGCTATAACCGGCTCCATCATGCTTAACTCAAACTGCGCGGCTTGCGTGGCGAGGGTTATTTTATCATTGTCTCCAATCACGGAAAACGCAACCATTGTTACCATCTCTATTATACTCGGATTGACTTTTCCCGGCATTATCGAGGAACCGGGCTGCACTGCCGGAAGTTGTATCTCCCCCAGTGCTGTAACTGGGCCAGAATTCATAAGCCGTAGGTCATTTGATATCTTTATTAAATCAACAGCCAGTACCCGCAAAGCACCGGATAGAGCCATCAGATCAGACGAGGAACCCGTAACTTTAGGTAGGTCGTTTGATTTCCTTATTTTCAGACGGGTAAATTTGGCAAGTTTCTCTATCGTCTTTTCGACGTATCTCGGGTCGGCGTCAACGCCAGTTCCGACCGCCGTGGCGCCTATATTAATCTCCAATAGTTTATCCGAGGAGATTTTTATCCTCTCCACGGAATCTCCTATAAGATCCCTCCATGCAGCGAACTCCTGGCCCAATCGTATCGGTGCGGCGTCCATCAGATGTGTTCTTCCGCTTTTTATTATGTCGTCAAATTCCTTCGCTTTTTTATCAAGAGCTTTCGACAGGTTCACTAAGGCTTTGATCAATCGCTCTGAAAGCCATATGGAGGCGATCTTTATAGCAGAAGGTATAACATCATTGGATGACTGGCACATATTTACATGATCATTCGGATGCACGACGCCATAGTCCCCCCGCTTTCCACCCAGAATCTCTATAGCTCTGTTCGCTAGTACTTCGTTCACGTTCATGTTATTTGAGGTGCCTTCGCCAGCCTGATAAACATCAACTACGAACTGGTCAGCCATTTTTCCGGACAGGGCCTCATCAGCGGCCTTTACTATGGCGGAAGCTATCTTCCCATCCAGTAGTCCAATCTCAGAGTTCGATTCTGCCGCGGCCTTCTTTATTAGCACTATCGCGTCTGTGTATTCTTTTATGGGTTTTATTCCGGATATCGGAAAGTTTTCTATTGCTCTTTGAGTCTGGGCGCCCCAATAAGCATCTTTTGGTACCTTTACATCACCTAAGTAATCGTGTTCGATCCTGAATTCCATAAATTAATTAAGCATCGTTTTTATTAAAACGTATATCGGGCCTAAAAGACAAGCAATCGCTATAACTGCGTTCCGCGGCATTGATGGAAATTCACCAGACGAAGCATTGTGCAATTTTTTGGAAGAATATAGAAAACTTAAATATCCAGAATCCTCGTCTGAAGAGTAACAGACCGGATTAGACGGCCGGTCATTACCGACCGAGTTGATTATTGTAGCAATTTCTTATAAGCATTTATAACCAAGACAGCTTTCTTCGTACCATATAAAGTTTATCGACGAAAGGCCCCAAAGCTTTATATACTATAATAACCATAAATAAGTAGTTAATAATATGTACATGGTTTGGAAGGAAAAAAGTATTGAGCCGATGTTGTTGATAGGGTTCAGAGAGAAGAAGTTGAGGCAATCGACCCTAGATGAATTTGGCGAGATAGAAAGTACGGCGTTGCCGTTGTCGCTATTGTATGCTGTCAATAGACCATATCCTTTGTCGGAAGTATTATCCCCGCCGATGCTGGAAAAAAGATTATATAAGAAAAACGTTTCGGCCAATAACATATACTTTAATGGGCGGAAGCGCAGAAATTCACTATATGGAACTCTCTAACTTAGAAGAACTTCGGGAGATCAAGCCGAGCAAGAAAAGTGTTTGATACAAATAAGGAAATGATGCCATGGAATCAAGGAACAACATGAATTTAAATCTCGAAGACCTGCTTGGAGCGCAAATAAATATCGATAAAAATGGCATGAAAGTGATTCGTTTGTCCGATGTAAAACTGCCATATCTAAATAACAATAGTGTTTACGTAAAAAGGCTGGAACCGACATATTTTGCCGGAGATCTGGTGTATGGGGAGTTCAGAAACTTGTGTAGAATCCACGATATTGCACCCGATTACACGGTAGCACCCTATGCTCTCATAGTCGATAAACAAGGACACTACGTTGGCTACCTAATGGAAGCCGTTGCGGGAGAAGACCTGGAAATCGACAAAAGAAAATTGATGCTGCCGGGAGAAGCAAGAGAAGTGAGATCGCAGATAGTATCCGCTATGGGGTTGCTGCATTCAAAAGGGATCGGGCACGGCGACTTAGACTATTCGAATATAGTCAAGTATAAGAAGGACGGACAGGCATACATAAAGTTGATAGATCCGGCGCCGAGCTTAAGGCGCAAAGACGATGAAAGAAATATCAGAGAAGACAAGAAATGGCTAAAGTCGATGATGTCCGATTATTGGGAGGATAGGGACGTTAGATTCACCAGCCAATGGAAACAAGCCAAAAATTTTTAATAGTTTAATTTGATTGCTGCATGCCTTTAGCATCAATAACAACATAGCCAGCGTCGTTGTATACGTTCTTGGCCTTGTAAGCGTATCCGCACAAGTTACTCTAAATTTATCCGTTATATTGGACTGTCCGCAACCGAATTGTGCAGCCATATAGACCAAAATTAATCTATTTATACAAGTGACGTTCTATTAATATAATAAATATATTGTAAATGGATAAACTTTACAATAAAAGTAAGTTTAATATCACTTGATATTTAGCAGTTAGGCTTTATTGAAAGCCTTAATTGATATTGGAGGTAAAAATATGGCAAAAATAGGACCAGCTTCGTTTAAGTATATACTGCACGCGAAATTCACCGCAGACAGCCTTGTTGATAAACCGGATGTAATAGGCGCAGTTTTTGGTCAGACGGAAGGACTTTTAGGCGAGGAATTAGATCTAAGGGAAGCTCAGAAGAACGGAAAGATCGGCAGAATAAACGTAGATAGCTCATCCAGCGGCAGCAAAACTACCGGTGAGATAACCATACCGACTTCGTTGGACATAGCGGAAACGGCCCTCATAGGTGCTGCAATAGAAACAATAGACAGGATAGGCCCGTCTAAGGCCACGGTTAATGTAAGCAATATAGAAGATGTGAGAACGTCAAAGCGGGAGTTTATAATGAGAAAAGCGCAGCAATTGCTCAGTGAGGCGCTTAAAACTACAGCCGTAGACACTACAGAACTTCTCCAGAAGCTGTATGAGGACGTCAGGCAGAAAGAATTCGTGGAATACGGGGCAGAAAAGCTTCCCGCAGGACCAGAAATAAACGATTCTGATGAAGTCATAGTCGTAGAAGGTCGTGCTGATGTCATGAATATGCTGAAACACGGTTTCACAAACGTAATCGGAATGAACGGGACAAACATACCAAAAACGGTGATAGATCTAAGCCGAAAGAAGACTATAATCCTGTTCGTAGATGGCGATCGCGGCGGAGAGATGATTATAAGCGCATTTTCTAGCCTAGGGCATATAGATTTTGTCGCTAAAGCACCGAGTGGCATGGAAGTCGAGGAGCTCTCAAAAAAGGAGATAAATCAGGCACTTCGTGCAAAAGTTTCATTTGATGATTACAACGTTGTCGGAAAATCTTCAGAACAGATCCCCGAGCGTAAGCAAGCGCCAGCTCAAAGGCAGGCGGTGGAAATTCCATCAGAATTAAAGGAAAAAACATCAGCTTTGATAAATGAAATAATAGGTACGCGGGGCGCTTTCTTGATAAATGAAAAATTCGAGATAATAGGGAAGATTCCATACAAGGAAGTCGAGGCAGCTATTCTAAACATAGAAAATGTATTCATGCTAGTACTCGACGGCGCGATTACGGATGAGATAGTGAAATCTGCGGAAGAGAGTGAAGTAAAATATGTCGTCGGTAGCAGAGTTGCTGGCAGCAGTCAGTCGACCATGCTCTTAGCGTATAGCGATGTTGGCTACAAGTATCGTTAAGAATGTCTGATTTATCAGGCTGCTATAGAACGGCTGATGCGTCATCAATAACCCGCATAAATCATCAAAGGTCAATGCATTATTGGTAAACCTTTCAGTTTTTTAAAAACAATAGGTTTTTTAAAGACTGTGCCCATAAGATAGTATAATGTAACGATTATATATGGAATACAAAATGATGGGAATAAACGAGCTTAGAAAAGGCGACACGATATTGGTCGATGATCAGTTTATCTGCAAGATAACGGACATAACGCTAAGTGCCCCGGGAAAACACGGTCATGCAAAGGCGAGGGTTGAAGCCGTTGGGATATTGGACGACAAAAAAAGAGTTTTTGTAATGTCAGCGGAAGATCGTGCAAAAGTACCGCTAATTGAGAAACGCACCGCGCAGGTCATAAGCGTTAACGACGGCAAGGCCCAGCTTATGGACATGGAGACTTATGATGTTTTCGAAACTACTGTTCCGGAAGAGTTTAAGGATAAGATGACTGAAGGAGTTCAGGTAACTTATTCAGATTTGCTTGGCCAGAAGTTAATAAAAGGAATAAAATAAGGAAACACTCTGTAGACTGGGCTCAACTTTACATAAAGGAACTTTACACCAGATAGCCCGTCGGTTTTTATCGTGGAGCGCCAGAAAGGTATTTAATTAGATATTAAGTAATAAATTATATGGGGACGCTTATGAGCCTGTATTCACAATTATCGGCGGGCGATTGGTACTTTTTATTGTTTACCCTTTTTATCGCCATATTTTTAGGGCTGGCACTAGCAAAATTCTTGGATAAAAAGAATAAACTAATCCATTTCAATAAAGAACTTGTTGCAACTATCATTACAGTCTCCATGTTTCTAGAAATCATCGCGGCTCTTTATTTATTGGTATTTGATGGAAATCTAATCTATTACGCTTGGTTGCATTGGCTTGGTTTGCTTGTATTTACCGCGGTAAATATCATGCTCCTTGAACTTTATTTATTATCATATACGCGCGTAGTGTATTATAGTTTGTCTATTTGGAGCCTTGTTGGTATCGCAGCGATGGTATTCGATGTAATTTTAAACCTGCCATTAAGCGAATTTGCCGGTAATATCGGTGGATTGGGCGGCGCGAATTACTTGTTTGGTTTTGGAGCAGCAGGGACTGGATCGACTTTTGGTGTATCATTTGCGTTCGTTCTCTTGTTGCTTTTTTCCGTCGTGACATTCGCAGCGTCCATACTAAAGATGCTTAAGAAACAGAAGCAACGAAAGCACTGAATAGTATCCGTTCAAGATTTTTGGCAGTCTTCCACTTTTTAGACTCCCAGGAGAATATAACCCGGCCATTGGCTTCCGCGATGTAATTGTCCGGTTAGAAGCATTTTTTCTAATCGCTCTATGGTTTGAATACACGTTTTTTGTATTTAAGTTGCCTTCGGATTTAATTCAATCTAAACGGATATATACAATAAACTTCTATAATATCAAATTAATTATGAAAAAATCGGGCTCGAAAAAGAGCAAAGATCCAAACCATTTTGTATCCTATGTATTATTTGCGGCGGCAATGGCTGCGATGGTCCTGATAGTCTTTGCTTTGGATTTTTTGCCTCGTGCTTCTTTTTTGCAGGACGGGGTTTTTTTAATAGGCGATATTATCCTTTTGATCGTAGCGATAGAGAATAAGCAGAAGAATCTTATCGCAATTCAGACGGTGATACTTATCGGCATAGTTTTATCGCTCTTTTCAAATGGAATCTTTATGACCACGACGGTGATACTCAGCGCAATAATCCTGCTGATTGGCTATCTCTACTCCGTGCATTATTACAGCAAGGAACCAATAGGATTTATAGGCAGCGCCGGATTTGTCCTTTTAGCAATCGGTTATGCACTCAATACAGGGAACACGCAAATTTTAAACTCTCTTGCGTTTGGAATCGGAGCCATACTGGTAGCGATTTATTCGCTGCTGTCTCTTTTATTGTATAAAGTACGCGTGCAGATCGTCTGGATAATTTTGAATGTGGTTTTTGCGATAGGGCCACTTGCTTATCTGGCATCTCTTTAGGATGAGCCGGTAATTAAACCATCTTATTTATCAAAGGTGGGGGGAAAACCCACCTGCTTTAGCGGTGGGATTAGAGCGAACTTAAAAATGGGAAACATAAATAGCAGAAAGAAGTAGATAACAATATGCTGACAGCATACAGATTTAGGTTGTATCCCAATGAGGAGCAGAAAGAGATATTCTCCAGATACTTCGGCTGCAGCAGGGATTTCGGTCTTGAACAGATAGGACTGAATCCGATACCCTCGGACAGAGGGGAATACAAGCCTGTGGAGAACCCTCTGACGGCGGAACTTGCAAAGATGAAAATCAAAGCAAGGTCTACGAGCCATGATTCAAAGAAGCAGGAACTATACGCTCTGAGGAAGCTTAAGCTTCCGATAGGAGCTGGAAGCCTATGAATTCATTCATGGGGGGTGTCACAAGAATCATTGCGTATTAACTCATATGATATATCCGGATTATTCGAGAAACCAATGCGCCATCGCATCAGAGGTGTTAAAAAGGTTCGGTATAAATTACGGGAAAAGCTCCCTCGGGCTGCTTAGCCAGAAAAATAAAAAGTTATCTATCGTTGTCGTAGATGGCTTGGGCTGGAATCTGTTTTCCAGACTAAAATTACCGAGTGACGTTTATGCATTAAAGACAACGTCCGTATTTCCATCGACAACTGCCTCATCTTTAGCGTCGCTATCGACCGGATTGACACCCGGAAGCCACGGGATAATAGGCTATCGGGCCTTTTTTAAGGAGACTGGTTCCATTATAAAACCGCTGGAATTTACTTATGCGTCCTCACACATTAATGAAGCACTAGCGCGGATATCACGGCTGACCGACTTGGTAAAATTTAAAACTTCTTTTGAAATCCTTAAAAAGAAGAGGATACGGAGTGCGGTGTTATTGCCAGAACAGCTCGTTGGAAGCTCTTATAGCAATTTAATATTCTCCGGCGTTACACAAATGATAGGCTATTCGAATATATGGGATGCTCTTTTCTTGTACAGCAAGCTGCTTGATAACCCGAAGGTACGACTAGTTCATCTTTACTTACCATACATTGATTCGTTGGAGCACGCGTATGGTGAGGATGGTAGGCCGGCTTTCGACGCGGCGGTATACGTCTTGGATAAATTAATCCATATCCAGAAAAGCAGGGCAAAATACGCTAGCACAGTAATAACTGCAGATCATGGCCATATTAACTTAGGCAAGAGAATAAACCTGCGTTCCGATAAAGCGCTGATGGATAAACTTGAGTTACCCCCGTATGGGGATGGTCGTGCACCGCTGTTTAGATCAAGAAGCGATTTAACCATGCAGCTGTCAAGATATAATTTAAAAGTCTTCGGCAAGAAAGATGCGCATACTCTTCTAGGGCAAATAGATAGAGAAGTATCCAAAAACATGCCGGATTTTATCGGCATTCCATCCGACGATTCTTATTATGAATATGATTTCAACACTTTAAAGGGGAGGAAAAAAGCTCTTATGAAATCCAATCACGGCGGCTTATCAGAAGATGAAATGGAGATACCCCTGCTTACTTTAGACTAATTAAGCTATAAGTCTAAATATATTTGATGCTCCCACGATTAAGATTATTAGTTTTCCACTCAACTTTACGTAAATGCTTCTAGGCGTTTGGCATAACACGCTTTTTTAAGACTTAAATATAAGTTCAGCACTTATTATCCTCTTAAATAAGTCGATTAGCACGTGACAGAAAAATTGGTGCGATGAAATCCGTAATAATAAACTGTGATCCTGGAATTGATGATGCACTGGCAATAATGCTGGCTATAAAATCTAAGCGCTTAGATATAGCTGGGATAACCACATCATTCGGCAATACGTCAGTGCAAAGGACGACGGATAACGCACTCGCATTGCTAGATTATCTCGGCGTAAAGATCCCTGTTGCACAGGGTGCAGGAAAACCCGTAATCGGTAAGAGGATAAAAGCGAATTACGTACATGGCGAAAATGGTTTTGCAAACATAGTGCTTCCCAAAAAATCCATGTCCGTGCCAGAAAATGCAGATGATTTTATAATAAAAAACGTAGAATCCGGGCGCGTAGACACGCTGATAAGTACCGGTCCGCTTACTAATATCATAACCGCTTTTAAGAAGAAGCCGGACATAATGCACAGGGTAAAAGATTTGATAATAATGGGCGCGGCGATAACGGAACCGGGCAGCGTAACGCGGGTAGCTGAATTTAATTTTTATTGTGACCCATACGCGGCAGATGAGATACTGCACACCTCCGTAAAGAAAACCCTCATCTCACGAGACGTTACGCAACGTGTCATCCTAAAACCGACCGATTTGCAGCGTTTCGGCGATGGTAAGGTGGCCAAGCTCGCCGTAAAACTTATACGTTTCTATCAGAAATTTTATGTAAACGTCTTAAAATTAGAAGGTAATCCGTTGCCGGATGCGCTGACGGTCGGATATGCCATAAATAAAGACTTTATAGAAACGAAGGATATGGACGTAGTTGTAGAGACCGAGGGAATACATACGCACGGTATGTCGATAGCCGAAAGACGAGAAGGGAAATTTCAGGAAGAGGCGAAATTGAACGCTGCGGTAAGCGTTAAAGTAAACGCTAAGGAATTTATAGATTATTTTATAGAAACTTTATCCTCAAAGGATTAAATATAGATTCAAGTAACTGATATGGCTCTTTTTACATAAAATTGAGCAGAAAATCACGATTCTAATCATGAAATAAATGCGACGGGGGACAGAATGAATATTATGAGGAACGGGGAGTAATTAAAGGAAGTGAACGTTTAACAAATACGTTGGAAATTCCTCTTTCGAAAGATGTTCGGGTAAATTTCACGGAGTATATCTTTGTGGATTAAACAAAGCCATTGATTATATCTCCGAGACGTATCCAGAAGCTCCATTTTTATCGGCTTCAAGATATCCTTTGGTGTCCAGTTTCATCTTTATTTTTCCCTTCTTCAACCCGAGATGTCCGAGGTACTCCATGAACTTCTTAGGAGTCTCGTTTGTGCCGCCTTTGCTGAACAATATCCTTTTTGCTCCTTTCTCTTTCGCCCTTTCCACCAAGTCCCTGCGGACCGCATCGAATATCCTAGGCTTCCTGAAGGTCCTGTGTCCCTCGACCGAATCGACCAGAAAAGTCCCATCCCCCACGTAGCATATCGCGCTTCCTAGTGTCTTGCCCCCGATATCGTATCTTACCAGCGTGAACCTATCGTCCTTGCAGTATTCATAGATACCTTCATTATAACTTCTCGGAAGGTATACGCAGGCGATCTGCACCCTGCTGTCATAATCAAGAGGATCATTGCTCTCTACGGCAGAAAGCATCGCATTTCCCCCCGAAAAACCAGTATCCCTGTAATCCATGCAGGCAAGAACATCGTTTATGGATTCATCCTTAGTACTCTTTAGTATATTTATCGCTTTGTCCACTTCATCCCTGTTTACATAAGAAATGATCTCAGGCAGCTTCGACTTATACGATGAATTGAATGAATTTCTCGCTCTGTTGACCGCCTTTTCCCCGACGATGCCGGAGGCGAGTCTAAATGCCTCTTCTTCCTTTAGCTTATCTCTGGATCCAGTCACTGCAAGCAATAAAAGATAGGGCAGCTTACTTCTGTCTATATCCATCTTGTCGCCCCCATCGGAAATGCTGTATTCTTTCCTATTCCTTTCCGTTGACTTATTAATCAGCCTGGCCAGTCCTTTTCTTTTCTCTTTGTTGACAGAAAACAGCATAAGCATCTTCTCTATGCCAAGCTCCTTGCTTATCCCATAAGTATCGGATACGTATCTGTAAGCCAGTTTCCCATATGTTTTTATGTTCTCCCTGGTAGGTAAAGGCAGGATGCAGCCGGATTTGACGTAAGCAAAGACCGCATCAAAATCCTCTTTCTGATCTATCAGCTTATCTAACCCTTTTTGGCTTATGGTGGTAATGTCCTTGTAATCTAGTAGCTCTAATGCCTGTTTTCCAACCTTGTTTACTATACCACATGCCGCCCTCACGGCATCTTTATCCTTCGTGTAAATTGCAATCTTTCCAAGCCCCCAAGCGACCCCCTCTGCGGCATCCCCCCCGCATCTTCCGATCGTCCTTGCAGATTCTATGACGGTATCTTTATCCCTCGTTTCAAATGCGATGTCCCCCAGCCCCCAAGCGACCTCTCTTGCAGTAACTCCTTCATATCTTCCAATCATCCTTGCAGATTCTATGACTGCATCTTTATCCTTCGTGTAAATTGCAATTCCCCTCAGCCCAGAAGCGACCCCCTCTGCGGCATCCCCCCCGCATCTTCCGATCGTCCTTGCAGATTCTATGACGGTATCTTTATCTTTAGCGCCTATTGCAATCTCTCCCAGCCAGTAAGCGACACGCATCGCAGTAACTCCTTCATATCTCCCAATCATCCTTGCAGATTCTATGACGGTATCTTTATCCTTAGTGCCCATCGCAATCTCTCCCAGCCAGTAAGCGACCCCCTCCGCAAAATTTCTTTCATATTTCCCAATCGTCTCTTCAGCAGCAAGCCTTGCGTTGCGTCCAAGTGCGTCTATCCTCAAAATATGGTTTTTCTCAAGTAAAGTCTCAAGCTTCATAGTGTTTATTGAATATAATTAGTATATAACGCTTTTTATTCTCAAGTAGTAAGTAAAATGTATATATGCGAATAAGTTAAAAGCGAAGATCCTTCGCTCCATTTAGCCTGTAGGAAGACCAATACGAAAAGGTAGACATGGATTGTAAAGTCTTAAATAAAAGGAAAAAGAAATATTTCTGACTTATAAATTTGACAATGGCCCTTGCGAAATAGGGAGCAAATAAAGGACTTTTAAGCAGTCACATTATACTTATTTATAAAGTGTTAGCGGGAAAACCCACGATTTAAATCGTGGGATGAAAGCGAACGCAAAAATGGAAAACATAAATAACAGGAGAGGTAAAATAACAATATGTTGACAGACAATAACATGCGTGCTCTTTTAGTGGGGAGGTTCCAGCCGTTTCACAATGGCCATCTCAACCTAGTCGAGAAGATACTTGAAAAAAGCGATTCTATAATCATAGTTATAGGGAGTGCACAGCACTCTTACACCCTAGAGAATCCCTTTACGGCTGGGGAACGCTTAGAAATGATTTCAGCGGTCTTAAAAGAATCAGTGCACAAAGATTTTTATATAGTGCCAGTGGAAGACGTGGATTCAAATTCTATTTGGGTCTCACACATAGAGACATTAGTGCCTAAATTTGATGTGATATTTACAAATAATCCGCTTGTTAGAACACTTTTCTTGGATAAAGGATACAAGGTCGAATCGACGAGTTTGCATGATCGGAGTGATCTTTCCGGCACAAATATAAGGAAAAAGATGTTAAAAGGTGAACACTGGGAGCAGTTAGTGCCGGTGCAGATTTCAAAGTACATAAAACAAATCGGTGGCGTAAAAAGGATAGCGATGATTGCAAAGTCAGATAAAGCGACACTTTAGCAAAAACCTCCAATATAAAATGATTTTAAAACCAAATATTTTGCCGGGGTGCGCAACAGTAAATTTACATTTCTTCTAGTGGCCCGCGTGGCCAAAGTACAACAAATTTTAAAAAAGATAAGGTATTAATACCTTAAGGGATAATAATTATTATGGAACTAAAAGCTTACATCAATGACGAAGTCGGCAAAAGTTTAAGAGACGGTGCACTAAAACGTTTTGGCTATTTTAAAGGTTCATTAAGCAAGGCGGTAGAAGAAGCAGTAATTCAATGGTTGAAAACAAATGAGCGTATTAATGAAAGGATACAGAAAATCATGGAGAAAGCTGCCAACGATCCAGAGGTTATTGCCATATTCGTCTTTGGGAGTTTTGCCGAAAAGAAAACGAATTATAGGGATGTGGATTTGGCGTTCCTATTGGCTAAGGACAAAGACGAACTATCAGTACTTTCTAAATATGAAGACTACGAGAATGATCCAAAACTGGACATTTCTTGCCTGAACTCTTTGGCGGTTAATGTAAAAAAAGAAGTTTTGGACAACGGTACAATGCTGTTCTGCAAAGATAAGTCAAAGCTTTATGCTTTTGCAATGCGCACATTAATGGAATATGAGGAGTTTAAACACGTCTACGAATTAATGGTTTATGGAAATACTAACTAGGTTAGAAGAAAAATTAGCCGACATAAAAGGTTATCTCGGTGAAATCGAGAGCAAGCTTCCTGCATCATTAGAAAATTATAGGGCCGCGGATTTCACCCTCAAAAGGGCTACAGAACGGGACCTACAACTCATCAATGATGGCGAGATAGACGTTTTAGCACTCCTAGTAAAACTTAAGGAGCTGACAATAGCCTCTTCTGAAGAAGGGCTAATAGATAAATTTAATAATCTACTGAGCAGGAAAACACTAAACCACCTACGGGAGTTTCGTCGCCTCAGAAACATGTTAACGCATGCATACAAGAACGAGGTTTATGATGAAGTCGTCTTTAATTCAGCAAAAAAATCCGTCGATGTGCGCACCTTTATCAAAGAGGTAGAAAGGATACTTAAGCCTTCGGAGACGGATAAAATCAGATAGCACGCCGCTTTAGCTTCTAGTGCATGTTAAAATTGCGCGCTACAAATGCCAAATTAAGCAGAATAAGCGTTATTTATAAGTAGTAATCTATTTATATGCCTTCCAATCATATAATATCAATATGGTAACTGATAGTTACAAGGTGGGTCTGATAAGGCTGTTAACGCCAAAAGCGTATATCACCGAAAAGACCAATCTGCAAGCCACGCTAGGATGCATAACCGCAGGGAAAGAATTGGGGTTAGATTTGCTCGTAGGCCCGGAATGGGGGCTGATGTTAGGCCAGGATGAAGATGCCGAACTCTCTCCAAAGGACGCCACAAAATTTTATCCTGCAAACCCTTGGCGGTTGCCATATTCTCCGCGCGAGGCCAGAAAAATAATAAATTTGCTTAAAGACGCTACAAAAGGCAGCGATATGATAGTTATGCCGGGCACGATGATGATTTACACATCTGCATTAAAGCTATACAATGTGATGCCAGTATTCAGGGATGGAAAAGTGATATATTCTGTTTTTAAGAATAAGGACGGCTGCAGCACTGAATATAATTTAGATGGAACACTTAAGTTAGCCTTGCAGGCGCAGGGAAAAAAGAGGGTATCTTCCTTCGAATGCGCCGGAATCAAGTTCGGCGTTGAGATATGTGCTGATCGCGGTTTACTAGCCAGCAGCCTGCCTTCGCGATCTTTAGATATCCAGGTACTGTCTTCTTCGGGAGTGTGCTATACAGAAACCCTCGCCTTAAAGGAGACTGGATATGTTGTGTGTGCAGATGGCAATACTGCTAGTTCTAACGTAAGAACGGCGACAAATTGGCCAGCAGATGCGCGTCTCAGAATATACGATGAACTGGACGTTTACACGCTTCCAAAGGTTAAAGGCCGATATGTCGGATGAAAGTTATTATGTAGGCATAATAAAATTAAATACAGGTTTTAGCCATAATAAAGGACATAATACCCGAACAACAATTAAATGCATAAAAGAAGGTGTGAAGCGGGGTTTAGATTTAATTGTAGGGCCCGAGTGGGGTTTAGCATCTAAATATTCACTGACCGATAAGTTTGCCCCGCGCGATGCAGTAAATCTTTTTGCAGCGGTGTACCCAGATGTACCAAAAACGGCTATTAAAAGGAGCAGTTTGCCGTATTCTCCGCGCGAGGCCAGAAAACTAATCAATATAATCAAGGACATAACAAAAGGAAGCAATGCAATAGTTATGCCCGGCACTATGATGATTTACACAAATGGAAAAAACCTGTATAACGTGATGCCAGTATTCAGGGATGGAAAAGTGATATATTCTGTTTTTAAGAATGAGAACGGCGGTAGTTGTAACTTTGATTTAGACTGTGCGCTGCACTTATGCGCTCCCGGGCGAGATTCAGAAGACGCGCGCGTATCCACTTTTAAGCAGAATGGCTTACACTTTGGTGTGGAGATATGTGCAGACAGGGGCTTATTAAGAACAAAAGTCGCGCCACGGTCATTAGATGTGCAAGTTTTATCCTCCTGTGGCTTGGATGATACCGAAACAGACGCATTAAAGAACGATGGATACCAAATATGTTCGGATGGCCAGTCTGGGCTTTCTTATGTAAGTACAAAAGACGGTACAGAGCATCTTCCTCCGCTTAATAAATCTACCAGCGCGTCTCTAGAAATTTATGGTATTCGTCGGGCAAAAACGGGGAAAATACGCGGGGTCTAAATCATGTTAACAAGCCATAAAAAAGGAGATATAAAATTGGAATAATCCGAGTAGACGACTCACAGTTAGAAACATGTGGAACAGACTTTACGCTAAACTGCATAAAATACGGTATAACGTTAGGATTTGACCTGAAGTCTGTCACACGACCATGATTCATGCGCGAAAAACCAGATGAGTCGTTTAATTATAAATAGTTTTGAATACACGTCTTAATTATGAAGTTCGGTCTGGCTTTTGACAAAAGAGACGAAAAAAGCATGGCGATAGCACGCGAAATAACCAAAATACTAAAAGACTCAAAACAGGATGTCGTACTGGAAAGTAAGGTACCTGGTTTTCAATGGAAGACAAAAATAGCAAGCATACGTTCAATGAACGTCGACATAGTGATTTTGATAGGGGACAGTTTTAATGTATTAAGAACGTTTAAGGAGCTGGATCGCATGAAGGTCTTAGTTCTAAGCGTCACTACCTCTTCAACTAATTTTTTCTCAGAAATAACAGCAGACCAGTTCCCAAAGGCGCTGGAGAAGATACAAAACGGTGATTATACAGTAGAGGAATATTCTAGGTTAGAAGCGAAGGCCGATGGAGCCGAATCATCGATAGCGCTGAACGACGTCGTTATAACCGCGGGAAAAAGTGCGACCATAATGTCATACGAGGTGATTATTGACGGTAAATTAATCTTTAGGGACGCTGGTGATGGCGTAATAATATCAACGCCAATTGGCTCAACCGGTTATTCATCTTCTGCGGGTGGACCGGTTGTGTTCTCGAATGCTAAGGTTTTCATTGTGACTCCCATATCTTCATTGAATCAAAACAAACCTTTTGTGGTAAGGGACAGCAGCGATGTGCTGATAAAATCGATACAGTGTCCTACAGGCGTAGAGGTCGTCACAGATGGAAGATTCAGGGCCAAACTAAAAGGAGAGGAAGTACTTGTAAATAATGCGGATGCGCCAGCCGAATTTATCAGGTTTAAGGAGTTTAGCAAGAACGTATTTGATAAATTGAAGAAGCGGATGCCAGAGAATGGTAACTTACCACAGAGTGCGCCTCCATCAGCGAAATTTCTATTTAAGATATTGCAATATGAAGGCGCGCTCACGCAGAAAGAATTGATACAGATGAGCGCCATGCCTTCAAGAACGGTCAGATCTGGACTCAGCTATTTACTAAAAAGTGGAATCATTGAGGAACAGCGTGCGCTTCGCGACGCTAGGTACAGCGTCTATTACATTAAAAGCTCTTGATACATGCACTGGTATACTACGTGTTAGTCTGTGCCTTTTCGAGTAGCCTTTTTTTTAGTGAATTTAATTCATCACTAATCCTTACCGGATAGGTCTCCGCGCCCCGTAGAACCTTATACTTGTCAGGTAACCTCGCCGTTTCATCTAAGCAAAACTTTCTTATCTCATTTATCTCAGGAAACTTGTATATTATCTTTCCGCCCAATACTATCGGTATAAGAAGCGGTTTAGAACCCGGCGGTGCGCCTTCATCAAACAACTTTATTTCATCATATGAATATTTATTATCACTATACACCCTGTAAACTTGTTTCTTGCCGGGGAGCGTAGTTTTATCTACATCATTGCTTACTTTTATCTTGGGTATAGGTTTACCGTTTTTTGTGACCTCGACCAGTTTGTATACGCCGCCGAGTGCGGACACTTCTCCCTTATCTTCCATAGAATCGTAATTTGCCCCGGTTATCAGCCTTGTGCCGACGCCGAAGCCATCAATCGGTGCACCATTGGAGAGCAGTTCTTCTATCTTGTATTCATCAAGATCGCTACTGACTAAAATTTTAGAGTCCTTAAAACCGGCGTCGTCCAGAATCTTCCGCACGCCACTGCTCAATTTTAAAAGGTCCCCACTGTCCAATCTTACGCCTTTTAAATCGTAACCCTTCTTTTTTAATTCTCTGCCAACGATACATGCATTTTTAGCGCCGTTTAATGTGTCATATGTATCTATCAATAAGACCGTATTGTGTGGGAATGATTCCGCGTATTCTCTGAATGCCTGTAGTTCCGAGTCACGCTCCTGTATAAATTTATGCGGCATCGTTCCTATGTATGGGATACCAAATTTTTTACCGGCAAGCACAAGCGCACTGCCGGTAGTGCCCGCGATATAAGCTGCTCTTGAGCCAAGGAGAGCGGCATCTCTTCCATGCGCGCGTCTGGCGCCAAATTCAAGTATCGTCTTTCCCTTTGCCGCATTCACTATCCTAGACGTCTTTGTTGCTATCAACGTTTGAAAATTCATTACACTTAATATATACGTCTCGAATAACTGCACGTCTATTGAAGGACCGGTTATACTAAGGATAGGTTCATTCGGAAAAATCGGCGTTCCCTCCGGTACGGCGTATATTTCTCCCCCGAATTTGAAATTTTTGAGATAATCGAGAAACTCCGCGTTGAAGTCGTTTCCAGAGGTTTTCTCCAGCCATTTACTATCCTCTTCGCTAAGCTTATAATTATTTACGAAATCTATTACCTGTTCGAGGCCGGCTGCGATCATGTAAGAACCAAGATACTTCGGTACTTTTCTTACAAAGAACGTTTCCGTTATTATCTCATTGTTTGCGCGGTCAAAATCTGCTTTGCCGCCGGTGAGCTCATAATAATCCAGAAACAGCGCTAGTTCATCTTTACTTATCAAAGCTGGTTCCAGGCCTTTCATATTAGACATTCTTATGTATACGCTAGCTTAATTTATCCTTGTACTTTGCGGCAAGTTTCTCTTTTGTCTAATTGGTATATACAATATTTGCCTGTAACTCTTTCTATTAATCTACGGTGCATTCATAATTAGATTATGAGAAAACCTGTCCTTCGAAGAAAGGAACGGAGACGATTTATGAAAAAACATACCAGATTAGAAGGGATTATAAAAAAGGAGAGCAAGTTAAATTGGGTAGCAGATTTTTGGCTGAATGTGCTTGAAGGTTTGGGCGGGATTCCTAGAATACACGATTATTCGTATAGTGGTGATCGTCTTGCGCACGCCGCCGGTTCTCATCCAGCGGATTATGGGTCTATGAGTGGTATTAATGGCTTTTCTGTGCGGTACAGTTTAAAGCATGACTCTTTTATGACATTACAGATATTTTATCAAACGCAAGAAATTTTGACGTTCTCTTTTTATACTAATAATGGGCAATACCGTACTATGTATGATCGCTTTGAAATATCAAAATACGAGAACGGTGTGTTGGAGAACGAGCTCACTAAAATGCTTCCCAAAAAAGAAAAAATAATAGTGGGCTTAATTGAGAAGCGACAGCAAAGGGAACACGACGCAGAAAGAAGGTAAATGGAAGCTGCAGAAGAAGAATTAAAGGAGAGAATGTTGGCTCTGGGGCCAATATCTTAAGTAAAGGAGGTAATATGGTAAAAGCTTTGTTAGTGGTAGATATGTTGAATGACTTCTTGAACAAAGACGTCAATCCACGCGTAAGTTGTCCAAGAGGACTTAATATAGTGCAGAACCTGGTAAAACTTACAAACTCTGCGCTGGAAAAAGGCATACTTCTAATATACTGTAGTGATGCACATCTTCCTTCAGATTATGAACTGAAGGTATGGGGACCGCACGCCATGCAGGGAACTAAGGGTAGCGAGATAGTGCCGTGGCTGCCTATAAATAACCTTTATACAATAAAGCGCGGCGAAGGACTAAACGAGGTTTTAGCCCGCAAATCAAAGGGACCTTTTAATGTAGAAAAAGGGACTTACAGCGGTTTTAGGGACAATGGCGGCATAGATACGGCTTTGGACAAGCTATTGAAGTTAAAAGGCATTGATACCTTGTATATAACCGGTCTCACAACTGGGATATGCGATAGGCATACTTCTGCGGAAGCGTTCTTTAGAGGTTATAATGTAGTCTTGATCGAAGACGCGGTGGAAGGGTTCACGGCCGAAGAGAACGAGCAGGGAAAGGCGTACATAAAAGCGAACTACGGTGCTAAGGTACTTAACACAAAAGACGCCTTAAAAGAATTTAATGAAGTCTAGGGTACCATATGAATGTCCCTGCAGAGCTAGCGATTGATCCAGAACGGGCGATAAACCACGGCGTCGAATGGGTGAAAGAATATTTTGCTAGGGCTAGAATAAATACAGCGGTCATAGGGGTTTCTGGAGGCAGCGATTCTGCGTTGACTGCATATATCTGCTGCAAAGCAATTGGGCATGAAAATGTTAAGGGACTGATCATGCCGCTTGGTGATTCAATGTCTGCTAGCGATATGCGCGATGCCGAAGAACTGTGCGAGACACTAGGGATGGGAAATAGAAAGATAGACATTGAGAAAATATTCGACGAGATAGCTAAAACTAACAGCTCGAAGAACCAAGATCGAATCGCGATGGCAAACGTAAAAGCTAGAATACGTATGCTACTTCTGTACAAAGAAGCAAATGAAAGAAAGGCGATAGTAGCCGGCACAGACGATAGAAGTGAACATGAACTAGGTTACTATACTAAATATGGTGACGGGGGCGTCGACATAAATGTACCGGAGTACTTATACAAAACACAGGTTAGATCAGTATTGTATCACTTGGGGAGTAAAGAGAATATGAAGATATTTACAAGGATAGCAGAAAAAGTGCCGTCTCCTCAGTTATGGAAAGGTCACACTGCAGAAGGCGAGCTCGGTATGTCATATGAAGACATAGACAGGATATTCTATTACAAAAACGAGGGCGGATTCGGGGATAAGATTGAATCCATAGCAAAAGCAACCGGCATTAAGCCATCCGAAGTGCGTAGAATAATCGATTTTTCGCACTCGAATGCGCACAAAAATGTACTCCCGCCGGCACCTTCAATATTCATTTAGACAACCACTGCAACATTTTAATCTATAAATACTGGTATGGTTCTATAGTTAACGATATGCCTAAATCGACTAAAATCGACAAGACGATCAAGAAAGCAATAGCTCTCGCTTTAGCTGCAAGGGAAAATGCAAAATCTTTTAGATCAAAAGTAGGGATTGCATTTGAAATGTACGATGGTAGATTAATCCCAGGATTTAATATAGAAACATATGGGCATAAGGGCAATCATGCTGAGGAAGTAGGTTTAATCATTGCCATGTCAGAAGGATATAGCGGAACAGATTTTAGGAGAATGATAGAGGTTTATCAAGATGCAGGCCACGAAGATATAGAAGTTTTTCCTGCATGCCCATTGGACTGTTGGGGTCGTTTACTTGAATTTACCCATCCATATCTAGAAATAGTAGTCGCAGACATACATGGGAATATACATTACAGTACAATGTTAAAGGAGATGGTTAGTGGGATTAAACCGCCGGCACAGGTATACCCCTCGAATAAAATAAGATTAGCTAAGCCAAAATCAAACATAACCCCCAAACTCCCTCTGAACAAACGCTTAAAGCCTATGTATGACTCAGATTTGGAATTTAGGCAATACTGTGACGAGGTTTTAAAAGTAAAGCATTAATGAATGTCGTCCCATTATCTTACGCAAGAATTCGTATAGTCATATTTTTATGTCCGAATATAGGCATGGTTTTGTTTATAAAATCCCTTTTGTTTACAAAGTCACTATTGTTCTATAACTTACAAACAAAGCTTGCGGTGGTTCTCTTGATTCTGATTCAACTTTGTTTCCTATGTATCTAAAATAGATTACTTTGCCTGGATTTAATGTTTATAAGTAATGCTTCTTTACCAGCTCTTCAAGCAGATTTGCCTGCCATTTTTTTTCCATTGCGGGATTAGCAGCAGCTCTAGCAGCATACTCGGCAGCAGACAAAGCATACCCAGCAGCATACGTAGTAGACCTAGCAGCATACATAGCAGACCAAGCAGAATCTCCAGCAGGCCAAGGATAATTTGCAGCAGACCAAGCAGAAATTCTATTTTCTTCAGTAGGTTCTTTCAGCCATTTCTCCGCGGCTTTGATGGCTTCTCTGGGTCGAGCGTCGTCTGGATATTTCCTCTCGAAGTTCGGAAGCACGTGTCTCGCACAACCGATGGCATATTCCACCGACAGCGGTTTCAGGTCTATCTCCCTTGTAAGCGTCATTTCATTGGCTGCGAATAGTCTTTTCCCACAATAGACCACGTCTCGGGCTTCCACCTCGAATAAACGATCGCTTAGGCAAAGATTCTCTACTCGGTGATTATTGAAAACCGAGTATAGATCAGATGATGCATGGAAACCTCTAAAGCCAGCTATGACTTCGCCGTCATATGTGAGTGCGACGCCGGGAGTCCATTGTGGCCGGTCTCCTTCAAAGCTTCTAAGGTCTCCGGATACGAATTTATAACCCGTTGTTGTATTTTGTTTTCTGAATAGTATCTCTGATAGTCTTCTAATCATTTCTTTCATAGTCTTTTGACCTCCTTGTTTTAATCACTATTTTAGAGTATAAGATGACTTTGAGCATATAAAGCTTTTTGTGGCTGGGATTTTGTAGTTTTATTGATAATTAAACTACAAGGCCTGCGGCAATTTGTTAGATAAAAAATCCCTTTTGTTATATGTACCGATGATTATGGGATCTTCGGCACCCCGCTTAAAAATGAAATATCTCCTATTTCGACCGCCAATAAATCGGATGAGAAAACTATAGAGGCTAAACCGAAATGTACTCCTTTAAGAATCTTCATGGTACACACTGAGAACGGACAGAATTTTAATGAATTATTCTTAGTCAAAACGCATTATTACTGATTCTTATCGTGTAAAAGCGGCACCTTAAATTTTCCCGGCAATCTCTTTGCCGACTTCAGAGCACTTTGCCGTCCCACCCAGATCATATGTGAGAACCTTTCCTTCTCTCAGCACCGACTCGACGGCCACCTGTATGGCATTTGCGGCTTTATCGTATCCCATCCATTCAAACATCATCTTGACTGAAAGTATAGTCGCTATTGGATTCACTTTATCCATTCCAGTATACTTTGGAGCTGAACCGTGTATCGGCTCGAACATCGCATAATCTTTTCCAATATTTGCTGCCGGGCCAACTCCAATACCCCCGACGGTCTCAGCAGCTTCATCAGAAATTATGTCCCCGAATAAGTTTTCCGTTACTATAACATCATAAGTCTCCGGTTTACTTATCAACCACTGCGTCATCGCATCGACATGGACATCGTCTGCCCTTATTTTCGGATGTTTTCTACTTTCGGTATAGAAAACTTCTTTAAACAATCCATCAGATGCCTTTAAGATATTGGCTTTATGGACAAGAGTAACATGTCCTTTTCTTTTTTTTGCCAGATCAAAGGCGAACCTGCATATCCTTTCGCATGCGCCCCGGGTTATCAGGCGTATCCCTATCGCCGTGTTTTTATCGACAGAAAAATCAAGGCCAGCATACAACCCCTCTGTATTTTCGCGCACAATGACTAGATCTATGCCGGGTTTTATGCTTTTTACATTCGGTAATGCCTTTGAAGGCCTTACGTTTGCATATAAATCGAACATCTCCCTTATTTTAACTGCAAGACTGCTCAAAGAACTAGCCCCTTCCGGTGTCGTTGCAGGACCTTTTATCACACAGTCACTATTTTTCATCAGAGTCACCGTTTCTTCCGGCAGATTCGTACCATATTTCTCTACGCAGTGTAATCCCCCCTCGCCAAATTTGTAGGTTAGGTTTATTTTAAATCGTTCTTTTGTAGCGTCTATGACCGGAAGAGATGCATTTATTACATCTTCACCTATCCCATCACCTTTTATTATCGCTATTTTCCAGCCAGATTTAGAAACCATAATCTAATTAAGCCGGTTTAAAATAAAAAGCTGTGTATTGGGAAAAACTCCAGAGCATCCGATGACAGCATAGACAGTTTGAATAAAACCAGAATAAAATAAAGGCTTATTTGGCAGTTGCGCCCCTGGCTGGAAGCCCATGAATTCATTCATGGGGGGATGTCACAGGCATCAAACGCACACCTTTTTCTGTGCGTAGGCTTTTGTATGTAGCCTTTTATATTTTCAGTATATATCCTCTCGCTTTGTCTTCATCGGCTTCGAGATATCCTTCAGTGTCCAGTTTCATCTTTATCTTTCCCTTCTCCAACCCGAGTTTTCCAAGGTACTCCATGAACTTCTTAGGAGTCTCGTTTGTGCCGCCTTTGCTGAACAATATCCTTTTTGCTCCTTTCTCTTTCGCCCTTTCCACCAAGTCCCTGCGGACCGCATCGAATATCCTAGGCTTCCTGAAGGTCCTGTGTCCCTCGACTGAATCGACCAGAAAAGTCCCATCATCCATGTAGCATATCGCGCTTCCTAGTGTCTTGCCTCCGATATCGTATCTTACCAGCGTGAATCTATTATC